>JANOQV010000029.1:0-2060 GCA_031414955.1 Pedosphaera sp. | reverse complement strand
GGAAAAGCGCGCCGCGCTGGCAGCCGACCGCGAAGGTGACGACGTGGCTTTACAAAATCACGCGCAACCTCGTCTTCAATGAAACGCGACGCCGCAAGCGCCACCCCGTCAAGTCGCTCGACGCCGCGCTCGACGACGGCGACCGCCCGCAGCAATTCACCGACACTGGCGTAAAACCCGCCGACACCGCCCTCCTCGACGAAGAGATGCAAGCCGCCATCCAGCGCGCCATCGACGAACTCCCCGACGTCCAGCGCATGGCCGTGATTTTGCGCCGCTACGACGACATGCCCTACGAGGAAATCGGCGAGATTTTGGATCTCAGCGTCCCCGCGGTGAAAAGCGTCCTCTTTCGCGCCCGGACGGATTTGCGAGAAAAACTGCGGCGGTATTTGGAAGGGTGAGGCGCCATCGAAGGCATCAGGCGTCCTCTTTGGCTTCGAACGGATTCACCAGATCAATCCCGACGATGTGCTTAAAGTCATCCACGTTCCGCGTCATGAGCGTCAGGCCATGCACGAGCGCTGCAGCGCATCGTTAGAGCGTATTCTGCACTTTGGCTTATAAATAATTCTGTACTTTATAATTGCCATCATGCATCAGGCTTGGGATGGCAAAAAAGATTTACAAAACCGGCAGCGGCAAAACGACCTATCCGAGCGATGTCACCGACGAGGAGTGGGCCTTCTGTGCTCCCTATTTGACGCTGATGAAGGAGGACGCCCCGCAGCGCGAGCACAGCCTGCGAAGAGTCTTCAATGCCGTGCGCTACCTGGTGCGTGCGGGCTGTCCCTGGCACCTGATTCCGAACGATTTTCCGCCCTCCTCAATCGTCTACCAGCAGACGCAGCGCTGGATCGCCGCCGGCTGTTTCGAAGCCCTCACGCATGATCTGCGCAAACTCTTGCGCCTGTTAGCCGACAAGACCGCCCATCCTTCGGCGGCCATTCTCGACGGGCGCACTTTGCAAAGCACCCCGGAGAGCGGCGCGCGCGCGGGCTACGATGGCTACAAGCGCAAGAAGGGCTCGAAGGTGCATATCGCCGTCGATACGCTCGGACACTTACTCGCCCTGAAGGTCACCCCCGCCAATGAGCAGGAGCGCGCCCAGGTGGAGGATCTCATGGCCGAGGTGCAGGCGGTCACCGGTGGGAGAGTAAAAGCGGCCTTTGTCGACCAAGGCTACACCGGTGAAGAACCGGCCGCCCAAGCCGCTAAACACGGCGTGGAATTGATCGTGGTCAAACTCGCCGAAGCCAAGCGCGGATTCGTCCTCCTGCCCAGACGCTGGGTGGTGGAGCGTTCCTTTGCCTGGGCCAGTCGCTTCCGCCGCTTGGCGCGAGACTATGAACGATTGCCTTGCTCGGTCGCCGGACTCCACTGGCTCGCCTTCCTGACTCTCATGCTTCAATCTCTCATCCGTTAAAGTGCAGAATACGCTCTAGGGAAGCGCCTTGGGAAAATGATTCAGGAAGACGACCAGCCCTGAAAGGGCGGCAGATCAGAGTTGTGCCGCCCTTTTCAGGGCTGGGACATATTCCCACGAAACCCAGGGCGTTGCCCTGGGCTAACGAATTGCGGGCCTGTGGCCCTCTCCGAAACATCGCTCGTACATAGTGCATGACCCGGCTCCTGTCCGGCGCGTGACAGCGCTTTCCGTTTTCGCGGGCATCGCTCACACTGCGTGCATGATTCCGTTTTCCCGCCGCCGTTTTCTCCAAGTCTCCGGCCTGACGCTCCTCGCGAGCCGCGCCGGTTTTGCCATCGAACCCTTCTCACGCACCGGCCCCGCGCGACTCGGCATTGGGCTCGCCGCGTATTCGTTCCGCGATTTTTTCAAAGACCAGCAGGGAAAGGTGAACCCGGACGGCAAGCTCGATATGTTCGGCTTTCTCGACTACTGCGCGGAGCAGGGCTGCGCGGGCGCAGAACTCACAAGCTACTATTTTCCCGCGGATTTGACGGACGACTATCTGCGGCAGGTGCGCCGGCACGCCTTCCTGCGCGGAGTGGCCATCAGCGGGACTTCGGTAGGCAATACGTTCACGCTTCCCGCCGGG
>JANOQV010000028.1:0-17889 GCA_031414955.1 Pedosphaera sp. | reverse complement strand
GGCCTCGTCGTTTAATCGGTTTGACATGTTTTTCGGTACACCACTTTGGGGGCTGGGCAATCCGCCCCGGATTTCTGCCACTCCACCGGCTGGGGGTAGGCCAAACCCGCACTCCCGGAGTCCTGCCGCCGGTCGGGCCGGCGGCAGGACGGGGAGTGCGTTGGCTTACGAACTAGAGCAACCTCAAGAGGCTCACGATGAGGTCAATCTCGGATCGTACGTGATCCTTCGGCTGACCGGCTTTCAACCAGTCGGGCGGATTGGCCACGCCGTCCACTTTTCTGCGGACTTCGCCGCCGAGCTTGTCGGCGGCACCATCGTAGTCTCCGGCAATGACCTTGGCCTTCACGGCGCGAACCTGGTTGGCCAGGGCGTTGCGGTGACCTGATTGGGCATTCGCATTCTTCGCGTCGAAGCTGCCGAGCGCGGTCGCCTCAATGTAGGCAATGAGCGCGCAGAGGCGGTCTTCGATGAAGTCGGCGGGCACACCCGGCGCGGCCGGTGTCGGATCGGCGCCGTCGAGAATGCCATCGTTGTCGGTGTCGGCATCCAGCGGATCGGCCCCGGCGGCCACTTCGTCGCCGTCGTTGAGTCCGTCGTCGTCGCTGTCGGCATCCAGCGGGTTGGTGCCAACGCCCGTCTCCGTGCCATCGAGCAGGCCGTCGTTGTCGCTGTCGCTGTCGAGCGGGTTGGTGCCGGCGGCGGCTTCGGCTCCGTCGTTGAGCCCGTCGTCATCGCTGTCGTTGTCGAGCGGGTCGGTGCCAGCGGTGGCTTCCTGCGCGTCGGTGCTGCCGTCGTTGTCGTCGTCGGGGTCGGCGTTGTTGCCGGTGCCGTCGCCGTCGGTGTCCACGCTTTCCGCAGGATTCAGCGGGAAGGCGTCGGTTGCATCGGGCGTGCCGTCGTTGTCGTCATCGAGGTCGGCGTTGTTGCCGGTGCCGTCGTTGTCGCTGTCCACGCTTTCGGTGGCGTTGAGCGGGAAGGCGTCCGTCGCGTCGCCGGTGCCGTCGTTGTCCGAGTCGGCAGCGAGCGGATTGAGTCCGGCGGCGGTTTCGGCGGAGTCGGTCAGGCCATCGCCATCGCTGTCGCTGTTCGGGTCGAGCGGATTGGCGTCGAACTCATCGCCCACGCCGTCGTTGTCGTCGTCCGTCTCCGTGTTGTTGCCAATGCCGTCGCCGTCGGTGTCCACGCTCTCGAACGGATTCAGCGGGAAGGCGTCCGCGCCATCCAGCACACCGTCGCCGTCGTCGTCCGCGTCGGCATTGTTGCCGGTGGCGTCGCCGTCGGTGTCCACGGATTCCGCGGCATTGAGCGGGAAGGCGTCGCTGGCATCGGCCACGCCGTCACCGTCATCGTCGTTGTCGGCGTTGTTGCCGATGCCGTCGCCATCGGTGTCCACGCTTTCGCCGGCATTAAGCGGGAAGGCGTCGCTGGCGTCGGGCGTGCCGTCGTTGTCGTCATCGAGGTCGGCGTTGTTGCCGGTGCCGTCGCCGTCGGTGTCCACGCTTTCGGCGACGTTGCTTGGGAAGGCATCCACGCCATCGGCGCTGCCATCGCCGTCGCTGTCGGTGCTGAGCGGATTGGTGCCCGCCGAGATTTCCGCGAGATTGGGAATGCCGTCGCCGTCGCTGTCGTTGTTCGGATTGAGGGGTTCGAGGTCCTGCGCGTCGAGCACGCCATCGTTGTCGTCGTCGGGGTCGCACGCGTCACCGAGCAGGTCGCCGTCGTAATCGGACTGGCTCGGATTGGCGACGCCGGGACAGATGTCCGTGGAGTCGGGATAGCCGTCGCCATCGGTGTCGAGCGGAACGGCGTTGCCGGTGATGGGGAAGTCGAACGGATTCTCATTCGCGTCGTTGTTCGCGATGCGGAGCGTGGCGCCGCGCGCGCCGAGGGCGCCAGGCGTGAAGGTGACGGAGAACGTGGCGGTGCTGGCGGGTGCGACCGAGGCGGGCACTCCGCTGACCGCGAAGTCAGCCGCGTGTGTGCCGGCGAAGGTGACGCCGCTGATGCTCAAGGCGGCAGTGCCGGCGTTACGGATGGTGAACTGGCGCTGCGCGGACTGGGTCAGTTGGACATTGCCAAAATCCACGGCGGCCGCCTGGCCATCGGTCAATTCCGGCGAGGTCGTATCCGGGCCATTGTAAGCGGCGATCTCCGGGGAGGCGCTGGGGCAACCCGCTGTGCCGATAACGAGGAACCTGGTCGCATCGGTTGCATATGCGTAGAAGCCCGAGGTGGCGGCGGCGTGGAGCTCGGTGGCCAGCCCATTCAGGACGCCACGATACGGCCAAGGCCCAGTCGGACTGGAGATGTCCACGACCCTGAAACCATCCGGTGCGAACGCCGAATGGTAGAGGACATCGCCCGGGCCAACCGCGATAATCGGACGTGTGCCAAAGCCACCGATTCCGCCTTTGTACACCGCAGCCGCCGGGTTGGAGACATCCCAGACGGAGATTCCAGACCCATAGCTTTCGTAGAGGGTTGTGCCTGAGAGGACACCGTTCCCTGTGGAGCCATAAGTTCCGATCCGGGTGACATTCACGGGGAGCCACGGATTCGAGACGTTGACGACGAAGAACCCGACGGCATACCTTCCTACGAAGGCAAACCCGTTTTTCACAATCAAAGTGTTAGAAAAAAATGACGCAACTTGTACGGAACCCATGGCTATTGGATTCGCTGGGTTCGAGACGTCGATCACTTGCAGGTGGTACCCATTGGGGCCAGCACCGGAGATATAGGCCTTGCCGTCTTCGTATGTGACAGCAGTAACATCGTAGTAGCCGCCAAGCGAACTGACAACCACGGGCAAAGCCGGGTTGGAGACGTCGATCACGTAAAACCTACTTTGGCCTCCGATGTAAACGTAGTTCCCCGAGACGGCCAGCGAGCGAAAGGTCACGTTGTGAGGCGCGGCCAATGTGCTCAGCAACTGGGGGCTCGTCGGATTCGCCGCGTTGATGATATGGAGCAAGCCAGGGTTGCCGTTAACCGCAACAAAGACCAGGTCACCTGAGACCTTCATGTCGTTCTTGTAGGTTCCGGCGAGAGGCAGTTGGCCCACGATCGTCGGTGCGCACGCCGCTGCCGCCGACTCGCGGAATCCCACCAGCAGGAGGGTCCCCAGGAGGACGAGCAGCCACTTGGAGAGAGGATTCACGTGAGGTTTCACTCGTGGGCTTTCGGTGTTCGAGCCGAAGCCCGCGATTGGTGTTTTGTTTATTGCTTCATTCATACTGTTTTTCCTTCTGTGTTTGTTGTGCGACTCGACGCGAGGCGGATTCCACCGGGTGAGTCGAGTGATTTAACGCTGAATTCAGTGATTCTTTGTGATTACAACTGGGCTTTCACCATGCAGAACGTCATTCCGGGAAAGATATGACGCGGAAAGTGAAACTATTTTTTGCGGCGACGAAGGGAACGAGGTGTGGGAGGACCAAACGTCATCGCGGCGGAGACCCATTCCGGTGCGCGGTGAAGAAGAACGACGTCCGCGCAATTGACTTCACTGCGGCCGGTGATTAAATCACGGCGTGACGGCAACGCTGGAACAAACGCAATCCGACCTGCTGCGGCTCATCGACGTGGCGCAACACGGCGAGGAAGTGCTCATCACCTGTGAAGGGCGGGCCGTGGCCAGGCTCACCGGAGTCCCCCAGCCGCGAATGGCGACCGACCGCCGCGCGTGGCTGGTCCGGTTGGCGGCACTCCGCGCGCGGCTCGCCACCGGCAAGCCCGGCCCGACCGTCGAACAAATCCTCGGCGAAGACCGGGGCGAATAGCGGCATGAGCTACTGGGACACGTCCGCGTTGGGCAAACTCTACGTTCCCGAACCGGACTCGGCCGATTTCGAGAAGAAGGCGGCCGGCGAGCCAGTCATCCTCACGGCCCGGCTGGCGCTCCACGAGATGCGCCGTGTCGCCTTTCGCAAGGAGAGCGCAGGACTCATCCCGGCCGGCACTGCCGAAACCGTTCTCACCCAGGTGGACCAGGACATTACGGCCGGTGAAATTCGTATCGTCGAGTTGGACTCGCGGGTCGAAACAGAGTTCAACGCCTTCATGGCCGCCTGCTATCGCCGCACGCCGCCCCTGCCCATCCGCACCTTCGACGCCCTGCATCTGGCTTCCGCGCGCGCGTCCGGCGAAACTGAAATCGTGGCCACCGACAAACTTCTGCGCCATGCGGCGAAGCTGCTGGGCTTCTCCCTCTTCCCCGTTTGAGAAAGCGCCGGCCCGACGAACTGATCGAGGATGAGGGTGCCGAAGTCTGTCACGACCCCTTTCCGGTGAACTCACGCTGGAAGCACGGGGGGAACCACGGTCCGCCGCCCGCCGGGGGTGCGGTTCCGCCTACTTCTTCCTGCCCACCGGGCCGGTGAACTCGACCAGCGTGGTCAGCCTGCCCTCGGGCGTGACCCGATAAATCATGCCGTGACGACCCGCCCCGCCTTTCTGGGTGATGCCGTAGAGATTCCCGTCGGCCGCCAGAATCGGAGCTCCCCAAGGGGCGAGTTCCATGGCTTTGCCGGGATCGACGAACTCGATGAGGGTCGTGAGCTGGCCGGCGGGCGTGAGTCGGTACACGGTGCCCTGGTCGGAAGGACCGCCGCGAAAGGTGGTGCCGTAAAAGTTGCCATCGGGCGCGCGGAACAACGTGGAGGCCGGATTGCTGCCGTGCGCATCGCGAAGGCCGTGCGCGACGTGGATGTTTACATCGAGCAGCCGTGCTGACCTACGAGGAATGCCTTGCTGTTCGCCGCCAGATTCCGCACCCGTTCGTGCTCGATGAAAACATCGACGACCTCGGCATCCTGCTCCGTGCCAAGTCCGACCTAGCGATGGACGTGGTAAATTTGAAGATCAGCAAGCTCGGCGGTCTCACGAAAATCAAACAGGCCCGCGACCTCTGCGTGAGCATGAGCATCGGCATGACGCTGGAAGATTCCTGGGGCGGCGACATCGCCACCGCCGCCATCGCGCATCTCGCGCACAGCACGCCCACGGAGTTCCTCTTCAGCACCACCGACTTCAAAAGCTACGTCACCGTGAGCACCGCCGCCGGCGCGCCGCAGCGCGTGAACGGCCGCATGGCCGCCTCGAAGTCACAGGGCCTCGGCATCACGCCCAAGATGGATGTGCTGGGAAAACGTGTGGTTGAAGTTCATTAAAGAGCGGGTGAGATGAAGATGAAGGTGGAGAAGCTCTTGGGTTCCCGCTAGCGTCGATGCCAGTCGCATGAGTGCATCACCACCAACCGGCTCCGCCTTGACCCGCGAAATGATTCTTCGCGCCTTGGGTTCCCTCGCGGATGAACTCGGCAAGCGGGGCGTCACGGGCGAACTTTGCCTCTTTGGCGGCACGGTCATGGTTTTGGCGTTCACCGCCCGGCTCGCGACGAAGGACGTCGATGCGCTTTTTCAACCTTCTCAATCCATCCGTGAAGTGGCCCGCCTCATCGCTGCGGAACAGCAACTGCCGGAGGACTGGCTCAATGACGGTGTGAAGGGCTTTGTCTCGGCCCGGCACGAAACGACGCCGGGCAACCTGCCGCAGTTCCCGCACCTCCGTCTCACCATGCCGGTGCCCGAATATCTGCTGGCCATGAAATGCATGGCCGCGCGCCTCGGCGGCACCACCGGCGAATCGTCCGATGTGCCAGACATCGTGTTCCTCATCCGTCACCTGCAACTCAACTCAGCCAGGGATGTCCTCGACTTGGTCGGGTTGTATTACCCGGCCAACCGCATCCCGGTGAAGACGCAGTATCTCGTGGAAGGATTGTTCGAGGAGGGGAAAATATGAGACCCAAGTCCCTCGCTGAAGTCGCGGTGCTTGCCGCGCAAGGCGATTCCTTTGACCGCTGCCTCGCCAACTTCCTCGACGAATTTTACGCCGCGCCCCGCGCCGCCGCGCTCATGGGCACGCCCGTGCTGCTCGCGCCGCAATTCGGCGATCTTGGCCAGGTGCAGGATGCCTATCTGGCCGCCACCGCCGAAGAACTGGCCCGGCGCTTCGGCCTGCCGCAGCCCGGCTGGACGGTGGGAGAAAACCGGCAGCTTCATCGCCCGTGGTTCGCCACGCCGCTCGCCGCGCTGCGCGCCGTGCTGCTGCTGGAAAGCCCGCCCGCCTTCCGTGCGCGCAACCTTTTCGTCAGCGAGAACGCCCTGTCCCGCGCCTGAGATGAAGCCCGGTCGCAAGCTCGGCATCGACGTGATGAAGAAACTTCCCTGCGAAGGTTTCAAACGCCCCAGGCCGCCGCTCATCAAGATGGATGCGGTCGTGCGGAAGAAAATGAACTCACGGTTCGGAAATGCCGGTGACAAGTTTTGCGGTGTCGTTTAGCCTCCTGCTGCCTGCATGAAACAACGCGCTCAAATCAGCAACGCTGCCCAAGCCCAGCGCTGGGCGCGGCGTTTGACCATGCGCGTCAGAAAAGTTCTCGCCGCCCATCCTCACGCCGATCCCGACAACGTCCGGCACACCTTGATTTTGCTGGAGCAACCACCGTTGGAACGCTTGCAAAGGAGCCTGATCCGTGGCCGCGCCACTGCCATTTTCAGAAAGTGAACTGCGCCTGCTGCAAGTTTTGCTGAAGCGCAAATTGCGGTTCATGATCGTCGGGCTTTCCGCCGCCACCTTGCAAGGCGCACCGGTGGTCACGCAGGACGTTGACCTTTGGTTTGAAAATCTGGGTGAGCTGAAAATTTCCCGTGCGTTGCAGGAAGTCGGCGCGGCCTATGTCCCGCCCAGTAACTTCAATCCACCGATGCTCGCGGGCGCGGGCGCGGAACTCTTCGACATCGTCCTGCGCATGGACGGCCTGGGGACATTCGCAGAAGAAATTAGAAACTGCGTGGAAATTTCGCTCGGGCGGCAAAAGCTCAAGGTGCTTTCCCTCGAACGGATTCTTGCGAGCAAGGTGGCCGCGAATCGCGCCAAGGACAAACTGACCATTCCCGTCTTGCGCGATACCCTGGCCGCCATCACTGCGGTCAAGCCGCCCGTCAGGAAGCGGAAGACCACGCGAGCGAACCGCCGAACCAAACCATGAGCAGCAAACCCGGCCTGGACGCGACAAAGAAACTGCCGGGCGGGCGTATGCGCCGATTTCTTTTTGGCAATC
The DNA here is from genome assembly GCA_031414955.1 of Pedosphaera sp. Classification (GTDB taxonomy): domain Bacteria; phylum Verrucomicrobiota; class Verrucomicrobiia; order Limisphaerales; family SIBH01; genus JANNGC01. The sequence goes on along the minus strand of JANOQV010000028.1, from coordinate 10,760 downwards.
GGGCCGGTGAACTCGACCAGCGTGGTGAGTTTGCCCTCGGGCGTGACTCGATGAATCATGTGACGCCCCGCCCCGCCTTTCTGGGTGATGCCGTAGAGATTCCCGTCGGCCGCCAGAATCGGAGTTCCCCAGGGGGCGAGTACCATGGCTTTGCCGGGATCGACGAACTCGACGAGGGTCGTGAGTCGGTACACGGTGTCCATGTTATTCGCGCCGCCGCCATCGGTGGTGCCGTAAAAGTTGCCATCGGGCGCGCGGAACAGAGGCGAAACCGGCTTGATGCCGTTGAGTGGGACCGACGATCCTTCACTTGCGCTGAAGTCAGGGTCAGCGTTCGCCGTCGGCGCGGTCCCCTACTTTGAAAATGTAGGCCGCGCCGGGAATGGAAGCACTTTCGTCGGACGCCCTGTTCACGCCCGCCGTGGTGCCGGGCAACTTGCTCACCCCGACCACCACCGTGTCACCGGAAACGGCCACCCACCGGCCGAACCGGTCATACTTCCTGGTGTGGCTGGCTTTGAGATACGCCCGCTGGCTCCACGTCGATCCGCGCCGCTCGAACAGGTAGGCCGCGCCGGACTTGATGGCGCTTTCGTCCGCCTGTTCACCGTTCACGCCGGTGGCTTTGCTGGCCTCATTCACAGCCCCAACGACCACCGTGTCGCCCGATAGCGCCACCGAGTAGCCGAACTGGTCTCCCTCCCCGGGGTTGCTGGCTTTGAGATAGGCTTGCTGGCTCCAGGTCGAACCGCTCCTCACGAAGACATAGGCCGCACCGTAGTTTTTGTCGCCGTTCTGGTTCGCCTGGTTGCCGTTCACGCCCGTCGCGTAGTTGTCCTCATTCATCGCCCCCACGACCACCGTGTCGCCCGAGACGGCCACCGAGTGGCCGAACTGGTCATGGACCACGGTCACGGGGTGGCTGGCTTTGAGGTAGGCCTGCTGGCTCCAGGTCGAACCGCTCCGCACGAACACATAGGCGGCGCCCGAATAACTGGCGCTGTTGTCCGCCTGATCGCCGTCCACGCCGGTGGCGTTGCTGTCCTCCAGACTGGCCCCCACGACCACCGTGTCACCCGACACCGCCACCGACCAGCCGAACAGGTCACCCCCCTCGGCGTTGCTGGATTTGAGGTACGCCTGCTGCGTCCAGGTCGAACCGCGGCGGGTGAAGACATAGGCCGCGCCGGAGTCGCCGGGCGTGCTGTTCACGCCCGTCCTGTCGGCGTTCTCCAGGTATGCGCCGACAACCACCGTGTCGCCCGAGACCGCCACCGAAAAGCCGAACTGATCATCCGTCCCGGTGTTGCTGGCTTTGAGATAGGCCTGCTGCGTCCAGTTCGTCCCGCTGCGGGTGAAGACGTAGGCCGCGCCGGAATTGAAGGCGCTGTTGTCCGCCTGGTTGCCGTTCACGCCCGCCGCTTTGCTGTCCTCCTTGGCGGCCCCGACGATCACCGTATCGCCCGAGATGGCCACCGAGATGCCGAACTGATCATTCGCCGCGGTGTTGCTGGCTTTGAGACAGGCCTGCTGCGTCCAGATCGAACCGCTGCGCACGAACACGTAAACCGCGCCGGAGTTGGCCGCGTTCTCGTCGGGCGTGCTGTTCACGCCCGTCGAGCTGGTGTCAACTCCGGGAACCCCGACAACCACCGTGTCGCCGGAAACGGCAACCGAATGGCCGAAGTGGTCACCCTCTTTGGGTTGGCTGGCTTTGAGATCAGCCTGTAGCCAGGCGCCGGGAACCTGGCCCGGTTCAAAGCCGCCGAGGGCCGGGAGGTTCGTATTCGCATTCGCCCGAGGTGGTTGAGATTTCTCCGCATTCAGGAGAGCCACCGCGATCACGACGGCGAGCGCGGCCAGCGAAAACAGGGAGACGACGAGAGGAATGAACTTCTTTCGGCGGAGTGGCCGGGGAAGCGGTTCGAGGTGTTCCTGAGATTCCTGGAGCTCAAGGCGCGGCACACGGGCGAGCAAGGCCGGCAATGCGCTGAACTCCGCGAAGGGCGCGAGGGCATCCGCCGCATCGCGGGCGGTGGCGAAGCGTTGGTCGGGGTCGCGCGCGACCATGCGATCCACCACGGCAGCCAGCGCGGGCGCAAGGTCCGGACGAAGCGTCGCGATGCCGGGGCACGCCTCATGGGCGATGCGAATCAGTTTGGCATAAAGCGACGAGGTCGCGTCGGTCGTCTGGTGCGGCGCCTGACCGGCCAGCAGCCGGTAGAGCGTCGCGCCGAGGCCATACACGTCGGCGCGCGCATCGACGGTGCGCGGGTTGGAGATTTGCTCGGGAGCGATGTAGTCCACGGTGCCGAGCAGTTCGCCGGAAATAGTCAGTTCGCCGCCGGTGTTTTCGTTGTGACCCAGTTGGGCGAGGCCGAAGTCGAGCACCTTCACCCGCGCCGCGCCGTCCGGCTCGGTGGCGAGCATCATGTTGCTGGGCTTGACGTCGCGGTGGATGAGATGGCGTTCGTGGGCGTGCTGAATCGCGAGCGCCGCCTGGCGAATCAACTCGCACGCCTCCGCCGGCGGCAATGGCCCGAGGGCGCGGGAGAGAGTGCTGAGGTCCGCGCCCTCCACCAGTTCCATGGCGAGGAACCACACGCCGCCGCGCTGTCCGGCATCGAAGGCCCGCACGATGCCTGGATGGTCGAGCGTGCCAATCGCGGCAATCTCCCGCTCGAATCGCGCCACGGCGGAGACGTTGCGGGTGACGGCGCTGGAGAGAATTTTTACCGCCACGCGGCGTTTCATCTGCCGATGTTCCGCGCGATAAACGGTGCCAAAGCCGCCCCGGCTGATGACGCCTTCAAAGCGAAACTCGGGGAACATTTCCGCCAGCGTCGCCGCCTCCAGATTCTGATCGCGTGCGCTCGCGCCCGGTCCAGCCGGAGTGGGCGGAGGCGTGGGAGAGGGCGGCGGCGAAGCGGTCTCTTCCAGCCCGCGGGCCAGCAAGGCTTTTGGTCCCAAGCGGGCCAGCAGATCGTCGTCGGAAGATTCTTCCTCAGGCGTTGGCATCAAAAGCCTGGAGTGGACGCGACGAGGGCCGCTGGTTCATGACGCGACGATTTCAAATCGCGAGAGGCTTGGCAATCTCCGGCGTGGGCGCGATCAGGCCTCCCTCGCCCCTCAACGGGGAGAGGGATTGAGGGTGAGGGGTGGTAAGGTCGAGTGACTCTCACAACACTACAGTGCCACGCCGTTCCCACCCCTCTCCCCGGCCCTCTCCCCGTTGAGGGGAGAGGGAGAATCGACCGCGCCTTCGCCGTAATGGAGTGCTCAAAAAAACTGACATGCGCCCCGAGGCTGAAGAACGCTTGAGCCGAAGCTCGACGCCGATGATGGGCCGACAATACTCTCGTACCGTGAGCGCCGAAAAGTCATCCACGTTTCCCAGCACTCGCTGGACCCTGATTCAGCGGTTGCGCTCGACCTCCGAACCCCAGCGGAAACGGGCGTTCGAGGAATTGTGCCGGGCCTATTGGAAACCACTTTATGTCTTCGCCCGGCGCTGTGGTCATGACCAGCACGACGCGGAGGACTACACGCAAGGCTTCTTCGCACGATTGCTTCGGCACCAGGATCTCGGCCCGCTCGCTCCCGAAGAGGGCCGGTTGCGCCTGTTCTTCAAGACCGCGTTCCGTCACTTCATCACCGATGCGATCCGGCGTGACACACGACAGAAGCGCGGTGGCTGCACGGAAGTCTTCTCTCTCGACCTCGAATCCGCCGAGCGCCAGTTCCAGCAAGCCCTGCCGGACGCGGTGACCCCGGACGATGAGTTTGACCGGCAATGGGCGCGCACCATCCTGCGGCGCACGCTTGGCGCCTTGCGCGAGAAATTCCGCACGCGCGGCCGGCTGGAGACCTGGCGCGAGCTGGAAGTTTTCCTCGGCCCCGCCGAGGCCGCGCCCACCTATGCCGAAGTGGCCGCCAAACTGGGCCGGACCGAGAACACCATCGCCTCTGCCGTCCGCAGAATGCGCGCCGAGTTTCGCACCCTGCTCCGTCAAGAGGTCGCCGACACGCTGGCGGAGGGCGAAGACATCGATGAGGAATTGCGTCACCTGCTGCGCCTGGCGTGGTGAGCAGCGAGGGCTGCGTTGACTCGCGTGGCCGCTGCGCGAACCGTTGCCCGGCGAAGGTCGGGTGGCAAGGTCGTGGCGGCTTGTGAACACCTTCCGCGGAGCGCGCCCGTCCCCGGGCGCAGCATCATCCACACGCCGGAACGCTCACGCATTATCCAAACGCCTCGCCCTGCCTCAACATGCTGCGCCCGAGGACGGGCGCACTCCGGGACTTTCGCTCTCGCTCCAGCACGCCTCACCCAGGCGCGCTCGTCGCGTGGTGAAGTGGTTGCCTTCGCTGCGTGAGTTCGGTTCAATCCGCCCATTCCATGAAAGCACTGACTCAATTTGCGGCCACGGCCGTTTGTTCCCTGGGCACAATTGCGCTCCTCGCTGCGGATGCGCCGCCCCGAAATCGCCCGGCGCGTGCGGCCAATCCGAACACCGGCCTCGCCATCGGCGAGAACAAGGCCACGCCCGTCAGCCGCATCAAGGCGGCCAAGGATTTTCAGGTCGAGCTGCTCTACTCCGTGCCCGGCGGCGAGCAAGGGTCGTGGGTGAATCTTTGCACCGACCCGAAGGGCCGCATCATCGCCAGCGATCAATACGGCGGGCTGTATCGCTTCGCGCCGCCTGCTCCCGGCCAACCGCTCGATCCGGCCAAGGTCGAGAAACTCCCGACGGAGATTCGCGCCGTGAACGGCATGCTCTGGGCCTTCGATGCGCTCTATGTCGGCGTGAATGATTACGAGAAGAAGATCCCGAGCGGCGTGTATCGCATCACTTCCTCGAAGGGCGACGACACGCTCGACAAGGTGGAACTGCTCCGTGAGATCAAGGCCGGCGGCGATCACGGCGTCCACGCCATCCTGCCGTCGCCGGATGGCAAATCGCTCTTCCTCATCTCCGGCAACAACGCCGACCTGACTGCGGTGAATTCCTCCCGCGTGATGATGAACTGGGGCGAGGACCATGTGCTGGCGCGGATGCCGGATGGCCGCGGCCATAATCGAGACCGTCTCGCGCCCGGTGGTCTCATCTACAAGTTCTCGCCGGATGGAAAAACGTGGGAGCTTTACGCCTCCGGCTTCCGCAACATTTTTGACGGCGCGTTCAATCGCGACGGCGAGCTGTTCACCTACGACGCCGACATGGAGTACGATTTCAACACCTCGTGGTACCGGCCCACGCGGATCAATCACGTCACCAGCGGCAGCGAATGGGGCTGGCGCAACGGCGCGGGCAAACGCCCCGAGTTTTATCCCGACAATCTTCCGGCGGCGCTGAACATCGGCCCCGGCTCGCCCACCGGCACGACCTTCGGCTACGGCGCGAAATTCCCGGCCAAGTATCAGGACGCGCTCTTCATCCTCGACTGGAGCTGGGGCAAACTCTACGCGGTGCATCTCCAGCCCAGCGGCTCGACCTACACGGCGACGAAGGAAGAGTTTCTCTCCGGCGGTCCCCTGCCCCTCACCGACGCGATTATTCATCCCGGCGACGGCGCGATGTATTTCGCCATCGGCGGGCGCCGGGTGCAGTCGGGTTTCTATCGCGTGACTTACACCGGCAAGGAATCGACGGCCCCGGTGAAGGCCATCACGTCAGCGGGCGCAAAGGAGCGGAAGTTCCGCCATGAACTCGAAGCCTTTCACGGCCAGCAGGGTCCCAAAGCGTTGAAAGCCGCGTGGCCGGAACTGGACAATAAAGACCGCTTTGTCCGCTGGGCCGCGCGCACGGCCATCGAGCATCAGCCCGCCGCGACGTGGGCCGATCGCGCGCTCAAGGAGAAAAATCCTGCGCTGCAAATCGAGGCGCTGATGGCGCTCACGCGCGTGACGGGTATCGACCCACAACATCGCAAGCCCAGCGCCGCGCCGTTGGACAAGGCGATGGGCGCGAAAATTCTCGACGCGCTGGCCAAGCTCGACTGGCAGAAGCTGAACCACGAGCAGCGCCTCACGCTCGTCCGCACGTATTCGATTGCCTTGGTGCGCTTTGGCCAGCCGGACGAGGCGATGACCAAGCGCATCCTCGCGCAACTCGATCCGCAGTTCCCCGCGCCGAGCTTCGACCTGAACTGGCTGCTCTGCGAAACGCTCGCCGCCCTGCAATCGCCCACGCTGGCGGGCAAGGCCATGACGATGATCAAGAACGCACCCGGCCAGGAGGAGCAGTTGGAATACGCCCGTTCGCTGCGGTTCCTGAAGGCGGGCTGGACCACCGCGCTGCGCACCGAGCAATTCGAGTGGTTTCTCAAGGCGGCGAACTATCGCGGCGGCGCGAGCTTTGAGAAATTTCTGGAATTCATCCGCACCGATGCTGAGGCGAGCCTGAGCGACAGCGAGAAGACCGCGCTGGCGACGGTGCTGGCGAAGAAGCCTGAGAAAAAATCACCACTCGCCCAGATGGCGGAGGTTTTCACCGGTCGGACCACGACGACTGATTGGAAGCTGGAAACGCTGGCCCCGCAGGTCGAGGGCAAGCTGAAGAAACGCAGCTTCGAGAACGGCCGGAAGATGTTCGCCGCGGCGGGCTGCTTCGCCTGTCACCGCTTTGGCAACGAAGGCGGCATGACCGGTCCCGACCTGACCGGCGCGAGCGGACGCTATTCCGCGCGCGACTTCCTCGACCAGATTCTGAACCCGAGCAAGGAAATCAACGAGCAGTTTGTCCCGATGGTCATCACCAAGAACGACGGCGAGGCGGTGACGGGTGTGATCGTGAATCTGAACGGCGACAACGTGATGGTGAACACCGACGCCGCGAATCCCTTCCAGCAGGAGACCATCGACCGCAAGAAGGTGAAGAGCATCGAGGCCTCGAAGGTTTCGCCCATGCCGGAGGGTCTGCTCGCCTTGCTGACGCAGGAGGAAATTCAAGACCTCACCGCCTACGTCCTTTCCGGCGGCAACCGGAAACACGCGATGTTCAAGTAGGACGGGGCGCGCCGCACTCTCGCATGAATCCATCGCTCACGACCCTGCCTTCGGCAGACCCGGCACTGCTGCTGCGTTATCGCGATCGTCAGTACTCCGCCGAGTTGCTGGCGACGGCGCTGCTGCACTTCGATCTGTTCACCTGGGTGGAGGCGAACCCAGGCGTGAGCACGGTCGCGCTGTGCCAGCATTTCGGTTTCGCGGCCCGGCCCGCCGACGTGTTGTTGACGCTCTGTCGCGCCAGCGGGTTGCTCGCGACGGAGGCTGGCGACCGGCACCAACTCACGCCACTCGGCCGTGAGTACATGGTCAAAGGCTCACCGTGGTATCTCGGCCCTTACTACGCGCCGATTCGGGACACGCCCATCGTGCAGGGCTATTTGAAAGTCCTGCGCACCGGCAAGCCCGCCAACTGGCAGGCCAAGGCAGACGGCAGCGACTGGCACACCTCGATGCTGGATGAGGACTTCGCCCGCAGCTTCACCGAGTTGATGAACTGCCGGGGCATCGTGTTCGGCCAGAAGCTGGCCAAGGCTCTAACTCCCCTACTCGGTCAACGCCGGCGCGTGCTGGATGTAGCCGGCGGCTCGGGGGTTTATTCGTCGGCCCTCGTCGCGGCACATGCGCAACTCAGGGCGACGGTGCTGGAACAAGCCCCGGTGGATCGAATCACGCGTCAGGAAATTGCGCGCCACGGCTTGGAGGAAAAAATCAACGTCGTGACCGCTGACATGTTCAAGGAACCGTGGCCGCAGGGGGCTGACGTTCTGCTGCTTTCGAATGTGCTCCACGATTGGGATTTTCCCGAGATGCGCGCCCTGCTCGAAAAAGCCGCGCAAGCCCTGCCCGTCAACGGCCTGCTGGTCATCCACGATGCGTTCATCCGCGACGACAAGACCGGCCCCCTGCCCGTCGCCGAGTATTCCGCGTTGCTGATGAACATCACCCAGGGCAAATGCTACACGCATTCGGAATACGCTTCGATTCTGGAGGAACTCGGTTTCATAGTCGGGCCGTACCAGGACACGATCGCCGACCGTGGTTTCATGACGGCGATTAAAGTTTGAACGCGTCCTCGCCCGGATCAGGCCCGGCGTCCGGCCAGGGGAAGCAGTTTGAAGCGGCCCGCGAATTCACCGTCTGGTTTGGGACATGAAACTCCGCACCCAGGCGGCCAGAAGCAATGATCTCAGCAGACCGTAAATCATGAAGGCGTGCCGCTGGCCATGCCTCCTGTGGATGATTGCCTCGGGCGTCCACGCGCCCGCCGCGCCGGACTTTGCCCGCGACGTCCGGCCGATTCTGGAACGAAGTTGCTTCGGCTGCCACGGGCCGGAGAAGCAAAAGAACGGCTATCGGCTGGACGTTCGCGACATCGCGCTGAAGGGCGGCGACAGCGGACACGCGGCCATCATCCCGCACAATGCGAAGGCGAGTCCACTCATCCGCTACGTCAGCGGTGAAGACACCGACCTGGTCATGCCGCCAGCCAAGAGCAACGCACAAAAGCTCACCGAGGCTGAGGTGAAGACCCTGCGGGATTGGATCGATGCCGGGCCAGCGTGGCCGGATGCACTGGCGGGAACCAACGGTGCTGGAAAGCCGCATTGGTCGCTCGCACCTTTGGTGAAGCCCGCTCTCGCTCAGACAAAAGAACATCCCATCGACGCGTTCGTGCGCTCGAAGCTGAAAGAGAAGAAGCTCAGTCCTTCCCCAGAGGCCGACCGCCGCACGCTCATCCGGCGGGTGAGCTACGACCTCACCGGACTGCCGCCCACGCCCGAGGAAGTCGCGGCGTTTGCCGCTGACAAGGACGCGCGCGCCTACGAGAAACTCGTCACGCGCCTGCTCGATTCACCGCGCCACGGCGAACGCTGGGCGCGGCACTGGCTGGACACGATTCACTTCGCCGACTCGCACGGTTACGAACACGACCTCGCGCGGGACAACGCCTGGCCTTTCCGCGACTACGTCATCGCCGCGTTCAACCAAGACACCCCGTGGCCGCGCTTCATCCGCGAACAACTCGCCGCCGACGTGTTCTTCCCGGATGAACCGCGTCTCACGCCCGCGCTCGGCTATCTCGGCGCAGGCACGTTCGACATGAGCACCTACGCCACTGCGCCGGTGACGTTCGACTACCTCGACCGCGATGACCTCGTGACACAGACGATGGCCGCGTTCTCCAGCACCACCGCGAACTGCGCGCGCTGTCATGCGCACAAGTTCGACCCCATCTCGCAGGAAGATTATTACGCGCTCCAGGCGGTTTTCGCCGGCGTGTTGAAAGGCGAAATCTCCTACGACGAAGACTCATCTGTGGCCCGCGAGCGGCGACGTTGGAAATCCTTGGTGGCGGCGGCGGACAAGAAGAACGCCACCACTCTGCTCTCACCCGAGAACGCGCCGCTGGTGGATCAGTGGCTCTCAAAGCAAGGTCCGGGCGCGCGCTGGCAATCGTTGGAGGCCGAAACATTTCTCGCGACCGAAGGCTCGACGCTGACGCGCACGAACGGCGCGTTCCTTTCCTCCGGCCTCAAGCCCGACAAGGACACCTACACCATCACCGCGACCACGACGCTCACGAACGTCACGGCGCTGCGCCTGAACGTCCTCGCGCATGACTCGCTGCCGATGCGTGGTCCGGGACGGAACGACAACGGTAATCTGCATCTGTCCGAGATCGAGCTGCGCGTCTTCGAGGCTGGAGCTGCCGAATCGAGGCCGGTGAAATTCCGGCGCGCCACGGCTGATTTCAATCAAGCAGGCTGGGGCATCGAACGCGCGCTCGATGGCGACATCAAGACGGCGTGGGGGATTCATCCGGCCGTCGGCCAGTCGCATCAAGCGGTCTTTGAACTCGCGGAACCGCTGGCGCTAAAGCCGGGTTCCCGTCTCGCCATTGTGCTCAAGCAGGCGCACGGCGGCGGGCATCTCATCGGCGCGTTCAGCCTCGCGGTCACGGCGGATGATGCGTCGAACGCCGCCGCGCTTCCCGCCGACGTCGAAGCCGCCATCGCCGCGACTGCCGCCGAAAGAAGCGAAACCCAGCGCGTCGCCATCGCCGCCCACGCGCTCCGGATCGTCGCGAACGCGGCGCTGACCAAGCTGCCTGCGCAATCCGTCGTTTATGCGGCGGCCTCGTCGGTGAACATCCTCAGCGGCGACCCGCCGAGGCAGGCGAAATCGTTACCGGAACCCAAGGTCGTTCACGTTCTTCATCGCGGTGATTTCGACAAGCCCCGCGCCGTCATCAAACCAGGCGCGCTCTCCGCGCTGACGCATCTGCCCGCGCGTTTCCCGCTGAAGAACCCCAAGGAGGAAGGCGAACGCCGCGCCGCACTGGCTGACTGGCTCGCGCACTCCGACAACGTGCTGACGTGGCGCAGCATCGTGAACCGCGTCTGGAATTTTCACTTCGGTCGCGGCCTGTGCGACACGCCGAGCGACTTCGGCAAGATGGGCGGCACGCCGTCGCATCCTGAGCTCATCGACTGGCTGGCCGTGTGGTTTCGTGATGAGGCGAAAGGTTCGCTCAAGGAACTGCACCGGCTCATCGTGACCAGCGCCACGTATCGTCAGGCATCGCAGCAGCGCGACGACGCAGTGGCGCTCGACGGCGACAACCGGCTGCTCTGGCGGCAGAACCGTCAGAGGCTCGACGCGGATTCGTTCCGCGACTTCACGCTCGCGGCTTCCGGCGCGCTCGATCTGAAGATGGGCGGTCCGGCCATCCAGCATTTCAAGCAGAGCA
>JANOQV010000027.1:0-2061 GCA_031414955.1 Pedosphaera sp. | reverse complement strand
CGCTGATGAGCGGCTGGAGCTTGATGTAACCCTCGACTGTCTTGTGCCCAATCTCGTCTAGCCATTCGCGGTCGTATTTCAATTTACCAGGCAACCAATCGAACGACTCAAATGCGGCGAAGCGCGCCTGCTCGCGCGCCCCAAGTTGAGCTAATCGCGAGGTCTTGCTGATAAGTTGTTCCATACGCTCCGGCGAGGCATAGACTGTCGCCGCTCCGTCGGGATGGACTTCAATTAGTTCCAGCCCGATTCGCTCGAACAGCTTGGACTGCTGACCGCTGAAAACCACCGCCTCCAACTTCTGACCACGAACAGCATCTTTGGCCTTCGATGCCTTCACGATTTCACGCGCACCACCAGCGAGAAGGTAATACCGCTGCCGGGCCAAAGGGTCGCGGGATTGAATGGCGCGCTGGCTGATTCGATGCAGCGACCCGCGCAAGTGTTGACCTCGCTGCGCCCAGTTGACGTTCAGAATTGGAAGCTGTTGGCCGCCCCCCTTTTTTGCCTCCACCGAAAGTTCATGACTCTCGTTGAGAAAGTAATTCTTCGGCTTGGTAGTTTGGGAAGGCATAGTTGGTCACATCATCAGGACCCGTCGGCGAGCCTCGGAAATGACCAACTGTTCTGCTTCAGCGTAGGAGGCAGCTTTTCGACATTGCGCCAACATTTCAGGAGTAGCACGAATCCCAAATTCCCGCGAGCGGTGTCCGACAAATCGAGCGAGGTCTTTTCCGGTGGGTTTTGGAAAAGCGATGCGCAAGTCAAAACGTCGCCAGAGCGCGTCGTCGAGAGCTTTGGGCAAGTTCGAGGTCGCAATGATAAATCCGTCGCCGTGCGCGTGCTCCAGCTCCTGCATAAACGCGATAACGATGCGGTCAAGTTCACCAACTTCCATCGGGCTGCCACGGCGCTTCGCCAGCGCATCAACTTCATCAAACAACAACAAGCAGGGAGTTTGCGCAGCGAAGCTGAACAACTCGCGAAGCCGTAATGCGGTCTGGCCGAGATAAGCTCCAATCAATGAATCGAACCGGACAAGGAAACCGGGCAGTTTCATTTCCGTCGCGAGCGCTCCTGCTGCTGCGCTCTTCCCACAGCCCGACGGCCCATGAAAAAGTAAACGCCAGCGGCGAGGAAGACCGTGCTTGACGAGTTTGTCGCGGGATTTCCACTCCTTGATGACATCGCCGAAGCTCTTCCGAACAGCCGGGGAAAGTTCCAATTGTTCCAAACGCTTCGATGCTGGAAGCGGCATGAGCGTCCCGTTCACGCTCCATGCTGCGTTCAACATTGCGGGCTGGCCCGCGGTCGGCGGCTTGGCCATTCCGTTCAGTGCACCAAGGAGATCTCGTTCGGCGCGGTAATGGCCGCGTGCGCCACGTTGTGCAGCCAGCTTCCGAGAAAGAGTGGCTGCTTGCGCGAGGTCGTGAGATCCGATAGCGCGAAACAACTCAATCAATTCTCTGGTCTTGGGCATGGCTCAAATCGTCACTGAAAATAAAATACACCTGACTCTCCTTCATAGCAGCAAGAATGTCAGCCTCACACCTTCGCGTAAACCTCCGCGCCTTTTTCCACGAACTCCTTCGACTTTTCTTCCATCCCCTTCTTCAGCGCCTCTTCCTCGGCGATGCCTTGTTCGGCGGCGTATTTGCGGACGTCTTCGGTGGTCTTCATCAAGCAGAAGAATCGTTAGAGAAACGCCTTGCGCCAGTCGAGCACGAGTTTGGTGAGGCGCTGCATGTGGGCCGATGCCGCCTTCACGCCTTGCCCGGGCCCTCGTCGCGCAGGGGGCCGGGGGCCGGGTAATCGGGCGCGGCGTAGAAGGGGGTGTGGGCGGAGGTGACTTTCACCAGTTCGGTGTTGTTGGGGTCGAGGAGCGTCACCGCGGCTCGCACGCCCTCGGGTCGGATGGAATTGGTGATGATGCGAAAGTCCTGCAGGAGTCCGGTGTCCGGCCCGGCGATTTTGAGAATGAAGACGTAGTGGGTGACGGGGTGCTCCGGCTCCAGGTCGCGGAAGAGCCAGGCGGCTTTGACTTCGGGGCGTCCGCGCAGG
>JANOQV010000026.1:0-3305 GCA_031414955.1 Pedosphaera sp. | reverse complement strand
GGAGATTTCTCGCCGGTATCCGTCGCGAGCGCGTTGGACTGGCCGTCGATGATAAAGGCATCGCCGCAAACGAGGTTGGTCACGGTGTGCCGCACTGCCTCCTGCGCGCCGACCTTGGTGCCGAACTCCACTTTGTATTTGATCAACCCCGGCTTGAGCGTCATCGCGAACGCATAGGACAAGTCTTTGCCGGGCTTGGCCCGCTCGGTCTTGATCAACTTCTCGTCCGCATAGAGCTGGAGAAACACCGCGTCGGCCGGTGCGTCGAGCGTCCCGTTGTAGAAGAGCGTGCCCTCGTTCTTGTCGTCTCGCGCGTAGAACTGTCCGTCCTCCGGCTTCTCGTCCTTCGCGGGCGTGTGCGCCATCCACGCGTCGCGCTTCGGCTCCTTCACGTCGATGGTCACCGACTGCGTGACCGGCTTGCCGCCGTTGCTGATGGTCGCCGTGACCGTGAGCTTCCCGCTGTTCTGCGCGCGCGTAAGGATGAGTTTTCCCGGCGCAACTTCCTTGATCACCGCGAACGGCCCCGCGCTCCACTCCGTCTTCAGCTCCCCCGCGCCTTTCGCCTGCATCGCCTTCACGTTGCTGAGCTGCGGCACGACTTCGATCGTCTTGCGGCCATCCCACGCTCGCGGTGCTTTGAGCGTGAAGACAGGTTCAGCGATGTCCTCCTGGATAGTGATGGCGATATCCCGCGTCTTCACCTCGTTCACGAAGACCGCCTTGAAGCGCAGCGTCGCGGGGGTGTCGCCGGTCACGCGGCCCGCGTCGAACTGGAACGCAAACCGGTCCGCCGCCACGACCGTCTCGCGGCCATCACGCACGAGCGACCAGTAAACTTTCTGCGCGCCGCCCGCCTGCGCGGTGAAGGTCGCGCTCTGACCCTCCAGCACCGTCGCCTGCGCGGGCGAAACCGCGAACGTCGTGCCTGGTTGCACCAACGGCCCGACCAAGGTCTGGTGCGGCTTCTGGTTTTCGTATTGCAGCTTCACCCAGTCGGCGGAGCGCACCACTTTGGAGATGCGCACTTCGTCGATGTCTCCGATGAAGTCGTAGTTGTGATACCAGCCGCCGATCCACAGCCGGGCCGGAGTCTTGATGGCCAGCGGGGAGTTCGGCGTCTTCGAGGTGTTGCTCAACTCGCCGTTCACATAAATCCGCGAGTCGCCCTTCTCGTACGTGTGCACGACGTGAACCCAATCGTTGAGCGGCATCCGTCCGACGCTCTCGATGCTCGCGCCGGAAAAGTAGCAATCCATCCTCACGTGCGGCGGGCTTTGGAACTGCATCACCACCTTGCCTTGCCCATGCTCATTGCCCCAGCCGAGCGGGCTGCCGTTCGATTTTTCCGCACGGAACCAAATCTCGCTCGTGTGCGGACTCGCCCCCACCGGATAGTTCGGAATCTTCTCGCCGCCAAAAACCCCCTGCTTGCCCGCAAGGTGCCGCGCCTTGCCGATCATTCCCGTCGTGGCCGTCGTACCGACATCCTTCGACTCCAGCGTGCCGACCTCGTCCTTCACCGGCCCGTTCATGTGCCACACGCTCAGGTAACCGTTCGATTCGCTGAACACCACGCTCCCGCTCGACTCACTGGCCGCATCGGATTTACCCCAATGCAGGCGAAGCTCCTGCCGCTCGTTGCCTTTGATCCGCGGCACCCGCACCCAGATACTCGCCGTGCCTTTCGACGCATCCCACTCCTCAATCTGATACGCCAGCGGCACGCCGGTGCTGGTGGAGAAACGAACGTCCTCCCCGTTCGCCTTCGCCTGCGCGAAATCGAACCAATCCTTGTGCAGCCTCACCAGCAGAGGAAAGCCCTCCACCGCCGCCCTCGCCGGCAAGGGTGCTCCCTCCGGCGTAGTGAGAATCATGATCGCGCCCGAGTGCTGCCAAGCCGCGTAAGGATTGGCGGCGAACACAGAAGCGACGCACAAGAGCGCGGCAACGATGAGGAAACAGATGTTTTTCATGGAATGATTCAGGGTTGAGGAATCTTATTCGTCGCGGGACTTCCGCCTCGTGGCCACCCGACCGGGTGCGAGGGGCGTGGACAAAGCCAGAATGAGATCGATTATCATGGGCACTTGACGCACATATCACGACAGGCCGACGGGGTTCTTTCAAAGAGGTTGCTCTCGAGTCCCGACCCCGTCGTGATTTGTAATGTCATGTCAGCGCGTATTGCGAATTTTGTCGAGCAACACCGCGCCGAGAATCACCAGGCCGAGCACGACCTTCTGCCTGTAGCTCTCGACGCAGGTGTTCCTCATCCCGACCGCACAACTGCCCCAAGCCGTCTGCATTTTGGCACGCAGGGCACGCTGCTGCTCGGTCGGGAAATGACCGAAGTCTATCTGAAGACGCGACGATAACCGCCGTTCACTTCTGCGCCTTGGACGCGGCTTTGTCCGCGTGCTTTTCATGCAGCCGCTTCCAGAAGTCTTTCCAATACTTGTCGTAGTAGTCCTGCGCCGCCAGGTCGATGTGTTCGAGCTTGGCGACCTTGGGCGCGGTGGCCGGGTCGTAGCCCGCGAGATGCCCCTGGCCGGCGCGAGTGCGGGGTGAAACGAAACGCCACTCCGAATCACCCATCACCTCGGCGCACAACTTGGCTAGCTCCGGGTCGTAGGCCTTCAATTGGTCGCGAGTGTGAATGTGGTTGTGGTCATGGTCCATCGTTCGATTGGTGTCGTACCAGTCCTGAAAGCCCTCCGCCCAATACTCCGCCTGGCTCGCCAGCGAGTAGGTTTGTTTCGGCCCGCCAAACACGATGAGAACTTTGTCCTTCCGCGTCACCTTGACCTCTGCTCGCGCCGGCCGGCCATTGACGAGGATGTCTCCTCCGTCGAGACACCGGCTGAGAAACTCCCGCGTTTCGGCCGGGAACGATTTCACCAGAGCATCCAGCAGACTGACCGGGGTTTCACTCTTCACCCGGCGGAACTTCTGGGCGGCGTAGCCATCATTGTAGAGTTTCTTCGTCTTCGCGTTTTCGAACGCCGCCCTGACCCGTGCGTTCAGTTCCTTGTCGAAGCCGGCCCCTTGAACCACGTGGCCGAACTCGTGGATCAGAATGCTTTCAAGCTGCATGCCTCCTTCGTATTCGAGCACGTCCTCCTCGGCGAAGAGCACCACCTGGCGGTTGTTCTTCGTGGTGAGGAATCCCCGCTGCCGCCAGTTGTAGAAGTCGAGCTCCGTGCCGGTCTTGTCCGACGCAAAGAGCGGCACGTCGGAGGTCAGTTCCTTGTGGCCGACGAGAACGCACAACACTTTCCGATTCCGGATACGCTGGGCGATGT
>JANOQV010000025.1:0-6864 GCA_031414955.1 Pedosphaera sp. | reverse complement strand
ACCCCGGCGCGCTGAGGCCAGCGACACCCTACCTGCGCTGCCCGCTCAGGGCGCGAGGGTGAACTTCCGTGCGAAGCATTTGCCGCCTTCGGTGTAGGCGAGCCAGACCGAATGGCGTTTCAAATCCACCGTCGCGGTCTTGGCTCCGCGCGCCGTCGCCACGTCGCCAAGGGGCTTCACGGAATTCCCGCTCGTGTCGAGGACGGTCATCTTGCCGTTGCTGCTCGGGCAGTAGAGACGGTCCTGGCCGGCGTCGAAGGCGATTTGATCCACCCCGGTCACGGTGTCGGCCGAACCGAGCAATTTGCCATCGTTGGCTTTGAGGACGGCCAGCTTGCCGTTCACACCGGCCACGAAGAGCCGCCGTTCGCCGCGCAAATCAATCGCCAGGCCGTGCGGCTTTTTCGCCGGAGCTGTCGGCCAGGCCGCGCCGATGGTGCTGTTGTTGTCCGAGGCGCTGATGACTTGCACGGTGTCGTCGGATTTGATGTTGAGATAGATGCGGCCCGTGTCGTCCTCGGCCAGCATGTATTCCGGGCCGGACGGAATGGTGAGCGTGGAGGTAATCTTCTTCGCCACCGGATCGATGACCCACAGGCCGGGACCGTCATCGTGTCCGACGAAGACGCGGTTCACGCCTTTCGGTCCGAGGGTCAGGCCGTCGCCCTCGGCCGGCAGGGGCACTTCGCCGATGATCTCCAGCTTGTCACGGTCGATGATAACGAGCTTTTTTTCTTTGCTCACGGAGACGTAGTAACAATTCCGCGCCGCATCGACGGCCACGCCCATGGCCGCGCCGGTCTTGATTTGTTTGAGCAGTTTCTCGGTCTTGAGATCGATCACGTCGAGCGTGCCGTTGCCAACGTGGTCGAGCAGCAACCGGTCCCTGGCTCCATCGACTTCGAGGAAGTCGAAGCCGCCGCGGGAGTCGGGAATCTCGATGGGTTCGTGCCCGAGGAGCGGCGCGTTGGCCGCGAGGGCACTCAGCGGTAGCACGGCCAGCAGGCCAATCACCACCGGGCGGAAAATGTTCATGGCCGCACGATGGAGAGCGCCATGAGCCGAGGCGAGTGAATTTCCTTCTCCTCCCGGCTGCGCCCCCGGCGCAAATCCACACTGGACGGCGCTGCGGCCACGTCTGAACATCCCCGGCATGGCGACAACGTCGTTCACAAACAAAGCAGTCGGAGTGGTGGAGACCAATGTGGAGCCGGCCGTGACCCCGCCGCAGGGCAATCCCGAGTCGGCCTTGGGCAAAAAGCCCAAGCTCAGTGCTGGCAAGTCGCGCAAGCGGGACATTCCGGAGGGACTGTGGACCAAGTGCAAGAAGTGCTCGACCATGCTTTACGACAAGGAGCTGGACGCGAACCTGAAGGTCTGCCTGAAGTGCGGTTTCCATTTCAAGATAGGTGCCCGGGAGCGCATTCATTCCCTGGTCGAGACCTGTTCGTTCGAGGAGATGGATGCCGAGATGGAGAGCGTGGACATTCTCGCCTTCACCGGCACGGCCAGCTACAAGGATAAGCTGGAAGCCTATAAGAAGAACACCACTCTCAAGGACTCAGTCATCACCGGCATTGGCAAGATCAACAACCAGCGCCTTGGCTTGGGCGTGATGGATTTCAGCTTCCTCGGCGGTTCGATGGGTTCGGTGGTGGGCGAAAAGCTCACGCGCATGATCGAGGCTTCGACCGAAAAGAACCTGCCCGTGGTCATCATCTCCACCAGCGGCGGCGCGCGCATGTATGAAGGCATGTTCAGTCTCATGCAGATGGCCAAGACCTGCGCGGCGCTGGCCTACCACGCCCGGGCCAAGCTGCCTTACATCTCGGTGCTCACCGACCCGACCACGGCCGGGGTGATGGCAAGTTTCGCCAGCGTGGGCGATCTGATCATCGCCGAGCCGGAAGCCATGATTGGCTTCGCGGGTCCGCGCGTGATCAAAGACACGACCCAGGCGGAATTGCCGCCGGGATTCCAAACCGCCGAGTTCCTGCTCGAACGCGGACTGATCGATGCGATCGTTTCGCGCCAGGAGATGAAAGATCGTCTGGCCGGCTACCTGGACTTTCTGATGACCAGGAAAAACCAGGCCCGACCCGCCGCCGCCTGACGAACTACTTGCCGCGCCCGGCTCGGGGCGGATAATTTGAGCCAAGCTCTTGCGCCCGTAGCTCAGTTGGATAGAGCATCGGATTTCTAATCCGACGGTCGCGCGTTCGAATCGCGCCGGGCGCACCAAATTTCAAACGGACACAACCTTGGTCAACCTCATCTCATGCTGACTCTTGAAGCGCTCGCCCGGCTGGCGGCAGAACATGCGGATTCCTGGCCGGCGCGGGTGGCGGAATTCGACCTGGCCGGCCGCCACTTCGCCTTCAACACCGCCCCGGCCCTCATGGGCGTGGTGAATCTCTCCGCCGATTCATGGTATCGCGAAAGCGTCTGCCTCTCCGCCGACGCCGCCATCGAACGTGGTCGCGTCCTGGCCAGCCAGGGCGCGCATGTCATCGACGTGGGCGCGGAATCCACCCTGAGCCAGGCCGCCCGGGCCGACGCCGCGCTGCAAAATTCCCTGCTGCTTCCAGTCGTGCGCGGACTGCACTCCGCCGGCGTTCTGGTCTCGGTCGAAACTTATGATTTCAACGTGGCCCGGGCCGGCCTTGAAGCCGGGGCCAGCGTGGTGAACCTCACCGGCACCGCCGCCGCGGAGGAAATTTACCGGCTTGCCGCCGCCCACGGTGCCGCCGTCATCATCTGTTTCGTCCAGGGGGCCAACGTGCGCGAGGTGGTTGACTTCGATTTCACCACCGACCCGGTGGCGATGCTGCTTGAATACTTCGCGCGGCAGATTGAGCTTGCGACGCGGGCCGGGGTCACGCGGATATTCATCGATCCGGGATTGGGCTTTTATTACCGCAACCTTCAGGACAGCGCGGTACGCGTGCGCCATCAGATGAACATCTTCCTCAATACATTCAGACTGCGTTCGCTGGGCTTTCCGGTGTGCCACGCCTTGCCGCACGCCTTTGAATTCTTTCGCGAGGAGGTGCGCTCGGCCGAACCGTTCTTCGCCGTGCTGGCCGCGCTGGGCAAGACCGACCTTTTCCGCACCCACGAGATCCCGCGCACCCGGGCCGTGCTGGAGACGATGGGCGCGTTCCAATCCTGATCGCATGGCCTTCAACCTTGGGCCAGCCGGCCGGCTCTGGCCGACCGGCGGCGGGGTGTCGCGGCGTTTCGGCATTCGTAAGCCTGCGGGCCACCTCCGCCCTGGCTTGGTCGGCCGGTGCTCCGAGGCTGAAGGTGGGGGACCCTCGCCAAGTAAATTGATTCGAAACGCCGGCGTCCCGACTCCAGCAATTCCATCATGGACGCACCGCCGTTCGTTTCAGTAAGTTCAGCCCCGTGGCCAAGGCCGAACAAGAAATCCCTTTCGAAGAGGCGATGCAAAAGCTGGAGTCCATCGTGGACGCGATGGAGTCCGGGGAGTTGCCGCTGGAATCGCTGATGGCGAAATTCGAGGAGGGCACGCGCCTGGCCCGGTTGTGCCAGTCGAAGCTGGCGCAGGCCGAAGTCAAAGTGCAGCAATTGGAGAAAAGTGCGGCGGGTGACCTCACACTCCAGCCGGTGGAATCAGACAATGCCCATGAGTAATACAAGCGGACGTTATCTCGACATGGTGGACCATCCGTCCCATGTGAAGAAGCTCACCCCCGAGCAACTCGGGCACCTGGCGGAGGACATCCGCCACGAGCTGATCACCAAGCTCGCGGTCAATGGCGGCCACCTGGGACCCAACCTCGGCGTGGTCGAACTGACCATTGCCCTCCACCGCGTGTTCAGCACGCCGCACGACAAGTTCGTCTGGGACGTGAGCCATCAGGTCTATGTCCACAAGCTGCTCACCGGCCGCAAGAACCGCTTTCACACTATCCGCACCACGGACGGTCTGAACGGCTTCGCGCTCCGCACCGAGAGCGAGCACGACTGTTACGGGGCCGGCCACGCGGGCACGGCACTCTCCGCCGCGCTGGGCATGTGCGCCGCGCGCGACCAGCGCAAGAGTGATGAGAACGTGGTCTGTATTTTCGGCGATGCCGCGCTGACCAACGGTGTTTCCTTTGAGGGGTTGAACAACATTGCCCACACGACGAAGAAGTTCATCGGCATCCTCAACGACAACGAGTGGAGCATCGCCAAGAACGTGGGCGCGATTGCGGGCTACCTGAACAAGCTCATCACGAACCCCCGCTACAACAAGCTGCACAAGGATTTCGGTAACTGGCTCAAGAAACTGCCCAAGGGCGAACTGGCGCTCACCCTCGGCCACAAGGCGGAGGAGATGCTCAAGGGCACCGTCTCCGAGGTCGCGCTGGAGCAGAATCCGGCGAACGTGGACGCCGATGGCCGCGGCGGTTTCGGCAGCAGCTTGATTTTCGAGGAATTGGGGCTGCGCTATCTGGGGCCGATTGATGGCCATGATCTGCCGTTGATGATTAAAACGTTGGAATTCGCCAAGACCTGCACCGAGCCGATTGTTCTTCATGTCCTGACCAAGAAAGGCAAAGGCTACGAAGCCGCGCTTCAGCATCCCGAAAAATTTCACGGCACCGGGCCGTACGACGTCAAGACCGGCAACTCCCCCGCCGCCAAGCCCGGCACGGCTCCGGCCTATCAGGACGTCTTTGGCCAGACCATGGTCAAGCTCTGCCAGAAGGACAGCAGCGTGGTCGGCATCACCGCCGCCATGCCCAGCGGCACCGGGCTGAAGCATCTGGAGAAGGCGATGCCAGAGCGTTACTACGATGTGGGCATCGCCGAGGAACACGGCGTCATCTTCGCCGCCGGCATGGCCACGATGGGTTTCCATCCGGTCTGCGCGATTTACTCGACCTTCCTCCAGCGCGCCTACGACTGCATCCATCACGACGTGTGCCTGCAGGATTTACCGGTCATTTTCTGTATGGATCGCGCCGGGCTTTCCGCCAATGACGGCCCGACCCATCACGGCCTGTTCGACATCGCCTACCTGCGCTGCCTGCCCAACGTCATCGCCATGGCCCCGGCGAACGAGGACGAACTGGCCGACATGATGTTCACCGCCACGATGCAGAAGCATCCGACCTTCATCCGTTACCCGCGCGGCCCAGCCGAAGGCGTCCCCATCAAGGACCAGCCCGCGGTGCTGCCCATCGGCAAGGCCGAGGTCACGCAGAACTTCTCCAACACCGGCGGACGCAAGGTCGCGCTCTTCGGCCTGGGCAACCTGCACTCGATGGCGCGCAAGACCGCCGCGAAGCTGGCCGAGGAAGGCTACGATTGCGCGGTCATCAACCCGCGCTTCACCAAGCCGCTCGATGAAGGCACGCACGAATTCTACGGCAAGGCCGCTGATGTGGTGGTCACGTTCGAGGATCACGCGCTGGTCGGCGGCTACGGTTGCGCGGTGATGGAGTTGTTCGGGGAGAGACGCGTCACCACCCCGGTGGTGCGCATCGGCTGGCCGGACCAGTTCATCGAACATGCCTCGTCCGTGGACTACCTGCGGGCCAAGCACGGGCTGACCGTGGAGAAGGCCATCGCCGGAGTGAAGGCCGCCTTCAACGGAGCGACCGCCCAGTCGATGTTGAAAATCGCCTGAGGCTCGGGGTTGAGTTTCAAAGGCCGGGATTCGAGAGAATCCCGGCCTTTTGCATTCCGACGCTTGCTGACATCAGTGTGAATGCGATTCAGGATCGACGGGGCTACTTCCTGCCGCGGGCCGTCGTCCGGAACACATCTGCCAGTTCCACGCCCACGGCCTTCGCAATCCTCGCCACTGCGTCCACGGAAATGTTTTCCCGGCCACGCTCGACATCGCTGAGGTAGGTGGGAGTGAGATCGGCTTTCTCGGCAAGTTTCTCCTGCGTCAACCCAGCCAGTCTGCGGTAGAGCCGGACATTTTGCCCCAAGAGATGTCTATGGCTCGGAACCGATGGCACGCCGCGAACCGAAACAGGAACGCTCCAGTGCAACCATAAGACTTATCTTAACATTGGACTTGCTTCCCTTTGCGGCTTGCGAAACGCTCCGGCGTAACGCGGTCAGAGAGTTCGTTGGTGCCGAACGACTTGAGCAAAACACGAATTAACAACCCCGCCTTCGCTTCGCATGAAAGCATTCCTCCAATCCAGCATCCTATTCGTAACCTTCGCCACCCTCCTCGCCGCGCGCGCCGCCACCGACCTGCGCCTCACCTCCATCGTGCGCGACGGCGAATGCACCACGCTTACCTGGGTCAGCCATCCGGGTGAGTTCTACACCGTGTATTGGACCGACCATCTCATCCCGCCCATCTTCTGGCGCATGGCCGAGGTCAACGTGCCCAGTGGTGGCACCAACACTTCTTGGTCGGAGGGCAATTGCGCGGAGATGATGATGATGCGCCTGGCTTCCTCGCCGCCCGCGACCGCGACGAAAGTTTTGTCCCAGGAGGAAGCGGAGCAATGGCTGGAGGCGAGGCGCGCGCAATCTGATGCGAGCCGCAAGTTTCTCATGGATAAACTCCAGGCGGCCACTCAGCCCAAGGCGAAGTCCGCCCCGACCACCACGCTCGAAGCGGAGGCACCCGCAGAGGAGGAACCGCCGTCCGGCCCTTCCATGCTGCGCGTGGGCGGCGGTGCGGCCACGGTCCCGATGACCTTCTACCGCGTGGCCCGCACGGCGGTGGCGGGATTTGTCGATGGCTGGGGTCCGGGACTCGTGGCGGCTCCCGAGGAGCTGACCAACGCCTTCGCCATTTCCGCCGGGCCGCGTTACGCCGGGGCGCACAGCCTGGCCATTCGTCCCGATGGACAGGTCTTGGCCTGGGGCGCGAATGGT
>JANOQV010000024.1:0-2549 GCA_031414955.1 Pedosphaera sp. | reverse complement strand
ATTTGGAAATCGGCGCTCCGAGGTCTGGCGCGGCCACGGGGAATCCCGGCAACGCCGGTTCGCGCGACACGACATCCTGATCCACGCCGAGCGCGGCACGTTGCGTGGACAACCACTCGATGGGCGGCATCGCGGCTGCGGCAGGACGCGGCGCGCTCGCGCTATGGTAGCCGAGCAACCCATCGCGCACCGCACGCGTGACGAAACCGCGCACCGCTCGCTCGTCACGAAACTTCACCTCGCGCTTCGCGGGATGGATGTTCACATCGACCGCCGCCGGATTGATTTCGAGGAACAGGCAGCAGACCGGGAAACGCCCCTTCATCAGCGCGGTGTGATAGCCCTCGAGAAGCGCGTGATTGAGGCCGCGATTCTCCACCGGGCGACGGTTCACAAACAGATGCTGCTCCTCGCGCGTGCTGCGCGAGACGCCGGGCGCGCCGATCAAGCCCCATACTCGGATTTCGAGTTTCGGGTTTCGGGTTTCGGGTCGGCCGTCGTCGTCCGTAAATCGTTCAAGCAAGTCGTCGCTGGCCTCCACGGCGATGAGTTGGGGCAGCGTGCCGGCAAGCTGGCGCATCCGCTCGCGCAACGCGGCGATGGGCGCGCCACCGTTCTTCTCCACCTTGATCGGCGGCAGTTGCCAGGCGGTGCGCCCGTCCTTCACGAAGGTGAAGGCCACCTCGGGATGAGCCAGCGCCGCGAGCGTGAGGTAATGCTGGATGTGGGCCGACTCGGTTTCCTCGGCGCGCAAAAACTTCCGCCGCGCGGGCAGATTGAAGAAGAGCGAACGCGCCTCGACGCTCGTGCCGGTGGCGGAACCGGCCGCCTTCACTTCCACGATCTTCCCGCCATTGATGACGATCTGCGTGCCCTCGGGCGAACCACTCTCGCGCTCGCGCGTGGTGAGGACGAAGCGGCTCACGCTGGCGATGCTGGGCAGCGCCTCGCCGCGAAAGCCCATCGTGGCGACGCCGTGCAAATCTTCGGCCCGTTGAATCTTGCTCGTGGCGTGGCGTTCGAGGCAGAGCAGCGCGTCGTCGCGGCTCATGCCGAAACCGTCATCGGTGATGCGGATGAGCGATCGTCCGCCGGCCTGGATTTCCACCGTGATGCGCCGGGCCTCGGCGTCGAGCGAGTTCTCGACCAGTTCCTTGACCACGCTGGCCGGGCGCTCCACGACTTCGCCGGCGGCGATCTGGTTCGCGACGTGTTCGGGCAGCAACCGGATGCGGTTCATCAGGCCTGGCCGGACGGCTGGAGGGGAAGGGTGAAGCCGAAGATCGCGCCACCGTTGGGGACGTTGCGCGCGTAGATGCGTCCACTGTGCTCCTCAATGATCTTCTTCGAGATGCTCAGGCCAAGCCCGGTGCCGCGCGCCTTGCCAAACGTCTCAAAGGCCTCGAACAGCCGGTCCACCATCTGCGGCGCGATGCCGTCGCCGCCATCCTCGATCTCCGTGATCAGCTCGGTGGGCGCGGTGCGGAAGTGCAGTTTGATTTTTCCGCCCATCGGCATTTCGTCCACGGCGTTGTGGATGAGGTTGTAGAAGACACGACTCAACCGGCGGGGATTGATGTTCACCTTGGTCATGGGGACGGAGGTGGCCATCTCGATGGTCACGCCCTTCGGTGCGATCTCCCGCGCAATGTCGTCGGTGATCGGGCGGACAAATTCCGCGTACTCGGACAGGGACAAAGATGGAGCGGCGCTGCCACCGCGGGTGAACTCCAAAATGTCCGAGACCATGTTGCTGATGCGTTCGATCTGCTTGCGAATACGACCCTGGGCCACGAGCCGGGCCGGGGCCGCGTCCGATTCGCAGGCCATGTCCGAGGCGATGCCGATGATGGTCAGCGGATTCTTAAGGTCGTGGACAATGGAGCTGGCGAACCGGCCGACCAGCGCCATGCGCTCGGCCTGGAGCACCTTGCTCACGTAAATCTGGTTGAACTCACGGAGGCGTTGCGTGATCTCGCGCATCATGCTGAAGGAAAACTGCGGCGAGCGCGTGAGCAGCCCCAGCAACGAATCGCGCGGGATGACATACAGCACCGTGTCCGACTCCGCCGTGGCCGTGGCCGAACGCGGCTGGCTGTCGATGATGGCGAACTCGCCGAACATTTCGCCGGGCGGCACGCGGGAGAGAGCCTGTCGTTCACCCTCGGCAATGACGGCGCTGATCTGCACCAACCCGGACTTCACCACGTAGAGGCAGTCGCCCGCGTCGCCTTCCTTGAAGATCTCCGCGCCGCCGGGAAAGACCGCTTCCTTGGCGACGCCTTTCAGCGTGTCCAATTCACCCGGCGACAGCGGGCTGAACAATGAGCATGACTCCAACGGGATCATGCGCGCAGTGTAAGTAAACACTCCGACCGGTAAAGCGCGGAGATGGGCTCCGCTTGAAACCGGGCGCATCTTGACACTGTTCTTGGATCGCGGCCTTCAGGCCGCTTCAGCGTCCAAGCGGGCGATGACGGATCGATTGACCAGCGGGCTTACGAACGGTGAAGCGGCGTAAACGCCGCGCTCCGCACTGGTTGGCAAAC
>JANOQV010000023.1:0-48065 GCA_031414955.1 Pedosphaera sp. | reverse complement strand
GACCGGCGGCAACGCGAACTGTGGTTCGGAAGCCCGTTGCCGCCGCTCACCCGCCACCACGAATAAACGGCGCGAGTACGTCCAACTCCGCTCGCAGACGCGGGAATGGGACTGCAAAGTGTTCGCCTTTGCTCGCACGCTTGTCCGGGTTTGATCGCACACTGTTCGCCTTTGCTCGCAACGCGACAGCTCATTCGCCAATCCCACCCGACGGAAATTTTGAGCGTGGCTAAACTCAAACTGGCGGACTTCGAGTTGCGGGCGGCACGGCCAAGAGAACTCTTGAGCGGAGTGCTTGAAGCCTTGGCCAGGAAGCAACCTCGACGCGTGAATGCCGAATAGACCGCCGCAGACGATTTTGCCAGACAATGCCCTGGTCCGGAGCCTGTTCCTTGGTGGGCCGGGGCCAACTCTTACTTTGCCGCCGGAGTCACAGCGGGGGCTGGAGTAGTCGTGGCACTGGGAACCACCGTGGCCGGTGCCAGCGGGGGCGGCGTCAGAGCCACAGGGGCGTCATGCCAATGGCCGTGCTCCATGGACCACACTTTTCCTGGTGGCACCTCGCCCGGTGGCTGAGGTGCGGGCGTGAACTGCGAGGAGGGCGACTTGGTGATCGTGGGCGCTGGCGGCGGTGCGCCCGCGGCGGGGGATGCGGCCTGCTTTGGCGACGCCGGAGGCTGGGTAAGAAAGTAGGTGGCTGCCGATCCGAGGATCACACCACCGGCTGCGGCGAGCACGATCACCAAACCGAGAGGCGGTCCCTGCTTTGACGTTTCACGCGAGCCGAAGGATTTCTTTTTGCCATGGTCCATGACCAAGAGGGTATGGACTTGCCAGAGGGCGTCAAGCCGCCGGGTCGGGGACAGTGTCCTAATTTGCGGAGCGCGGGTTTTCCACCTGCAGCAGCGTGAAAATGGAAAACGGTGCTGGCAAGTTCTTGCACCCCCTGTCTGGAGAATGTTGCTGCGGGTTAAAAACCCGCGCTCCGTCGCCTTCGCCAAATTTGGATGCTGCCGGTCGGGGCGATTGAAGCTGACGCTGCAGAGCGGTTCGTTACACTCGCCGCCATGAATCACCGAATTCTTGTTACCGCTCTCAGCCTGGTATTCTGCGGCCCGAGCTTTCTGGTGTATGCACGAGTCCCCGCGAATTACCGGGGCCAGCCCTTCGCTGACGCCGTTCACAAGTCGGGCGTGCCGAACATCCCGGGCCTTGTCCAGTGCGCGCTTTACGATCTCGGCGGCGAAGGCGTCGCCTATCACGACACCGATGCCACCAACAATGGCAGCGGCAGGCTCAACCTCGAACCCGGCCATCAGAAGGCCCACGCCAGCGCCTACCTCTGGCACTTCCGAAAAGACGAAGCCGTGGACATTTCCTTCGTGAAGGACGGGGCGGACCGGAGCCACACAAATCTCGTCAGCCCGCACATCGACCAGCTCTACCTCGGTTGGACCGAGAACGGCGAGTGGTGCAACTACACGGTCCACGTTGCGCGTCCTGGCACGTATCGCATCAAAGCCCTTTACGCCTTCGAGACCAACACGGTCACCTTCGATCTCAATGGCAAACCGGCGGCAACTTGCCGGCTGCCCGTGCTGACCGCGAATTATCACCAGTGGAACCTCGCGACCATCGGGACCATCCAGTTCCCGGAGAGCGGCCCGCAGCTCCTGACCTTCCGCTACGGCAAGGGCAACAACTTCGCTTACTTCGAATTTGAACTCGAGGATCGGGTTCCGATGGCGAAGCCCTGAGGCCGGGACGGACTTCACCTTGACCGTGGAACGGAGTGTGATTTCAATCTGCCCATGTCCAACACATTCCAGATCTCCCGTCGTTCGTTTATCAAGCAAGCCAGTCTCACCGCCGCCGCCACCGGGTTGCCGCTCTGGTTTGTGGAGCGCGATCTTGCGCGCGCGGCGGATCAGATTGCCGCGCCCTCGACTTCACCAAACAACCGCCCGGGCCTCGCGTTGATCGGCTGCGGCGGACAAGGAGGCGGAGATCTGGCCGGGGCCGCCAAATTCGGCAACGTCGTCGCGCTCTGCGACGTGAAGGAAAGCGCGTTGAAGAGCACGGCTGCTCGTTACACGAAAGATGGCCAGGCACCAGCCACCTTCAGCGACTTCCGAAAAATCCTCGAACGCAAGGACGTGGACATCATCGTCAACGGCACGCCTGATCACTGGCATTCCTTGATCAACATCGGGGCCGCGCGGGCGAAGAAGGATGTGTATGGCGAGAAACCCCTCACGCTGACCATCGACGAAGGCAAGCAGGTCATCCGGGCCGTGCGCGAAAACAAAATCGTGTTCCAGACCGGCACCCAGCAGCGCAGCGACCGGCGCTTCCGGCTCGCCTGCGAACTGGTCCGCAACGGGCGCATCGGCAAACTTCAGACCGTGGAAGTGTTCGTGCCCGCCGGCTTGCGCGAAGGTCCGTTCGCCACCGGGCAGAACGTGCCGGCGGGTTTGAACTGGGATCTCTGGCTCGGCCAGGCACCGCAGGTCGGCTACATGAAGGAGCGCACGAGCAACATGTTCCGCTGGTGGTGGGACTATGCCGGCGGACCGGTCACGGACTGGGGCGCGCATCACAACGACATTGCCCGCTGGGCCATCGGACAGGACGGCCCCATCGCCGTCGAGGCCAGGGCTACGGTCGGTCCGATCACGGGCGGCTACACGACGTGCAAGGAATTCGAGGCCACGCTGACCTATGCCGGCGACATCCGGCAGATCGTCAAGACCACGACAGCGGACAGTCCGTTCGGGGGCATCATCGATCCCAAAGGCCAGCGCAACGGCATCCGCTTCACCGGCACCGAGGGCTGGCTCTGGGTGAATCGCGGCGATCTGAAAGCGAGCCAGGAGGAGATTTACATGACCCCGTTGCCCGCCGGTGCTAGCAAGCTCGAAGAGAGCAACAACCACATGGGCAATTTCTTCGACTGCGTGCGCTCGCGCAAAGACCCGATTGCCCACGTCGAAAACGGGCATCGCTCGGCCGTCGTCGGCCATCTCATCATCATCGCCATGCAACTGGGCCGCAAACTCCAGTGGGATCCGGCCAAGGAAATCTTCACCGGCGACGGCGCGAAGGAAGCCAACCCCCACCTCGCCCGCGAAATGCGGAGGCCGTACGACTACAGCTATGTGGGTTGAGCGCGGGCCGGAACGGATGGAGAGCCAACGCCCGGCGGTTGCAATGATTCCTGATGCTGCCTTGACCAGCGCCCAACCGGAGCGAGGCAGAGGCTTTCCCCACTCCGGCGCGCGGGCGACAGGTTCGATGCGGGCAAGCCACCAAGACTCGCTCGCCCGGTCGCCAACCTGAACCCGCGCTCAGGGGACGGCCGGCTTGAGCCGCACGCTTTTCTCCACCACCGCCCGGAGTTGGTCGACGGTCAGAGTTCCAGTCGCCACATTGGTACCGATCAGGAACTGCGGCATCTGGCCATTCTTGAACTCCCGCGCGTTCATCACATAGAGATCGACACTCCGACCAAGTTGCAAGTCCACCCAGGGATCGCGCGCCGCAGCGGCGAAGGCGGCGGAGCCCACGAGGGCCACCGCCTTGTTAGTCACGTCCTGGAGCGTCGGCGGATCCTTGAAGCTGAAGAACCAGTCGTCGTAATCGAGGACGGCATCGTGCTTCGCCCGCCAGACGATCAGCCCCACCCTGGCGTAAACACAGGCGTTGGTATGAGCCTTGGGCGTGAGGCGCATGAGGTGGTTGCACTGCGCGTCGAGCGGCATGGGCAGACTCACGATGGCGAGCTGTTCGCTGAACTGGTGATACACGTTGGTCAGCACCGGGTGCATGTCGCGACAGTGGTAACAGGTATAATCGAAGAGGCTCACCATCTTGTGCGGTGCGTTCGTCGGACCCCACATCGGCGCTTGAGAAATATCCAGTTGAAATCGTCCGCCGAGCAGGCTCATCGACCTGCCCTCCAGGACGGCCCGCGCCGCCGCGACTTGCGCGGGCGGGTTGGTCATGATGATGGGGGTCTTCGCCGCCAGCGGCAGAGTCGTCCTCGGCAAAGAAGCGGGTGCCGCGTCGGCCATGTTTTGGGTGGCGGACAGCGGGCCGGGAAGATTGGGAACGCTGGTCACTTCGTAGGTCTTCGGCGCGATGGCCACCTGCGCCACACCCAGCACCGCCAAGGCGAACATGGCCAGGACGGCCGCTTTCAAGGCGCGGGACCGCGGCACCGCCGGATCCTTGTCCCGACGATCGGTTGAATCAGTAAGAGGCACGCGGGTCAGCAAGAGAATCGCCGCCACCGCGCCGCAGGTGTGCGCCGCCAGGCACCACGGACAAAAGCGATGCAAGACTACCGCCTGCAAGGCCGTGAACCAAAGCGCCCCGCCTAACAAAAGCACCGCGCCCGGCACCATGAGTTCCCAAGCGCCCCGGCGTTGCTTCGGCGTGGACTTCGGCCCGCAAGAAAACGTGGTCACCAGCAGCGCCAGATCGACGACCAGCGCCAGAACGCTTACCGGCACCCCCAGCGCGTAAGCCCAACGCGACCCGAGCACTTCGTCACAACCCGAACCCGGCCCGCAACCCATCGCCCGCCCGCCGCTCAACGACACCGAAAGCAGATACGCCGACACGATGCCGGCCGCCAGAATCAACAGGCGAATCAACCCGGCCGGGCCGCCGCGCAAGACGCCATCACGAGTGGTGGATTTCATGTGGGCGCAGGATAAGCAGAGAACCCGGATTCCTGAATCCAAATTTTTACACGGACCACTGGTGAGGAAAAACCCAGTTCCAGCGCGCAGGAGTGAAGCTGGCGGGTAAAGTCTGTCCAAAACCGTGACGCTTCATTTCCAAAAACTTCCCTGCTAGGCTGCGCCTGTGTCAGCCACCATCAAGGAAATCTCCGGTGCGTTCCTCGCGGAATTGCGCCGCCTCGTCGGCGCGGATGGCGTCATCTCGCACACGGACGAGTTGCTCGTGTATGAATGCGACGCGTTCACCATGGAGAAGAACCAGCCCCAGGCCGTAGTGCTGCCGCGCTCGACGGAACAGGTCGTGTCCGTGGTGAAACTCTGCGCGCGCGAAAAAATTCCCATCATTCCTCGCGGCGCGGGCACGAGTCTCAGCGGCGCGGTGCTGCCGGTCGCGGGTGGAGTGATGATTGCCCTCACGCGGATGAACAAAGTCCTGAGCGTGGATTACGAAAACCGCCGCGCGCTCGTCGAGGCCGGCTGCGTGAATGCCTGGATCACGAACGCGGTGAAGAGTCGCGGGCTGTATTATGCACCTGATCCGTCGAGCCAGTCCGCCTGCACCATCGGCGGGAACGTGGCCACGAATTCGGGCGGCCCGCACACCTTGAAATACGGCGTGACCACCAATCATGTGCTCGGTCTCGAACTCGTGCTGCCCGATGGCGAAGTCGTGTGGCTCGGCACCACGACCGATGGCGGCGAGGACGTCGATGGCTACGACTTGCGCGGCGTGGTGATTGGCAGTGAAGGCATGTTCGGCGTGGTGACCCGCGTGCTGGTGCGGTTGGTCCGCGCACCGCAGGCTTACAAGACCATGCTGGGCGTCTTCGAAAGCGTGGATGACGCGAGCCAGACCGTGAGCGACATCATTGCTGCGGGCATTGTGCCCGGGGCCATCGAGATGATGGACCAACTCATCACGCAAGCCGTGGAAGCCGCGTATCAATTTGGTTTTCCCCTCGACGCCGGTGCTGTGCTCATCGTGGAACTGGATGGACTCGCGGCGGGATTGGATGCGCAAGCGGAACGCGTGCTCGACATCTGCCGCGCAAATCGCGCCCGCGAAGTGCGATTGGCGAAGACCGATGAGGAACGCGCCCTGCTCTGGAAATGTCGCAAGCGGGCCTTCGGGGCGATTGGCCGGCTCAGCCCCAATTACCTCACGGAAGATGGCGTGGTGCCGCGCTCCAAATTACCGGAGGTGATGCGGTTTGTCATCGCGACCAGCGCCAAGTATCAATTGCGCATCGCCAATGTCTTCCACGCTGGCGACGGCAACATTCATCCCTTGGTCTTGTATGATGAACGCGATCCTTCGCAAGTGGAACGCGCGCTCGCGGCCGGCCATGAGATTCTGGAGAAGTGCATCGAGATGGGCGGCAGCGTGAGCGGCGAACACGGCATCGGCGTGCAGAAGATGGACTTTATGGCCAAGCAGTTCTCGGCGGACGACCTCGACGCCATGAAGGCGCTGCGCAAAGTCTTCGACCCGGAGAATCGTTGCAACCCGCACAAAATGTTCCCCGGCTCGAAACGCTGCGGGGATTTTCAAATGAAGAAACAGGCGGCGGCATGAGCGGGAAAGGCATCGTGAAAGCGCAACAGATTCAACGAAGCATCGGGGAAAACCAGCACGCTGGTAGGGCGAGGTGTCCCCACCGCGTCGCAGCAAACCGAACGCCTTCGCACATTCGCGGCGCGGTGGGGACTCCGCGCCCTACCACTTCAGGCAGTCTTCGACGTGAAGGGAGGCAAAGATAAACTCCTTACGCGTCGATTTGACTTCACGAACGCGTGTGCTGGAACTCACACCGGAGGACATGACCGTGACGGTGGAGAGCGGCCTGACGCTTGGGGCGTTGCAGAGGGAACTGGCGAGGCATCGGCAATGGCTGCCTCTCGATCCGCCCAACGCGGAGACGACTTCAATCCACGATGTGCTGGCGCAGAATCTGAGCGGTCCGCGACGGTTCGGCTGCGGAACCATTCGCGAGCATCTCATCGGGATGAAGGTCGCACTGGCGGATGGACGCACGATCAAGTCCGGCGGCAAGGTGGTGAAAAATGTGGCGGGCTATGACCTCGCGAAACTTTTCATCGGCGCGCGCAGCACCCTGGGCACAATCGTTGAGGCGACGTTCAAGCTGCGGCCGTTGCCCGAAGTAGAGCACATCATCGGCGCGCGCTTTGCGATCACTGAAGCAACCCAGGCCATCCGCTCTGTTCTGAATTCTGAACTCACGCCCGTGTTGCTCGATCTGCACCGTCAGGACGGCCTCCCCGAAGTGACGCTGGTGATTGGCCTGGCCGGGACGCGGGAGGAAGTCGAATGGCAGTCCGCGCTCGCGGCGGACTTGGGGTTTCAAGCCGCAACGACGCTTGATTACGAAGCCGCGTTTTGGAACGACTCCGAGCCAGTGCGGCGATTCTCCAGCCGGCCCTCGCGACTGATGGAAGGCATCGCGAAACTGGGCAACCGCCCCTTCGTCGCGCGCGCGGGCAATGGGACGATCTACTACCGCGGTGAATCTGTCGGCCCGGATCAAGCCTTGCCCGCCGAATTGATGCGCCGAGTCAAGGCCGCCTACGATCCCAAGAACCTTCTGCCGGAGTTCAAATCATGAGCACCGCCGCACCAGACAGATTCATCGACGAGAAGAAATCGCTGGCCTGCGTTCATTGTGGACTCTGCCTCTCCGCCTGTCCCACGTATCTCGAAACCGGCAACGAGAACGACTCGCCGCGCGGGCGCATTTATCTAATGCGCGCCATCCAAGACGGACGGACGCCATTGAACGACGTCTCGGTGCGGCACATCGACCTTTGCCTCGGTTGCCGCGCCTGTGAATCGGCCTGCCCCAGCGGCGTGCAGTATGGCGAGCTGTTGGAAGGAACGCGCGAGCACCTCGAGCAACATTACCAGCGCTCGCCGTGGCAGAAATTCCTGCGCCGCGTGGCCATCGAGAAAGTTTTTCCGTTCCACACGCGGATGAAGCTGGCCTTGCTCCCCGCAAAGTTGATTCGCGCGATCCGCGCGGAGGCGCTGTTGCCAAAGTTCGCGCGCGAGGCACTGGCCTTGATCCCGGCGACCGCGCGAGAGGGGGCGTGGCCGGAATTCTCTGCGGGAACGCCGATTCCCAAACCGGCCCAAGCCGATAAATATTCCGGCTCGGAGACCGGCGCTCCGAAACGCGTCGGCTTCATCCGTGGCTGCGTGATGAACGTGCTCTTCGGCGCGACGAACGAGGCCAGCGTGAAGCTCTTGAATCACACCGGCTGCGACGTGATCACCCCGCGCGAGCAAGGCTGCTGCGGCGCGCTCCACGCTCACGGTGGCAACCTCGAAGCAGCTCGCGCCTGCGCCCGGCACAACATTGCCGCCTTCGACCAGCAGAACCTCGACGCCATTATCATCAACGCTGCCGGCTGCGGCTCCACGCTCAAGGAATACGGTCACCTGCTGAAAGACGATCCGGTGTGGGCGGAGCGGGCGGAAGCGTTCAGCGCGAAAGTCAAAGACCTCACGGAAGTGTTGGAGAAGTCCAAGGTCCAACGTCCAACGTCCAAGGTCGTCACCTACCACGACGCCTGCCACCTCTGCCACGCGCAGCGCATCACCAAACAGCCGCGCGATCTGATCAAGGCCTCTGTGGGAACGCACTTCGTCGAGTTGCCAGAATCGGAAATCTGCTGCGGCAGCGCGGGCAGCTACAACCTCACCGAGCCGGAGATGGCGGAGCGATTGCAGCGGCGCAAGACGGAGAACATTCTCAAGACCGGCGCGCAGGTCGTCGTCACGACCAACCCCGGCTGCATCCTCCAGATTCGGGCCGGATTGAAGAAGGCCGGGGCGGAACATATCGAAGTGACCCACATCGCGGACTTCTTGGAGCAACGCCCACGGTCGTAAGCGAGAAAACTCAGTTGCCTTGGCGCGGACAAATCATCTCTCATCCAGCGCAACACCATGATCTGGGAACAGAACTACGATCCGCTGAACAACGTGCTGCTTTCCACGCTCGTGGCGGCGGTACCGGTGGTGGTGCTGCTGGGCACCATTGCCTTCCTGAAGATCCAGATCCACTTCGCCGCGCTCATCGGCTTGGCCGTGTCACTGATCGTCGCGGTCGGCGTGTTTCACATGCCCGGCCAGGCAGCGGCCGCGACGGCCGTTTACGGCGCAGCCTACGGCCTCATGCCCATCGGCTGGATCATTCTCAACCTGATCTTTCTCTACCAACTCACGGTGAACAAAGGCCTGTTCGACGTGCTGCGCGGTAATCTTGCCACCATCGCGCCCGACCCGCGCGTGCAGGTGATTCTCATCGCGTTTTCGTTCGGTGCGTTCTTCGAGGGCGCGGCGGGCTTCGGCACGCCGGTCGCCGTCACGGCGGCGATCCTGATTCAACTCGGCTTCAAGCCGCTGGCCGCCTCCGGCCTGTCGCTCATCGCCAACACCGCGCCCGTGGCCTTCGGTGCGCTCGGCACGCCCATCCTCGCGCTGGCCGGCGTCACGGGCATCGACGAGCACAAGTTGTCCGCAATGGTCGGGCGACAACTCCCCTTCTTCTCCCTCATCGTTCCGTTCTGGGTCGTGTGGGCCTTGGCGGGCTGGCGCGGGATGCTCGGCGTGTGGCCGGCCGCGCTGGTGGCGGGCGTCGCCTTCGCGGTGCCGCAGTTTCTCGTCTCGAACTTCCACGGGCCGTGGCTGGTGGACATCATCGCCTCGATCTGTTCCATGATTGCGCTCGTCGCGCTGCTCAAGTTCTGGCGGCCGCGAGAAATTTGGAAGTTGCCGGACTCCGGGACGGCCAGCACCGCAGCCACGCCCGCGTATTCGAGGAGCCAAATCACCCGCGCCTGGATGCCGTGGGTTCTGCTCAGCGTATTCGTGTTCATCTGGGGGGTGCCGAAGGTGAAACGATTCTTGAACGGCGAACGAGTGGTCGTAAGCGGAAACCAAATCTACAAGTCTGGGCCCCAGTTGACGAAAATCGACTTTCACGTCCCGGCCCTGCACAACCAGGTGAAGCGTGGCCCGC
This sequence comes from Pedosphaera sp., assembly GCA_031414955.1. Classification (GTDB taxonomy): domain Bacteria; phylum Verrucomicrobiota; class Verrucomicrobiia; order Limisphaerales; family SIBH01; genus JANNGC01. The sequence goes on along the minus strand of JANOQV010000023.1, from coordinate 38,275 downwards.
AAGTGGCCGGCACGAACACCGCGCCAGAGAAAGCCGTCTTCACCCTCAACTGGCTCTCCGCCACCGGCACCGGCATTCTGCTCGCCGCGCTGCTCTCCGGTTTGATCATGGGCTTCGGCCCGCGCGCCCTGGCGCAAACTTATTTGGCCACGATCTGGAAGGTGCGCTTCTCGCTCATCACCATCGCTGCCATGCTGGCGCTCGGCTACGTGACCAAGTATTCCGGCACCGACGCCACGCTCGGCCTCGCGCTGGCCCGGACTGGCTCGCTCTATCCATTCTTCGGCACGCTGCTCGGCTGGTTGGGGGTGGCGCTGACGGGATCCGACACGGCCTCGAACGTCCTCTTCGGCAGCCTGCAAAAGATCAGCGCGGAGCAGGCGGGCGTGAGTCCGATTCTCATGGCAGCGGCGAACAGTTCCGGCGGCGTCATGGGCAAGATGGTCGATGCGCAGAGCATCGTCGTGGCCAGCACGGCCACGAACTGGTACGGGCACGAAGGCAGCATCCTGCGCTACGTCTTCTTCCACAGCATCGTGCTGGCAGTCCTCGTGGGGATTCTGGTCTTCCTCCAGGCCTACGTCGCGCCGTTCTCGAACATGGTGGTGAAGTGAGCGGGAGGAGCGCCGAGCATTGCTCGGCTCCGAGGGCATCATGCTCAAAAAATGCCGAGCGACGCTCATCGCTCCAGTGTTACTTCGGGTTTAACTCGATCAAAGTGACCGAGTTCGCACCCAAAGTTTTCTCCCATACGAAGTTGCTTCCGCTCGCCTTACCCGACTGAGTTTTCGACAGCTCGGCCTTGCCCTGATCGTGCCAGGCGTTGCTGTGCGTGGCATCAATGGTCCACTCCTGCCATGAGCCGTCGCGGAGCACGGACGGAAGCTCGGCGATGTTTAACTGCACCGGCCGGCGCAGCGCGTAGCGGTCGCGGAAGTTTACCAGCACGATGGCAAGGCGGTTGCGCGCCGCATCCCAGACCGCGACGCCAGAAATATCGCCATCCAGAGAATTGGGACTCGCGACGCTGGTCGCGCCTGCCACGCCAAGAGAAATGAACGTGCCGCTCAACCCGTTGAAAATCTTCGCCACATTGTAGCTGGCCTTTGGAACGTTGCCCTGCATGAGCAGGCTGTAGTCGCCGCGAAAGTTCATGTCGCCCTGCTTCACGTAGAAGAAGCACGGTCGGTCGATGCGCGCCGGCAGGAAGGCGCGCGTGATGGAGTTGGCGCACCACGCCGCGCCGACTTCGTGATCTTGCGGCCGGTCCGGCCACCACGCTTCGTTCCACTCGGTGATCATGAACGACTTCACACTCTCCTGGAGCGTCGGGAACTCTTTCAAGTAGGTGCGGAACACGTCGGCCTCCTTCGCGATCTTCTCCGGCGGTTGGAAGTATTCGTGCCAGCTCACGAAATCGAGCGGCAGCTTTTCCTGCGCGCACCACAGCATCAAGCCCTTCGCGAAACCCTGGCCGCGCGAGCAATGGCCGCAGTCCTTCGAGTTCTCCATCGGCCCGCTGGCCAGCGCCGGGCCGCCAATCCTGGCGGTTGGATCGGCGCGCAAGATACCGCGCGCCGTAGCGCGGTAGAGTTTGCAGTAAGCTTCGAAGCGGCGAATGGTCAGCGTGTTCGTGTCCTCCTTGCCCAGCGCTTGGAAGTAAAGTTTACGGAACTCCTCGCTGCCCGTGTCGTCTGGGCCGGGCTTGAGCCAGCCGGTGTTCACCTCGTTCCACACTTCCCAGAACGGCACGCGCGCGCCGCGCTCCAAGCTGTGTTTCGCAGCCTGGAAGCAAAGTTCCTCCCACGCCGCGTAATCCTTGGGCGCGCTCTGGCGATCGTTGTTCGGCACCGCGTCGAGCACCTGTGGCATGTAAGAGACACACATGATGGGGTCAGCACCAATCTTGCGGATGAAATCGATGCGCTTGTCGAAGTCGCGCCAGTCGTTGGTCAGTTCGCCGGTCTCCTTGTTCTTCTTCAGCGCGCCGGTGAAAATGTTGTCCATGCGGAACCATTTGAAGCCGCCCTCGCGCAACTTCTTGGCCGTGGCATCCTCGTAGTCCGAGACGACCCCGCCCTGGCTCAATCCCACGATCCCATCCGGCACCACGCCCAGCACGCGCTGGGGATCGACGATCAACTGAAGCGGTTGCAGCGCCCGCTTCGCCTCAATGACGACCCAGTTCGCCTGATCGAATTTGTCGCCGCCCTGCACCTTGCCATAGACCTGCACGTCCACGCGCACCTTCGTGCCGGGCGTGGCATTGGTCGCCAGAATCACGAGGGCAGGATGATCGTTGTCGAAGCGACACTGAAGTTCATCGCCCAACCAGACTTCCCCACCATCGCCGACGCTGATTTGCAGTCCCACGGTCTTGCCGGCGGAGGATTCCTTGCCGACTATTTCGGGAATTTCCAAGTCACCGATCAGCCAGCGAAACTTGTGGTCTGCGGGCCAGCGGTCGCCGGGCTTGATGGGCGTGCCGGTGGCGATTTTCTTCGGCGGCTTCGATTGGCGCTGATCGCCCGCCGTCATCACCTGCCAGTCCGCGCGAGAGGAGAAGGCCGTGGCGGCAAGCAGCGCGAGAGTGAAAGCGATGTACGTGTGATGGCGCTGGTGAATTCGTGAGAACATGAGGCGACAAAACCACAGGGCGGCACGCCAAGTCAACGGGCGGCCAGTTGGGGCAGCGGTATGGTTCGCCTTCCCCAAGCGATCGACCTCGCCGCACTTGAAGCCTGTTTGCACACCATGATCGAGAAGCCTATTTCCGCGCACCAGGCCGATGCCGAGTGTCTTATCGCGTGCGCCAAGAAGCATCCCAAGCAAGTTTTCGCCGGCATGTTCCAGCTGCGGTTCGAGCTCGCCGACACACGCGGCAAGCTGGTGCTGGAGAACAACAAGCTGACCTTCACCCGCAACGACGCGGACATGATCGAGTTCAGCAAGACCGCGAAGATCGCCTTCGGCAAACCCGAAACCTGGAACTGCGAGATTCCCTTCGCCGACGCCGGCAACTCCCACGGCATCCTGATGCAGAACTTCGTCGATGCCATCCTCGACGGCACGCCGCTCATCGCGCCCGGCGATGACGGCATGGGTTCGGTGGAACTGGCCAACGTGCTTCTCTACTCCTCGCTCATCGACAGCCCGGTGAAGCTCCCGCTCGACGGCGCGGCCTGGGAAGTGAAGCTCAACGAACTCATCGCCAACTCGAAGACGGAAAAGAAAGTCGTGAAGATCGCCAACGACGACTTCACGAAGTCGTTTCATCGGTGAGCCTGCCACCGTCGCTCAAGGTTTGCGCAGACGGTAAAACCGGTTGGTCGCGGGCGAGGCCACGGTGATGCTGATTTCCGTGGCGTTGGTTGCGTAGGGGAAGGAAACCTGCGACCAAGCCCCGGTGACGGTTGGATTATGATCGAGCACGAACCCCGTGGCGGGCAACGGCCAGAAGACCCGCACGTTCGCTCCCTGTTTCGCCACGGAGAGCAGCGGCGCGCCTGCCGTCTGCACCGCGAACACGCTCCAGAAGCCGCCCGACACGGAGAAGTTCCCGCCGCTGAGCGGCCCGCTGGCGTCCGGCTGGCCGATGGTGCCGCTGACGGAGAAGACGCCCCCCGTGCTGGTGCCGCCACCGCCGTCGGCGGAGTGCCAGTTGATGGAGAGGCTTTGCGCCGAAACGTGGGCGGACAGCGAGGCAAGCAGTGAACCGATCAGAAGCAATTTTGTTTTCATGGCTAGAATGTTTTGAAATGGAGTGATGTCCGGTCGATTACGGCTTGCCGATGCTCACGCTGCCGCCTTCGGCCTTGAGCTTGAGATACTTGTTCACTGTCACGTTCGTCGCGGGATAGTTGGCCGGGCGGATGCGGAGGGTGCCGCCAGCCGGAGTACCCGCCGTGCCCGAAGCGTACGTGATGTAGGGTCGGAAGAACAAAGGGGTACAAGTGGAGGCGCCGGTTTCGGGAGCCGTGCAGAGGAGGTTTCTGTCCAGCCAGAACTCTGGAGCGAAGTAGTTGTAGAAAAAACTCATGGTCGAGCCCGAGACGCTGACGTTCGCGATGGCATTGAAGGTGGGGTGAACGATTCCGAACTGGTAGCTGTCGGTGTTCGGGATGGTACCGGTGTTGATTTGATTGACCCCGCCCAGACGGAAGAGATCACCGGCATCGCCACCGTTGGTCCCGCGTTCGAGATCATACGCACCATCGGCTTGCAGCAGGGCGATTTTGTAGTGCCGACCGTTGCCGGGCCAGCCCGGCTGTCCGGGAAAACCCTCGTTCGAGTTGGTGCCCACGGTTTCATCAACGTGCCAGATGGCAAGACCGCCTTGCGGAATGTTCGCATCCAGTCCGACCGGCTGGCGATTTTCGATGAGCAGATATTCCCCCGGAGGAAAGCCCGCTGTGATCCGGTAGGCTCCCGGAGTGGTCTCCGCCTGAATCATCGAGTAGTTGCCGGGAACCACGAGGGGGACGGGCGTTACCCATCCGAGGAAGCTCTTGCACCACGCGCTGAAGTGGGGTGGACGCCACTGCGAACCATCAAAGCCCCAACTGCCCGCCATCATGCACCAGGAGCCGATGCCCTGGCCTGGGGAATCGTCGGTGTCGTAAAGGTCCGGCAGGCCGAAGAAGTGCCCGAGTTCGTGACAGATGACGCCAATGCGGACGATCTCGTTGCTCGTCCCGCCCCAGAGCGCAGGTACGGTGAAAAAATCCTGAACCTTTACATTCACTCCCAGGGCATTCTGGTCCGCGCTGATCCACGGCGTGTTCAGGTTCCATTTGTGGGACCAGATTTGGTTCGACATGCCAGTCTGCTCCGCACCATAGCCCGAGTGGATGAAGGTGATGGCGTCTATGAACCCATCCCGATTCCGGTCGAACGTGCCGATGTCCACGAGGGGATCGACCAAAGCGAGCGCATCCTGCACCATTCGTCTGGAGTTGAAGGGATAAGTACCCCGGCCATTGTCAACGCCAGCGTAATACGCCTCGGTTTGCGGCAAATTCACCCAGGCCACCACGACGCTTTGCAGCGTCACGATGCCATAAGAGTTTTCGAGGTACGCACCTCGCACACTCCCGGTCGGCACGATGGCGTTTGTCCCGGCTTGATTGAATAGCACATCGTAGTCTTCGCGCGGACGGGTATGCACGCCGTTGGTGTGGTCGCTGAACTTGCACAGGATGACCAGATTTCTCACGGTGCCGCTGGCGGCAATTTTTTCGCCGACGCCCTTGTCATCTTGGAGCCAAGGCCGGTAAGGCGTGAGCGCGCGGTTCTCATTCAGAGGACGCGCCTCGCGTGGAGGCAGCAGTCGGGGTGTCAGGCCCAGAGTTCGCGGGTCAGTTCGGCCGGCCTGCGTCCCCGTTGCTTCCAGAGCGTTCTGCGCGTTTAGCCGGGCGTATTCAAACCTGCTCCCGACTCGCACCACGGTGAAACCTTGCAAGTCTTCGTGCCAGTGGAAGAATTCGTCCCCACGCAGGCGCAGCGTCACCCTGGTGCCATCCGGTTGAGTGTGTTCGAACGGCCTGGGATCGGCACTGATGGCGGCCGCCTCCGGGCCGAGGCTTAACCACAGGCCGCACCCCAAGGCCAGCCAAGCGGCCAGCACCGTTTGCTTCCACGATGAATTGAAGAGTTTCATGCGCTTGTCAGTTGTTGAGTGATGAACCAGCGGTGGTCATTGCAAGGTCACCAGCACCAGCACCAGACCCTGCCCTTCTTTCAGGCCGCTCATGGCTTTGCCGAGGATCGCGCCCTGGGAGCGCGCGTGGTCGGCTACTTTCATGGCGTGGCCCGGGTTCGAACTGGTGGTCAGCAGATCTCCAGGACGAATCGCGCCGTCCGTCGCGTCAGCCCGCACGTAAACCCGCCCGGTCAACGCGACGTTCTTGCCGCCCTCCAGCACGCCCTGCTGGTGGAGCGCGATGCCGGGCTGGACACCCCCCGCGCCGCTGATGATGCCGGCCACGCGTGTGTCGTATGGTTCCTGGCCGAGTTTCAAGCGTCCCGGATGCTCGTCGTCGATGACCATGACGCTGCCCGGTTCAATATCCTCATCCTTGACCGGAAACGGCTCCGCGAGATCCGCGCCACCCGTGATGGTGAGCACCTTGACCGTGACTTCACCGGCAGAGTTCCAGTGCAGCGCGATCTTGTCTCCGCCCTCCTTGGTGGCCAGAGCACCTCCTGCATAACCGTAAAGCACTGGTCCATCCACGTTCACTCCGCTGAAACGTTTGTCAATTTCGCCGGAGATTTGCCCGTACCACCCGAGACCGTGATTGGCATCGGTTCCATCGCGGAGGAAAATGTCGTTGTTATTCATCCGGGCGCTGCCCTCGATGTCGAGCAAGGCTCCTGCGGGAGTCGGGGTGCCGATGCCGATGCTGCCGTTGTTGGCGATGCTCAGGCGATTCTGGTAGCTGGTGTAGAAATCGAGACCATACTGATTGGCCCCCGCGGTGCGGCGGGAGGCAATCGCCTCGCCGCTGGTGACGTTGTTACCTCCGAAGATCAGGCCCGGCGTCGTAGTCCCGGCGTTGGCCGCGTTGCCATCCACGATGATGTCGCCCCGCACCGTGGTTGTGCCGGCGATATCCATCAGCGTGGAGGGCGATGCGGTGCCGATGCCGATGTTGCCATTGGAGGCGATACGCATCCGCTCCGCGCTATTTCCATAAAACTCCAACTGCCCGTCGGCCGAGCTGAACATGCCGCTGTCGTTGTCTCCGCCGCCATCGCCGAAGGCGTAGCCGCGGTTATTAACACCGCCGGAACCTGGCGAACCACCGCTGGCGCGAATGCCACCTTTCACCTGAAGACTGCTTCCGGGCGACGTGGTGCCGATGCCCACTCCGCCGTCCGCGCGGATGAGGAACTGATTGTTGGAAGAGGAGGCAAAGTCCAAGTTCTGCGAATCCGCCCAGACGAAAGCTCCCTGGTGATTGGCCTTGGCCCGCCGTCCAGCAGCAAGCGCATAGGACGCAGTGGCCGCGTTGAGCGATCCGCCGGGGACTGTCGCGGCCTGGCCGCTGGCCAGATTGATGTCACCACCGCCCACCGTGCTGAGCAGGCCCGTGGCGCGATTACTGTAGCCGCCGCTGACCGTGGCCCGGTCATTCCCCACCGTGTTGTTGTCGCCGCCCGCGATCACCGCGCTGCCGAAGGAGGCCGAGTTGTTTTGTCCGCCGCTCACCGTCGAATACTGACCGCTGACAGTGTTCGCCACGCCGCCGCCGATGACGCCGCCCTCGCCCGACACGGTGTTGCCGGAACCGCCGCTGATGGTCGTGGCGTTGCCGCTGAGAATGCGGTTCGTGTTTCCAACGCCGCCGCCGCCGCCGATGTTCGCTCCCTGCGCTCCCCCGGCCACCAAGTTGCCACCGAACCCGCCGATCAGATTGGGCACGGCCGTGGTGTTGATGCGGCTCAGACGCAACGCCGGTGTGTTGTTGGCGCGGAATTCCATTACTTGGTTGTCCGTGGTGCCGAGGAAATGCACGCCCTGCGTCGTGTTCGCGTTGCCCAGTAGCCGCCAGAAAGTGTTTGAGAGCAACGTGCCACTCAGGTCGATGGCCGTGATGGTCCCGTCCGTGATCTTGCTGGAATCGATCACATTGGTGGCGATGGACGCGCCGATGATGCTCCCCGCCGTCACGTTCGTCGCCGTGCCCGCCGTGGCGGCCGTTCCCGCCGAGGCCGCTCGGATGGCGTAAGGCGTGGGCGTGAGGGGCTGTCGCGGAGCCAGCACGGTGTAGCCGCCCGCCCCATTCGTGCGCACGGCGATTTCCAGCCAGCGATCCGCGCCTGGAAACTGGTTGCCGAAATTCAGCGCGACCGTGAACAGGCCGTTAGTCACGGGCACGGCGACCAACCCGTTGGATGTGGTCCGCACCACCCCGCCGCTGCTGAGAGCGAAGAGGTTGAAGCTGAAGTCGTAGAGGCCGGTGGCCGGGTTGGTGGTGGAGTTCAACCGACCCTGGTAGGTGAACGTCGTGGATTGGGCGTGGACTGTTCCCGCGGCGAGCAGCAGGGCCCAGAGACCCGTGAGGATGGTTTTGTTCATGCGTGTTGTTGGTTTTGTTTCAACCCCGGCCACCGGGCCAGAGCGGTGTTCACCAGAAGTAATCGGAAACCGCGCGCGGCGATGACGGGAAATCTTTTGGAACCAGCTTTTGCGGGAGGCGCGCTCGAATGCCGGCGGGACGGCGCTACGGCTGGAGGGCCAGTCCGAGTTTCTTCAACTCGTCCTCGATTCTTGCGATGTCCCACAGGTCCACGGCGTCGGTGGTGGTGGCCACGGCGAGCTGACGGCCGTCGCGGCTGAAGCGCAGCGTGTTAATGGCGCGCGGCTCGGGGGAGATGAGCGTGGCGAGTCGCTCGCCGGTGCGGGCGTCGGCCAGGCGGAGTTCTCGCTTGCCGGTGGTCACGGCCACCATGCGGCTGTCGGGGGTGAAGCCCATCGCACCGACCAGGTCGCTGCCCGGATGGGTAGGCCAATGCCGGAGCACGGCCCAGTTGGCCGTGTCGTAAAAGCGCACGCCCGTCGGGTCGCTGGTCACAAGCCTCCGTCCGTCCGGGCTGAACTGTGCGCGGCCGTAGCCGGGATGAGAGTGGAGCACACGCACCAGTTCGCCCGTGTGTCCGTCCCAGAGAACCGGGCCGTGTTCCGGACAACTGGTGACAATCCAGCGGCCTTCCGCGCCGAAGGTGGGGCGGCTCGCCCGCGCCGGGCCGCGCAGCCGGAGCACGGGGTTCGTGCCGGTCAGGTCAAACACCACAACCTCGCGACTGTTCAGCCGGGTGCCCAGCCAGCGGCCGTCGTCGCTGAGGCTCACGACGTCGGAGTTTCGCCATTCCACATCGGCCGCCGCGTGCCCGGGGCCAAGGCGGGGCAGAAGTTCTCCAGCGGCGTTCGTGATCAGCGTGAGCGGTCGGAACAAGGCCGGCTGGTTGTCCCCGCTGGTGAGGATGGTTTGTCCATCCGGCAGGAACCACCCGGCGCGCGGACGGCCGGAGTCCAGCTTCACCACCCGTCCGCTGTTCAAATCCACCCAATGCACGCCCGACCACAGCGCGGACGTGAGCAACGCCCGTCCGTCCGGACTGAAGTCAGCCGTCGAGACCGGACTGCTAATCTGTTCGCGCGTGGAGATGAGGCGGTATTCTCGCGAAGGTTCCGTCTGCCAGACGCCCCAACTGGAGGGAGTACGATAAGCGACGCGCCGTCCGTCGCGGCTGAATTCCCACGCGAAGCCCCGGTCCGTGGTGAGTACCAACTGACCGGTGGCCGTGTTCCAAAAACGCGTCGTGCCGTCCGGGGAGACGGAAATGAGCATCGTACCATCGGCCGGCAGCAGCAGATGATAGATGGCATCGTCATGCCCAGACAGTCGGCGGAGTTTTCTGGTCCGGCTGTTCCACACCTGGATGCCGCCGAGGTTGTCACCAAACGCGAGACACTCGCCTCTCCAGGCCACTGCGCCGCTCAACGTCCATTCGTTAGGCAGGCGCTCGACGCGCTCGTGTCGCCGCCAGTCCCAAATTTCCAGCCGGTCATTGTCAATGAGGATGAGGAACCGGCTGTCGGGCGACCAGTAGAGGTAATTGTTATCGGCCTTCCGGATGGTCAGTTCCTGGGGATGCGCCTGCCCGGTGGCAGTGTCGTGGAAGCGGACGCGCAGGTTCCGATCAATTACGACCAGCGTCTGATCGTCCGGGCTGACGGTGGCGCGCACACAGTCGCGGAGGCGAAGGCGCTCCTGCCCGGTGTACGTGTCGAACAGGAAAAACTGACCTTCGCTGCTGAAGAAGAAGTAACGACCCTGCGGGCTTAAACCCAGATCCACCACGCCACGCGGCGCCGGCCAGCGGGACAATTCCCCGTCGTCTGAAACACGGCGAACAAGGATCACGCCCGCCGCTTCGTCCGCCACGGCATACTTCGTGACCTCGTCATCAAACGTCGGCAGAGACAAACCGTTCGTGAGCGGGCGCGGGCGCGGGTCGGATTGCAGATCAAACAATGCGAGATGCGCAATGGCCTCGTCGCGCAGTTCCGCCGCCGGCCGGATGGCCGCCGCGGCGGCGATGGCTTCGAGGCCCGCGCGCTTGCGTCCGAACTGTCCGCTCAGGCGTCCGGCCCGCGCCTGGCCGAGGCGCGAATGCCAGAGTTGTTCCTGCGCCTTCTCGTTCGAGGCGCGTTCGGCCGCAGCGTTGCGCTCCGCGCGCCGCCATTGCCAGGTGATGCCGGTGATGGCGACGATGACCAACACGCCAGCCAGGGCGGTCAGTGCGGCGATGGCCGGCCGGCGTTGCGCCCATTTGGTGATGCGCTCCACCGCCGTCCTGGGACGGGCGAGAATGGGCTCGTGATTCAGCCAGCGTTCCAAATCTTCCGCCAGCGCGCGGGCCGAGGTGTAGCGGCGGGCCGGGTCTTTCTCCAGGCACTTGAGACAGATGGTTTCCAGGTCGGGATTTACGATCTCTGATTTACGATTAACGCGCCGCCCCTCATCGCTGCTCGCAAATCGTAAATCGGCATTCGTCATTCGGCCCGGCTCCGAATCCATCACCTTCCGCATCACCTCCAGCGCGCTCTCACCCTCGAACGGCGGGCGGCCCGCGAGCAAATGATAGAGAATTGCGCCCAGGCTCCAGACATCCGACGCGGTGGTCAGCGTCTTCTCGCCGCGCGCCTGTTCGGGCGACATGTAGGCCGGCGTGCCGAACGAGGAACCGCTGACCGTCAACGAACTCTCCACGCCGAGCTTCCGCGCCAGTCCGAAGTCGGTGATGTGCGGCTCGCCTTGCGCGTCGAGGAGGATGTTGCCGGGCTTGAGGTCGCGATGGAGCACGCCGCGCTGATGAGCGTGGTGGACGGCGCGACTGATCTTCGCGAGGAGAGCGGCTGTGTCGCACGGTTGCAGATTGAAGGTTGAAAGTTGCTGGTTCGATGAACCTTCAAGCTTCAACCTGCCACCTTCAACTTTTGCCGCCAGCGTCCAGCCCTCAATGAGCTTCATCGCGTAGAACGGCCCGTCCGCCGTTTCCCCGACTTCGTAGATGGGGACGATGTTCGGGTGATCCAGTTGCGCGATCAGTTCGGCTTCAGCGAGGAAGCGTTTACGCGCGGCCTCGCCGGCGAAGCGACTGGCGAGAATCATCTTCACCGCCACATCGCGCTTCAGGCCCGGCTGGCGAGCGCGATACACGACACCCATCGCGCCGCGTCCGAGTTCCGCGCCCAGTTCGTATTCGCCCAGGCGGAAAACATTCCCGGCCCCAGGCGGTTCACCAACAGCGTCGCCGGTTCGATCCGTGTCGAGCAACAGCCGCCCGGCACAACGCGGGCAATACGCTGCCCGATCCGATCTGGACATCGGACCCTGGCAGCGAGGACAGACGGGCGCACTCATGGTTCACTGCTGTTCATCGGCGAACGCGCCGGATGATGACGAAGAATCAGCCAAACAACTCGCGCAGTTCTCTCTCCGCGTCGCCGGTGGCGGCGACGGTGTGCGCAGCCTCCTCAAGCAAGAGTTCACGCGCGCGCAGACGGAGACGGCGCACGGTCTGCGCGATGGTGTTCGGGGTCAGCGCCAGTTAGCCGCCAGCGCTTCGTATTCACCGGGCTCGACCGGGCGCCCGAGCAGCGGTTTGAGCCGCGCAAAAGTTCCGTTCTTGCCGGCCTGCTCTTTTTCCAAACGCGCGAAGGCCTGTTCGAGCAAGGCCGCCGCCCAGCGCCGGTCGAAGGCCTTGTCGGGCGTTTCCTCCGTGGCTGGTTCCAGGGCGAAACGCTGCTCGGCGGTCAGGGCGTCCAATGCGACGAGCGGCACGCCATTGCCGCGCTTGGCCGCGTGTTCACGCGATTTCTGATCGTGCAGAAAATAATCCACCGCCGTGAGCAGGAAGGTCCGGAAGCGACCCTTCTCCGGCCCGACGTGCGCGAGCGAACGTCGGCGCAGGAGCGTGGCAAAAAATTCCTGGGTGAAATCCGCCGCGTCCTCCGGCCCGTGACCGCGCCGCCGCACATGCGAGTAGAGCGGATACCAGTAAATGGAACAGAGATGACTGAGCGCGGCGCGGACGTCTGGAGAATCTTCCTCGCCCGCGTGCCGCACGACGCTCCAATGCGTGGTGGTGAAGGCGACGTTCGCTGTGATGTCGGCCATGCCGGAAGTTAAACCGCCGGCCCACAAGGGCGTCGATGGCAAAAGCTGGAACGGGCCGCCTGTCTCGCCCCCGGCAGATGCTCTAATGAGGATCGTGCATTAGAATGACGGAGCGTCGAGCATTGCTCGGCCCGAAGTGGTGGCGTTCCACTCATGCCGAGCAAAGCTCGGCGCTCCTTCTGTAGACACGTCGACCGCATCATGGCCGTCACTCCATGGCACAAGTCTCAGGAATGATTCCGTCAGGGTCATCACCGGCCTTGGCGACGAGGCGGTCAACGGCGTGGACAGACAAATCGGCGCGCAGCAGGCACTGGGCTGGAAGACCATCGAGATGCGCGGCGTGGAGATTCCAGAGGTGAGTGCGCTCCGGGCCACGACGAGGGCGCGTTCCTCATCCCCCCACGCCTCGCTCTTCCCCAACCGCACCGCGCACCCGCGCTAGTCAAACCATTCATCGCTTTCGTCAAATGACGGCACCGGCAGGTTCACGATCTTCAATTTGCCGATGGCGCGATGCCGGCAGCCGGGCCGGATGTATATCGCCGTCATGGGTTTCACGGGAAACAATTGGCCGTCCAACTCCATCTGTCCCTCGCCTTCCAGCACGAGGTAAATCTCCGTCATGCGCTTGTGGTAGTGCGTGCGCGAGTCCTCCTGGATGTCCACGATGTGCAGGCTGGCCACGTTGTCGGGCGAACCGGCGAAGGCGCGTTTGGTGAAGCCGCACGGGCAGCGCTGGGCGGGGATGCCGTCGAGTTGCGCGATCATGTATTTGGACATGACGGGAGCATAGCGGCTGACGTGGTGCAGGGAAAGCGTGGGTTGGCCGGAGGCGTCTGCGCAGTGCAGACGCCTCCAACTTCCCGCTTGGCCTTGAGGCCAGGAAAGAGGCTGCCCCGTCCGTTTTCTGATCGCCCGATCCGTTCTCGGGTGATCCAAGCGCGTGAAGCCAATTACTCCACCACCCGCAGATGGAAGAAGCGTTGCGGCACGCCCGTGGTGTTGGTGTAGCTGAGGGACGTACCCGCCGCCGTGTTCGTTTCCAGAGGAATCCACACCGGCGCGTTCAGGTCGTCCTTGTACTCGACCGCGTACTTCTTCCCGGGATACGTGCCCCAGGTCAGCTCGAAGTCGTTTCCATTCCTCGCGCTGTGGCTGAAGCCGGGTGCGGCCAGCACCGTCATCGTGATCGTCTCGATGTCGCTGGCCGTGGGCGAACCGTTGTCGGTCACACGCACCGTGATCAGACTGGTGCCCACCGCGGTCGGCGTCCAGGTGAAGGCGCCGCTGTTGGGGTGGATGCTCGCTCCGGGCGGCGCTCCCACGTCCAGGGTGAAGCCCAGCACCTGCGCCGGCAGGTCTGCGTCGCTGGCCGTAGCCGTGAAGGTCAGCGTCTGCCCGAGGTATACTCCCAGGTCCCCGTTCGGATCTAGTACCGGCGGGGTGTTCGTGACCACGGCTAACAGGTTCGGCAGGCGCGGCGTGGTGTTGGTCATCTCGTAAAAATTCGGGCTGCCGTTGGCGCTGCCGTCCGGGAAACGCCCCGAGCTCACGTTATCCAACTCGTTGGTGAAGATGATGGCGTCGATCTGCGTGCCGTCGGCGGCGAAGAGACCGATCGCCTCGCCCGCCTTGGCCAGTTGGAAGTTCACGTGCAGATCGGGCCGCGGCACGCCCGCCACCGTGTTCTGCCCCGTCTCGTTGTCCGCCCAGACCAGCAGGAAGCCCAGCGGCCCGATGGTGTGCGGCCCGTTGGTCGTGATCAGGTACTTGAACTTGTTGGTCAGCGTGTCGGTCAGGTAGTAGCCGGCCAGTTCCACCGTGTTGGTGGTCGGATTGTAGAGCTCGAACCAGTCGTCGAAATCATCATCCGCCGGATCGCTGAACGGCCCGGTGTTGCTGGCCATCCACTCGTTGATGAAGACCTGGAGCGGAGCCGAGCGCCCATCGTTGGTCCCGCCCGGTGTGACGTAGAAGAACTCCATGCGCTCGAAGGGCCGGCCGTCGGGGAAGCTGCCGTAACTGCGGTCGCTGTGCAGCCCGGCGTAGTTCACATAATCGAGCACGGGCAGGCGGTTGGTCGGATTGAGCAGCACCGCCGGCAGGGCGGTGGGATTGGTCATGGACAACACCACTGCGCCGGAGGCGGGGGTGAGCCGGAAGCTGGTGTGATACTCGCTGTTGCTCGTCTGCAAGGGCTGCCCGTCGCAGAAGATGACGAGGAACTGCGTCGGTCCGATGCTCGCGCCCGGCGGGAAGGCCCACTGGGTGAGATTGGTGTAATTGTCGGAGAGATACAGCCCCTCCAACGGCACGGTGTTGGTCGAGGGATTATAGATTTCGATCCATGGCTCAGGCTGGCCGTAGCTGTCGAGCAGACCGGTGAGATTCTCCGCCTGCACCTCGTTGATCCACAAAGGCGGCAGCGAGAGGTTGGTCACGTTCTGGTTGGCCACGCCGGGGGAAAGGGAGTTCGTCGCCGGGTTGACCAAGGTCGCAGGCACGTAATTAGAGGGCGTGATCGTGACCTGCACGTTGGTCGTGATGTTCAGCGGACTGCTGTTGAGCAGTTTGACCGTGAGGTTGGTGGCCATGTTGGTGGCGTTGAACCAGAAGCTCAACGTGTGCACCGCATTGGTCAGCGGTGCCGGCGAGAGCAACTGAGAGACGACCCGCGGCTGGGCGTTGCCGAAAGTCAGGCAGTCGATCTTGAGCGCGCCACTGCCGCCATGCACCGGGTCGCTCACGATGAGCGTGTTGGTGTAATTGGTGCCAATGTGCCAACTGTTGGTCACGGCCGGAACTTCGAGCAGCGGGCCGGTCTCAAAGTCGCCATTGCGGACATAATTGGTGCCGACCCCGGCATTGGTGCCGGGCACGACCATGATGTCGTCGATGACCACGCTGGCTCCATTGACTTCACCCACGCCCAGGTTGATGACCAGGCGCATCTGAGTGCCGCCAACGCCAGGACCGGCGATGCCCGTGGCGCTGACGAAACGCCAGCCGGCATTAGTTATGGGCGGGGTGGAGATGCCGCCGGTGTATACCGCCGGCACAAAGGAACTCCACCAGTTGGCCACGCGGGCGTTCTCCTGGCCGGGATCGACGAGCTGGAGCGAGGAGCCGGTGCCATTGGCGTTGGTGGACCAGGGCGGGGTCGAGTCGTAGCGCAAGTTGTCCACGACGATCATGGGATCGTTCGTGGTTGCGCCCGGCCTGAAGAGCGTCAGGGTCTCGCCGCCGTTGTCGAGCTGGCCGTCAAATTCGCAGAGGACCGGGAGGTGCCAGCCATACGCCGCCCCAAACGCCGAGCGGTCCTTGGCCATCACGAGGTAGTGGCCGTTGCTGATGATCGTTCCCGGCGGGAAAGTGAGATCAATGCCGTTGAGCCGCCAGCCCGACAGGTCGAAGGAATGGTTCGTCGATCGGTTGAACAGTTCAATGTAAGACGCTCCGGGAAGCAGCGGGTTGTACATGATCTCGTTGATCACGATGAAGTCGGCCGGGTCTTGGTTCGGGCCGATGAACTCGACCGTCACGGTGAGGTTGCTGAGCACGTTCCCGTTGCGGTCGAGCCCGGCGATGACCAGATCGTTCGTGCCCGAGAAAACCGGCACCTGCAAACGCCAGCTATTCACGGTGGTCCAAATCGGCGTGTAAGCCACGCCGTTGACCGTGATGGTATTCACCCGCACGGGCGCGGTGCCGGTGAGGGTGATGAGGTTGGTGCCCGTGGTCATGTAGTTGGTGCCCGTCACGTTGAAGACGTTCGACACCGTGGCCAACTGCGTCAGGAGGAAGTCGCGGCGTGCCGTGATCCAGTCCGGGATGGAGCGCTGCGGCTCCCCGGTGGGGACAGTGCCGCTGGGGACGAACGGGGAGACAGCGGCAATGCCCGCCGCCTGAAACGCCGCGTAGCGATCCGCCAGGAATGTTTGCACGGCCGAGGCCTGGAAGAAGCTGTAAACCGCCTCATCCAGCGCGGCCCAGTAGTGGCGCACGATGAAGGGCGTGGCGTTCATCCGCTGGAGGGCTAGGTCGCCGGTATCGAAGAGCGCCGCAGTTGGTCGTTCCTGGACCTGCCCGCCGCCGTTGCCCGTGCCCAGCCCCACGTCAAAGTCCCAGCACATGACCTTCCATCCGCTGCGATCGGGCCGGTAGAGGTAGGAGTTCTTGTAGTTGGGATTGCCGAAGGCATCCCAGTACGAAGCGAGGTCGTTCATGGCGAAGGTCCGCATCCACTGCGGAATATCGATCACGCATTCGACGGCGGATTGATAGCCGTTGCTCGGCGCGTTGGCCGCGGCGATCATGGCAAACAGGTTGGAGTAATTGTTCGCGCTCCCGTTCACGGCGCGCGGCAGCCACGCGTAGCGGTAATAGGCTGTCTTGGTAGCACCGCCCGTGGTGGTGGTGTTCAGCAGGCGGGGCGGAATGAAGTTGGCTGTGAGTATGGCTCCGGAGGTGTTTGCCTCATACCAGGGGTTGAGCTTGAACAACTCGCCCTCGGTGTCGTCCGGATACCACTCCTCGATCGAGTCGGCATTGGGCCGCTGCGAATCGTTGTAGATGGTGCCGCGCTTCACGCCATTGATGTGAAGATGGATGAAGCGCCGGTAGTGATTCGGCAGCCCGTATTGATCGAGCAGCCAGTACATCGTCACCTCGCGCAACTGCGTCGTGTCGCGATTCGGCCAGTCCAGCCGGACGCCGCTGGCACCGAGCAACAGGTCGTCCTCCGGGAATGACATGTTGTAGCCCACCAGTGTGCCGGTCGGCGTAGTGAGAATGGTCGAGTAATTCTGGCTCGATCCGTAATGCACACCCACGTTGTAAACCACGCGGTAATTGCCGTAGGCAAACGTCGTGTCCGAATCCTCGTTGCTGGATTTCTCCTGCGCCGACCAGCGGTCGAACGTCGCCTGGGTCATCCACATCCGATACGTGATGAACGCTCCCGGCGGCACGCTTTCCCCGACACGCACCAGGCATTCCCGAACCGGCGCATCTTCGGGAAATTGCGTCGTGCCGATCGGGGCGAAACTGTCCGTGGCCTGCACGCGGAACGCCACGATCACGCCGCTGGATTGTCCGGGAATAAGTCCGGTGTGAATACCGTCGCCCGCCAGCAGATCGCCGTTCGTTCCGCTGTCGTTCATCGGGACGGAGTTAAGCGTCGCGCTCGGATCCACGCGATAAACCAAGGTCGCTCCCTGCACGCCGTCCACGTCCTGCACGCGCGCGGTCACCCGGATCGTCTGGCCCGCCTGCGGCAGCACAGGCCGGTGCGTGACCTCAGTGATTACGGGTCCGAGGTTGGCGCGCGCGCGGCTGTTCACCGTCCCAGGCGTGCCGAGATTGCGAGGGACGGACAGCCTGCCGACGGCTTCGAGGCTGTTGCCGATCAAGCGCAACATCAGTTCGGGATGGCCGCGCAGCCAGCGGGCCTTGGCGCGCAGGGTCACGGTGGAGTTTGCGGCCGGTACGGCGGTCAACGTCGTCTCCGCGCGATTCACCACATCACCGCGTGAGGTGGCGACGAGACGCAGCGCATTCGCGCCGCTGAACCCGCCATTCGTGGAATAGCTCGTGCGTTGCGTGCCGCGGAACGTCCAGCCGTTCGTCCCGCTCTCGAAGCCCGGATTGCTCACGCGATTGACAGCGCTCGAGATGACTTCCAGGTCGTCCACCATCGCCTCGCCCGCATCCATGAGGTAAAAGTGGAACTGGCTAATCGAGGGGATGTCCGGATGGCCGAGGTCCAGAACGCCGGTGTGCTCGAAGCTGGTCCACTGCGACTTTGCCGTCTCGTCGCTGTCAGCCCAGTTCGGCGCGAGTCGGTTGTCGCTGTGAGTATCCACCAACTCGAGGCTGCTGCCGCCGCCGTCGGACCACCTGCCCCAGCGCCCTCCGTCGCCGTAGGTGACTTCGTTCATCACTACGTAGAAGGCGACGTTCGAGGTGATCACCTGTGTTTGTGCATTGGTCTGGAAGCTGTAATCCGGCATCCCCAGCGCCACGCGCTCGCCACCGTGGGACAGGCGTCCGCCGAAATTGCCGAAGAGATTCCCCGCGTTCAGGCCGGTGTAATTCGTCATCATGCGCGAAGCGTTGCGCGCCACGACCAGGTAGCCGCCAGGCGCCAGCATCGTGTTCGCGGGAAACCGGTAATCGATGCCGGCGGTGAACTGCCAGCCGCCGAGGTTCACCGCGCTGCCGCTGCGATTGTGGACTTCCACGTATTGGTCGTCGTCGTCGCCGGAGATGGGATTGTACATGATCTCGTTGATGACGATGGGGCGCGCCAGCGGCACCGCGTTGTTCGTCCCCGGCGTGCGCGCTGACAATTCGCGGAACGCGCCCTCGCCATCCGGCCAGCGGCCCAGGGCCACGCCATTGGCCTGACCCTGATAACGCAGCGCATCCACCACGCGCGTTTGCGCGGGGTTCGAGAAGTACACCGTCTCGCCATTCGCCCCGAGCGCGAAACCACGCTCCGCTTCCTCGAACGAAACGAAGCCGCCCGGCGGCAGCACGGTGCTGGGCGGAATCTCGAATTTATTCGTCGTTGCACTGTCGCTCAACCACGCGCCCGACACGTCCACGCTGAGCGGACTATGATTGTGAAGCTCGACGTAATCCGACAGCGGTGCATCCGTGTGCGCGAGGATCTCATTGATGACGACATTCTCCAGCGCGCCGGAGGGCACCGGGTCGGCGGTGCCGGGCGAGCCGCCCTTCACATCGCTTGCGGCCCAGGATTGCGGATCGTTCTCGCCGTAGGAAGGCCGCGCGAGCACCAGCGAATGCCCCGTGCGGTCCGCGGCGGCTGGCCACGGAGGTTGGTCGGAGTAATTCACTTCCAGCACCACGCCGCCGGATTTTTTCCGCAACCGGATGGTGCCCGAGTCGTTGGACAGATTGTTGGTGTCCCCGCCGAGCACACCGCTGATGCCGTAAATCGCCATCACGTCCGCCGGCACTGGCGCGACCACGAGGTAGCCGAGGCCAGGAATGCTGGCACCCTCGGCGAACGTGTGGTTGAATGCGCCGGAGAGCCGGTAGCCGCTCAAGTCCTCCGCGAAGGGATTGGAGTTATAGAGTTCGATGAACTCGCCGTTGCGCAGATCCGCCCGGTTCGTCGGATGATACATGATCTCCGAGATGGTCACGCCGCTGCGCCGCGTGGACGGCCCGGCCGGTTCGTAGGAGCGCTGCGCCGCGCTGAGGAACACCACGTTCACCACCGCCACGCCGCTGGTGGGCGCGCCGGCCGTGTTGCTCACAATGACGTCGTAGTTCCCGCTGTTGCCGTTGCTCACCGTGGCGATGACAAAAGTAGAATTGGTCGCGTTGACGATGGGTGAGCCATTGAAGCGCCATTGGTAGGCGAACGGGCGGCTGCCCGTGGCGCTCACGCCGAGCAGAAGGCTGTCCCCCAGCCCGACAGTCTGGCTCGCGGGCGAAGTCACGATGGTCGGCGGCGTGCCCGCCGGCGGCTGCAGGTCGGCGGTGCCGCTGATGAATTCAACGCGAAACCCCGCTGGATTGGCCGCAGGTCCGCCGTTGACCATCCGGAATTCCAGCGTGTTGGTCCCGTCAACAAAGCCACTGGTAATAGTCATCGCCGGGCTAAACCCGCCAAAGCCGGAGAAGGACAAGCCGGCCGATTGGCCGTTGATCAACACGTCACTCATGTCGTTATCCACCGAAACCATGAAGGAAATCTGCGCGGTGGAAGGTTCCAATCCGGTGAGATCGAAAGTCATCCGGAAATTGTAGTCGCCGGCATTGACGTTGGCCGAACCCGGATTGAGCACGCCGATCCAACTCGAAGCCGCGCTGTTGGCCAGCCAGGCAGGGTGGTTCAAGATGACGATGGCACCGGTGTTGATCGGTCCCTGCGCTGCCGCAGTAATGAGGTAATGAGGATCCTGCGACCCTGCAGCCAGGACCACGCCGTTGCTGTCCAAGCCAGTATTGAACAAGCCCGGAATGGTGGCGGCGCCGGCGATGGATGCGGCCCAGGGAAACGCGAAGAAGAGAAGAGTCTTCAACCTGATTAAGCTGCTTTTTATGGTTCTCAAGAATACTTGATCGTTTGGAATTCGAAACCTTCTCCCGCCGCCCGGCCTGGAGTTTTTGATCCACCGGCCGGATGCGGAAGAAGCCTTGCGGAGGATGCGTGTCGGCGCAGGTGGAGTTCAGGCTCAAGCCCCTGGCGGTGTTGGTTCGGAATCTGATGGGAACTTGCTTCTGACGCCGCGAGGTTAAAATCCATGTTCCGGTCGCCCGCCGCGATGGGAGGGAGGCTGGGTTTGGCAGGTTGCGCCGGTTCGGCGGCGTGTTTTGAACAGAACACGACCATAGGGATCACGCAGGGTGAAAACGGTTTCATGAAACTACCTGGAGAGAATGCCTCTTTCATCAAGGCGGCGTCAAACTCGATGAAAGGCCACAGCCTCCTCGGACTATGTGCCCACGGAAGAGGTCAACCTCGATTTGTGCACCGCTGCTCCGCCAGAGGACTCTCCTGGCATGAGATTCTGAACATCGTGGCAGCCCCGCAGACCGGTGCCATCAGCCGCGAGACGATGCTGGAGTTGTTTCGGCACGGAGGAGACGTCCCCACTCCAATGCTATGCCGGCGGCAAGGTGGCCAGGACCGGCCTGGTCGGCGGGGTGCCAGGCGTGGCTTCGCTGCCCAACTTCTTCACCAGCACCTTGGATTTGCGTCCGCCGGAGTCGTACTTCTCGCGCCGGGCGGGTGGCAAGTCGTCGGGCGTGCCTTCGCTGAAGCCGCCCTTGGACTGGAAGTAGGTGAAGGCCTGGGTGGAGAGAGTGAGCAGTTCGCTCAAACCCGTCTCGCGCGCCTGCTTCTCGACAAATTGAATCAGCTTGCGGACGATGCCCTGGTTTTCGTGGGACGGGCTGACGTAGAGACAAGCCAGTTCGCCTTTGTTCTGCTCGGGAAAAACATGCAGCGCCACACAGGCCACGGTGTGCTTGTCGATTTCGAAAATCCAGTAGTCGTTCAGTTGCTTCTCGAGCATCGCCCGGGTTCGTTTGACCAGTTCGTTGGTCTCCATGCCCTGCTTGGTCAGTTGCTGGATGCTGCGGATGTCTTTCCGTTGGGCGCGACGAATCTGCTGGTACTCGTTGGCGTAAATCAGTGTACCGATGCCTTCGTTGGAGAACACTTCCGCGAGCAACCCCTCATCCACGCGCCCGTTGATGATATGCACGCGGGGCACGCCGGCCTGGCAAGCCACGGCGGCATGAGTGGCTTTGGAGAACATCTCGGGCGTGAGTTCGTTTTTCTTGTCGGCCAGCACTTTCTCCAAATCGCTGGCCAGCATCTGGCGGATCAGTTGCCCGCGATCGGCCAGGCCGTCGTAGGTGGTGATGAAAATGACCTTCGTGGCCTTGACGGCCTCGGCGATGGCTACAGCCATGTGGTCGGAATTGACGCGATAGGTTTTGCCCTCGCCGTCGAAGCCGAGCGGCGGAACCACGGGCACGATGCCCTGATTCAGCAAGGTGAGCAGCATCTCGGTATCGACGCGCTCCACCTTGCCGGTGAAGAGGTGGTCGACCCCGCCAAGAATGCCCATCGGGTGGGCGACGATGGCGTTGGTGGAGGCGGCACGCAGATCGTTCGCGCTCAAGCCTTCGAGGATTTCGTGCGTCAACCGGTTGGCCGCCGTGAGGGCGAGCTTCAACGTCTCCGCGTCGGTGATGCCCGAACCGTCCGTGTCGGACGCCTTCACTCCTTGCTGCTCGGCCAGGGCGCGAATCTGGGCCGCCGCGCCGTGACAAATGATGACCCTGATGTTCAGGGAGCGGAGCACCGCCACATCGAGGAGGAAGTTGGAAAAGTTTTCGTCCGTGACAATCGCGCCGTCGAGACTGAGCACGAAGACTTTTTCGCGAAAGCGCGGGATGTACTGCAAGATGCCGCGAAGGTCTGTTGGTTTCACTTTGAGTTTACATGCGCCCGTGGGTCGCAGCGAAATAAGGAGGCGGACGGGCGCGGGATTCAACTGTTATTTTGCCGGAGGCAAACTCTCCCGAGCATCCGGCCCCAGGGACGGCGGGATGGAAGCGGACGGGCGACGGCCGACCAGTTCCACCGGCGAGGCCGCATGGCCGATCGCAGGGCGAAGCTGCCCCGGGAGGACAGCGACACAATTGGAACGCCTCCGCCGGGCCGCGCCGGCCGCAGGAATTACTCCGTCCGCTTACGCGTGTAGGTATGGGTGGCCGTGCCGAAGAAAACTTCCGCCGCCTCCATCAAGGTCTCCGAGACGGTCGGGTGCGGATGCACGCAGAGCGCCAGATCCTCGACCGTCGCGCCCATCTCGATCAGCACCACCGCCTCGGCAATCAGTTCGCCCGCGCCGTGCCCCACGATGCCCACGCCCAGAATGCGCTCGGATTGCGGATCAATGATGAGCTTGGTCAAGCCGTCGATGCGGTCGAAGCTGATCGCGCGGCCGGAAGCGCCCCACGGGAACTTGGACACTTCGATCTCAATGCCCTTGGCCTTCGCCTCGCTCTCGGTCAGGCCGGCCCACGCGATCTCAGGATCGGTGAACACGACGGCGGGAATGATGACGTTCTCGAAGGAAGTGTTTTCGCCGACGATGTGCTCCACCGCGACCCGCGCCTCGCGCGAAGCCTTGTGGGCCAGCATCACGCCGCCCGCGATGTCGCCGATGGCGTAGATGCCCGGCACGTTGGTCTGCTGTTGCGGGTTCACCTTGATGAAGCCGCGTTCGTCCCGCTCGATCCCGGCGTTTTGCAAACCGAGATCATCGGCGTTGGGCACGCGACCGACCGAGACCAGCACGCGATCGAAAAGTTCCTCCTTCGATTCGCCATTCTGCTCGGTGCTGACTTTGATCTGTTTGCCGACCGTGGCCATCTTTGTGACCTTGGTCTTCAAGCGCACCTCGCGGAAATTCTTCTCCGCATACTTCACCACCGGGCGCACCAGGTCGGGATCGCCGCCGGCCAAAATTGCCTCCAACGCCTCGACCACCGTGACCTTGCTACCAAGCGAGGCATAGACGGTGCCCAGTTCCATGCCGATGTAGCCGCCGCCGATAACGAGCAAGTTCTCCGGGATGTCCTCGATGTTCAACGCCTCGGTCGAAGTCATGATGCGCGGATTGCCGAGATCAAAAATCTTGGGCAAGGCCGGCTTGGAGCCAACGGCCACGATCACCTGATCGAAATTGAAAAACTTTTGTCCGTCCGCTGTTTCCACGCGCAGCGTCCTGGCGTCCTCGAAATAGCCCCGCCCCTGGAGAACTTGCACGCCGCGCTTTTGCGCCACCATGGCCACCCCGCCGGCCAGCTTGGTGATGATGCCATTCTTCCACTCGCGCAGCTTGCCGAGATCGATCGTCGGCTCCGTAAAGGTGATGCCACGGTGGGCTGATTCCCGCGCGCCGCTGATCTGATGCGTGGCATGGAGCAACGCCTTGGAGGGAATGCAGCCGCGGTTCAGGCACACGCCACCGAGGTTCTTGTCCTGCTCGAGGAGGATGACTTTCTTGCCTTTGTCCGCCGCGTAAAAGGCCGCCGCGTATCCGCCGGGTCCGGCGCCAATCACGATCACTTCTGCTTTTGTAGGTTCCATTTGGAAAATCAGGGGGAATTAAATTTTGACGTCCTGCTCGGCAAACGACTGGAAGGCGCTCACCAAATCCACGGTGAAGCGCGCCGCCGCCCCGCCATCGATGACGCGATGATCGTAGGCCACAGCGATGGGCATCATGAGTCGCACCTCGATCTTGCCTTCGCGCACCACGGGCTTCAGCGCACTGCGTCCGAGCCCCAGGATGGCGACCTCGGGCCGGTTGATGATGGGCGTGAAGTGCGCGCCCCCGATGCCGCCCTGGTTCGAGATGGTGAACGAGCCGCCGCGCATGTCCTCCAGGCCGAGCTTCCGGTCGCGCGCCTTGGCCGCCACCTCGGCGATGTCTTTTGAGAGCTGGACCAAATCCTTCTTATCCGCGTCGCGAATCACCGGCACGAGCAGGCCCGCCTCGGTGTCCACGGCCAGCCCGAGATGACAGTATTCCTTGAACACGATTTCGCCCGCCGCCTCATCCAAGCTGGCGCTGAAGACCGCATGCTTCTTCAGCGTGGCCGCCACGGCCTTGAGCACGAACGAAGTCAGCGTGAGACGCGCGCCCCTGGCCTCATAGGCGGGCGCATACTTCTTGCGCAACTCGTTGAGCACGGTCACATCCGCCTCGTCGAACTGCGTGACTTCGGGAATGAACTGACGGCTCTCAGTCATGCGCTGGGCAATGACCTTGCGCAGCGGCGTCACAGGACGTTTGTAGATCGAACCCCACTGCGAGAAATCCAACTTCTCGACCGGTGCCGCCGCCGATGGGCCGGACTTGGCTGGAGCCTGCTCGACGGCCAGCCGTTGCAGACGCGCAACGTAATCGCGCACATCTTCCCACACGATGCGCCCGCCACTTTCGCGGCCTTGAATCCTGCGCAAGTCGAGACCGAGTTCACGCGCCGTCCGGCGGAGCGAGGGTGAGGCGACCGGATTCTCGTTCACGATTTCGTCCACGCTGACATCCGCCGGGGCATCCGCTTCCAGTGCAGGCTGGGCCGGGCGCGGCGCGGGCTTCGCAGCTTTTCGCTCCGCCGGAGCCGGGGCGGCGACGGCGGTGGCGGTGGCGGTCACCCCGGTGACTTCATCCAGACTCAAGATCACCGAGCCGACCGAAATCTTGTCCCCTTCCTTGACGCGAATGCTCGCCACGATGCCAGCCGCCGGGGACGGAATGGGCGCGACCGCCTTGCCCGTCTCCAACTCGATGATGCTCTGGCCTTTTTTGATCTGCGCGCCGGGTTTCACCAGGAGGCCGACAACCGTGCCGCTGTCAGCGCCTTCACCCAGATTCGGAAGCTTTACGTCCATAAATTAAGAGGCGGGAATGTGGAGGGGAAACCAACCCGTGCCTAGAAAAAATTCCCGGGCGATGGGTTGCCCGGTGGCCCCGCCATCCGTTCAGGGCAGCCGCACCACCCGGTAATAACGATGCACGCTGTTCGTGGCGCTGAAGTCCAAGATGCTGGCGGTGGTGCCGTTCCAAAAGTTGGTTCCCGGCAACGCCGTCCAATTGGCCGCGCTCAGGTCATCCTTAGACTCGGCGCGGTAGCTGCGGGCCGGATTGCCCGTCCAGAACAGCAGCTTGCCCCCTCCACCCGCCGGCGAAACCGTCAGCACGCGGAAGATGGAACCTGCATTCGTCGGATCCGTGGCAGCGAGAAACTCCTGCGAGTCGCTCGATCCATCCCCGTCGAAATCGCCCGAGCCGTTGCGAGAGGTATTCTCGAAGTAGGCCACCTCCCAATCGTCGTCCAAGCCGTCGCCGTCCCTGTCCGCGCCACCGAGCTTGAGCACGAAGAGGTCGCGCTGATCGTTGTAATCGCCGCTCACGAGATCGCTGGCGAAACTTTGGAAGACCACCGTCCGGCCGTCTGCCGCCATGACCGGTCGCGTGGAGGGACCGTTGCCCGGCAACCCGGAGGCATTGCCACTGACCAGCAACGTGACGCCGAGCCAACGGTCGCGAACGAAAATGTCGGATGCCTTGTTCGTATCGATGCCCACCAGATCGCTGGCCGCGCTTTGGAAAACGACGTAGCGGCCATCCGGGCTGATTTGCGCCAGACTCGACGAGCCATTGGCCGGGAAACCGGTCGGGGTCGCGCTCACCAGCGTTTCTTCGCCAAGCGTCAGGTCCGTGGCGAACAAGTCCGTGAGATTGGAATTCGCGCGCGCGCGCTCGAACACGACCACGCTGCCGTCGGCGCTGACCGAGGGATTACGGCCGTTGGTGCAGACGAGGAGGTTGGGCGCACCGAACACGACGGAGTTGGTGAAGTGGGTGTAAGTGAATCCATTGCTCTGGAAGTAACCTTCGTACCAATTGGTCCTGACGCCGGAAAAATCGTGGCGGTAAATGGCGCTGCCATCGCTGAGGCCAAACACAAGAAAGCGCGCATTGGCCGAGAACACAAAGCTCGCCACCTCGTTGGTCAACGGACGCAGCACGGTGTTGGGTTGCTCGGGATTCGGATTCCACGGGGATGCATTGGTCCAGATCGTGTAGCTGCACAGCCGCCGCGTGAATTGCGCGAGGAAGTTGCTGGCGAGACGATTGGTGCCAAGGTCGCCCACCACCAGTTGCAGCGCCGGATAAGCCCAGTTGGGTTGAGCGGGAAACGCCAGGTCCGGCGTCGGGTTCTGCACCAGATTGCTCGCCATGCTCAAGAACCCCAGCCAGCGCCCGTCGGCATTGACCAGTGGTTTGGTCGAGATGCGGTTGCCAGTAATCGCGCCGTTCGTGGCCCGGCTGATCAGGAAGTTCGAGGTGATGAGATAGGCATAGTTCGGATTCGTGACGCCGGGGCGGTAACGCACAAACACATCGAGCGCATTGTTGTTGTCCGCATCCTCGGTAAAATCCGTGGCCGTGCTGTGAAATGCGAGCAGGTCGCCATCGGCGCTCAAGGAGGGCGCGGTGTAGGTGCCGTTTGGTTCCTGGCCGAAGAAGTTGCGAAAAGCCCCGGCCAGCGCGATCTGAGTCGGTGCCGCCAGGAGGTTAATGAGGCTAAGGTTGCCCAGCCGCAGAGCGGCGAACGCCGACCCATTCCCGCTGATGATCGGACTGCCGTAGGCGTTGGTGTTCTCGACGTAGAACGGCTGGCCGAAGATGTTGGTGTCCAACGTGAGCGAGCGCCTGGTGCCGGTCAGCAAGTCAGCCAGCACGACATCGCTCCAACCATTCGTGTCACGGAAGGCGGAGGGATCATCGAAGCTGGTGAAAACGACATAGCGACCGTCGGCGCTGATGCTGTTCGGGCCGAGGGTCGAGCGAGCCAGCGCAGTGGTGGTGGGTTTTGCGGGCTGAGCCTTGGAGATGAGTTCTGTCACCCCCGCATCAATATTGCGCAGGAAGACGTCGCTCGCGCCGTTCAGATCGTTGGGCACCACATAACCGGCGGGATGGCTGTACGCCACTGTTTCTCCCGAAGGGGAAAGAACCGTGGTGGCGTTCAGACTCCCTCCGTCGGATGGCACGAACAGCGATCTGTTGGTGCCAGTGAGTAAATCATGGCGAAAATAAGTGAGCGAGTATGGTTCGCAACTGCTCCAGGACGACACATGACCGCCGCTCGCGCCGAGAGAAGCTTTGTAAGTCGTGTCGGGCCCGCCGGCGGCACCCTCCGGCCCACAGCCAGTCTCGGTGCGACCAATTCTCACCGCAGTCCCTGCTTCCTCCCGCCACACATACACACTGTTGTTTAGGTCGAACAGCACCCGGCTGCCGTCGTCGGAAATCTGCACGCCGCTGGAACCGATGTTGGAGGAAAGATTGAGCGGGATGAGCGCGCCCGTCAGCAAGTCGCGCCGGAAGACGAAGTTCGTGAGGCCACCGGCTGTGAACGCCACGTAGCGGCCTCCGGCGTTCAAGGCCGCGCCGCCGCAGGAATACGGGAAGCCCACCCTGGCGGCGGCGTTGCTGCTGGCCCAGATCGTGAACGGCGGTTGCAACTGCCGCACATAAACCTCTGCGCCGGTGTTGGACACGCCGGCCATGATGGCGGTGTCCGTGGTGATGAACGCGACCGTTCCTCCGTCCGCCGCGAGGCCGGCTAGTTCACACTTGCCACCCGCGGCATTACCGGTCGCCGTCGTGGAGACCAGCACCGTGAGGTTCGACCAGGTGTCGCGCGCGTAGATGTTCACGCTCCCCAGAGGCGCGCCGCCGGCCACGAGATTCGTCGCCCGGCTCTCGAAGAAAACCCAGCGGCCATCGCCGGAGATCATCGGGTTGCCGGAGAGCGGGACGATGGAGGAGGGCGTCGGATCAAACGGCGCGCGGTCGCTCACATCCACGCTAACGAGTCGCGTGATTCCGGCGCTCACGTCGCGCACGAAAATATCCATCGCGCCGTTGGCGTCGCCAGGCGCGAGGTTGCTGGCCCGACTGGCGAAGGCGATGAACTGCCCGTTCGAGGAAATACTCGGATAATTCGCGTCCCAGTTCGCGCCGCCCGTGCCGTTCGTGCTCACACTCACCAGAACCGTATTGCTGTTCACCAAGTCGCGCACGAACACATCCAGCGACAGGCCCAGGTCGTCATTGGTCACGAGGTTGTTGGCGTGGCTGACGAAGACGAGATGCTGGCCGTCCGCGCTGAACAGTGGATTGAAGGAACTTCCAGCCGCAGAGGCACTGGACTGGACGGGCGCGGAGGCGGCGACTGGCCCGGCGGCAACCACACGGTCACAGGCCAGAACCAGGAACGCCGCGAGCATCAACCGAAGAGGTTTCATCGGGGATAAATGATGTGAATGCTGCCGTTGTCACTTTGCCCCTCGGGGCCGAGCAACCGGCTCATGAGCGAGATACTGGGAACAAGGTCCACACTGCCGTCCGAGGTGAGGAGGTGTCCGACGGAGCGATGCACCGCATTGGTCCACACGCTGATAATGCCGGATGTGGTGTCGATCCGTGCGGCATTGTTCGGGCCGTAGGCGCAGGTCAAAGGCGGCGATACGCTGGGTCTGAAATCGCGATCACCCGCGATGACTGAGCGCGGCAGCCATGGCCGACTGTGGTAGCTGAGGAAGTAGCTCACCGCGTTGTTGCGAAAGCCGGTGTTGGCCAGGCCATTGACCGTGTTACCCCAATGCGAGGCGACCTTCACTGTGGGGTCGGCCGGACACGCGAGGACGAGCGGCGTCACCAACTCATTGGAAAGGGTGATGAACTCGGTCCAGGTCAGGGCGGTCTTGGGAAAAATCTGGGTGCCGCCGTTGCTCGGCGAAACCAGCCAGGGCGGAAGGTCGTCGTGGTCATTGCCCCACAACGTCACGCCGCTCCCGAGGCGACGAAGGTTATTAAAACAGGCGGCGCGATCCGAATCAGCGCGCGGACTGGCAAAAAGCGGCAGCGCGATGACGCCGAGGAAGGCCAGAGCGGCGACGACGATCATCAGCTCAACGCGGGTAAAGGCCTGTCCGGTTTTTGGCATAGCACGTCTTGATTGGTGTTTCAAAACTAGCAGCGCCCTGCCGCCGGGGCAATGTCGTTGTCGGGCCATGACGACGCGGGTGCGATTGGAAGTGGCGGGCACGGAGTGCGCCCGTCCTCGGGCGCAGCAAGCTGGAGCGAAGCAGGGTGTCGGCAAATTCCAAACTCTTCGCGCGGGCGGACCTTGCTGCGCCCGGGGACGGGCGCACTCCGACTCGTTGGCTTCGCTGCCCGCCACTCTCAATCGCACCCGGTTCCGCCCTCGTTCAGGGCTGACGCATCAAAAATCTTTCCGGCATTTTTGTGTGTACAATGTAAATACCATGTGTACATGAGACGGGATGCTTGAGCATCGCCCCGTTTCAAAAACCAAAATTGTCAGCCTCCTCACCATCCTCGGGGAGGTGCCCGACCCGCGCGTGGCCCGGACCCGCGAACATGATCTGGTCGAGTTGCTGGTCATCGCCCTCTGCACGCTGCTCTGCCGGGGCGAGAGCTTTTATGACATGGAGGAGTTTGCGCGCGTGCGCCTCGCGTGGCTGCGCACCTTTCTCACCTTGGGCGGCGGGGTGCCCAGCCACGACACGTTCAACCGCGTCTTCCAAGCGCTGGACCCCAAAAGGTTCGCGGACAGTCTCTCCCGCTGGACGCAGAGCGTGCGGACCGTGCTGGGCGGCGAAGTGGTCGCGCTGGACGGCAAGAGCGTGCGCCGGGCGCTGAACGCCGGCGAGGACGCGCGGATGATCGTGAGCGCCTGGGCCACGGAGAGCGGACTCTTGCTGGGCCAGCGCAAGACGCGCGACAAGAGCAATGAGATCACGGTCGTGCCGGAGCTGTTGCGGGCGCTGGAACTGGCCGGCTGCATCATCACCGCCGACGCCATGCACTGTCAGAAGAACATCGCCAAGGAAATCCGCGAGGCCGACGCGGACTACGTGCTGGCGCTCAAAGGCAACCAGCCGGCGGCCTATGGTGAAATCAAAGCCTTCCTTGACGACGCGGTGCGGCGGAAGGAGCCGACCTTGGCCTTTGTGGAGACGACCGACAAGGGCCACGGGCGGGTGGAAGTGCGGCGCTACTGGCAGACGGAGCAGATCGGGTGGTTTGCGGACCGGGCCAAGTGGGAGGGCTTGCGCAGCGTGGCGGTGGTGGAAAGCGTGCGGGAGGTGAAGGGGCAGCCGAGCGTGGAACGGCGCTACTATCTGTCGAGCCTGCCGGTGGACGTGGCGAAGCTGGCGCGGGCGGTGCGCGGCCATTGGAAGATCGAGAACCAGTTGCACTGGGTTTTGGACGTGGTGTTCGGGGAAGACCAGAGCCGGGCGCGCACGGGCCACGCGGCCGAGAATCTGGCCGCGACCCGGCGGGTCGCGATCAACCTGTTGCGGCAGGACAAGGAAAACAAACGCAGCCTCAAGAGCCAGCGCCTGCGCGCCACCCTCGACCCAGATTACCTCCGCCAACTCCTCGCCAGTTAAGATGCGTCAGCCCTGCGCCCTCGTTCCGCCCTCGTTGACTCTCCCCCGCCCCGCTGTTAGAAACCCGCCCGCATGTTTTCTAACTGTTCACACGCATGAAAGCCACCAAGCCGAAATACCGGCGCATTCTTCTCAAGCTCTCCGGCGAAGCGCTCGGCGACGCCCAGAACAACGGCATCGACGGCAAGCTGGTGGATGGCATGGCCGTCCAGATCGGCGAGGTCCGCCGACTCGGCGTGGAAATGGTCATCGTCATCGGCGGCGGCAACATCTTTCGCGGGGTGAGCGGCACGGCCAAGGGCATCGAGCGCGCCACGGCGGATTACATGGGCATGCTCGCCACGGTCATCAATGCCCTCGCGCTCCAGGACGCCCTCGAACGACACGGCGTGGCCACGCGCGTGCAGAGCGCCATCACCATGACGCAGATCGCCGAACCGTTCATCCGCCGGCGGGCGGTGCGCCATCTGGAGAAGGGGCGCGTGGTCATCTTCGCGGCGGGCACGGGCAATCCATACTTCTCCACGGACACGGCGGCCGCGCTACGCGCCAATGAGATGGGCGCGGAAGTCATTCTCAAGGCGACGAAGGTGGATGGCATTTACGACAGTGATCCGAAAAAGAATCCCAAGGCCAAGCGCTATTCCCGCATCGCCTACCTCGAGGCCTTGCAAAAGCAGCTCAAGGTGATGGACTCGACGGCCTTCAGCCTGTGCATGGACAACAAGATGCCGATCATCGTGTTTGACCTGTTCAAGCCGCACAACCTGAGACGCGTAGTGCTGGGCGAAGAGGTGGGGACGCTGGTCACGGGTTAAGGCAAACTCCAAACTCCAAACTCCAACAAACCTTCACGATCAGCCGCCATCATGCCACAAGCCACTTCTGAGCTGGTGCGTTGCGCGCATGATGCGCGGGGGTTGGTCTTTGAACCCATCGGCGTCGAAGCCATCGCGGAGCAACGCAACGTCCATGTGGCGCTGACCGCGCCAGGCGGCATCCGCGGCAATCATCTCCACCAGCACGCCACGGAAATCACCGTGGTCCTCGGGCCTGCCTTGGTGCGCCTGCGCGAAGACGGCGAGGTGCATGACGTGAACGTGCCGGCGGGCGAGACGTGGCGCTTCACCATCCCGCCCGGCGTCGGGCACGCCTTCCAGAACACTGGTGCGCAACCGATGCTGCTCGTGGCCTTCAGCACCTCGGTCTTTGATGCGGCGAATCCTGATGTGGTTCGTGTCGCGTTGATCTAAAAGCCGGAGCGCGGGCTTTCCAGCCCGCAGCCCTGCTCCACGAACAGGGCGTATCCTTCCAATTCGACGGCTCTCCTCGTCTCATCTTGCTGCGGGCTGGAAAGCCCGCGCTCCGTTCGCTCTGTTCGCTCTTGCCGTTCCCAGACTGATTGCCGAACGTCGCGCCCATGAAGTTCGGCATCTGCAACGAGATATTTCAGAACTGGAAGATCGAGGACGCGATGGCGTTCGCGAAGCAGGCCGGCTACGACGGCATCGAGATCGCACCGTTCACGCTGGCGAAATATGTGACGGAGATTCCCGCCAACGAGCGGCGGCGCATCCGCGAGGAGGCGGCGCGCATCGGCATTGAAATCTCCGGCATCCACTGGGTGCTGGTGCAGGCCGAGGGCATTTATCTCAACCATCCCGACGCATCCATCCGCGCGCGGACGGCGGATTACTTCTGTGAGTTGGTGAAATTCTGCGCGGACCTCGGCGGCAAGATCATTGTGGTCGGCTCGCCCAAGCAGCGCGACGTGATGGAAGGCGGCAGCTTCGAGCAGGCCTGGCAGTGGGCCACGGATACTTTCCGTGACGCGGTGAAACTGGCCGGCGAGCGCGGCATCACCATCTGCTTCGAGCCGCTCGCTCCCTCCGAAACGAATTTCATCAACACTGCGGCGGAAGGAATTCGCTTCGCGAAGCAGTTCAACAGCCCGGCCATGAAGATCATCCTCGACGTGAAGGCCATGTGCTCGGAGGCCAAGCCCATTCCGCAAATCATCGCCGAGTCGCGCGGCGAGTTCGCCTACTTCCACGCCAATGACCGCAACCTCAAAGGCCCCGGCTTCGGCGACGTGGACTTCCACCCCATTGCCGCCGCCCTGCGTGCGGCAAACTACGACGGCTACCTGTCGGTGGAGGTGTTCAAGTTCGAGGAAGGCGCGGAAGTGATCGCCACGAAGAGTATCGAGTATCTGAAGCGGATCTTCGGTTGAGACCAACCCCTGCCCCAGGCGGCAAAACATCCGGTCGCTGTCTTGTTCCTCGGCAGCGTGTGTTCCCAAACAGCACTAACGTGCCGGTGGGTTTTGCCTCGCAAAATTCTCCACCCCGGCTCAAGCCCCGTAAACTCAACGCCGATAAGTCAGGCAGAAAGTCCCCGGAACATCTTTGACCAATCGTCACCGGATGGCCCGGAACTTGTTACACCGTGAATCAAGATTAGACCTATGACATGCCGATACGCGCATCGAAGGCTGGCCCTGCTGTTCACAGCGGTCCAGGAAACGTCTCCGGCGCGCGTCATCGTCTGGCCCCAGAAATCAAACAGCCACGCGGAGACGCGCGTGCGTCCGGCCTCGGTCAGCGGCAAGTCACAACCAGAAACCGTGTATGCGAGTAAGTAGAGACCCGATGGAACCGTTGCGCAGTTGGAAGGAAATCTTCCTCGGTGAACGGGCGTGGAAGAACAAGAAGTCCTGCCGTCCGGCCCGCCGCTTCGGACATGGAATGCAGGTGATGCGCCCCGCTCACGACGCCGTGGGCGAATAATCGTCGGGCCTGGGCTCCGGCACCTCAACACGTTTGCGGCGGCGCCAGAACACTCCCCGGCCCCAATCGTCGAACAGCGAATAGCTGACGGGCGTCACCAGCAGGGTCAGCAGCAGGCAGAGCATCTGCCCTCCGATAATCACCTTTGCCATGGCCGCGCGCCCGGCCGAACCCGGCCCCGTCCCCACCGCAATCGGAATCATCGAAGCCACGAGCATCATCGTGGTCATCAGGATCGGCCGCAGCCGCACCTGGTTCGCCTGCAGAATCGCCTCCTCCCGTTCCATGCCCTGCGCACGCAGCGTGTTGGTGTAGTCCACCTGGAGAATGCCGTTCTTCTTTACGATGCCAAAGAGCATGAACAGGCCGAACAGAGCGAAGACGTTCAGCGGCTCGTTCAACACGAGCATGGTCAGCAGCGCGAACGGCAGCGAGAGCGGCACGGCCATCATGATCGAGATGGGATGAATGAAGTGCTCAAACTGCGCGGCCAGAATCATGTACATGAAAATCATCGCGATGCCGAAGGCGAGGAGGAAGTTCGCCCCGGTCTCCTGAAAGGATTTGGCCCGGCCGGTGAAGGCGATCTGATACTCCGGCGGCATGTTCAGTCCGGCGGCGATGGCCTTCACTTCGTTGACCCCTTCACCGAGGGCGTGGCCGGGTTCGAGGTTCGCGGCGATGGACATCTTGCGCTGCCGTTGGAAGCGCTCGATCTGGTTCGGCCCGCGCGCTTCTTCGAGGCGGAGGAAATTGGCGAGTTGCACGAGCGAGTTGGGTTCAGTGGAAGAAATCAAACCGCCACGCACGCCGGCCCCGACGCGCATGGTCATTTGCTCCAGCGCCTCCTTGGTGCCGCGGTTCAACACGCCGGCCCGCAGCCACACATCATACTGGTCATCCGCCTCCTTGTAGGTGCCGACGATCTCCCCGCCCACCAGCGTGCGCAGCGTCGCCGCGATGTCTGCGACGCGCAGCCCGAACTGGCTCGCCTTCACGCGATCAATGTGGACCTGAATCTCCGGCTTGCGATTCGAGGCCGTGGTATCGACATCGACAATCCCGTTCGTCTTGCGCATCTGCTCCATCATCTGGTCGGTGTAGGCGGAAAGTTTGTTCAGGTCCGGGCCGGTGAGGTTGAACTGTAGCTCGGCGTTGCGCCCGGACTGCCCGATGGGGGAGATGCCCTGGGCGGCAGCCCGCACGTCGGGGAACTCAGCCAGGATTCTGCGCGCCTGCGCCATGACATCAAATTGCGACCAGCGCCGCGTCTTCCCGAACATCGTGTTCCAGAAGCCGCCGAGTTGCGGGAGCCGGCAGTAAATCACCGCCAGGTTCACGACGCCCTCGCCCTTGCCGACGCGCCCGCTCGTTTCGCCGGCGGTGAGCAGCGTGTCGAGGATGGCCTGCTGTCCGTCGATCTGGATGGACTTCAACCGCCGCTCGATCTGGGTGGAAATTTCCGCGGTGCGTTTGAGGGTCGAACCTTCCGGCGTTTGCAGCGCCACCTCGAACTCGCTGGCGTCATCGGGCGGGAAATAGGCAAAGCGCGTCATCTTGCCGAGCGGCCAAAGCGAGGCCACGCAGAGTCCGGCAACCAGCATCACCACCCAGCGATGGCAAAGGCTCCAGCGGAGCACGCGCAAGTAATGCGCGCCGAGAAACGTCATCAGCCAGCCGCCGTGCGCCTTCTTCTGGCGAAGCTTTTCATCCTTGGTATGGCGCAGGAAACGCGAGGCCAGCATCGGCGTGAGGGTGAAGGAAATGAAGAGTGACACCATGATGGCGAAAGCCACGGTGATGCCGTAGCTGGAAAAAAATTGCCCCACCCGGCCCTGCATGAAAGCCAGCGGCAGAAAAATGACCACCAGCGAAAGCGTCGTCGCCACCACCGCGAGCGCCACCTCGCGGGTGCCGACGCTGGCTGCTTCCCGTGCGTCCAGCCCCTTCTCCTCCATCGTGCGGTGAATGTTCTCCAGCACCACGATGGCGTCGTCGATGACGATGCCGACCGCGAAAATAAGCCCGAGCATGGTGAAGTTGTTCAACGTGAAGTCCATCACGCGCATCAGCGCGAAGGTGGCGATGATCGACGCCGGAATGGCCACACACGCGATGACCGTCCCGCGCCAGTCGTGGAGAAAGAAGAACACCGTGAGTGCGACGAGGATGGCTCCGAACAACAGATGGAAACTCACCTCCTCCAGGGAGCGCCGGATGAAGATCGACTGGTCGCGAATCAGCGTCACTTTGAAATCCGGCGGCACCACCGATTCCAGTTCTTGCAACCGGGCCTTGACCCGGTCGATCACGGCCGTCGTGTTCACCCCCGACTGCTTCCGCACCACTACGGTCACGGTGTTCTCGCCGTTCAGCCGTGCCAGCGAACGCGGCTCTTCGATGCCGTCCGAGACCCAGGCCACGTCGCGGAGGAAAATGGGCTGGCCGCCAGAGTTGCCCACGATCAACTCGTGGAAGCTGGCCACGGCCTGCATCCGGCCCAGCGTGCGCACCACCAGTTCGCGCGAGCCTTGATCCACGCGGCCCTCGGGCAGTTCAAGATTCTGCTGCTTCAACGCCTGGCGCACGTCCTCGATGGTCAACCCGCGCGCGCGCAACCGCTCGACATCCACCTCGACCTGCACGGCGCGCGTGCGACCGCCCACAAGGGTCACCGCGCCGACGTCGAGCACGGTTTCGAGGTTCTGCTTGATGACCTTGTCGGCCACGTAAGTGATCTCGCGCAACTGCCGCGGCGCGCTCAGGCTGATCGAGATGACGGGCACCGCATCGAGATCGAACTTGCCAATGATGGGCGTGTCGGTGCCCTCGGGCAGCCGCGACAGGACCGCGCTGACCTTGTCCCGCACGTCCTGCGCGGCGGCATCCCGTCCGCGCGCCTGGAGAAACTGCGCGGTGATCTGGGACACGCCCTCCCGGGTGACGCTCGACAGTTCGTCCACGCCTTCGATGGTGTTGATGATTTCTTCGAGCGGCTTGGTGACACTGGTCTCCATCTCCTCGGGCGAAGCGCCGCGCAGGGTCGTGGTGACGGTGACGATGGGCAGTTCCACGTTCGGGAACTGGTCGATGCCGATCTGATGAAAGGAGAACCAGCCCAGCACCACGAGCAGGAGGTTCATCATGGTGGCGAACACCGGCCGGCGGATGCACAAGTCCGCAAGTCCGACTCCGCCGCTGGTGGGTCGCGAGTTCATCGGGCCAGCACGGTCCAGCCCGCACCATCGACGGCCCCGGCCCGCGACCTACCTCGCATGGGCCTCCTTCACGCGTACCTTCGCGCCGTCGAACAGCTTCGTCTGGCCGGAGACCACGATGGATTCGCCCACCTTCACGCCGGATAAAACCTCCTGTTGCTTCTGGATGACCCGGCCGGTCACCACCTCGCGCGCGCGGGCCACGCCGTTTTCGACCACGAAGATCTTGTTGATGCCGACGAAGCTCACTACCGCGTCCAGCGGCACCACGGCGGACGAGACATTGCGCAGCAACACCACCTCACCGCGCGCGAAAGTGCTCGCGCGCAACCGCCGCTCGGCATTCTGCACCAGCGCGCCGAAGGCGAAGGCGCGCGTCGTCGTGTTCACCTGCGGGCTGATCAAAAAGACTTTGCCCTCGAACGTCTCACCCGGCCAGGCATCGACGGTGAAGGTGACCGACTGCCCCTTCTGAATCTGCCCGGCGTAACGCTCCGGCGCCTGCACGATAAATTTCAACACCCCGTCGTTCACCACGCGGAAGAGCGGCTCACCGACATGCTTGAAATCACCCGCGCTGGCGATGCGCTCCGCGATGGCCGCCTCGAAGGGCGCCTTCACATGCGAGCGACCCAGGTTCAGCTTCGCGATGCTTTCCGAAGCCTCGGCAGATTTCACCTCGGCGTGAGCCTGCTCGGCGACGGCCTGGGCCTTGTCAGCATCCGAGGGCGAGGCGATGGCGCCGAGATTCTTCATGCGCACCAGATCCTTGTCGGCGTTGTCGGCGGTGGCGCGGGCCTTGGCCACGTTCGCGGCAGCCTGGCGGGCCAGGGCTTCGTAGGAAGCGGTGTCGATGAAGGCAATCTCCTGGCCGGCGGCGACCCGGTCCCCGAATTCCACCAACGTCTTTTCCACGCGACCTTCAACCTCCGCGCCGATGGTCGCCTCGTCCTTGGCGAAAAGCGTGCCGACGATGCTGAGGGTGCGATCCATCTCCAGCACGCCGACCGGCTGGACATCGACCGGGACGGAACCGTCGCCGCGCTTCGCATTGGCCGGATTGTTTTGCTTGGAACAGGAACCGGAGAAAAGGCAGAGGCCCACAACCAGCAGAAATGCGAGCGCTTTGCTCAAACTCATCGGATGAAACCTCATCGGGGCAAATTGGAAGCGGCGCATGAGTGTCCTATTCAGGCGGGCGGGCCGGGGCCGGGAAAACTTCAGAAAACACACGCGTCATTCGGCGGGAGTTTCTGCGCGCGCCAACGTGAAGTCAAACTTCGGGAGGGATGACGGTTCACACCTTGAACCGATGAGCTGCTTGGGCAAACGAATGGGGCCAGGTGAATCAAACCTTCCGTGCTTTGGCTTCATTCGACTGGCTCCATCTGTTTGCCACCCATCCAGGTCGGTTCGCGGACGCAGGACTGGTGGTGGGGTGCGAATTCAACCCGAATTCGGAGGTCGAACCACAGCCCGGCCCGTGGCCTGGCCCCGGCGCGCGGGTTTTCA
>JANOQV010000022.1:0-28881 GCA_031414955.1 Pedosphaera sp. | reverse complement strand
CCCGCGGTCTTTGTATATCCGCCCCCCAAACGCGGGGGCGGCCGCCGGCGCTCTGCCCGGTTCAGGGGCACAAATCGCGAACGCTCGTTCGTGGAATCTCTCCCCGTGGAGGGGCGAGGGAGGCCGGATGCGCTCCCAACGCGGCGTGGCCCTCGTGCTCACGCTCATCATGCTGGCCATCATCACCATTCTCACCGTCGTGTTCCTGGCCACGGCCCGGCGCAATCGCCAGAGCACCTCCCTCCGGCGCGAGCAGTCCGGCGCGGAGTTCGCCGGCGACGCCGCCTATCAGCGCGCCATTGGCGAAGCCATCAACCGCATCCTGCGCGACCAGAATCTGCTCTCCTTTGAATTCTTCGTCTCCGCGCCCTCCACGAATTACGCCTCGCCCACCAACTCGCCCAATTACCAGGTCGGATTCTTTGGCGGCGTGCTCAGCCCCTCCAACCGGAATGAGATTCCCGCCGTGACCAATCTGGGCAACACCATGGGGGTTTATCTTGATTGGAATCGCGACAATCAGTTCAACGACCCCTACGAGTTCACCAACGCGCCCTTTGGCGATCCCATTTGGATTGGCATTCCCGAAAAGCAATGGACGCCGATTGGGCCGAACAACCGCTTCCTCGGGCGCATGGCTTACATCGTCCTGCCGGCGGGCAAGTCGCTGGACCTGAACACGATTCACAATGCGGCCGTTGACCCGCTGCTCAATGCGGGTTCGCACTTCAAGCGCAACCAGGGCTTTGGTCCGTGGGAGCTGAACCTCGCCGCCTTCCTTGCCGAGTTGCAGCCGGATGTCTGGTGGAGCACGCCCAACGGCAACCTGAGCCAGTACGGCTACGGGCCGTTCCCCTCGCCCATCGCTGGCAGCGCGGCCCTCAGCTCCGGTAATACGGCCTTCAAGGACGCTCGCTCGCTTCTGGCCTACCGGAACGACTGGGGGAACGTCATGCCCAAGCTCTCCGACACGTTCCCGAACGCCACCAATCCGCCCAATTTCTTTCCTCCGCCTTCCATCGATGCTTATTCTGATGGGACGGGATTGGCGGGCAATGTCCTGGGCGTAAATCCGTTTGCTCCGGGTGACGACGTGGCGACCAAGGCGGTGAACTTCGGCTGGCCGGGCGCGGATGCCTTCCACCACTGGTTCCATCCGCAGGAACTTTTCCACGTCACCAACACCTACGCGCCGGGCAAGGTCACCACCGGGTTCCACACCAACCTGCTCCGGGCCATCAATGGCTACACCCCCGACGGCATCCGGGCTGACCCGCTGACCTTCTACCGGCTGATCGCCCAGCTCAACACCGACACCGGCAGCGACTACCACAACCGCATCAACCTCAACTACGCCGCCTTCGGCACCAACTCGGCGGCGGACTTCATCTCCTGGACCAATTTTCCGGTGGAGTTTTTCGTCAACGTGGCCCAGCGCATTTTCCTCGCGCAGTCGAACGAGTTTAATCCGGCGACCAATTCGATTCCGATTCGCTCCATGACCGAGATTCCGGTTTACCCGACCAACCTCTACACCACGGCCATCCATCGCATTCTTCAGGAGGCGGCGAACATCTACGACGCGATTAACGGGACGGAATATCCGTCCGTCTTCCGCCCGCTCTTCGGGCCAGGGCCATTGAGCGGGGTGAACTACGTCGTGGGCTTCACCAATGACGACCGCGTGAGTACGTTGCAGGCGTGGGTGGACACGAACACGAACGGCATCCCGCTCGTTGTCGGCACGAAGAAGGGCTTTCCGAATTTTAACGAATTGACCCTGCGCTCCGACATCACGGTCGCGCGCAAACTCCAATTGACCCGCACAGCGTTTAATCCGCCCAGCCCCGGACGGTTTCCGGATGCCACCAACCAGATGTACGTGCTCGGCATCTCCAATTTCTTCGGTATTGAGACGTGGAATTCATACGACTACCGAAAGGCTGGTCCATATCCGCGATCGGTCACGATCACCGTGACCAATCGGGCCACTTGCATGTTGAGCAATTCTTTGGGCTATCAGGCCAATGCAACCCTGATTTCCGGCAACACCACAAACCTCCCCGCGAACTGGCTGGGCGGTGACACGTATGGCTTCGCCGTGCCGGTGCAGACCAACGTGATCTTCCTGACCAATGCGGTGTATCGGTTCACTGGAAATTATTTTACCAACATCAACGCCAACGTCTTCGAGTCGGTTCCCGGCTTCCCTCTTCCTGATTGGGTTTACACCGTGTCGAACCGGATGAGCTACCTGATGTCCGAAGGCAACCGGATGGTGGACTACGTGATGCTCACCGACAATCAGGTCGTGGATTTATTCCCCAATCTCACAGGCGCTCCCTATCC
Source organism: Pedosphaera sp. (assembly GCA_031414955.1). Lineage (GTDB taxonomy): Bacteria > Verrucomicrobiota > Verrucomicrobiia > Limisphaerales > SIBH01 > JANNGC01. The sequence continues at coordinate 26,532 of JANOQV010000022.1, read as the reverse complement.
TGCTGGGTCCGCCACTCCAAACATTCAAGGTGTCTGGGACACCAATCGCTACTCCGCGACTGCTCCGACGGAGGGCATCAAGCGACAGATGGACATCGCGTTGGGTAATTTGACGACCACCTTGGCGGAGTGGCGTGACTTCACCCCAGCGGTCAGCCTGAGTCAGAGGGACAAGGATAACGCCATCACTGCATTCCGGGTTTTCTGTGGTCTGGGCGCACTCGGGACCAATACCGTCGGCAGTAATTCTGTGCTCGCCATGCAGGCTGGTTTCAATCCGGCCGCGAAACTGGCGGTGGTCAGCACCTGGCAGGCGAACGATCCTATTGTGCATTATCACCCGCAAGATTTGCGCCTTGGGACATCGACGAATTACCAGCATTTGAAGCCGAACGTAGCAGGAACGAACATTGCGCCTTCAAGTTTGGGGCGGTTAAACGAGCGATACGCACCGTGGGGAGGAAGTCCTTTCAGTGACCCGCTGGATCCTCCTCCGGGCCAGTACGATCGGAGAATCAAGGATGCCGGCATTTACTCTCCTGACGACTGGAATTTTCCCAAGGGTCCATTGGCCAGCATCGGCTTGCTAGGGCGCATTCACCGTGGCACTCCGTGGCAGTCGGTTTACTTCAAGTCCGAGGCCGCACCGTTGAGCATCACGACCAACAAAGGTAGTGGCCCTGTCCCGGTAAAAGTCTGGCTGGAGCAATCTGCGGATGTGGCGTCGCGTCTTGACGCCACCAACTGGGTTGATTTTTCACGCACCCATCCGACCAACGACTGGTTGCTGGCGGATATGTTCACCACCGGCATCGACGAGCGCACTACCCGCGGGCTGATGTCGATGAATCAAACCAATCGCGAATCCTGGTCGGCGTTATTCAGCGCGATCGTGGTCTTGTCGAATTCCACCCCGTCGCCGGCTCAATTCACACCCCACCAATATGAGCCGCAGTTCATCGAACCCATCGGTTCCCAGGTTGCGGCGAACACCGGACTGGGCCGCATCTGGTCCACGATTTATTCTTATCAAACGAGCCGCACGAACGCCGCGGGGCGCATCATGCCCATCGAGCGCATTGGCGATTTGCTCCAGCTTCCCGAGCTGACGGTGAAGTCGCCTTACTTGAACGTGGATGAGCCGACCGGGAAGCAGGCGAAGGACGGCGTGGACGATTTCGCCTACGAACAAATCCCGCAGCAGATTCTTTCCCTGCTCCGGCTGGGGGAGCCGCGCTTTGTGATTTACGCCTACGGCCAGGCGCTCAAGCCGGCGGACATCGATCCGGCCACGGGCTTGGTGCGCAATTATCAGGTCACGGCCGAGTACGCCACGCGCACGGTGGTGCGGGTGGAGGGCGACCCGCGCGGCAAGCTGCGCGCCGTGGTGGAGAGCTTCAATGTGCTGCCGCCGGATTGAGCGGAAGATTTTTAGACACGGATGACACGGATGAACACGGATGCGAACAGGACGAAGGACAGGGCCGCCAAAGCGGCGCGTTCCAGCTCCCTCTCCCCTCACCCTCATTCCCTCTCCCCGTTGAGGGGAGAGGGAGGTCCGAAATTCCGGTCTCCGTTAATTGTGGTTTCGGTGAAGTGAGAAAGTGTGATTAACTAAGCTATGCGCCTCAAAACACGTCATTGGTTCCTGTTGAGCCTCGTGCTCTTCGGCGCGGCCGCCTGGTTCTGGCACCTCGGCGACCAGCGCGTCGCGCGGCGGCCCTCCGCCGTGGCCACGAACGCGGTCAGCGCGACCAACGCCGCCACCGGCCAGCCCTTCCGACTCCAGGTCACGAACTATCTCGCGGACGCCTCGGTGCTCCCACTGCTCGCCACCGTCACGACCAATGTCCCGAACGGCCCACCGGCGGGCTTGGTCGCCTATCGCCTGAGCAACACGAAGCTGCCGCTCAACGAACTGGCCCGCAGTGATCGCGCGCTGCTCTTGCGCAACGTGCTCTTGAACACGGCCAACCCGGCCCGGCCGGAAATCCCGGCGCACCTGCGGGCGCAGGGCGATCCCGGCGCTTACATCGTGCAGTCGCGCGGCGCGATCACGGCCTCCTTCCGCGCGTGGCTCACCGGGGCGGGCGCGGAAATTATTTCCTACGTGCCGAACAACGCCTTCCTGGTGCGCGCGGATTCCGGCGTGCTGGCCGGCATTCGCGGCTCGTCCTGGGTGCAGGCGGTGGAGCCGTTGGAGCCGTACTACAAATTTGATTCGCTGCTGCTGCCGCTGGCGGTGGAGCGGCAGTTCTCCGCCTATGAATTCCTGAACGTGGTCAGCTTCCCGCGCCAGGCCGCCGCCGTCCGGGCGCAACTGGAACGGCTGGGCGCGCAGATCGAGGGCGCACCGCAGACCACCGTGTTTGGCGACGTGTTGAAGGTGAAGGCGCCGGCCAACGCGCTCGCGGCCCTCGCGCAGATTCGCGAAGTGCAATTGATCTCGGTCCATGTGCCGAAGCGGCTCGCCAACGATCTGAGCCGGGTCAAGATTCGCGTCTCCACCAACCAGCCCATCACGCGCCCGCCCGAGAGTCATTACGGTGCGCCCACGGCGGCGGATCACTTGACCGGTCTCAATGTGCTGCTGGGCGTGAACGATTCGGGCGTGGACGATTCGCATCCTGACTTCACCGGTCGCATCGATCCGGGCAGTTACGCGCCGGACCTGGATGGCCACGGCACGCACGTCCTCGGCACGTTGCTCGGAGATGGCGCGGCCTCGCCGCTCGCGCCGACCAACGCGATGGGTTCGACGAACGCGGCGATCTTCTCCGGGGTGGCTCCGCTGGCCACGGTCTTTGTGCAGGATTATCGCGGGCCGGATGCCAACCTCCAGTTGGAGACGGCGCTGCGGAAGATTCGCATCTCCAACAACAGTTGGGGCTACCCGATCAACGACTACGACATTTTCGCGGCCAGCTATGACGCGGCGGTGCGCGATTCGTCGCCGGGCGAGACGGGCGAGCAGGAAGTGGCCTACGTCTTTGCGGCGGGCAACAACGGCGGCGGCGACAGCCAGGGCTTGAACGGCATTCCCGGCAGCATCCTCTCGCCGGCCACGGCCAAGAATGTGATCTCGGTGGGCGGGTCGGATCTGCCGCGCTTCATAGATAATCGTGTCTATCGCAACCCATGCTTTGACGTGACCAATATCACCGCCACCTCCACCAGCGTGGTCACGGTCTGCCAGACCAACCAGCCCTGGCTGCCCATGACCGACAGCTCGAGCCAGGTCGCGCCCTTCTCGGCGCGGGGCAACGTGGGCATCGGCCTCGAGGGGCCGAACGGGCGCTTCAAGCCGGACGTGATCGCGCCTGGCGGCATGGTGGTCTCGGCCCGCAGCATCGATTTTCAGGAGGAGAGCAATTCGCTCAGCACAGCGGTCTATCGCTACAACTTCGTCCCCGCGCCGTTCAACGTCACCAACCTCTTCGCGCTCAACATCCCGGGCAATGCCCTCAGCGTGACCATTCTCGCGCTCTCGAATTCCACGGCCCAGATCCACCCGGGCCTGCTCATCGGCGCGGACATTGACGCCGTGCCGACCACGACCATTGGCCCCAGCCCCGTGACGCTCGTGCCGCCGACGCTGCGGCCGGGGACGATGTTCTACACGGTGGTGAACGCCTTCGACTCGAACACGGTGGTGTTCGATCTGGTGGTGCTGCTCACCGTCACCAACGACGTGGGGAATTACTACGAGGAGTTGAAGGCGCTGAACGAGCCGCTCAAGCCCTATTATCGCTACGAGGCGGGCACCAGCATGGCCGCGCCGCAAATCTCCGGCCTGCTCGCGCTCTTCCAGGAGTTCCTGGCCAAAGGTTCGCGGGTCACCAGTGCCAGCCCCGCGCTGCTCAAGGCGCTGGTCATCAACGGTGCCCGCTCGCTCAGCCCGAGTTACAACCTCGACACTCACGCCGTGGTCAATCACCAGGGCTGGGGTCTGGTCAGCCTGAGCAACTCGATTCCTTCCGGGCTGGACCCGGACGGCACCACTGGCCCGATGCGCTTCTTCGACCAGGACCTCACCAACTCGCTCATCACCGGCGCGTCGAACACCTACACCATCACCGTGCCGCCCGAGGCCCGCTCTTATCCGTTGCGCGTCTCGCTGGTCTGGACGGATCCGCCCGGCAATCCGCTCACCGGGGTCAAGCTGGTCAACGATTTGAATCTGACCGTGGATGGACTTGGCACGAGCGTCGCGGTCTCCGGCACCAATTCGGTGACCAACAGTTCGGCGCTGCTCTACCTGGGGAACAACTTTTCGCCCGGCAGCGATTTCGTGGAGCCGTTCGTTGTCTCGACCACGGATACGAACCTGCCGGCGGTCACGAACCTGACCCAGGTGGTGGGCGACGCGCGCGACTACGTGAACAACGTCGAGAACATCTATATCCGTCCGCCGCTCGCGGCCAGTTACAACGTGGTGGTCAAGGGCCACCGGGTGAACGTGAATTCAGTCAACAGCCACTCCAACTACATCGGGCAGGATTACGCCCTGGTCATCTCCAGCGGCAACGTCGCGCCCTCGAACAACGTGAACCTGGCCGTGACCGGCCCGGTGGCTTTTGCCTCCGACAATTCCAACCGGATCGCGTCGCTCGTTCGCGCCAACACCAACGCCAACTCGGCCGCACTGTTCAACCAGCGCGTGGGCGCGAACTCCGCCCTGATCGTCAGCACCAACGGCACGACCAACCAGTGGTGCTTCTTCCTCTACACCAACTCGCTGAACAATGTGGTCAAGACCGGGCAGTACGTCGCCATCTTCACCTTCTTCGCGCCCGAGCTGTCGCGGCCGCGCGTGCGCGAGGCGGACATTGATTTGTATGTTTGTGCCGACCAGCACTCGGCCACGGCGGAGAAGCTCTTGCTCCTCGATCCAACCGAAGTGGGGCTGGCCGCCAAATCCACCGGCCGCAGCGGCACCGAACTGGTGCTTTTCACCAACGCGGTGCCGGATGAAGTTTTCTACATCGGGGTGAAGTCGGAGGACCAGCAGGCGGCCCAGTTCAGCATCATCGCCATTTCGAGCGACAAAGCTTTTAGCGCGCGGGACAGCAGCAACAACATCGTCGCCAGCGTCTTCCCCGCGCCCATTCCCGACGGCACGCCCGACGCGCCGGGCGGCACCAATCTCTTCGCCCTGGTGGTCGAGCGGGACGTGCTCGTGCAGCGCGTCATCGTGACCAATATCCTTTTCCACGAGGAGGCGGGCGACCTGATCGGCATCCTGCATCATGCCGATCCCACCGATGGCAGCGACGCGGCGGTGACGTTAAACAATCACCGCACCTGGAACGGTTGGGACACCAGCATCTATGACGACAGCGACGAAGGCGACCTGACCAACTCCGTGCCGCCGACGATCCCGCCGGACGGCCCGGGCAGCTTGCGCAACTTCGTCGGGCAGCAAGCCTTTGGCCTCTGGCAGTATGACATCTCGGACAACGCGCTTTTCCACACCGGCCTGGTGCAGGAACTGACCCTGGTCATCTCGCCCGCGAGCACCAACCGCAATCGTCCGGTGGATTTGTACGGGACGCTGCCGCCGGGGCGCTGGCGCTACGCGGCCTTCCCGGTGACGGCGGATGTGACCAACATCCATGCCTGTGTCACCTATGAAGGCGGCGGCACCGGCCCGCTGGAACTGTATCTGCGGCGCGGTGATTTCCCGGATCGTGTCTTCTACGACAAGGCGTTGCTCGACATCCTCTTTCCCGGCGGCTGCCTGGACCTGGGCTTGAACGATAACCCGCCCGTCAGCCCCGGCCGGTACTACGTGGGTCTCTACAACGCGGGGCCGGACGACGTGCCTTACCATCTGACCGTTGATCTCGAACGGGGCTTGAACGCCAACCGCATTCTCACCCTCGAGCAAACCAACTCCGTCTTCTTCATCGACGACGCCACGACCAACTCGTTCCTGACCGTGACCAACCGCGGCCTCGTAGCCAGCGTGGAGGTGGACCTGCGCATCGATCATCCGCGCGTGGCCGATCTGTCCGTGCATCTGACCGGCCCGACCGGCGTGCGCACTCTGCTGGCCGAGAATCGTGGGTACGATACGCCGCACGGCTACGGCTGGACGGTCTCGAACATCGTGGTCACGAATTTCGGGGCGCGGCTCTTCGATGATGGATTTGAAGATCCCCGGTTCAACGTGAGCACGGTCGTGAGCACCAACCCGCCCGGGCCGATCACTTCCGGCTGGAGGGTCGGGGAAGGGAACACGCTTTTGATCGTGGACAACCCCGATCCGGATCACGGCTTCGTCGCGCACAGCGGCCGCGCCAGCCTGGACGTAGGAAACTTCGCCCCCGGCACCGTGTGGACGAATCTGGTGCTCCAAACCAACCGGACCTATCAGCTTTCCTTCGCCTACGCGCGCAATCCAGACAGTTCCAACAGCGTCATCACCCTCACGCCCTACGTGCCGGAGGCGGAGGTGACGTTGAGCAATCTGTTCTCGGGCACGACGACGTTGCAGGCCCAGGTGCGGGATGATGCCCTCAATACTTGGGGCGACCGGACGAACCTGGCGTGGAAGGTGACGAATTTTATCTTCCGCCCGACCGGCGTGACCAACCGGCTGCAATTCCGGGGCACCAATGTGAACGGCGAGATCGACCCGGCGGGCGTCTTGTTCGACACCGTCCGCGTGGATGAGATCGAGGTCATCACCAACAAGATCCTTTACGCAACCTTCACCGACGATCCGGCCAAGGCCATCTGGCCGATCAAGTTTGCGCCCACGCCGTTTGGGGAGACGAACTTCACGGGGACGAACATTTTCCTCGGCGGGTTTGAGCGGACGAACTTCACCAATGTCGCCATCTTCCCCTTCGCCAACCGCCTCATCACCACCCAGGCTTTCGATGGCTGGCTGGTGACCAGCAACCACGTCTTTGTCCAAACCAACGTGGCGCTGGGTTACTCGGACACCAACGTCCTTTTCTTGCGCACCGGCGTGGTGGAGCGGGTGCTGCCGACCGTGGTCGGCCGGGAATACACGCTGCGCTTTGCCACCCGCACGGCACGCCGGAGCCTCTACAGCACGGGCGTGGACCGGGACGATGTGCCCTTGCTGCCCGGCGAGATCGATTCCCATTATCTCGTCTCGAGCAACGACTTTACGGTGAGCAGCAACCGGCCTTTCGTGCAGTGGACAAATGCGATGGAGTTCACCTGGTTTGATCAGACCAACGGTGCCACCCGATGGATTGGAATTGATCCTTCAAATCATCTGGCCGCCTCGATCTTGGGCACGACCGCCTATACCTATCGGGTCTTGTTCAATCTCCGGGGCATTCAGACGAATGCCATCCTGAGCGGGTGGCTGGCGGGCGACGACAAGATCCTCGCTACTCGTTTGAATGGGCGCGACGTCGGTCTCGCGGTCGGCCCACCGGCCACCAATGGGTTTGTGTTTTTCACCCTCTCGTCCGGGTTCACCAACGGACAGAACCAGTTGGAGTTCCTGCTCGACAATGGCGACAACGGGAGCGGGACTTCCGCTCATGGTTTCCGAGTTCAGTTCGCGCCCGGCGCACTCGAGACTCCGGTCGTGACCTTCGATGATTTGCCGGCCCCTGGCGCGCCCAGCAGTTTCATGCCCGTGCCCAACGACTTCGCCGGGTTGCAGTGGAACTATTTTGCGGCGGTGGACGGCGCGGCCCAGTTCCCGGTGGCCTGGGTGACGCCGCGCAACGTGGTCATCAACACCAATGGACTCGGAGTGGCCGCCTCCTTTTTCAGCGCCCGTCCGTTCAACTTCAACGCCGCGCAGTTGACCGCGCTTTTGGTGGACGGCTTGCCGCTGCGGGTGGAGGGATTGCTGCGCGGCGCGGTGGTTTACGACACCACCAACTACCTGACCACGGCTGGCCCCACTTTGGTCAACTTTGACTATCAGGGCGTGGATGAGGTGCGGTTCACGACTGAATTTGGCGATCTCTTTACCATGGACAACCTGTTCCTCGACCCCGGCGTCGCCCCGCGCATCGCGGCCTCGGTCGGTCAGGTCAAGCTCGTGGGCTGCTACACTAATTTCTTCTCCGCCCTCTCCGATCAATGGCGCACCGAGACCGTCACCTTCGTGGCCCGCGCGACCAACACGGTGCTGGAATTCACCGGCGTCACTCCCGGCGTGTGGCTGGACGACGTGTGGCTGCGCGAGACCGGGCGGAAGTATTACCTGCCCGAGGAGCCGTTGACGCCCTTCATTGCCCAGCAGGCGGCGGGAGACTGGAAGCTGGAGCTCTGGGACAACCGGCTGGGCGCGGACGTGAGCACCGCGAATCTGATCGCCTGGCGGTTGCACCTGACCTACGTGCGGACCAACCCGCCCTTCGTCTTGCTGACCAACACGCTGCCCTTCAAGGCGGGCGTGGGTCCCGGCAACCAGAGCTACTTCGCCTTCGATGTGAGCTGCGACAGCGCCGAGGTGACCAACGTCTTGCGCAGCCTGAACCCGCTTTATGCGCTGAACCTCATTTTCAACCAGGGCACCTTCCCGCTCACCGGCGCGTTCGGCGACTATCCGCTGCTCATCAATGTGCTGGATGAGACCAACATTCTTTCGGTGGGCAGCTATCCGTTGTTGAATCGCGGGCGCTACTTCCTGGCCGTGCAAAACACCAACGCCGTGCCGGTGCCTTTTGAGATCATCGCCGGCTTTGATACCAACTGCGCGGCTTTCTCCCCCGGGGCTGACCTTGCCGTGAGCAAGAGCCTGTCCTTCGGCCCCGGTGGCGCGAGCTTCTCCTGGAGCGCCAGTTCCAGCGCCACCTTTGCTGTGCTGTATGCCGAAGACCCGGCCGGGCCGTGGATTGAACTGCCCGCGATCATCTCATCCGCCACCGGCGAATTCAGTTTCACCGACGACGGCACGTTGACCGGCGGCTTGCCCAGTCATCGTTTCTACCGCATCCGCCAGCGCTGATGCGTCTCTGCGTTGTCTCCCTCAATCCCGCCCTCGACGCCGAATGGCGCGTCGAGGACGTGCTGTGGGAGGAAAAGAACGTGGTCCGCTCCCAACGCCGCTGGCCGGGCGGCAAGGGCGTGAACGTCGCGCGCTGGCTGAATTTTCTCGAAGGCGATTCCCAAATCCTCATCCCGCTCGGTGGCGCGTCGGGCCGCGAGCTGCGCTCGGGTCTCAAAGCCTGGGAACTCCGCGCCCAGGTCATTCCGCTCGCCGGCGATACCCGGGTCAACGTGGTCGTCACCACCGCGCGTGGACGCCAGATGCGGTTCAATCCGCCCGGACCTGAATACAGCGGCGCTGAATGGCGCGCGGTGGTCGGCGCGGCGAAGAAAATTCTCGCGCAGGGCGCGGCGCTCATCCTCTCCGGCGCGCTGCCGCCCGGCCTGCCTTCGGATGCGTATACCCAGTTGATCCGGCTCGCTCACCAGGCCGGCCAGCCGGTGATTCTGGACTGCGACGGCGACGCGTTCACGCACGGAGCCGCCGCCCGGCCTGGGCTGGTGAAGCCCAATCTGCACGAACTGGAGCGTTGGTTCGGTCGTCGGCTCCCGACCCTGCGCGCCGCCGAATCCGCCGCCGCGAAACTTTCCGCGACCACGCAGGGCTGGGTGCTGCTCTCGCTCGGCGCGGAGGGCGCCCTGCTGATCAACGCGCGTGCGTCCTTCCGCGCCCGAGCCGTGCCGCCGCGCGGGCCGGTGCTCAACACCGTCGGCGCTGGCGATGCCATGCTCGCGGCGGCGGCATTCGGCCTGGTGCAAAGAGTCGCGCCGGAGGATTGGCTGCGGGCCGCCGTGGGAGCGGGCACGGCGGCGACGCGCGTCCCGGCGGGCGAACTTCCGTCGCGGCGGATCGTGCGGGAGTCAACGCGCGGCGTGCGGTTGCTCTGAAAACCGGCCACTCCGGCGGGAATGCGTGGCTTGCCAGTCTCTGGGGCCGGGCTAGGCTGGCCGCGTGATCACACGTTCCCGAAATGGCTCCGCGCTCTTCGCGCTGCTCTGGCTCGTTGGCGTGTTCACGTCGATGGCTGGGGCGGCGGATCGGACCAACTGGTGGAGCTTCACGCCGGCGGCGAAACCGCGCGTTCCGGCTCTTGGCGATCGGCTGTTGGCTATTCCCAATCCCATCGACCATTTCATCCGCGCCAAGATCGCGGAGCAAAAGCTGACTCCGTCTCCGCAAGCCGATCGGCGCACGCTCCTCCGTCGCGTGACGTTTGATTTGATTGGCCTGCCGCCCACGCCCGAGGAAGTCGCCGCGTTTCTCAACGACCGCAGCCCGGACGCCTACGAGCGCGTCGTGGATCGCTTGCTCGCCTCGCCGCGCCACGGCGAGCGCTGGGCGCGGCACTGGCTGGACACGGTTCACTTCGGCGAATCGCACGGCTACGACAAGGACAAGCCGCGCCTGAACGCCTGGCCGTATCGCGATTACGTCATCAGTGCTTTCAACAACGACAAGCCCTACTCGCGCTTCGTCGAAGAGCAGTTGGCGGCGGACGTTTTGTTTCCCGACGCGCCGCCGTTGATTCCCGCGCTCGGCTTCATCGCCGCCGGGCCATGGGATTTCGTGGGCCACGTCGAGCTCCCCATCACCAAGACCGACGGACTCATCGCTCGCTACAACGACCGCGATGACATGGTCATGAACACCATGAGCACCTTCCAGAGCCTCACGGTGCATTGCGCGCGTTGCCACGACCACAAGTTCGATCCCATCACGCAGCGCGACTACTACGGCTTGCAGGCGGTGTTTGCCGGTGTGGATCGTGCGGATCGTCCTTTCGATGGCGACAAGGCGGTGGCACAGCAACGGAGTGAACTCAATCTGGCCGCATGGCAGCTTGCAGTTGAACGCAAACGGCTTGATCTGGATGTGGCGCACCTTGGTGGCGAGGAACTGCGCGCCCTGGACGTGCGCATCGCCGAAGCCAGGCCCGACGCCAAGCTCAACAAGGCCGCCTTTGGTTACCACAGCCAGATTTCTCTCAAGCAGGATGTTGAGAAGTGGGTGCAAGTGGATTTGGGCGCCCCGCACGAACTGGATCGCGTCGAACTTGTCGGCTGCCACGACGACTTCAACAAGATCGGGGCCGGCTTCGGTTTTCCCGTGCGCTACAAGATTGAGGTTTCCAACGACGCGGAGTTTCGCGAGGGCGTGACCATGATTCAGGAAAACCTGGCGGATGATATGGTCAATCCGGGCGTCGAGCCACAGAGCATTCCCATTTGTGGCTGTCTCACCGAGGACGGTTCGCGAGTCAAGGCGCGCTTCGTCCGAATCACCGCCACCAAGTTGGCGCCCCGCCAGAACGATTTCATCTTCGCCTTGGCGGAATTGATGGTCTTCGACTCCATTGGAGAAAATCTGGCCCGCACCGCCAAGGTCACTGCGCTGGATTCGATCGAAGCTCCCGTGCGCTGGCAGAAGAAGAACCTCGTGGATGGTTACTTTTTTGGCGTGGAGACGAACGACGCCGGTGCTGCCCTGGCGGAATTGCGCTCCCAGCGTGAGGCGCGCTTGCAACGCGTCATTCCCGACGACCTGCTCCGGAAGATTTTGCGCAATGACGACGGGAAGAAGTCCGTGCGTGAAGGCCAGGCAAAATTGCCCAAACCGCAGATGGTCTATGCAGCGACGGCTGATTTCGCGACCAACGGCTCATTCATCCCGTCGCGTAGACCGAGGCCGGTTCATCTGCTCAAGCGCGGGGACGTGAAGAAGCCGGGCGAAGAAATGAAGGCCGCCGCCGTGCCTGCCGTGCCCGGATCGTCTGCGGAGTTTCAGATCCCCGATGCCAGCAACGAAGGGGCGCGCCGCGCCGCGCTGGCGAAATGGATCACTCACACTAACAACCTGCTCACTCGTCGCAGCATCGTGAACCGTGTCTGGCACTATCACTTCGGGCGTGGCTTGGTGGAGACGCCCAATGACTTCGGCCGCATGGGTGCGCTGCCGAGCCATCCCGAGTTGCTCGACTGGCTGAGTTTTTGGTTCCAGGAAAACGGCGAATCGATCAAGAAGCTGCATCGACTGATCGTGACCAGTGCGACTTACAAACAAGTTTCGAGTTCCGAGTTTGGGGTTTCGAGTTTGGAAGAGCCATCGACTCGTAACTCGAAATCCGAAACTCGGAACCCAACCGACTCCGCCAATCGCTTCCTCGCGCGCATGAACCGGTCCCGTCTGGACGCCGAGCAGTTCCACGATGCGCTGCTCTCGGTGGCCGGCAACCTCGATCTCAAAATGGGCGGCCCGTCGGTGCAGCAGTTCTGGTTCAAGGACGATCACTCCCCCATCTACGATTACACGCGCTTCGACTGGAACAGTCCGGGGGCCAATCGTCGCAGCATCTATCGCTTCACTGTGCGCAGCGTGCCCGACTCGTTCATGGACGCGCTCGATTGTCCCGATGCCAACGCGTTGACCCCGGTGCGCAACGTCACCACCACCGCGCTTCAGGCTCTGGCCACGCTGAACGACGCCTTCGTCATCCGGCAGGCGGAGCAACTGGCGGTGCGACTGGCGAAGGAGCGCCCCGACGTGGCTGGTCAGATTGACCGCGCCTATGAGCTTTGCCTGCAACGTGCTCCCGACTCGCGCGAGCAGGAAAAGCTCACGGCCCACGCCCGCAAGCACGGCCTGGCCAGCGCCTGCCGCGTGTTGTTCAACAGCAACGAGTTTATGTTCCTCGACTGATGAATGCTCCACGTCATGTTTGTTCCTCGCAGGAGGCGGTCCTGAGTTGCGGCTCGCCGCACTTCGACCGGCGCGAGTTCCTGTGGCGTTTCGGCGGCGGACTCGGCGGCATCGCCATGGCGCAGTTGCTGGGCGCTCAAGGTTTGTTGGCCGACGCGGTGAAACCCCGGCCCGAGTTCAATGGCGGTCTGCATCATCGCGCCAAGGCGAAGCGCGTGGTGCAGCTCTTCATGTCTGGCGCGGCCAGCCAGTGCGACACCTTCGATTACAAGCCGCAGTTGATCGCGCGGCATGGACAGAAGTTTGATCCGGGCGGGAAGGTTGAACTGTTCCAGAGCGAGCCGGGCGCGGTGATGAAGAGTCCCTGGGACTGGAAGCAGCGTGGCCAGTGCGGCAAATGGGTCAGCGACCTCGTGCCGCACCTTGGCTCGTGCGTCGATGACATCGCCTTCCTGCACGCCATGATCTCCAAGTCGAACGTGCATGGTCCGGCCACCTTCATGCAGAACTCCGGCTTCGTGTTGCCCGGATTTCCCAGCATGGGCGCGTGGGTTTCCTATGGGCTGGGTGCGCTCACCGACAATCTTCCGACCTTCGTCGTGTTGCCCGATGTGCGCGGTTTCGCGCCGAATGGGCCGGGCAACTGGGCCTCGGCCTTTCTGCCGGCGGCGCACCAGGGCACGATGATTCGCGTGGGCAAACCAAATCCCATCTTCGATCTCTTCCCGCCGGAGAGCGCGAAGTTCATCAATCCGGAAAGCGAACGCGACACCCTGGCTTTGCTCAAGGACTTGAACGAATCGCATCGCGCCAGCCGGGCCGGGGACTCGCGCCTGGATGCGCGCATCGCCAGCTACGAGATGGCGGCGAAGTTGCAACTGACCGCGCCCGAGGTGCTCAACCTCACCGGTGAGAGCGACGCGACGAAGAAGCTCTACGGTGTCGATGCCGAGCACACCCGCGACCTGGGCACGCGCTGCCTGGTCGCCCGGAGGTTGCTGGAGCGCGGCGTGCGCTTCGTCCAGGTCTGGAGCGGGGCCGACAATGGTTTCCCGCGTCGCAACTGGGACAGCCATGAGGATCTGGCCAAGGACCATCTCGACATGGCGCGCGGCATGGATCAGCCGGCGGCGGCGCTGCTCCAGGATTTGAAAGCGCGCGGCCTGCTCGACGACACCATCGTGATCTGGACCACGGAGTTTGGCCGCATGCCGTGCAGCCAGGGCGGCAAGGGGCGCGATCATAATCCGTTCGCCTTCACGAGCTGGCTGGCCGGTGGCGGCCTCAAGGGCGGGGTGAGCTTCGGACAGAGCGACGAGTGGTCTTACCGGACTGCCGAGGCTGAGACGCAGTGCTACGATCTGCACGCCACCGTGCTGCATCAACTTGGCCTCAATCACGAGAAGCTTACCTATCGCAACAACGGTGTGGATCGGCGCCTGACCGACGTGCATGGCGAAGTGATTCGCGACATTCTCGCCTGACGCCTGGCCCGTCCGCACTTTCGCCTTGCCGTGGCCTGGGTGGCCTTGGAACGTCCGGTCATTCATGAATCCCCAAGATTGGAAACTGGTTGCGCTGGCGCTGGCGGCCATCGGTGTGCTCGTGCTGCTGGTGACCCGCCTGAAGCTCAACGCCTTCATTTCGCTCGTCATCGCCTCGCTGATCGTTGGCGGAGGCGCGGTCTGGCTTGGCCAGCCGGTTAAAAATGCGGCCGGTCAACTGGTTCCGCTGACCATGCTTGGCGTGGCCAAATCGATTCAAGATGGCCTGGGTGCGACGCTCGGGGGCATCGCGGCGGTGCTCGGCCTGGGCACGATGCTCGGCAAGTTGCTCGCCGAATCCGGCGGGGCCGAAGTGCTGGCGAAACGATTCGCGGCCTTCTTCGGCCCGCAACGCATCCAGTGGTGCATCATGGCGCTGGCGCTGGCCGTGGGTTTGACGACCTGGTTTGCCGTGGGTTTGGTGCTGCTGCTTCCCATCTTGCTCACGCTCACGCGCGAGACGAAGCAGCCGTTTCTGTTGCTCACGCTCCCGCTGCTGTCCTGTCTCTCGGTCATGCATGGCGTGATGCCGCCGCATCCCGGTCCGGTGGTGGCGGTGGATGCGTTGAAGGCCAACATGGGGCTGGTGCTGTTCTGGGGCTTCATTGTGGGCATTCCAACCGCGATGGTGGCCGGCCCGCTCTATGCAAAGTGGGCGGTCAAACATGTGGAAGCCAACCCTCCGGAAGTCTCCTCGGCCCGGCGCGATCCGAACCTCCGCCTGCCCGGTTTCGGACTGACCCTGTTCTCCATCCTGCTGCCGGTGATGCTGATGCTGATCTCGACCGTGGCTGAACTCACCTTGCCGAAAGGAAACAGCGCGCGCGAAGTCGCGAGCTTCATTGGCAATCCGACCATCGCGCTGCTCGGCTCGGTCGTGTTCTGCCTCTGGTCGCTCGGCGCGAAATGCGGCTACTCGCTGAGCCAGTTGCTCAAGTTTACCGAGACCAGCGTGGCGGCCGTGGGCATGACGATTCTGGTGGTCGGCGGCGGCGGCGGCTTCGCGCGCGTGTTGCGCGACGGCGGCGTGGCGGATGCCATCGGCCGCTTCGGCGATCAGATGCACCTCTCGCCGTTGCTTTACGGCTGGTTGATCTCGGCCTTCATCCGTGTGGCCACCGGCTCGGCCACGGTCGCCATCACGACGGCGTCCGGCTTGCTGGTACCGGTGCTCGCCCAACATCCCGAACTCGGCCAGGCCCACGTTGCGCTGATCATTGTCGCCGTCGGCTGCGGCTCCCTTTTCCTCTCCCACTTGAACGACGCAGGTTTCTGGATCGTCAAGGACTGCCTCGGCTTGACCGTGACGCAGACCTTCAAGACCTGGACCGTCTGCGAAACCATCGTCGGCGTCGTCGGCCTGCTGTTCGCGCTCCTCTGCTTTCATCTGGTGTGAAGGACTGTTCGGCCAAGCGAGACACCTCAACATGTGCCAGCGGAGGCCCGTCCGACCTCTGCGGAATGTTCAGTTGGTTGTGATTGCCAAATCGCCGGTGCCCCCTTTTGAATTCCCTCGTGCCATTCGGACTTGCCCGGCTGAAAGAACCGCCCGCCGCAGAGGTGCTGCTGGTGGAGGGGAAGCGCGTGCCGCTGCTCTTCGTCAGAAATCCTCGGGCCCGACGTTACGTGCTGCGGCTGCGTCCCGACGGCACGGCTCGCGTCACCGTGCCGCGTGGCGGCAGTTGGGTCGAAGCCCGGCGGTTCGTGGCGCGGAACATGACGTGGCTCCAACGGCAAACGCTGGCGGCCCGGCCGATGGAACGCGCTCCCTGGCTGGTCGGGTCGGAAATTTTGTTCCGCGGGGAAGCGGTAAAAATTTTAGCCGGTCTTGATGGCACTCGGGAAGTCACCTTCGCGGATCAAACCGTCCGCATCTCCGACGGCGAGCCGGATTGCCGTCCGGCCCTTGAACGTCATTTGCATCGCCTGGCTGCGGCGGTCTTGCCGCCGAGGGTTTTTCAATTTGCCCAGGAACATGGTTTGAAGGTGGAGCGGGTCACGGTGCGGAATCAGAAGTCACGCTGGGGTTCCTGTTCACGTCGGGGAACAGTTTCCCTGAACTGGCGGCTGCTTCAGGCCCCGGACTTCGTGGCGGATTACATCCTCCTCCACGAACTCATGCACCTGCGGCAAATGAACCATTCCCAAAAATTCTGGCAGGAGGTGGAGCAGGTCTGTCCGGACTTTCGCACCGCCGAACGCTGGTTGAAGGCCCACGCCCGATTGCTCCGGTGAAGCCCGCCGCCCGGCGTTTGGCCGGCGGCGGGTTTTCATGGAGGAGTGGAGTCCTTTGGTTCCGTCGCCCGGACCTCCGGCTTGGGCGCGTCGGCCAGGCGTTGCTGGTGGAATTTCTTCCACTCGTCGCCCAGTTCCTGGACTGACTTGCCCGTGGAATCCTTCCACACCTGTTCGCGGTAGTTGCCGGCCCGGCCGGCGGCGTTGAGCCGGGCCACGATGTTGGAGTCGTATTTCTCGCCCACCCAGTTGAGGAAGTTGCCTGTGACGCGATAACTGGCGTCGTATTTGGCGCGGGCCAGGTTGCGCGGCGTGATCTCGGCCCCCTTGCTTTGCGGTTCATAAAGATACCAGCGGATGTAATCGGGGATGCCTTCGATGAGCCAGTCGGGCAGGCGGCCAGCGTTGGGATTGTTGCGCCGGCCGCCCCGATAATTCTGCACCACATGCACCATTTCATGAACCACCGACCCACGGGCCTCGCGTTTCAATTCCTTGCGAAACCAGCCGGCGTTCAGATTGATGAAGCCCCCGCCCGCCGAGGCCGGCACGCCCCCCATGTCGTCGCGGAAACGGAGCGTGACGTTCGTGGCCGGCTTGAACCCTTCACTCGGCAGCAACTCGACCAGCTTGGGATACCATTCCTGCACCACGGGACGCAGCTCGGTCTCGGCCCATTCCATCAAGTCCGGGGCCAGGGTGGCGTTGAGGGTGAATTGATATTTTCCACCCGCCGCCGTGAACTGCCGGGCCACGGTCTGCGGCGTTCCGGTGACAATGGGCAGGGGCGGCACCGCTGGATCGACCACATCGATCTCACTGAAGAAGGTGTTGCCGAAAGGATCGTGGTCCTCGGTGCGCGAGATGTCGAAGAGCAGAAAGCGGAAACGCCCGAGGTTTCCGGCGTGGTCGGTGACACTCACGCCGTGCGGTCCGCCGATCTGACCATCGCTGGGCCGGGTGTCCACCTTGGCGAGTTGCTGCCACCCGCAGGTCTGAGGATCGGTGCCGCGCTTAGGCTCGGCCTTGAAACCGGCGGCGGTTCCAGGGCTGGCATAAAGCACATAGACTTGCGGCCCGCGTGAGCCGCCGTGCCAGGAGTAAGTGTTGATCTGGCTGATGATGGTGTTGGTGCCCAGATCGATCTGGATCCGCCCGCCGTCGCGGCCCTGGGCAAAGAAGAAATTCGCGGACGGCTCATCCTCGCCGCGTGGAAGCAGTCCGTCGTGCAACTGGTCGAGGCGGCCGCCGTTTTCATCCCGCGTTCCATCCACGAGGGTGAACTTGGCCGGGCCAGCCGCGTCGCGGCGGGAAGGCACAGGCACGGATGAAAAGTGGAATTGATTCGGAGCGTTCCGATCCTGACGCGAGATGTTGAGTCTGGTTTGGGCTTCGACGGGCAGGACGGAAGCCAGAGCCAGGAGTCCGGCAGCCAGCACAGTTGAATTTCGCATTGTCATACCTAGTTCAGTCAGCCTGAAGTCCGAAGACCGGCTCGTTCAAGGCCCAATCCCAGACGCCGGGGACGGCGCGGCGTCACGCAGGCCGGGCCATCCCCATTTGCCGCTTGTATCCGGGACGGCTTTCGAGTGTAAACGGCGCGTGCCAGACTGGCTTGTCGTCATCGTGCTCGGAGTTATCGAGGGAATCACGGAGTTCCTGCCCATCTCCTCCACCGGACATCTGCTGCTCGCGGAGCATTGGCTGCCGCGCCAGAGCGAACTGTTCAACGTGGTCATCCAATGCGCCGCCGTGATCGCCGTGCTGCCGCTCTTTCGCCCGCGTCTCGCCCAGTTCCTTTTCCAATGGCGGGAGCCGGCCACGAGGGATTATTTCCTCAAGCTGGTCACGGCCTTCATCATCACCGGCGCAGGTGGGCTGGTGCTCAAGAAATTGAAGTTCGCCCTGCCCAAGGAAATTGCGCCCGTGGCCGTGGCCTTGCTCGTGGGCGGCCTTCTTTTCCTGGTCATCGAGTGGTGGCTGCGCGGCAAACCCCTCTGCGACGACGTCACCTGGACCATCGCCATCGCCATCGGTGTGGGACAACTCATCGCGATCATTTTTCCGGGAGCCTCGCGTTCCGGCACCACCATCCTGCTGGCGCTGCTGTTGGGTATGAAACGTCCGGCGGCGGCGGAATTCTCCTTTCTCGTCAGTATCCCGACCATGCTGGCGGCGGGCGGGTTGGAGATGGTGAAGGAACTGCGCCATCCGGCGGGCGTGCCCGAGAACTGGACGATGCTCGCGCTCGCGACCCTCGTCTCGGCGGTGGTTTCTTTCGTGGCGGTCAAGTGGCTGCTGCGCTACGTGCAGACTCACACCTTTACGGGCTTTGGTTGGTATCGGATCGCCTTGGGCGGGGCGCTGCTCGTTTTTTAGCGCGCGCTTGGTTGCTTTCCCCGCCGGTCTGTTTCCGCTGGTGCGACCGGCCTCCGGTCCGGGCAGTTCACCGCTGGATCATCCGTATCGTGATGACCACCGGCGTGCCGGTGGGTGGCAGCCGCGCGGCATTTGGAACGTGCAGGTCGTCCCGGGCGCGGCCGGGCCGGGGATTGTTGATCAAGGCATCGGGGTCGATGTGCAGGGAGAGAATGGAACCGTCCCGCCCGGCGGTAAACACGCCTTCGGAAAAGTTTGATCCATTGTAAATCCATCCTCCCGGCGACATGGAGTTGGTCGTCTCCCGGTCGAGGATGAGATCTTCGATGGCGTATTGAGGCTGGAGGCCACCGTGGTTCCAAGTGACGGATACGGTCACAGCACTGCCCAGCGGAGGTCCCTGGCCGTCCGCGCCGAAGGAATTTGTCAGCACCGGTTTCGCCCCGAGCAGGAGCAGGGCGAGGTGAATGTCCCGGGGGTGCGCGTCCGTGCGGAAGACGCTCTCGTGCGTCTTGCCCGTCTGGTGGACCAGGGCGTATTCAACCGTCTCCTCGCGCAAGCAGACCGCCGCCGAAAAACGCGCCGTGCGATTGCTGCCATCCAGGGTCACAAGTCCGATGGCGAGCCGCCCCTGGCCGAGTGATACCACGGGCGAATTGGTTTCCGCGCCGCGCGCCAAAAGCGCGAAGAGCAAGAGCAGCAGGCATGAACAGGGAGTTTTGAACATTGATCCTGGCTTCATCGAACACCTGATGCGGCCTGCCATCAAAGGTCAAAGTGCGCGGATGGAAACTTCCAGCTATCGGGCGGCGGATTTTCTGGTTGGCTCAACCCTTCCTTGGAACTCCCTCGGAAGGAAGCGTCTGGCGGCCCGGCGAGCTACCACCAAGGCCGGTTCCGATCCCGCCCAGGCGCGTTGCCCCGTTCGCGGCTACCGGTTGCGCTTGTCGATTTTCTCCTGCTCCTTGCGCTCTTTTTCCTGCTGCTTTTGTTGAAACTCTTCTTCCTCGCGCACGGCTTTCTTGACCGTGGGGAGCTTGTCGAGTTGCTCGGAGGTGTGCAGCGCGGCGATTTCCGGCGTCTGGAGCACGGTCGGGCGGATGAGAACCATCAGCTCGACCCGGCCCACCTTTTCGCTGCTGCTGCGGAAGAGCAAGCCGAGGCCGGGAATATCCTTCAGGTAGGGCACGCCTCCGCTCGACTTGGTCTTGGTGGTGCTGATGAAGCCGCCCAGCATGATGGTGTCGCGGTCCCGCACGGCAATGTAGGAACTGGCGTTGCGATTGATGGTCGCGGGCACGGCGTTGCCATCGATGATCACGTCCGCGCCGGATTGCGAAATGTCCTGCGCGATGTCCATCACCACCAGCCCCTCCTGGTTGATGATGGGGGTGACGGAAAGGCTGATGCCGATCTGGAGCTGCGCCACCTGCGACTGCACGCCCACTCCGCTGTAACCGTAGCTGGAGCCGGTGACGTAAGGCCGGCTTTCGCCGACGAAAATCTGCGCGGGCCGGGCCGTGGAAGTCACCACACTCGGGCGGGAAAGCACGTTGAGGCGGTTGTCTTCGGCGGCCGCCTGGAGGGCGAAATCAAAGTCCTGGTTGAGCTTGCCGAAATAGCTGAAGCCGCCGGGCAGGGCGCTGTTGCTGCCGGCAATGGCGGTTAGCCCGCTGATGGTGTTCGGATTCAGGAAGGGCTGACCTTGGGATGAGCCGCCCGCGACGCTCAAATCTCCGAACTTCTGATTGTTCTGTTTCATGCTCACGCCGAGCGTCTTGCTGTCGCCCAGGTTGACTTCCAGAATGAGCGCCTCGATGCGGACCTGCGGCAGCACGATGTCCAGCTTCGAGATGATGTTGCTAATCATGGTCAGGTCGTGCTTGTCGGCGAAGACGAGCAGCGCGTTGGAGCGTTCGTCGGCGATGATCTTGGCCATGCCGATCAACTGGATTTCGCCCGCCGCACCGCCCGAGCCGCCGGCCCGGCCCACGGCCCCACTGACGGCTCGATTGATGGCGCTGCCCGCCGCCGTTCGTCCACCGGCTCCGAAAGCTCCCCCGGAGTTGCCGCCCAAACCCTGCGCGGGGGATCCCAGTCCGCGGACCCCTGGCTGGCCGGAGTAGGATGAGCCCGCGCCGCCGTAGCCGCTGTTCAGTCCACCGGCACCGCCATAGCCGCCGCCCAGGTTGCCTCCGACTCCTCCCCCAAATCCACCGCCGCGGCCACCGCCAAATCCACCGCCGCCGAAACCACCTCCCCCAAATCCTCCTCCACCGCCCCCTGCGCCGCTGCTGCCGAAGCTCGTGGTGCTGCCGCCGGAACTGAGCCCGCCCAACACGCTGGCGATTTCCCCGGCCAGCGCGTAACGAATCGGGATGACCACCGTGTCAATTTCCGGCGCGACGTAAATGTCCACCTTCTCCAGGATCTCCAGCATGCGTTGCACGTTTTCCGCGTAGTCGCGCAGGATGAGCACCGGGCTGCCCTTCACGCCCACGATGCTGTTGGGCAGGTTGGCGAAGGGTTGGAGCAACGGCGTCGCCTCTTCCGGCAGCAGATTCTTCAACTGCACGACCTGCGCCACGGGATACTTGGAGTTCGGCAGGCTCTTCCAATCGTTCGTGATGAAGGGGGCGGCTTCACCCGGAAAGGTGGTGGGCGGCACGACCTTGATGAATTTGTCGCCCTGCGGAACCATCGTGATGCCGTTGAGCGCGAGGATGGTGTTGAGCGCGTCGAGCCCTTCCTGCCGGGTCAATTCCGTCTGGTTGCGCACACTGATCTTCACGTTGGCCGGCACCTGGGGGGATTTCAGCAAAGTTCGCTGGGCCAGTTCGGCGTACAGTTCGAGCACCTGGCTGAGGTCGGCTTCCTGGAAGTAAATGGTGTTGGCCTTAATGCTCGTCGCATCACGCGGGACGATGTTAGTGGCCGCAACATTGGTCCGGCCCCCGCTGCCGATGATCGAGTTGGCCGCCCCCGCTGCGCCCGGACCCACGGCCCCGGCGACACCGCCTGGGGGAGTGGCACCGGTGTTAAGCCCGCCCGGAGGAATCACCGCCGGTCGCCCGGCACTGGGCAGCCCGGGCACGGCGGGCTGACGGGGCAGAGGAGTGGCCGGGTTGTTCACCGGCGCGGGTGCCGGACCTGCGGCGGGTGCGGCGACGTTGGCGGCGCCTGGGCCGGCGGGGCCAGACGCAGGGCTGTTCTTGTTTCGCCCGAAATCCGCCGGACGGTTCATCAAAGCATTGGTCGGCGCGGCGGGCGCATTGGTCAGGCGCGCGGTCGTGTTGGGCGCGGGCGGATTCTGGGCGTGGAGCGCCAGCATTCCGGCGGCGAGGCACAGTCCGAGGTTAAAAGTTTTCATTTTTTCGGCGGTGGATTGGTCTTCAACGCAGCGGGCGCGTTGCTCGTGCGGGCGAAAGGAGAAGCGGTTTTGGTCTCGGGTGACACGGGCTTCATGGTCGGCGCGTTGGGCGCGTTGGTGCGGGCCGGGGTTGCGGCGACCGGTTTTATCTTGGGCGGCGCTTTGCGTGCGTAGCTGGCCACCAACATGAGGCTTCCCTGAAGCTTTTGTCGCGCGGGATCGGTGCTGATGGTCATGCTGCGGACGCGAATGAGCGAGCCGCCCAGGCCGAGATTGTAGAGGAAATCCACCAGCGATTTTTCTTCCGCCGTGACACTCACGGTCCCGCCTTTCTCGTCGAAGAACTGGTTCGACTTGAGGGTGACCGAGGTCTGGCGCGTTTCCACATAGTTGTTCACGGCCACCCCGGAGAGGGCGGCCTGGTTGTAAATCGTGGAGGAAAGTTTGATGGCCTGGTCTTCGGAGTTCACGGTCTGGCCGGCTTTTTCCAGGTCGGCGAATTTCTTCTGGTTGTCCGGCATCTTCTGCATCTCCTGCTGGTACTGCCCCTGGGTCCGTTCCGCCGCGCCCCTCCGGTTCTTGAGCTTGGTCCAGTCGCCGAAATGCGGCCAGACGAAGATCCAGTTGAGGATGATGAAGACCACGATGACGACGGCGATGACCAGCCGCCGCTCGTTCGGGCGCAGGTTCAACTTGTCGAAGAGGGAGGTCATTCGCTCTCTCCCTTCGTCAGCTCGGCGGTGAAGCTCCACCCCATCAAGTCCGTTCCACGCACGCCGATGGTCGGCACCGTCACGTTTTTGAAGAGCGGCTCATCGTGAACCAGGATGCGCCGCAGGGAATCGCTGAAGTCGTTGATCTTCGTCATCATGTCCTTCGGCGCCGTGCCTTGCACCGACATGGTCCGGCCCTTCTGAAAATTAAAACTGTCCAGGGTCACGCCCTCGGGAATCTGCTGGGCCATGGCCTTGTAGCATTCGAGGGCGGCGAACTGGAGGTTCAACTGATCCTGCATCACCCGCACTTTGTCCTTGAGGACGAGGGCGTTGGTATAACTGCCGGACTGGTCGCGGACCTTTCGTTCGAGGTCGGCGACCTGGAACTCCACATACTGCACCGCCGCGAGGTAGATGAGCACGCCGAACATGTAGAGCAGCACCACCGCGAAGAGACTGCGCATCCAGATGCGATCCACAAACTGCTGGCGGTAACGCGTGGTGAATTCCGGCGGCACGAGGCTGGCTGGAATCGGATCGCGAGTGGCGCGGCGGGCGGTCAGTTTGGCCAACTCCGAATCGGCCAGGGGAGCCACCACTTCCAACTCCGGGGTGGAACCATCCTGCAAGATCGGCTGCCAGACGGCGGCGATGGCCGGCGTGGCCACGAGGAAGCGGCGGGGCGGCGTGGTAATCCAGCCTTCCAACTCGCCCGCCCAGGCCATCTGCGCGATCTGTTCGCGCAGGAACGCGCCGCGCTCCTCCACCGGCGGCAGATGCAGCAGCGAGACGCTTTGCAGCGTGCCGCCGCACCACCAGGCGATGACGCAACTGCTTTCATCCTGGCCCGACGCGGGATAAATCCAAACGCCATCGGCCGTGACCTTGGTGGCCAGCAATTGATCAATGAAAGGAACCTCCAGCCGATCCGGGGCGAACGACTCCTTCTCCAGGCGGCCGAGAAATTCTTCCACCACGTTGCGCGCCACGATGACGACGATGGCGGTCTGGGGATGACCCGGGCGCTTGGGCAGCAGCTCGAAGGTCCACATGATCTGCGCGACGGGGAGGGGCGAGGCCTTCTCCAACTGAAGTTCGATCATGGCCGCCGTTTCCTGGAAGGTGTCGGCGGGTGGAATTTGCAGGACGCGCAGGAAGGACTTGTCGGCGGCGAGCCAGGCGACATTCAGCTTGGGTTTGTAGAGCGTCTGCCAGTCCTTGGCCGTCAGGCCGGAGGGCAGCGCCTCGGTGGGAAGCTTGGTTTCCTCTCGGGAAAGACTGGGGATGTCTCCGCCGACCTTGAATTGCCACAGGCGCTTCTTGTCGCTCGCCGCCTGCAAAACATTCGCCGAATGCCAACGCGCCATATTAACTTTTCTTGACGAAAAACTCCGTGCGGCTGTCCTCGACGAGGGACATCATGTGTTCCTCCGTCTGGGTCACGCGGATGACTTCCTCGATGGTGGTCCGGCCCTCGCGCACCTTCTGCCAGCCGTCCACGCGCAGCGTGCGCATGCCGTGGGCGATGGCCGCCTGGGCGATGGTCGAGGCGGGCGCGCGGTTCATGACCAGCGGGCGCACCGCTTCGGTGACGAGCAGCAATTCATAAATGCCCAGCCGTCCCTGGTAACCGAGCGTGCGGCAATCCTCGCAGCCCACGCCCTTGTAGAAAGTCGTGGCGTCGATGTCTTGCTCGGGGAAACCGATCTTGCGCAGGTAGGTGCGCTCGACGGCCTGCGGCTTCTTGCAGGTTTTGCAAATTGTCCGCACCAGGCGTTGGGCCATGATGGCCTCCACCGACGACGCGACGAGGAACGGCTCGATGCCCATGTCGATCAAGCGGGTGAAGGCGCTGGGCGCGTCGTTGGTGTGCAGGGTGGAGAAAACCAGGTGGCCGGTGAGCGCGGCGCGAATGGCGATCTCCGCCGTCTCCAAGTCGCGAATTTCGCCGACCATGATCACGTTCGGGTCTTGCCGCAGGATGTGGCGCAGCCCCATGGCGAAGGTCAGTCCGATGTCCGAGCGCACCGCGATCTGGTTGATGCCTTTCAACTCATACTCGACCGGTTCCTCAATGGTGATGATGCGCTTGCTCACCGAGTTGATGGAACTGAGGAAGGCGTAAAGGGAAGTCGATTTGCCTGCACCCGTCGGGCCGGTCACCAGCATGATGCCGTGGGGCTTGAGCACGATCTCACGGATGGCTGATTCCTCCTTCGGGTCGAAGCCCAGCTTGTCCAGGGTGAGGAAAATCTTTCCGCGGGTCAGCAAGCGCAGCGATACACTTTCGCCGTACACCGTCGGCACGGTCGAGACGCGGATGTCGATCTCCTCGCCCTTGATGCGGACGTTGATGCGTCCGTCCTGCGGCAGACGGCGCTCGGAGATGTTCATCCCCGACATGACCTTGATGCGCGAGATGATGGCCGCCTGGTAGCGCTTCAACTGCGGCGGCATGGGCGTCTGGTGCAGGATGCCGTCGATGCGGTAGCGGATGCGCAACTCGTCCTCGGCCGGCTCGAAGTGAATGTCCGTGGCGCGATCCTTGAAGGCCTCCCAGATGATCTGGTTGACGAACTTGATGACGCTGGCCTCCTGGTCGCCCTCGGTGATTTCCTTGTCGCCCAGATCGAGTTCGATCGGCTCGTCATCGTCCTTGGCCAGTTCGTCCAGCGTCTCGGCCCCGACGCCGTAATACTTCTTCAGCGCCTTTTCGATCTCACCTTTGGTGGCGAGGGCGAACTTGACCGGCTTGCCCGCGTCGAACTGCACCGAGTTCAGCATGCCCGTGTCGAAAGGATTGCTCACCGCGATGACCAGGGTGCCGTTCTGGGCGTCGATGGGGATGGCGTTGTACTGGAAGGCGACCTTGGTCGAGATGGCGTTGCGCGCCTCGGTCGGGACGGTGGTTTTCTTCAGGTCAATGAAGGGCCACTTGAGTACTACGGCGAGGTGATTAAGAAAGTGCTCCTCGCTCATGCCGCTCTCGCGACAGACGAAATCGACCAACGACTCCACCGATCCGTTTTCCACGGCGATGCGCCAGGCCTTGGCCCAATCGGCAATCTGCTGCGCCGTGGTCTGCGCGGCCTGGGCAAAAACATTATTGAGAGAAACAAATGACATCGGAGGTAATCCTCAAGTCGTCCCGTATTTACACCGCACGCTAGTCAAAGTTGCGCGGCGAGGTCAAAAGATTGTTTCCTCGCGGACCGGTGCAGGGTGCATCTTGACACTGTTCTTAAAGTGAGGTGGTCACGGTTCCTCGACCGGCAAAAACAAGAACATGGCTGTCGTGTCGTCACATGAAAAAAGCATCGCCCCCAAGTCAACCCAGTCCCGCGCCCAAGCCCCGGCCCACGCTGGCCGAGGTCGAACGTGAAGTGGTGGCCGAGTCCCGTGAATGGGGCCGGCGACGTCTCCAAGAACGACTGCAACAACTGGCCGGGGAAGAAGGCCAGGTTTTTTCCCCTCGCCCAGCGCCAGCGCCGTCCGCTGACCTTGGTCAGCGAACTGGGCGAGATCAAACTCACCGTCGATTACGGTCAGGACCGGGCCAGCGGTGAGTGGTTCTGCCCGGTGCGCCGGGCCTGGGGT
>JANOQV010000021.1:0-22931 GCA_031414955.1 Pedosphaera sp. | reverse complement strand
GTAGGCGATCTTCACCTTCTTCTCCTTCTGCACGAGGGCGGCGACTTCGTGAACGACCTGGACCTGGAGGTCGAGTTCCTTCTTGAAGCCGACGAGCGGGATCATGATCTCGGGCTTGGCCTTGAAGCCCTTCTTGTTCGCATCCGCAGCGGCCTCGAAGACGGCGCGGGCCTGCATGGCGGTGATTTCCGGGAACTTGATGCCGAGGCGGCAGCCGCGGAAGCCGAGCATGGGGTTGAACTCGTGCAATTCGTGGACGCGGGCACTGATCTTTTCCGGCTTCACGCCAAGTTTCTCGGCGAGGGCGGCCTGCGCGGCCTGATCGTGCGGCAGGAACTCGTGCAGCGGCGGATCGAGGAAACGGATGGTGGCGGGATAGCCCTTCAGTTCCTTGAAGATGCCGAAGAAGTCTTCGCGCTGATACGGGAGCAGCTTGGCCAGCGCGGCCTGACGGGCTTCGAGCGAGTCCGCGAGAATCATTTCGCGCATCGCGTCGATGCGGTCGCCTTCGAAGAACATGTGCTCGGTGCGGGTGAGGCCGATGCCGACGGCACCGAACGCGAGGGCGTTGGCCGTCTGCTCGGGGTTGTCGGCGTTGGTGCGGACCTGCATGCGGGTGGCCTTCGCGCACCACTGCATGAGCTGCGCGTAGTTCTTGAACTTCTCGGTCTTCTGCGCGGCTTTGTCGCCGTTGATGAGGCCGGAGACGATCTCGGACGGCGCGGTTTTGATCTGGCCGCCATAGACAAGACCGGAGGTGCCGTCGATGGAGAGGAAGTCGCCTTCGCTGAAGGTCTGTCCATCCACGGTCACGGTCTTCTTGTCGTAATCGACATGGAGCGCCGCTGCGCCGCAGACGCAGACCTTGCCCATCTGACGGGCGACGAGCGCCGCGTGCGAGCTGACACCACCGCGAGCGGTGAGAATGCCTTCCGCCGCGATCATGCCGCGCAAGTCTTCGGGCGAAGTCTCGACGCGAACGAGGAGAACCTTCTCACCCTTTTCAGCGGCGATGACAGCGCGCTCGGCGTTGAAGTAAATCTTGCCAGTGGCCGCACCAGGACCAGCCGGGAGACCGGTGGCAATAGCCTTGGCCTTCTTCACCTCGGCGAGGTCGAAGATGGGCGCGAGCAACTGTTCAAGCTGGTCAGCCGGGTTGCGCAGGATGGCGGTTTCCCAGTCGATGAGCTTCTCCTTCACCATGTCGGCGGCGAACTTCAGCGCGGCCATCGCGGTGCGTTTGCCGTTGCGCGTCTGGAGCATGAAGAGCTTGCCTTCCTGCACCGTGAACTCGATGTCCTGCACGTCCTTGAAATGCTTCTCCAAGGTCTTGCGGACTTCCATCAGCTCGGCGTAGGACTTGGGCATCTGCTGCTTGAGCTTAAGCACCGGCTCCGGGGTACGAACACCAGCGACGACGTCTTCACCCTGGGCGTTGATGAGGAATTCACCGTAGAATTCATTCACGCCGTTCGCGGGATTGCGGGTGAAGGCCACGCCGGAACCGGAGGTTTCGCCGGTGTTGCCGAAGACCATCGCCTGCACGTTGACGGCCGTTCCCCATTCGGTGGGGATGTTGTATTTCGCGCGATAGACCTTGGCGCGGTCATTCATCCAGGAGCCGAACACGGCACCGGCCGCGCCGCGAAGTTGATCCCAAGGATTGTTCGGGAAGGCCTTGTTCGTGCGTTCCTTCACGAGCGCCTTGAAGCGCTTCACGAGTTCCTGCTGATCAGCGGCGGTGAGATCGGAATCAATGATGTCGCGATGATATTTGTCGTGCTTGAAACCGTGGATGACGGACTCAAACGGATCGTGATCTTCGCCTTCGCGCTTCTGCACGCCCATCACCACGTCGCCATACATCTGGATGAAGCGGCGGTAGCAGTCCCACGCGAAACGTTCATTGCCCGTGGCCTTGGCCAGCGCGAGGACAGCCTGGTCGTTCAAGCCGAGGTTCAAAATCGTGTCCATCATGCCCGGCATGGAATCGCGGGCACCGGAGCGCACGGCGACGAGCAGCGGCATGCCGGAGGTCGAGCCGAACTTCGTCCCCATGATCTTCTCCATGTTCACGACGCCGGCTTCCATCTGCGCCTGGAGGACGGCGGGATAGGTGCGCTTGTTGGCGTAGAAATAAGTGCAGACCTCGGTGCTGATGGTGAAGCCGGGAGGCACGGGGAGGCCGATGCGGGTCATCTCGGCGAGGTTCGCGCCCTTGCCGCCGAGGAGGGCCTTCATGCTGCCGTCGCCGTCAGCCTTTTTGTTGCCCCAGGTGTAAACGTATTTCGATGTCTTCGATGCTTTAGCCATAAATCAATTGTGCCAGTCAAACTTGTGAGTGAATCCACTTTCAGCGGCTGGGCCGTGAAAAATGAGGCGCGACAGTAGCAAAGGGCATTTGCCCGTCAACGGCTGAGTTGGCCGTTATCAGGCGGGCGGAAGCTGCGTCCGGACCAGTGTCTTCACGGCTCGATTGCCCTGCGCCATGCCGAGCAAAAGCACGGGCAATTCCTCCAGCGCGCACTCACCATCCACGAAGTCGGCGGCGCGGATCACGCCTGCCTCGATGAACTCCAGAGCCCGCCGAATGGTGCGCGGCGTATGGTGGAAACTCGCCACCAGGTTGATGCTCGAATAGTGAAGCCGACCCGTGTCGAGCGACACGGACGTGCCGGCCGGGCAGCCGCCGAAAAAATTCACCAACCCGCCCTTGCGCACGATCTGCACCGCTGCCTCCCACGCCTCGGGTTTGCCCACGGCCTCGAAGACGACATCCGGCGCGGCGACCCCGCCCGCCTTGAAGGCCGTGACCAAATCCGACTGCCCGACATCAATAATTGTCGTAGCGCCAAGTTGCTTGGCCTTGGCGAGACGATTCTCGCCGCGTCCGGCCACGAGTACTTCGCAGCCGGCGTGGCGGGCCAGAGCCACGGCCATCAAGCCAATTGGACCCGCGCCCAGGATCATGACCCGTTGCGCGGGCTTGAGCCGGCAGTCCTCGATGCCCTGCACGACGCAGGCCAGCGGCTCGCACAGTGCGGCGTCCCGAAAGGCCGTGGTGTCCGCAAGCCGCAACAGGTTCTTCTCGACCAGCCGTGCCGGGATGACAATCGACTCGGCGTACGCGCCGTTTAGAAAAAGCAAGTCATCACAAAGGCTCTCCTGTCCCGCCTGGCAAAAGAAACATTCGCCGCAAGGCGCGGAATTCGCGACGACCACCCGATCACCAACCGACCACGCCCGACTTTGGACTTTGGACTTTGGACTTTGGACCTCGGTGATGACGCCCGCGAGCTCGTGCCCAAACACCGCCGGCGGCACGATCATCCTCGCGTGGTATCCCCGCTTGAACACCTTCAAGTCCGTGCCGCAGGTCAGCGCGGCCTCGATGCGCACCCTGACTTCGCCTGGAGCGAGCGGACGCTCGGCGACATCCTCGATGCGCACATCTTCCTTCCCGTGGAGCACAGCGGCTTTCATTGGGGCCAGTATCTAAGAGCCGGTCTGAAAAGTCACTCGGGCAGCGCAAGCTGCCCGCCCCGGAGTGTGCCCGTCCTCGGGCGCAGCAACGTGCGAACCTCAGCGGGTATGGGTTTTTCCGACGCGCTCCCAGTCATCACCTTGCTGCGCCGGAGGACGGGCGCACTCCACCTCCGATTTTTCAGACAGGCTTTAACATCGTCCTTGTTTCCCAACAGCGTTTTCCCGCAAGTTGCGCCCGCTTAAAATGGAACTGCTCCGAAAATTTATCGACTTGGTGTTGCACCTGGACAAGCACCTCGGGGGTCTGATCGAAACGTACGGCCCGTGGATGTACCTGATCCTTTTCCTCATTATCTTCTGCGAGACAGGACTGGTGGTGACGCCGTTCCTGCCCGGCGATTCCCTGCTCTTCGCCGTGGGTGCCTTCTGCGCGCTGCCGCCGCCGAACAACCTTAGTCTGGGCCTCTTGCTCCCGCTCTTGATCGTGGCCGCGATCCTGGGCGACACCGTGAACTACTGGTTTGGAGCCCGACTCGGGCCGCGCATTTTCCGAGGCGAGAGTGTGCGGTTTCTCAACAAGAAGCATCTCGAGCGCACGCACGAGTTTTACGAACGCTACGGCGGCAAGACCATCATCCTCGCCCGGTTCATGCCCATCATTCGCACCTTCGCGCCGTTCGTGGCCGGAATGGGGAAGATGACGTACCGCCGGTTCATGTCCTTCAACATCGTGGGCGGGGTGGTGTGGATTGTCTCGTTCCTGCTCCTCGGCTACTTCTTCGGCAACATCCAGGCGGTGAAGAAAAATTTTGGGCTGGTCATCATCGCCATCATCATCCTCTCCGTCCTGCCGGCGGTATTTGAATTCTGGCGTGAAAGAAGGCGCCTGAAAAGCCAGCGGAAATGACCCTCACGCCGCGTGACCGCCCCGGTAGAGGCGCGGCACCCGAGAGGTGATGTTGGTCAAGACTTCCCACGGCACGGTGCCGCACCATCGGGCCAGTTCCGTGGCGGAGATTTCCTCGCCACCCTGACGTCCGATCAGCACGGCCTCGTCGCCGTTCTTCACCCCGGCAATCCGGCTCACATCGACCAGGATTTGATCCATGGTCACACGGCCCAACACGCGGCAGCGCCGTCCGTGGATCAGCACTTCGGCCTGCTGACTGGCGGCGCGGGGATAACCGTCGCCATAGCCCGCCGTCAGGGTGGCGACCCGCATTCTTTTTGCCGCCACGAAAGTCCGCCCGTAGCTCAACGAGGTTCCTGGGTCGATTTCCTTGACCAGACTCACGCGGCAATGGAGTGAAAGCGCCGGGAGAACGTGCTTCGGCCGGGCCACCTTCAGCCGGCGTTTCCCGGATGGCACGATCCCGTAAACCAGCAGCCCGGGGCGAACCGCTCCGTAAATGCTTTCTGATTCATGCAGGAGCGCGGCGCTGTTGTTGGCGTGAATGAGCGGTGGCAGAAGTCGCTTTGCTTTCAACGCGTCCAGCACGGCGCTGAAGCTCCTCCGTTGGGCGAGAGAAAACGCCGCATCATCCTCCGCCGAAGCGTAGTGGGTGTAGAGTCCGGCCAGCACCAAGTGCGGCAGCGCAGCCATCTGCTCCACCAGTTCAACCGCGCGCGCGGCGCTCACCCCGAGCCGGCCCATGCCCGTGTCCACTTTCACATGAACCAGCGCGCGGCGGTGACGCTTCGCGGCGGCGGCATCGAAGGCTTGCGCCTCTTCGAGCGAGGAGATGGTCGGCATCACTTCGTCGCGCACGGCGGCGTCCACCTCCTCCGGCAGACACGCGCCCAGCATGAGAATCGGCCAGCCCTGAGCGACGCTGCGGATGGCCGCCGCCTCGGTGAGATTGGCCACGCCGAAAATATCCGTGCCGCTCTGCATGAGCAGCGCGGCAATCGGCTTGAGGCCGTGGCCGTAGGCGTCCGCCTTGACCACGGTGATGATCTTCACGCCCGCGCCCGCGCGATGACGAATCCACGCCAGGTTGCCCCGCAACGCGGATAGATCGACTTCAGCCCAACACCGGTATGAGACCATGCGCGCGGAGCATGAGGGAAAACGGGGAACGGCTCAAATACGCAGTGTGCAACCGGCTCCGAGGCACGCGGAGCGCGACGTCGGTGCGTCGCGCTCCGTCTCATTTCGGCTCAGTCGGGACCGCCGGCGAAGGGCCGCTCTGGCGGGCCAGACTCTCCAACGTCGCCAGGCAAACGGCCGCCGCCGCGCGCGGCTGGCCCAGACTCCGTGCCACGCGGGACATCTGCGCGAGCTTTTTGGATTCAAGCAGGCTCGTGACCTTGAACGGCAAATCCTCCAGGCAGTTCGCCTTCACCGCCGCTCCCTGTTCGAGCAGGAAGTCGCTGTTCGCTGCCTCCTGGCCGGGAATGGGATTCAGGATGAACAACGGCTTGCCCATCGCGAGCGCCTCGGAAGTCGTCAGCCCGCCCGGCTTGGTGAGGATCAAATCCGACACGGTCATCAGCTCCTGCATGTTCGTGGCGAAGCCCAGCACTTGCGTGGCGTGGCGCGACTGAGTGGCCGCCACTTGCTGGCGCAACTTCTCGTTCTTGCCACACACGACGATCACTTGGAGCGGGCGCTGGATCTTGTTTAACTCGCCGAGAATCTCCCGCACTGGCCCCATGCCGAATCCGCCACCCAGTACCAGCAGCGTCGGGACATCAGCGGCAAATTTCAACTGGGCGCGCATCGCGGCGGCATCCACACGCGTGGAGAACTTTGAGGCAATGGGAATGCCGGTGACCACCACCGCGTCATCCGCAGTGCCACGCGCCACGAGCCGGGCCTTGGTGCCCGGCGCAGCCACGCAGAACAAATTCACGCACGGCTCCATCCACAAGGCGTGCGCTTCAAAATCCGTCACGATGCAGACGATATGCGGGTCAAACTTCGCCCGGGCGCTGCGTTTCATGAGCACGCCGCCCAGGATTTCCAGCGGCAAGTAATGTGGGCAGAGCAGCACCTCCGGCTGGAAGGCCAGCAACTCCTTCACGAAACGCGACGCCATCACGCGCGAGGAACGGCGGCGGAACTTGGTCAGCTCCTTGATGCGCTCTGGGTTGTCCGTCTTCTTGAACATCATCGCGTAAAGGTCGGGCGCGTGTTCGATGAGCTTGAGGTAACCTTTGACGTAGATTTTCCGATACCAGCGCGGCGTGTAGTCGAGCACGTCGAGCAGGCGCACGTCGTCCTCGGGGCGCAAAGCGCGCCAGGCTTCTTCAAGCGCGGCGGCGGCCTGAAGGTGCCCTGCCCCGGCGGTGACGGTGGGAATGAGAACGCGCATGAGCTTGTCTCCAACTTCAAAGACCCAGTTCACGCTTCACGCTCGCAAAGGCCTCCAGTGCTCGCTCCAAGTCCGCCTTCGAGTGGGCGGCGGAAATCTGCGTGCGGATGCGGGCCTTGCCTTTCGGCACCACCGGATAACTGAAGCCAATGACGTACACGCCGTGCGCCAGCATCGCGTCGGCGAACCGCGTGGCCAGCGCCGCATCACCGAGCATCACGGGGCAAATCGGGTGCGTGCCGGACAGGATGGTGAAGCCCAGCTTCGCCATGCCGTCGCGGAAAAACTTCGTGTTCGACTCCAGCGTGTCGCGCAGCGCTGTGGATTGCGTGAGCAATTCCAGAACCTGGAGCGACGCGCCGGCGATGGTCGGCGCCAGCGTGTTGCTGAACAGGTAAGGCCGTGACCGCTGCCGGAGCAGTTCGACGATCTCGCGCCGTCCGCTGGTGTAGCCGCCGCTCGCCCCGCCCAGCGCCTTGCCCAACGTGCCGGTGATGATGTCCACGCGGCCCATCACGCCACAATGCTCATGCGTGCCGCGCCCGGTCTTGCCCATGAAGCCGACGGCGTGCGAGTCATCGACCATCACGAGCGCGTTGTATTGGTCCGCGAGGTCGCAGACGGCCTGGAGATTCGCGATGTAGCCATCCATCGTGACCACGCCGTCGGTCGCGATCATTCTGAAGCGCGCGCCGCTCGCTTCCTTCAGCTTCGCCTCCAGGTCCGCCATGTCGCTGTTCGCGTAGCGGAAGCGCGCCGCTTTGCAGAGCCGCACGCCGTCGATGATGCTCGCGTGGTTCAACTCGTCGCTGATGATGGCGTCTTCCGCGCCCAGCAGAGTCTCGAACAACCCGCCATTGGCATCGAAGCATGAGCCGTAAAGAATCGTGTCCTCCGTGCCAAGGAATTCACTGAGCTTCTGCTCCAGTTGCTTGTGAACTCCCTGCGTGCCGCAGATGAAACGCACACTGGCACAGCCGTAGCCCCATTGGTCCAGAGCCTCGTGCGCGGCCTGCTTCACCGCCGGATGCTGCGCAAGACCAAGGTAGTTGTTCGCGCAAAAATTGAGCACGGGCTGGCCGTCGGAGACCCGGATGGTCGCGCCCTGCGGCGTCATGATCACGCGCTCCCGCTTGTAAGTCCCAGCGGCACGGATGTCCGCGAGTTGCCTCTGAAGGTGTTCCTGGAATATCGGCGTCATGCGGCGGCGAAACTATCAGGCGAGCCTGCGGTGTCCAACCCAAGTCCACCCGGCCGGACTTTGCGTTTTGGTTCTACACTTTGGGTTCCCAGCCCTGGCGATACTCGCGGCCCCAGAGTTTGTCCGCATCACGATCACCGACGATCTTGCGCGCCTTCGGGTCGAAGTGAATCTCGTGGCCGGTGCGATAGGCGATGTTGCCGAGGTGGCAGAGCAGCGTGCTGGTCTGGCCGGCGGCAATCTCGGAGTTGGGTTTCGCGTCGCCACGGATCGATTGGAGGAAGTTCTCGATGTGGCCTTTCTCTCCGGCGGTGCCGGTGCCTTCACTCGTCAACTTGCCCTTGGGATCAAAAACCTTGTAGCCGTTGCCGAAGTTCGCGAGCGAGCCGTTGTCCCCGTACCAGGCCACGAACGGCAGGTTGTCCGCGCCGCGCGGGTTGCAACTGCTGTTGTCCCACAGGATGCCCTTCTTGCCGAAGTGATAGACCGCCGCCGCCGTGTCGGGCGTCTCCTGATCGTCCTCGAAGTGATAGCGCCCGCCGTTGCAACTCACGCGTTCGGGCAGTTCCACGCCCAATCCCCAGCGCGCCACGTCGAGCGCGTGGATGCCGTTGTTCGCCAGTTCGCCGCCGCCCCAATGCCAGCGCCAGTGCCAGTTGTAATGAACAAGATTATCGACGTAAGGCCGATCAGGCGTTGGCCCCTGCCACATGGTGTAGTCGAGGCCTGGCGGCACCGACACCGCCTTGCCCCGGCCAATGGAACCGCGACTGGCGTTGTAGAAACAGCGCGCGTAACGCACCTCGCCGATCACGCCGGACTTGAGCTTTTCAATCGCCTCAATGACGCCCGGCCAACTGCGGCGCTGATTGCCCATCTGCACCACGCGCTTGTGTTTGCGGGCGGCGGCGACCATCAGTTCGGCCTCGCGTGCGTTGTGCGAGCCGGGCTTCTCGACATAGACGTGCTTGCCGGCAGCGCACGCCAGGATCGTCGCGGGAGCGTGCCAGAAATTCGGCGCGGCGATGAAGAGCGCATCCACGTTCTTGTCGTCGAGGATGCGGCGGAAGTCCTGCACCGCCTTGGCCGGCCGGTCGGATTTGGCGAATGCGCTCTTCATGAGCTTGGCCATCCGGTCCCCATCCACCTCGGCCACGTAGGCGATCTCGACGTTGGCAATTTGTTGCAGCGCGGTGACGTGCGCCGCGCCGCGACTCAGGCCCATCACGCCCACCACCAATTTCTCGCCGGGGCTTTTACTGGTCTGCGCTCGCGCCAGAAGCGGCGCGGCGGCCAGGCCAAAGCTGAAGACAGTGGTGCGCTGGACGAAATCACGGCGGGTCTGTTGGGTGTTCATGCCTTGTTCCGACGCGACGGACCGAGTGATTCATCAAACTGGATTCGGTTTGGAACAAATCCGTTTCCCTGGGCGTCCATAAGGCTCACGATGGAACTCATGAATTCATTTGCCGCACGCGTTGCGCTGCTTGCGCTGGCCGGCTGCGTCGCCAGCCATCCGCTCGCCCACGCCGCCGATGCGCCGGCGGCAGATGATTCGCCGGGCGCTTACACGAAAGAGATCCGCCAATTGCAGGAGCGCATGGGCTGGCGGCAGAAGACGCAGCAGGCGTTCACCACCGACTTCCAGGAGTCCGGTGATTTCTCCAAGAGTGACTTGAGACTGGTCACCGCAGAGTACCAGGGATTCATCGATGGTTTTCAAAAGGCCATCGACGCCTATCGCCAAGGCGAGGCGGAGGCGGCACGAACGCTCGTCCGGGACGCGGAGAAGGCCAGGGAGAGTCGTGACTGGGGCAAACGCTTGCAGGCCCGACGCGAGCAATTCCAAAACTGGCCCAGTGAAAAATGGGCGGAGGAGATGCAGGCCAAGTGGGGCGGCGCACGCACCAAGGCCTTTGGCGCGGAATGGGTGCAATCCAAACGCCGGGCCTCCGCCGCCTGGGGACGTTACGCCGAGTCCATTGGGCCGGGTGTCGGGCGCGAGCAGCAACTGGCGCTGGAGGACGCCGCCCATCTCGCCGAAGCCGAGGTGCGCTCGACCGAGGAACGCTGGCGCATCCGCCAGACCCTCGACGACCGGCTCTGGGACAAGACCGTGACCTCGGAAGAACTGGAGAAGAAGATTCGCGAGTTCGAGAAACTCGGTGACCGGACCACCGACATGATGAAGCAGCGGGCGGACGGCGAGAGGCTCTGGCGCGAATGGCAGCGTGAGCGGGCGCAAGCCGAGCGGGATCTGGAGGCAACTTTCCGCGCGGCCTGGGAACAGCAGGAAAATCGCCAGCCGCGCCGCAAGTGAGATGAAGCGTCTCGTGCTGATAGGTCTGCTGCTCGCGGTCCTCCCGGCCGCCACGGTGGACGCCGCCATCCTGGAAACGCGGCAGCACACGAGTTTCGATGGTTCAGTCTCATTTGAATCCAATTCCATCGTCATCACCGCCGCCGCCGGCCAGAAGACCACCGTGCCCATGAGCGACGTGCAGCGTGTCTCCTTTTTTGATGCGCCCAAAACCATCACGCTGACCAACGCCCCTTGGACCAGCGCGGACATCGGCGCGGTGTTCAAGCCCGGCTCGACGGCCAGGACGAACGGCGCGATCACCTTGACCGCGTCCGGTTGGGGCTTGTGGCGCGATGCGGATGGAGTGCGCCTGGCCAGCGTGCCGCTGACCGGCGACGGCGAAATCATCGCCCGCGTGGAGAGCTTCGACGATTCAGACGGCACGGTGCTCGCCGGACTTTGCATCCGCGAGAGCCTTGAACCGCGCGCGCGGCATATCTCGATCCTGCAATCATCGAAGGGCGCGCTGACCTTTCGCGCCCGCAGCGACGAAGGGTTCACGCGCCGCACGCTGCCCGTTGAGCGAAGCAACGGCTGGTTGCGCCTCAGCCGCAGCGGCCCCCAACTCACGGCTTACTTTTCCGACGACGGCAGGAACTGGTCGCCCGTCGAGGGCATCTCCATCAGCACGAGCAATGAATTGCGCGCCGGAATTTTTGTTTCCACCGAGGTGAATTCGGCCCTCGGCACGGCGCAGTTCCGCGATGTCTTCCTCCACGAAGGCATCCGCGCCCGCGCCCGCGCCGAACTCCCGGCTCCCGCCCTCGTGCTGCGGGACGGCACGGTGCTCGCCGGACAGATCATCGCGACCAACGACACCGTGCAGTTTATCCGCGCGGGCGTGACCAACGAGTTCAACATCAATGGCCTCGCCGCCCTACTCTTTCGTCCCGTGGCGTCGCAGGTCGCCTTACAGCCGGCCATCTCGCCCACGACCGGCGTGGTGATGAATGACCGCGACTGGCTGGAGGGCGAGGTGCGTGAGTTCACGCCGCAAGGCATCGTGCTCGGCACCGTCCTCTTCGGCGCGAAGACCGTGCGCTGGTCCGACCACCCCGCCGCCGTCGTGCTCGGCGGTAGAAACGACAGCGCGAACTGGGAACTCATCCTCAAGGACGGCTCACAAATCCGCGCCAAGGATTTTTCGATCCAAGGCGAACGCGGAACGGTCCGCACTGCGGCGGGGGCGGAATTTCCATTTGCGCTTTCGGAGTTGTTGGAGATTCGAGCCGTGAACGCGGGCGCAGCGATCAGCCCGTAATGGGGCCCCGCCCCGCCGGTCGTTTTCCGGAAGCGACTGAAGGCCATTGACAACCGCGGTGGCGACTACTACTCACTTGAGTAGTCTATGAACGAGTTAACCCAAAGGCAGCGGCAGGTCTTGGAATTCATCCGCACCACGCAACACGGCGGCAGCCCCTCCCCTACCCTGCGCGAAATCGCGGCGCGCTTCGGCTTCCAGAGTTCGCGCGCGGCGGCGGATCATCTCGACGCCTTGAAGCGCAAGGGCTTTGTCGAATCAGAGTCAGGCAAGGCTCGTTCCTATCGCATCGTTTCGCCGCTGCACAAGCTGCGCAGCCGTATCGCGGACATCCCGTTGTTTGGCTCCATCCCGGCCGGCTTGGCCGAGAAAAAAGAACAGGACGCGGAGGGTTGCGTTTCCGTGGACGTGGACAGCATTGGCTTCAAGCCGACGCGGAACACGTTCGCGCTGCGCGTCACCGGCGACTCGATGATCGGCCGGCACATTCTCGACGGCGACGTCGTGGTCCTGGAACACGGCCCGGAGCCGCGTCACGGGCAAGTCGTCGCCGCGCTGATCGACGGCGACAGCACGCTCAAAACCTACGTGATGAAAAGCGGGAAACCGTATCTGCGCGCGGAGAACCCGAAGTATCCGAACCTCATCCCGGCGCAGGAGTTGATGATCCAGGGCGTGTTCAAGGCGCTCATTCGACGCACGAAGGAATAATCCACACGGACCGTATTTGTCCCACCCAGGCTGAGAGAATGCACCCGTCATGCGCTCGATTGTTCATCTCGATGCCGACGCCTTCTTCGCCTCGGTGGAGCAGGCGGCGGACTCCCGCCTGCGCGGCCAGCCCATCGCGGTCGGGGGCGAGAGCCGCGGCATCATCGCCTCGGCTTCCTACGAAGCGCGGCGTTTCGGCATCTACACGCCCATGCCCACGGCGCGGGCGCGGAAGCTTTGCCCGAAGCTCATCGTATTGCCTGGTGATTACGAACGCTACGAGCAGTTCTCCCACTGGATGTTCGGCTACGCCTACGACTTCACGCCAGACGTGGAGCAGACCTCGATTGATGAAGGCTACTTCGACCTGACGGCCAATCACCAAAAGCCGGCGCACGAAATCGCGCTCATTGTGCGCCGGGCCATTCAGCAGTCGCTGAAGATCACCGTGAGTGAAGGCATCGGGACGAACAAACTCATCAGCCAGATTGCCTCGAAGCTAAGCAAGCCGGCGGCGTTTCAGGAAGTGCCGGCGGGCCAGGAGAAGCAATTTCTGCATCCGCTGCCCAATCGGTGGCTGCCGGGCATCGGGCCGAAAACGAGCCTGCGCTTGAACGCGGCGGGTCTGGCGGACATTGCGCACATCGCGGCCACGCCGCTGGAGTTGCTGGAACTGGTGCTCGGCAGCCAGGCGCCGCTGATCCGGCAGTTCGCCCACGGCATCGATGAACGCCCGCTGATTCCCGCGAGCGAGCCGCAAAAATCCTTCAGCCAGCAGGAGACGTTCAACGAGGACGTGACGGACGAGGAATACGTCGAGGCCACGCTGCGCCGCATGGCCGACAAACTTTTCGCCAAAGTGCGCGAGGAAGGTCGCAGCGTGCGCACGCTCTCGGTGAAGGTGCGCTACAACGACCGCGACGAAAACCAGCGCAGCGCCAGCCTGATCGAACCGACTGACCTGGAGACGGACGTGTATGGGCGGCTGCGCGTGATGTTGCGCGAAGCGTGGCAGCGCCGCGTGAGCCTGCGCATGGTGTCGCTCAAGCTCTCCAATGTTTACCACGGCGTCTTCCTCCAGGAACTGCCGCTGCTTAATGAGGCGAAGAACCACGCCGCGCGCGCACGGCTGGCCGTGGCGCTGGACGCACTGCGCCGCGCGAAGGGCTGGTCGGTGGTGCGGCGCGGACACGACTTTGTGTTGAAGCCGGAAGGCAGAAGGAAGAACGCAGAAGTGAAACCGGCGTGTCCGCGCGCCAATGTTTCTTCATTCTGCATTCGTCCTGCGGCCCTGGCCTACGTTCCTCTGCGCGTGCGCAGCTACTACACGTTTCTCGATTCCACGCTGTCGCCCACGGCCATCGTGAATCTGGCGAAGCAGCACGGCCTGTCCGCCGTGGCGTTGACGGACACGGGCAATCTGCACGGCGCGGTGGAGTTCGCACTGGCGGCGAAACAGGCGGGACTCAAGCCGATTTTCGGAACCGAACTGCGCGTGGAGAATCACCCGCTGCTGCTCTATGTGGAGTCCGTGCGCGGCTATCAGAACTTGAACCGGCTGCTTTCGATGAAGGCAGAAGGCGGAAGGCAGAATGAAGAAGCCAGCGTGGCCGCGCAGCAGCGGGCCCCTCTCACTTCTTCATTCTTCATTCTTCATTCGTCATTCCTCGACGGCCTCCTCGCCGTGAGCACCGACCCGCGCCTCGCCGAGCTGTTCCCCGGCCGCTTCTACCAATTGGCGGCGAAGCAAAACGCGGCGGGCCGTTTCCCCGTCGTGGCCTGTCCGTCGATTCGTTACGCCACGCCCGGCGACCGGGCGAAGTATGACATCGTGCAATCCATCCGCACGCTGACACTGCTGCGCGAAGAGCATCCGGAGAAGGATCGCCACGGGCGCTTTCACTTTCGCCCGCCGCAGGCCATGTCTGAGGCGTGCCGGGAACATCCCGAGTGGATTGCGCACTCCATCGAAATCGCCGCGCGCTGCCAGTTTGAAATGCCTTTTGGCAAACCGCAGTTCCCGCCTTTCGTGCCGCCGGATGGTTCCACGGCGCACGAGTTCCTGCACAAGCTGGTGATGGATGGCGCACGGCGGCGCTATCCCGAATCTCAAATCGCCGATCGCAAATCGCAGATTGAACAGGAGCTGCGCATCATCAGCGCCGTCGGCTATGAGGAATACTTCCTTGTCGTGTGGAACATCCTCCAGGACTGCCGCGCGCACGGCATCGAGTGGATCACGCGCGGCAGCGCGGCGGATTCGCTGGTGTGCTATTGCCTCGGCATCTCGGACGTGTGCCCGGTGCGCTTCGGCCTCTACTTCCGCCGCTTCCTGAACGAGGAGCGCATGGCACTGAACAAACTGCCCGACATCGACATCGACTTCCCGCACGACCGGAAGGACGACGTGGTGAACCTCATCTTCGCCCGCTATGGCCGCGCGCATTGCGCCGTGGTCGGTGGCTTCTCGACCTTCCAGGCGCGCAGCGCCTTCGCCGAAGTGGCCAAGGTGCTGGGCGTGGCCGAGCGCGAAGTGCGGCGCTTCACCGAACATTTTCCGTGGGGCTTCGGCGACGGTTGGGTGCCGGATCAGCCAGCCCCGATGGGCGGCGCGGGCCTGCGCGAACTGCTCCTCGCCAGCCCGGAGAACCGCGACCTGCCGCTGGACGAGGAGCCGTTCAAGACCGCACTCGACATGGGTGAATTTCTCGATGGCTTCCCGCGTTACCCGAAGATGCACCCGTGCGGCGTAGTGCTCTCGCGCCAGCCGATGCTCGAACTGACGACGACGTTCATCGCCCACAAAGGCTACGTCACGACGCATTACGACATGGACGCCGTAGAAGCCATCGGCCTGGTGAAGCTGGACGTGCTGGCGCAAGGCGGGCTGGCGGTGATGCGCGACGTGAAACAAATGACGAATGACGAAGGCCGAATGACGAAACCCGACGTTCGTCATTCCAATTTTCCCTCCAGCAACTCCGCCTTCGACGACCCGCAAATCTGGGACATGATCTCCAGCGGCGGCGGACGCGCGGTGCATCACATCGAAAGCCCGGCCATGACCGGCTTGTGCCGGCAGTGCCACGTGCGCGACATAGACACGCTCATCGCCATCGTCAGCGTCATCCGTCCGGGTGCGGCCAACGAAGGCAAAAAGCTCGCCTTCACCCGGCGCTATCAGGGGCTTGAACCCATCACCTATCCGCATTCGTCGCTGGAGCCGGTGTTAAACGACACGTTCGGGCTGGTGGTTTATGAGGAACACATCCTGCAAATCTGCGAGGCTTTCGCGGGCCTGCCGCCGGGACGTGCGGATGTGTTGCGCCGCGCGTTGAATAAGCAGAAGCGCGCGACCATTGCGGAGATTCACCAGGAGTTCATCGCGTCCGCCGCCGCGCGCGGACATACGACGGAGAAAATCGAGGAAGTGTGGAGGCTGGTGACTGGGTTCGCCGGCTACGCGTTTTGCAAGGCGCACTCCACGGCCTACGGCGTCGAGGCATATCAATCGGCGTGGCTCAAACTCAACCACCCGGCGGAGTTCATGGCCGCCGTGCTGAGCAACGGCAAAGGCTTCTACGACCCGCTGGTCTATGTGCTGGAGAGCTACCGGCTCGGGTTGAAGTTCCTGCCACCGTCGGTCAACGAACCGGGGCCGGGGTTCAAGGTGAAGGCAGAAGGCGGAAGGCCGAAGGCAGAATCGACGGAAGACGGGACGCAGGTAGGGCGCGGTGTCCTCACCGCGCCGGGCCACGCTGCGGCAATGCGTGCAAGAACTGTTCACGCCTCACCCCGGCGCGCTGAGGACAGCGACGCCCTACCTGCTGCCTTCTGCATTCAACCCGTTTCAATTCCTGCCGCGATTCGCGTTCCCCTGACGCGCGCCAAGGGACTGACCGATCGCACGATGAAGCGTCTGCTCGCCGAACGCGAACGAGCTCTGTTCGTTTCACTCACCGACTTCCACCAGCGCGTGCAGCCATCGCCCGAGGAGATGGAAGTGATGATTCGTGCCGGCGGCTTTGATGAATTTGGTCAAACGCGCACCCAGCAATTCTGGCAGGCGCAGTTGGTGAGGAAGGGAGAAGTAAGAATGATGAATGCAGAATTCAACTTCGGCGAAACCAGTAACCCCGCCTCAACATTCTTCATTGAACATTCTGACTTTCTTCGCGAACCAACGCGCCGCGAGCGATTGGAAGCGGAGACGGAATTGTTCGGCTACGCCGTGAGCGGCCATCCGCTGGAGCTTTTCTCCGATGTGGCGTGGGACACCTATTGCCCGGTGGCGCGACTGGGTGAGCACGTCGGCGAAACGGTCGTGACCTGCGGGTTGGTGGTCGAGCAGCGCACGCATCATCAAATCACCGGCGAGCCGATGAAGTTCCTCTCGCTGGCCGACTGGACAGGCATCGTCGAGACCGAACTCTTCGCCCAGACTTACAAAAACTACGGATTGGCGACGGTGCGTTATCCGGTGCTGGAAGTCACCGCGACCGTCGAGCCGTTCGAGAATGGCCGTGGCTTTTCGCTGCGCGTGCTGCGCGCGGGCCAGCCAAGGATGAAACAGATTGAAAGCCGCACTTCAGGCGACGCAGCGTGAATTGCGTCACTTCATCTCGGCGCCGAGAACTTCCAGCACCTTCGCGATCTGCCGGTCACGGCCGGCGAGGAAAGCTTCGGGCGTGTTGTCCACGAACAGCTCGGATTAGGGCGTCCAGGCGAGAATGCTTTTGAGAAATTCTGTTCTACTCACTTCGGCACTCCAAGTTTTTCCAGCAGCTTGATGGCATCGGTGTTGGTTTGCGCGGCAGACTGGCGCAGGAGTTCCAATGCACGAATGCGATTCGTCGGAATGCCATCACCATTTAGATAGCGGACGCCGAGATTAAACTTAGCGTAGCTGTTCCCGTTCGACGCTTGCTGCTCATTCCATGCAATGACACGTGCGGTTGTTTCAGCGTTGATGCGGTTACGTTCGACGACACGAGCGGCTGCAATTTTGGCAAGCCGTTCACGTTCGTCCTTTTCTTGTTGAATTAAATCCAGCGGAACCGCCTGCACCGGCTTAAACGCAGCAGCGAGTCTTTGGGCGATCTGAATCGACTCCGGATTCATCTCGTTTTCTATTTTGAGGCGTTCGTTGTCAGCAGATTCTTGTTTTGCGACCGACGCCAACGAGTACCATTTGTAAGCCTCGATGGCATTGGTTTCGATGCCTGGGACTGCCCCGCCGTACCATCCAAAGTGTCTTTCGAGGTAAGCACGTTGGTCGCGGACATACTTCAGCACAAATTCCGTACCTGCGGCCCTCTGTCCTAACGGGAATCCTTCATTCGCGAGCTTGAGAATTATCCGCTCGGCAACAGCGTCATCTTTCTTGACTCCCCAACCATTTTGAAATGCAAAGGCGAGGAACAGTTGCGCTCTTTGATTTCCCTTTGCGGCGGACATCTTGTACCACTCAACAGCCTTCTCGTAATTCACCGGAACGCCGATGCCATTTTGATAAAATGTTCCCATCAGGCATTGAGCTTCGGCATCTCCACT
Source organism: Pedosphaera sp. (assembly GCA_031414955.1). Lineage (GTDB taxonomy): Bacteria > Verrucomicrobiota > Verrucomicrobiia > Limisphaerales > SIBH01 > JANNGC01. The sequence goes on along the minus strand of JANOQV010000021.1, from coordinate 5,040 downwards.
CATCGCCTGCTTGGCAAGCGATTCATCAATCGTGGTAGTAGTCGCTGCACGAATCGTGCAGAGAATGCTGCTGAGAATCAGGAATAAAACCGTGCGGCACATTTGCGTGAATTTACTCGGGTGATTTGTCCATGTGTTCAAGCTTTGCCTCAATGTTGTGAACCTGCAACGCAAGCTGACGTAATCCTTCCGACATTTCAATCAATCCAGCGGCGAGATTGCTCAGGTCACGGTTTGCACCTTGGTTTTTTGCCGAATTGAAGGCGCTGGCGGCGTCCATGAAGAATTTGGATGTATCCATAATATTTGCCCCGATTGTAATGGGTCAGTTAGCTGATTCAACTTTTGCACTCAGAAATTCTCTCATTTGATCTCCACTCGCAAAACCTCCAGTGCCTTTTCAATCTGCCGGTCGCGTCCGGCCAGAAAATCCTCCGGGCCGTTGTCCACAAAGACATCCGGCGGCACGCCGTAATTCTCCAGGTTCTCGCCGCTGGCGGTGAAGACGCCGAAGCCGGGGGTGCGAATGGATGAACCGTCCATCAAACGATACGAGCCAGTGCCGATGACCGCGCCCATGGTCGGGACGCCGACGAGCTTGCCGAGGCCGAGCTTGCGGAAGCCGTCCGGGAACATCTCCGCGTCGCTGGCCGAACGCTCGTTCTGCAACACGACCATCGGGCCGAAGAACGCCTGCACCGGCCGCGACACTTCGACCGAGCCGCGTCCGCGCCAGGTCTGGTATTTGGTGCGCTGGTTCAAAATCTCCAGCAGTTCCTGATCGATGCCGCCGCCGCCGTTGAAACGCTGGTCGATGAGGAGCGCCTTCTTGCCGCGCAAGTCGAGCAGGTCGCGCTGGAACTTGCGGAACGAGGCCGCGTCCATGGCGCGGATGTGGAGATAGCCCACGTCGCCCTTGGAGAGTTTCTCCACCATCGCCTTGCGATCATTCACCCAGCGCTCGTAGTCGAGGTTGCTTTGGGTGGTGCCAGAAAGCGGCTCCAGGCTCACGATCCACGCGCCCTCGGTTTCCGGCTTCGAGTTGACGCTGAACTCGAACTTGCGGCCGGGGATCAGGTTGAACTGCTTCCAATAATTGTCGCCCACCTTCAACGGCTTGCCGTTCACAGCCAGAATGTAGTTGCCCGCCGCCAGCTTCACGTAGTCGTGGTCCGCCGGGCCTTTCTTGTAGATGTGGGAAATTTTGTAACGACCCGCCGAGTCCGGCTCCAAATCAAATCCGGGGTAGCGTGTCGCAACCCGTTCCGAGCCGTCGCTGCGCCCCCCGCCCGAGACGCCGGTATGCGAGGCGTTCAACTCGCCGATCATCTGCATGATGACGGTGTGCAATTCATCCGAGTCGGCAATGTGGGCGAGCAGTGGCTCGTATTTCTTCTTCGCCGCCGTCCAATCGACGCCGTGCATCTTGGGATCGTAAAACCGGTTCTTCATCACGCGCCACGCCTCCTCGAAGACTTGATGCCGCTCGGCGGCTTCATCCACTTCAAGCCGCACGGTGAAGGAGATGCGTCGCGGCGTGGAGGTCGAGGCGCCGGCCGGTGCAGTCGCAACCGTCGTGCTCCCGCGAGAACTGCGGCCTCCCAGGGTGTTGCTCGTCGCCGACGGGCCGCTGTCACCCGCCGGAGCGGAGGAGACGCCCACGGAATAAATGCCGCCGCCTTGCAGGTAGTAAATGTTGCGGCTGTCCTTGGTCCACTGCGGGTCGCCAAGGCCGCCGCCGAAACCGCGGCCCCGGGTGGATTCACTGGAGGCCTCGACCGCGGCTTGCGAAAGGCGGGTGAGCCGCGAACCGTCCTCGGCGACGGTGTAAAGGGCCGGACCACCGCCGGTGCCATCGTCTTCCGCGCCACTGGCGATGAATGCGTACGTCTTGCTGTCCGGAGACGGGGCCACGCCCGACACCGAACCGGCGACGCTGGTGAGCTTCTTGATGCGCCGATCAATTCCGTCCCACTCGATCTTCACCTGCACCTTGGCCGAAGCCGTCGTGTTCGTGCGACGCGGGGTGTCGCCGTTGTCATCGGCTGCCGCGCTGTTGGTGGAGGAAACACGGCGGATGGTCGAAGTCGCCGGCGGGCCAGCCGCCTGCTCTTCCGAATCCACGTCACGATCATCTGGATTCTTTTCGATGCGGGTGAGGGCCACACTGTAAAGCTGCATGGTGGTGCGATTGAGCGAGGCCATGCCGGGCGCGCCGACGCCGCCGAGCAACAGCAGTTTCTTGCCGTCTGGTGTCCATTTGGCCCCGCTGGACATGAGGAAGTCTTCACCCTCGACCTTGCGCTCCTCGCCGCCCGCGAGAGGCTTCACATAGACGTGCGAGCGGAGCAACGAATCCTGCTTCGAGTACGAAAGCCATTTTCCATCCGGCGAAATCTGCGGCGTACCGATGTTGCCCACCTCGCTCGAAGCGAGTTCCTCCGACTTGCCGTCCTCGATGAACACCCGCCTCAGCTTGTGATCCGATCCGGTCCAGAGCAGCGCCTTCGAGTCCGCCGCCCAGAGCATCGTCGCCTTGTCGCAGTCCACGTCCGTGACCTGCTTTAAGTTCCGCCCGCGTTCGTCGGCGAGCCAGATTTCCTCCCGCCCGCTGCGATCCGAAATGAAGGCGATGCGCTTGCCATCCGGTGACCAGCGGGGGTTCTGCTCACGCCAGGAAGTTTCCGTGACGCGCTGCACCTCACCGCGATCCGTGGCGATGGAGAAGATTTCACCACGGGTGGCCATGGCCGCGCGCTTGCCCGAGGGCGACAGGCTGAAGCTCTCAGCCTCGCTGACGATGGAGCGCCACTCGACCTCGTTGTCCTTCACGTCGGAGTCGATATGGATGCGAACCTCAGAGCTTTTGCCGCTCGACACGTCGAGCTTCCACAGGCCGAAGTTCTCCTCGTACACGATCGTCTTGCCGTCCGCCGACATGCTCGGGAAAGAAAGGTTGCCGCTGGTGTGCCGGGTGATCTGTTGGGGCTTGCCGCCGCGTTCGGAAATCTTCCAGATGTTGTAAACACTCTTCATCACCTCCGGCCCGCCAAACTTCACCGACTTCTCCGTGTCGCCCGGCAAACGATCGGCGACGAAATAGATGTCTCCGTTGCGTCCGAACATCGGCCAGAGATAGTTGCCCTTGTAATCCGCGTCCCCGAGCTTGGTGAACTTTTTCGACGCCACCTCCATGAGCCAGAGGTCGGTCGCATAAGCGCCGCGATAATGCTGGCGCGTCCAGCCACCCGGATGGCGTGTGAACGCCAGTTTGGTTCCGTCCGGCGCATAACTCGCCGACGATCCCCAGTCCGTGGCGATGGATTGCTCCATGCCACCCTCGGCGGAAATCTCGAAGAGCGTGCTCACACTTGGGAACGCACCCTTGCCGCGTGAGGAAACGAAAACAATTTTTCGCCCATCCGGGGACCAGCCCGCCACCGTGTCGTCCGCCGTGTGAAAGGTAAGCTGGCGCGGCTTGCCGCCCGTGACGGGGATGATGAACACGTCGCTGTTGCCGTGGCGCGACGACGAGAAGGCAATCCACTTCCCATCCGGCGAGAAGCGCGGATACACATCGCGCGCCTGATGGTCGGTGAGCCGTCGCACGTCGGAGCCATTGTCGTTGGCCAGCCAGAGGTCGCCGAGGTGGCTGAAGGCAATTTTGCCGTTGGAGTAGGTCGGATGGCGTAACAGTCGCGTGGGGGCGGCGATGGTTTCCGCCGCCTGGGTGGTCGCAACGACCAGAGCGGCCGTACAGGCGAGCAAAACAATTCTCATAGGTTAAATCCTTGGTTCATAGGTGGCGTTGGCTGTGCATGGAACGAGCGCGGATTCTTCTCCCGACGCCCCGACCATGCAATGAGGATTTGCCGGCGGGTCAGGCGGAGCAAGTCACGCGACCAATCGGGACTCAATCCATCGAGTGCGGGAGCGCCGTTGTCCTTCGCGCCGGGCTTCGCTCGGCGCGCCTGCCCGGCCCACGTTCCTCGAATCATACTGGGGCGGGATGATCGCACCACGACCTCACCCCACCCGGCACGTTCGTCGGAATCCATGTGCATCTGGGTTCTTTCCTGATTGAGTGGGCCGATGCGGAAACGAAAAGAACTCCCCGTGGCCCTCACCATCGCCGGCTCGGACAGCGGCGGTGGGGCCGGCGTGCCGGCGGACTTGAAGACGTTCGCGGCGCTGGGCGTGCATGGCACCAATGCCATCACTTGCATCACGGCCCAAAATCCAAAACAGATCACCAAAGTCGAAACGTGTTCAGCCGCCCTGGTGCGAGCGCAGATTGCAGCGGTGTTCGCCGAATTGCCGCCGCGGGCGGTGAAGACGGGGATGCTCTTCTCCGCCGACATCATTGAAGTGGTGGCGCACTGGCTCCGCCGACATCCCGGGCCGCTGGTCGTGGATCCCGTGATGATGTCCACCAGCGGCGCGCGCCTGCTCAAGCCGGACGCCCGGCGCATCCTGACCCGCGACTTACTGCCCCTGGCGACGCTCCTGACGCCCAACGTGCCGGAAGCCGAAGCGCTGCTTGGCTGGACGATTCGTCAGCCGGAAGAGTTGCGTCGGGCGGCGCGCGAACTGCACCAACAATTCGGCGGCGCCGTTCTGGTCAAAGGAGGCCATCTGCATGACACCACGCAGGCCATTGATATTTTCTACGATGGGCGCACTGAGTTAATGCTGTGCAGTCCCCGCATTCGCGGCGTGAGCACGCACGGGACAGGCTGCACGTACTCGGCTGCCATTACGGCTTATCTGGCGCGGGGCCTTTCCTTGCCGCGCGCCGTGCAGTTAGGAAAACAGTTCATCTTTAAGGCCATCGCCAGGAGCATTCTCGTAAACGGACATGGCGTCCTGAACCATTCCCCAGGGCGTGATTACTGAGACTCGTGACAGCCATGATGCGACCGGCGTGTCTGTAGAAGGAGCGCCGAGCATTGCTCGGCATGAGTGGAACGCCGCCCCTTTGTGCCGAGCAATGCTCGGCGTTCCGTCATTCTATGGCACGAGCCTCAGTAGATACGTCTG
>JANOQV010000020.1:0-5869 GCA_031414955.1 Pedosphaera sp. | reverse complement strand
CAGCTCACGGGGGCGTTTTCGAGGATGCGTTCGTTGACGAGTTTCTCGATGTCGGCGACTTGCGCGGGGGTGAGCGGCGCGCTGTTGAAGTCGAAGGTCAATTTGTCGGGGCCGACGAAGGAGCCTTTCTGCGAAGCCTCCTGGCTCGCCACTTCGTGCAGCGCCCAGTGCAGCAAGTGCGTGACGGTGTGGTGGCGCTGGATGGCGTTCCGGCGGTCGTGATCAACCAAAACATCAACAACACTGCCTGCACTGGGCAGTTGAGGATCAGCGTCACTGAAATCGATCCAATGCACCCAAGTATTGCCGATCTTTTGCGTGCTATCGACGAGGAAGCCGTACGAGTCCTTGACGATGCTTCCCGTGTCCCCCACTTGGCCGCCCATCTCTGCGTAAAAAGAAGATTGGTCGAGGATGATTCCGACTTTGCCTTTCACATCGACAGTTTCGATTACTTTCGCCTTCGTAACGGTCGAGTCGTAACCGACGAACTTCGTGGGCGTGGTGGTTTCAATCTGAGAGAGGGAAATGACTTCCTTCTTCTGCGCGGCGCGGGCGCGGGCGCGCTGTTCGTCCATCAACTTCTCGAAGCCGGCGGTATCGACGCTCAGGCCGCGTTCGCGCGCCATCAACTCGGTCAGGTCGAGCGGGAAGCCGTAGGTGTCGTAGAGTTTGAAGGCAAGATCGCCTTTGATGAACGGACGAACGACGTGTCGCTCGAATACCTGCGAATTGTTTTGATTGGTCTCAAGGCGGAGTTTTGGAAAAGACGAATCACCGAAGGTGATCTCGCAACCAGAAGCCCAGTCGTCATCCTTCAGGAAGCCTATATTGAAACCCTTCTGTCCCTCAAACTTGTCAGCAAAAGCGCGGACAATGGCATTGCCACAGTAGTGGTCGAAGAGTTCAGTTCCCGTATCCAACGTCCGATTAAACGCCTCCTCCTCAATCCGTATCGTCTCCTGCACCTGCGCTTTGCGCGTGCGGATTTCCGGGAACACATCGCCCATCGTGTGCGCGAGCACGTCCACGAGCTTGTAGAAGAACGGCTCGTGGAAGCCGAGCGTGCGCCCATACCGCACCGCGCGGCGCAGGATGCGACGCAGCACGTAGTTGCGGTCGTTGTTGCCGGGCTGGATGCCGTCGGCAATGGCAAAGCTCAGCGTGCGGATGTGGTCGGCAATGACCCGGAAGGCGATATCCACAGCAATTTGAGGGTCTTCAGAGGCTCCCGACGGAAGAACGGTCTGATTTTCAGCTCCGGGAGGTGGCTCCGTGCCAGTCGGGGATGGGTTCCCGGAGCTGGGAGAAGCCCCCGGATTGGTCAGGGACGGGTTCCCGGAGCCGGGCAGGGTGCTCCGGTAGGTTTTTCCGCTCATCTTTTCCAGCGCATCAAAGATCGGGCGGAAGATGTCGGTCTCGTAGTTGGAAATTTTCGCGTTCTGGAAGTCGGTCAGGTTCTTCGTCCCCTGAATAATGCTGGTGACGCGCTCGAAGCCCATGCCGGTATCGACGTGCTGGGCGGGCAGGGGGATGAAGGTGCCGTCGGGGTTGGCGTTGTATTGGATGAAGACGTTGTTCCAAATCTCGATGCAGCGGGCGTCGGAGCCGTTGACGAGGAGGGCGCCGGACTTTTGCGCGTCGAGATCGGTGGCCACGGGGCCGGGGCGGAGATCGACGTGCATCTCGGTGCAGGGACCGCAAGGGCCGGTCTCGCCCATCATCCAGAAGTTGTCCTTCTTGTTGCCGTTGACGATGTGGACGTCGGGGTCGAGTCCGACGGAGCGAAATTTCGCGGCCCAAAGTTCCCACGCTTCCTGATCGCGGTCGGCGGGATCGTTCTTCGTTTTGTCGGGCTGATAAATGGTGGCGTAGAGGCGCGAGGGCGGAAATTTCCAGACTTCGATGATGAGTTCCCAGGCCCAGTTGATGGCGTCCTGCTTGAAGTAATCGCCGAAGGACCAGTTGCCGAGCATCTCGAAGAAGGTGTGGTGATAGGTGTCGAGGCCGACGTCATCGAGGTCGTTGTGTTTGCCGCCGGCGCGGATGCACTTCTGCGTGTCGGCGGCGCGCCCGGGCGAGTAGGGGTTCTTCACCTGGCCGAGGAAGATGGGCACGAACTGGTTCATGCCGGCGTTGGTGAAGAGCAGGTTCGGCGAGTCCGGCATGAGGCTGGACGAAGGCACGATGGTGTGTTGCTTCGACTTGAAGAAGTCGAGAAACGACTGGCGGACTTGAGTGCTGGTCATGTGCTAAAAAGTTACGGGTTGAAAGTTGCAGGTTGAAAGTTGGGGAGGACGCGCGCCGGCAGAACCTGCCACCTTCAACTTTCAACCTGCCACCGTTCCGAAATCAGAGCCGCGAAATGTAAGAAGCACCCTGCGCCAAGGCGAGTGGAAGTTTTGCCCGACCCCTCCGGTCTCCGGTCGAGAGGGTTGAGAATTCGGCTGACATTCCCAGTCAAGCGGGCTAGTACCGGTGCGTCCCAAACACCAACCACAGGATCATTGCGCGTGAGCGGGACTGATTTGATGAACAAACTGTTAATCCAACGAAGCCACTGTCCGCTGCGCCATCGCACAAATATCGCCATGAAAAACTCCTTCCTCGCCAGTTTGGCCGCCTGGTGCGGCCTGGCTCTCACCGCCTCCGCCGCCCTCGTCAATGTGTCGCCCGGCACCATCGCGGTGGCCACGCACTCTTCGGACATCGGGTATCCGGCGATCAGCGCCCTGGACCGGAACTACGGCAACTTCACGCACACCGGGGCCGAGGCCACGGACAACTGGTGGCAGGTGGACCTCGGTGGGGTCGTGCCCGTCAACCATGTGGTGATCTTCAACCGCGGGGATGGCTGCTGCGGCTACCGCCTGCGCGACATCACGATCAGTTTCTTCGACACGAACAACGTGCTCATCACCAACTCGCCGCTGCTGAATCCCGGCAACGTGCTCGGTGGTCCGGCCAGCATCGCCTACACGAACGGCACGCCGGTCAACGCCCGCTATGTCAAGATCACGCGCACCGCCACCGGCGGGGCCGGCGATCACGACGCCAACACGCTTTCCATGGGAGAAGTCGAGATCTACGCCGACAATATAGCCCGGAGCCAGCCAGCGACTCAGTCGTCGAGTTACGGCGGCGGGGCTTTTCCGGCGGCCAATGCGGTCAACGGCGATCCCGGCGACTTCACTCACACCGACGGCGAAGCCACGGACAACTGGTTGCAGGTGGATTTGGGCGGGAACTACGAGGTGGACTCGGTGCTGATGTTGAACCGGGGCGGCGGTTGCTGCGGCGAACGCCTGCGGGACATCACCGTGTCGGTGCTCGATGCCAGCCTGGCCACAGTCTACACCTCGCCACTGCTCAATCCCGCCAACGTCCTGGGCGGCCCGAAGTCTCTGGGGGCGCACATTCGCTTCTTGAACGGTGGGCCTATCCTCGGGCGCTATGTGCGCGTGACCCGCACCGCCACCGGCGGTGCCGGAGACCACGGTGCCAACGTGCTCTCGCTGGGTGAACTCCAGGTGTACGGCAACGTGCCTTCGGGTGTTCCCCCGAGCATCTCCAGCCAGCCGCAAAGCCAGTATGGTGTGGTGGGCGCTTCGGCCAGCTTCGCCGTGAACGCCATCGGCACCGCGCCGTTGGTCTATCAATGGTACAAGAACGGCACGACGGCCCTCGCCGGGCAGACCAACAGCTCGCTGACCCTGGCCAGCATCGCCCTATCGGACGCCGGTGCCTATTCGGTGGCTGTGACCAACGCCTCGGGCGGCACGAACAGCAGCAGCGCCACGCTCACGATGTTCGTCGCGAATGCCGCCCGCACCGGCAGCGCCTCGCAATCCACAACCGACAACGGCGGCGTGGCCGCCCGCGCCAATGATGGCAGCACCGACGGCGTCTGGGGCAACAACTCCGTGACTCACACCGGCAACGCTCCCATCGACAACGAGTGGTGGGAGGTCGATCTCGGCGCACAAACCTACGTGGACCGCATTCACGTCTGGTTCCGCACGGATTGCTGCGCGTTCCGCAATGAGAATCTCCGCCTCGTGATTTACGACTCCGCTGAGCCGGGCCGGCAGATCGTCTGGACGCAGAACGTCGGCGCAAGTCCGGGCCCGAACATCGGTTTCAACGTCACGCCGGCGCAGCTCGGGCGCGTGGTGCGCGTCGAACACATCCCGGGCACGCCGGAAGTCCTCTCGCTGGCCGAAGTGCAGGTCTTCGAGGGGCCGCACGGCACGAACTTGCTTTGGGTCGGCGGCAATCCTGACAATTCCTGGGACACGACCAACACCTTCAACTGGGATCCAGGCTCCTTCACTCCCGAGCTTTTCCGCCCGCGCGACACGGTGTCGTTCGACAACAGTTCCTTCGAGACGACCGTGAACCTGATCGGGCTGCTGGCTCCGAGAACGGTGAACGTGAGCGGCGACCAGACCTACCTCTTCCAGGGCAGTGGACAGATTTTGGGCAATAACCTGGTCAAGTCCGGAGACGGCACCTTGGTGCTCGCGGGCGCCGCCACGCACAATTTCAGCCTCGGCACGCTCATCAGCCAGGGCACGCTCCAGATAGGCAATGGCGGCACGACTGGCACGTTGCCCACTGGCCCGCTCAACAACAACGCCACGGTGGCCTTCGACCGCAGCGACGACCTCACCTTGAGCCTGGGCATGATCGGCTCGGGCGTCGTCCGCAAGCAGGGCGCCAACACGCTGACCCTCTCGGGTGCGAGCGGCCAGGGCGGCGGAACCATCGTTGCCGCCGGCACGGTCCGCCTTCAGAACAATGCCGCGCTCGGTGCCACCGCCACCGCCGTCACCACCGTCAGCAACAGCGCCACGCTCGATCTCTCCGGCTCCGAACTTTGGGACTACGCGCAGCCGCTCGTCATCAACGGCTCCGGCGCGGGCGGCGTGGGTGCGATCACCAAGAGCGCCACCGGCAACGGCAGCGGCCTCGCTCTCCGTTCGATCACTCTCGGCAGCGACGCCGCTCTCGGCGGCATCGCCGATGCGCGCATCGACATCGGCCGTGGTGACTGGGGCGGGGCGACCGTGACCGCGCCCATTCACATCGACGGCCAAGGCCACACGCTCTTGCTGGTGGGCAATCTCTACTTTGGCATTCTCGCGGGTGCGCAGAATTTGCCCGCCGTCATCGTCGGCTCCGGCACCACGGTCGCGCCGCACGCGGACAACTCCCTCGGCAGCGCGACGATCACGCTCAACGGCGGCACCCTCTCGCCGTGGGGCAACAACCACTTCTTCGCCAACGCGCTCGTGGTAAACAGCGGCTTCATCGACAACCAGTCGTTCCCCAACACCTACACCGGCCCCGTGCAGGTCAACGGCCCGGTGCAGGTCAGCGCCCTCAGCGGTGGCAACATCGCCTTCAACGGAAACATCTCCGGTGCCGGCGCGGTGCGGAAAGTCGGAGCATTCTCCGTGTTCCTCGGTGGCGACAACACCGGCTTCACCGGCTCCTTCACCAACGATGAGAGCAACACATTCTTGACGTCGGACAACTCCGGCAGCGCGGCGGCAGCGTGGGTGGTCAACACGGGCATTCTGGCGGGCTACCAGGCGGGCACACGCACCATTCAGCTCGGTTCTCTCGGCGGCGCGGGCGGCACCGTGGCCAACAACCTGGCCAATCCCGACACGGGCGAAGTCACCTTCATCATCGGTTCCAACCACGTCAGCACCGTTTTCTGGGGCCAGATTCTCGACACCGTGAACCAAGCCGGCACCGTGGCCATCGTGAAGGCGGGCACCGGCACGCTCACCCTCTCGGGCAGCAGCGCCTATTCTGGCGGCACGCTGATCCAGAGCGGCACGTTGCAAAACGACGGCAC
>JANOQV010000019.1:0-22290 GCA_031414955.1 Pedosphaera sp. | reverse complement strand
CATGCGCTTCGGTCCGGCCTGCCTGGCGTTGCCGGCGGTTGGATTCATCATCGCGGGCGCGGCGCTCGTGATCGCGTATCACCGGGGACTCGTGGACTTGCTGCAAAGTCCCGAGCCAACGCCCCCGACCACATCCAGTTTTCCCAAGCACTGATTTTTTACTGAACACGAAATGACTCCCGAACAAATCACCCAGGCCAATGCCGAACTGCGCGACCAGCCCGCGCTCGACATCGTGAAGTGGGCCATCGCACAGGCGAACGGCCGCGCCATCGTCTCGACGAATTATCGCCCTTACGAAGCGGTGATTCTTCATCTCGTCACACAGGTGCAGCCGGACATCCGGGTGCTCTGGGTGGATCACGGTTACAACCGCGCGGCCACTTACAAGCACGCCGAGCAGCTCAAGGCGCAGCTCAAGCTGAACATCCAGGCTTACATTCCAAAGCTGACCGCCGCGCACTACGACGCCGTTCACGGCGGAATGCCGGAGCCAACGCCGGAGAATGAGGAGCGCATCAAAGCCTTCAGCACGGTGATGAAACTGGAGCCGTTCCAGCGCGGCATGAAGGAACTCGCGCCCACCGTCTGGATCACCGCGCTGCGCAAAGTGCAGAACCCGAATCGCGCCGGACTCGACGTTGTGTCGCACGACGGAAATTTTGGTTCCCTGAAAGTCAGCCCGGTCTTTTACTGGAGCGACGCGGAGATGGAAGCCTACTTGAAGCAGCACCACCTGCCGAACGAGTGGGATTACTTCGACCCCGCGAAGGCGGATGACAAGCGCGAGTGTGGATTGCACGCGGCGTGGGGAGGCAAGGCGGTCGCAAAAAGTTAGACACGGATTTCACGGATTTTCACGGATTAGGAAACATGGCTGAACTGCTTTATCGCGAGGAGACGCACCGGCTCATTGGACTCTGCATGGAGATTCATCGGGAACTCGACAAGGGGCATGATGAAGTCATCTACAAGGATGCGCTGGTCGTGGAGTTGAGCCGGAGCACCATCACCTTCGAGCGCGAGAAGAAATTTGAAATCAGCTACAAAGGCGTTCTTCTCCCACACTTCTATTTCGCTGACTTCGTGGTCTGGGACAAAATCATCTTCGAGGCCAAGGCCGTCGAAAAGCTGACCGACTCTCATGTGAAGCAGGTTCTCAACTATCTGGCCGCGTCCAAATTGCGCGTCGGCCTGCTCGTAAATTTCGGCGCGGACTCCCTGGAGTGGAAGCGCGTCGTCCTCTGAAGAATCCGTGTCAATCCGTGAAATCCGTGTCTAAAATCTTTTCCGAATAATTCGTGTACAAATGAGCAGCTACCATCTTGACCATCTTCAGTATCTCGAAACCGAAGCGATTCACGTCATGCGCGAGGTTGCGGCGGAGTTCGAGCGGCCGGTGCTGCTCTTCTCCGGCGGCAAGGACTCCATCTGCCTGCTGCGGCTCGCCGAGAAGGCCTTCCGCCCGTCGGACATTCCGATGCCGTTTCTCAACATCGAGACCGGGCACGAATTCCCCGAGTTGATCGATTTCCGCGACCGGCGCGCCAAGCAACTCGGCGCGAAGCTCCTCATCCGCACCGTGGATGACGTCATCGCGCGCGGACTTGCCACGCCCAAGCCCGGCATTGTGAGCCGCAACCAGTTGCAGACCCCGGCCCTGCTCGCGGCCATCGAGGAGTTTCAATTTGATTGCTGCATCGGCGGCGCGCGGCGCGACGAGGAGAAGGCGCGCGCCAAGGAACGTTTCTTCAGTTTCCGCGACGGCTTTGGCCAGTGGGATCCGAAGAACCAGCGCCCGGAAATCTGGAACCTCTACAACGCGCGGCTCAACCAGGGCGAGAACATGCGCGTCTTCCCGCTCTCCAACTGGACCGAGATGGACGTGTGGGAATACATCAAGAAGGAGAACCTCGAAGTCCCGACCATCTACTTCAGCCACGAGCGCGAATGCTTCCGCAAGGGCGGTCAATGGATCCCGGTGCCGCCGCCGCACACCGATGCGACCAAGCCCGACCCTTACGCCGGCGCGCGCCCCACGGCCAAGGATTCAGTCCAGAAACTCATCGTCCGCGTCCGCACCATCGCGGACATGATCAGCACCGGCATGATCGAGTCGCAGGTTTACAGCGTCGATGACATCGTAGCCGAAATCGCCGCCGCCCGCGTGACCGAACGCGGCTCTCGGGCCGACGACAAGGCCAGCGAAGCAGCAATGGAAGACCGCAAGAAGGCCGGTTATTTCTGAACCGATGAGCGCCCGACGGTTCTTGGCATTGCTGGTCGTCCTGTTCCTGCCGACACTTCGAGCCGCGTCGCCGGTGGCGGCGCGCGTGGACACTTCCACGCTCACCGGCAAGGTGATGTGCGGCTACCAAGGCTGGTTCAACTGCGAAGGCGATGGCGCGGAACGAAGTTGGGTTCACTGGACGAAAGGCCGCGGTGCGCTCGGACCAAGCAACGCCAAGATCGATCTCTGGCCGGATGTCTCGGAACTCGGCCCCGAGGAGCGCTTCGCCACCGGTTTCAAGCACACCAATGGCCGGTCGGCCGAGGTCTTCAGCTCGTTTAAGCAGGCGACGGTGCGGCGGCACTTTGAGTGGATGCGCGACTACGGAATCGACGGCGCGTTCGTGCAGCGTTTCATCACCGACCTGGGCGACCCGCGCGCGCTTCGCCACAACAACACGGTGCTCGCCCACTGCCGCACGGGCGCGGAGCAGGCCGGACGCGCCTTCGTGGTGATGTATGATCTGAGCGGGCTTGGCTCCAACCGCATTCAGTCCGTGATGAAGGACTGGCGCACCCTGCGCAGTGAACAGCGCGTGACCGAGAGCACAGCGTATCTCCAGCACCGTGGGAAACCGTTGGTGGCGGTGTGGGGAATCGGCTTCAACGACAACCGCCGCTACACGCTCGCCGAATGCCGGCAACTGGTCGAGTTCCTCAAGAGCGACGGCTGCACGGTCATGCTGGGAGTGCCGACTTGCTGGCGTGAGCTGAAGAACGACTCCTTGAAAGACCCGGCCCTGCACGAACTGCTCAAGCTCGCCGACGTGATCAGTCCGTGGACGGTGGGGCGCTACACGACGCAACCGGAAGTCACCCGGCACGAGACGCAACTGCTCAAGCCCGACCTCGCGTGGTGCCGCGAGCGGAGGTTGGATTATCTCCCGGTCGTGTTCCCCGGTTTCAGTTGGCACAACATGCAAGGCGGCCCGCTCGATTTCATTCCGCGGCGCAAGGGCGAGTTCCTCTGGTCACAGTTCACCGCCGCCAAACGGGTCGGCGCGGAGATGATTTACGTGGCGATGTTCGACGAAGTGGACGAAGCCACGGCGATCTTCAAATGTACGAACGACACGCCCGACACCGGCAAGGTGAAGTTCGTGGGCTACGAAGGACTGCCCAGCGACTTCTATCTGCGCCTGACCGGTGCAGGTGGAAGACTGTTGCGCGGAGAGATCCCTCTGACCGACAAACTGCCCGCGCTGAAACAGCACGATTGATCGTGTTGGTCCTGTTGCTCAATAAATTGAGCCGATGAAAGAGGACCTCGAACCGACAGCGTGGCCGTTGCGACTGGCTCGCCCGGATGATGGGCCAGCTTTGGAGGAACTCATTCCGCTTTCGGTCCGTGCCTTGCAGGCTCCGTATTACTCACCGGCGCAAATGGACGCGGCGCTTGGTCCGGTTTTTGGCGTGGACCATCAACTGATCGCCGACGGCACGTACCTCCTCGTGGAGAACGCGGGGCGCATCATCGCCTGCGGTGGCTGGAGCAAACGCAAGGCGGTCTGCGGTGGCGACCGTGGGCGAACAGGCGAGGATGAACTCATCGATCCGGCGCGCGACGCGGCGCGCATCCGCGCGTTCTTCGTGCATCCAGACTTTGCGCGGCGTGGCATCGGACGTGCCATCCTGACGGCTTGCGAGCAGGCGATCCTCGCCCATGGCTTTGACCGCGCGGAACTTGTCGCCACGCTGGCGGGTGAACCGCTCTACGCCGCGTTCGGCTACGAGGTGATGGAGCGATACGAATTGCCGATGTCGGAGGGGCTGACTTTGCCCGTGGTGCGCATGGGCAAGCGACTGAAGCCAGGGTCGACGCAGGACGGACGATCCCGCCGGGCGCGACTAGCCGTGTTCCTCACGCTGATGTTCCAGTTGGCGGCCGCAGCCTTCGCCGCCAGCAGCAACGACCTTCAGTTCATCGACACCAGCTTCGAGAACGCCTCACCGGTCTGGTATGAGTTCGCGCCGGACGGGACGGTCGATGTTCATCTGCTCTACGACCACGAGCGCGGCTCACTCAATCGCGCGGCGGGGCATTTCCATTTCCTGCTGCAAGCCAGGCCGGGCGCGAAGCTCACTTTGGAATTCAAGAACCTCGACAATGTGTGGAACGGCACGCACGGCTCCATCGCGCGCGAGTTGAAGACCGCAGTCATCTCCACCGACGGGCGCGAGTGGAAGCCCGTCCCGCTGGAGAACGTGCCGACCAACCGGGTGCGGCTCACCATTGAGATGCCCGGCCCGCGCCTCTACGTCGCGCGCGTGGAACCGTATCGCCTCTCCGACCTCGACCGTTTGCTGGCCTCCATCCGCAGGAATCCACTCGTGCAGATCAGCCCCATTGGCAAAACCGTCGAAGGACGTGAACTGGAGATCGTCCGCATCGGAAACCCCGCCGCGCCGCATCGTGTATTCCTTCGCGCCCGGGCGCATCCGTGGGAGGCGGGCGGTAACTGGGTGGTCGAGGGATTCATCCAACGACTGCTGGCGGACGACGACACGGCGAAGAAGTTCCTCGCTCGTTACTGCGCCTACATTCTCCCGATGGCGAACAAGGATGGCGTGGCGCGGGGTCGCACTCGTTTCAACGCTCAAGGCAAGGATTTGAATCGCAACTGGGACAAGCCCTCCGACCCGCAACTCGCGCCGGAAAACTTCGCGCTGGAGCAGTGGCTTGAAGGAATGATCCGCGCCGGACAACCGCCGCACCTCGCGCTGGAACTGCATAACGACGGCCATGGTCTGCTGCACATCAGCCGTCCGCCCGGGCCGGAACTGCCGCGCCATCTCGAACGCATGACGACGCTGGAAGAGCTGTTGCGCAAGCACACCTGGTTTACCGAGGGCAGCACGAAGGCCGCCTTCCGCAACTCCGGCACGCTGGGCGACGGCTGGCTGGAGCGCTACCACCTCGACGCCGCCGTGCATGAGTTCAACTGCAACTGGATCGCCGGGATAAAGGATTACCCATCCGCAACGCACTGGAAGACCTACGGCACGAACCTCGCCCCGGTGTTCCACGAATACTTCGGCGCAATCAAACCTAGATGAGGCTGGATGGGGTGCCGGGCGTGTCTTCACCTGGAGGAGGCCGGGTGCTTCGGGCCGGCACCGTCGTGAGGAGCGGGGACGAGCCGTCTCCGGTCGGGCCGGGACCAATTATGGTGCCACCTTCAAGATGCGCCTCCGCCAGTCCGGCCGTGAAATCATTTTTGCAATTCACGGCCAAGCCTTAGCCTCAGCGCATGACGCCACTTGCGTTACATGAATTTCACGCCGCCTTGAACGCGCGCTTCATCGATGTCCACGGGATGGAGGCGGTGGAGGATTACGGGGACTGGCTTGCGGAACACGCGGCGCTGCGCGGGAGCGCCGGGGTGCTGGACCTGGGCTTTCGCGGACGGCTCGTGCTCACGGGTGCGGATCGCGTCCGGTTGCTCAACGGCCAGGTGACCAACAACGTAAAGGACTTGCCGGCTGGCGCAGGCTGCTATGCCGCGCTGGTCACGAATAAGGGCCGGATGCAGAGCGACTTGAACATTTACATCCTGCCCGAGGAAATCCTCCTCGACTTCGAGCCTGGCCTGAGCGCGGCGCTGGAAGAGCGGTTCAATAAATTCATCATCGCGGATGACGTGCAGGTCATCGACGCCGCGCCGCATTACGGTTTGTTCAGCGTGCAAGGGCCGCAGGCGTGGGCGGTGATCGAGAAACTTGGACTGAATTTCGCTCGACCGGAAAAGGATCTGCACTCCACCAGCCTTAAAGACGACACGCTGGGCGAGATGTATTGCATGAATCACCCGCGCCTCGGGACGACGGGGTTTGATTTGTTCGCGCCCACCAATTCCCTCGGTGCTTTGGCGGACAAGCTGAGCGCCGCGGCACGCGAGTTGGGTGGACGCGCCGCCGGCTGGCGCGCGCTGGAAACGGCGCGCATCGAATCCGGCCGGCCGCGTTTTGGCGCGGAGATGGATGGGTCGAATCTCCCACCCGAGGCCGGCCTCGAGTCCCGCGCCATCAGCTACACCAAGGGCTGCTACATCGGACAGGAAGTCATCGCACGCCTTCGCACCTACGGGCAGGTGGCCAAGGCGTTGCGCGGGTTGCGTTTCGCGGAGGGTGCGCGGCCGGAAAAGGGCGACAAACTGTTCTTTGGCGACAAGGAAGTGGGCTACGTGTGCAGCGCCATTCATTCCCCTGCCCTGGCCGCAAACCTCGGTCTCGGCTACGTGCGCAAGGAGCACAATCAAATCGGCACCGCGCTGCGCGCGCGTGGCGCGGTGGGCGAGGTCGAGGCGACCGTAGTGGCGCTGCCGTTCGAGCCGTAAACGATACTGCCTCCAATAATTTGCCCCGCCAGGTGGCCGGACTGCTTGCACGGGCTGCAGGGCCGAGGCATCAAAATGTTTGGTTCCACGGGCTAAAATCCAAATCCCAAATCCCAAAAAAGCTCTCCATTCCAAACTCCCATGGGAGCGCGAACGCCTGGTTTTGGAATTTGGGCCGTTGGAATTTATTTGGGTTTTGGGTTTTGGGTTTTCGTGCGAAACACCGCGAAATTAGATATGTCTGCCCTGGGCCGGGCTGCCTGCACCCTTGCCACCCGCGCCGACTTGGGCAACAGTGCCGACAAATTCGCCCCGGCCTGACAGACGCAGGGCGTGAAGAAACACCGACACCTTATGCGCGCACACCCTTTGTGGCTGGTGGCTGGTTTGTTGACCTCATCGCTCCTGGCCGCCGATGAAGCCTTCACCTCCGGTCTGAAGCACACGCTCCTCACCAACGCCTCCTTCTCCGCCGCCGGCGAGGATCCGTTGACGGTGTACAACACCGGCTACCCGGAGGAGGGCGGAAGCAATTACATCTATGGACTCTTCGGCACGTCCATTCATCTGGGCGCGGCGGATGCGGGCGTCTTCGTGTCGATCGGTTGCGACCGGATGGAGGGCTGGGGCATGGATGGCTTGAGCTTTGGCACAGTGAGCGGAGTCACGAACTCGCCGATCGGCACCGTCAGCGGCACGCGAACTGGTTTTGGCGAGTTCCAGGTGCAGGTGGATTTCTCGCCCATCGGGGCGACGAGCTACACCTACCAGCTTTACTTTCACGATCTGAAAACATTGGAGGTGAGCAATGCCGGCCCGAACAGCATCGTCAACGTCGGCAACTACGGCCCGCCTCCTCCCCGCATCAACCCCATCACTCTCCAAGACGGTCGCGTCGGCGTCATCGTGGAGTTTGATGGCGCCATCACGGACTTCTATGTCCCCGGCTTTCACGCCATCGCCAGCCGCATGGTCATCCTGGCCGAGAATCCAACCAACACGGTGGAGCAGGTTTCTCGCGTTGATGTCTTCGGTCGGGGGGGACTGCCTTCCTTCACGATTCACAACGAGCGGCTGGGCAAATTCGCTCTGTACCATCAGAGCATCGGCGACGCGCGTTTCCATGCCACGCCGTCGCAGCTCACGGTGAGCAACCTCGAGCCGAGCGCGCTCCAGGGCCTCTTCACCGAACTACCCCGCGTGCAAAAACTCCGCGCCTGGCTCCAACCGCAGGAGTTGACCAATGAGACCTTCGCCATCCTGACCAGCGTTTCGGGGTCGAGTTCGCTGATGCCGGATTTGAAATTCATGGGCAATGTAATGCTGCGACGAGAGAGCAACGAAGTTTCGCTTGGGGCCAGCTTGGGAGGCGCGGGGCCAGGCGTCGCGCGTGTCTTCGCCGCTGGAGTCTTCGTGGGCAGCATCCTGTCGAGTAACGAGTCCAGTGGAACGGGCCTCCCGACGGGCGGCGAAGTGATTGGAACCATTCACGCCCCCAACCTCGTGCTGGCCTCCTACGGCGCGGCGGCCACGCTCACGAATGAACCCGCCCACCTGAGCCTGCGCTTCGTCCACTCCATCCTGTTGAGTAATGCGGCGGGAACAATCCTGGTGGGAGACGAAATCCGCGTCTCCACCACTCCGCCGGATGAAATCGTCGGCGCCCTCACCGCCATCGCCTTCACCGCCCAGAGCCTGGATCAGATCACCCTCACCAACCTGGAGACCATCATTCCGCCCCCGGAGCCAATGCGGCTGAACTTCGCCCGGCAGGGCGACAACCTGCGACTCTCTTGGCTCTACCAGCCAGACTTTTATCTCGCGGCCAAGTTTGACCTGACTGGCGAGTGGCTGAGCGCGACCGACGGCACGTTCTCTTTCACCAACTTCCAAGCCTGCTTTGAAACGCCGCTCGACTCTTGGCCGGAGCGTTACTTCGAACTGCGCCACTATTACTCCGGCTACCTGTTCAATCCCGTGGAACCGGGCGGGAACGATTGAGCAGGCGCCGCCGGCGGCGCGGCGGTTGCCACCCTGCTCCAAGCCGTTTCGTGCTTTCCACACGGGCGCGGAACGCTAGCCTCAGGCGCATGAAACCCTGGCTCGTTCTTTTTCTCGCGGCTGCCGTCCCAGCCTGCGCGGCAGACTCCCTCCTCGTGGAGGCGGGGGATTTTGATCGGCGGCAAACCGTCGTGGAGTGCCAGTTGCCAGCCGGAGTGAGCGGGTTGGTGGCCGAAAACCAAAGTCCATTGGTGCAACACAGCGCCGACGGCAAGGCGTGGTTCATCGTCGGCGATCTGAAACGTGGTGAGAAACGAACCTTCCGCTTCGGCAAAGCGGATGGGCCTCAAAGCGCGCAGGCAAAATCAGGGCCAGGAACCATCACTCTGAGCCGCTTCGGCCAGACCGCCTTCACCTACCGGAGCGAGAAAACGGAATTTCCACCCAACCGGCCTGACTTGAAGGAAATTTTCCATCGCGGCGGCTACCTTCATCCCGTGCTCAGCCCAGGCGGCAAACAGATCACCGACGATTATCCCTCGAACCACAAACATCATCACGGCATCTGGTGGGCCTGGACACACACCGAATTCGAGGGACGCCAGCCCGACTTCTGGAACATGGGCGACGGCAAGGGCACCGTGGAATTCAAGTCGCTCGACCAAACCTGGAGCGGCCCGGTGCAAGCCGGGTTCATCAGCCAGCATCGGCAAATGGACCTCACCGAGAAGAGCGCGGACGGGACATCCTTGCCGCCGAAGACCGCGCTGCTCGAAACCTGGAACGTGAAGCTTTACGCCATCGGCCAAGAGGCGAAGCAGCCATATTTCGTCTTCGACGTGGAAATCACCGACACCTGCGCGCACGGACCGGTCAAGCTGCCCAAGTATCGTTACGGCGGCCTCGGCGTGCGGGGCAACTGGGCTTGGAACGGCAAGGACAAGTTGAACTTCCTGAACAGCGAAGGCGTGACCGACCGCAGCAAGGGAGACAACAACGAGACCGTCGGTCGTTGGGCGCACCTGGGTGGCCTCGTGGATGGGGGACTGACCGGCCTCGCGATTCTTGGCCATCCTGACAACGCCCATGCGCCGCAACCGCAACGCATTCATCCTACCGAGCCGTTCTTTAACTTCGCCCCGCAGCAAGCGCGCGCTCTCGAAATCACGCCGGGCAAACCTTTCCTCGCGCGCTATCGCTTCGTGGTCGCCGACGGGGCACCGGACAAGGCGGAGTTGGATCGGCTGTGGAACGACTACGCGCACCCGCCCAAGGTGACGGTGAAGTAGCTCCGCTCCTTGCGCTCGACTGGTGGACGACGGACGCCGAGTGTCCGGCAACACCCTCAAGATCTCGGACCGAGGGATGCAGCGCAAGGGAGTGCCTGCCATTGCTGTTGAAATGCCTCAAGCGGTTTCCTACGGTCAGCCCCGCAACTCTCAAAGCTATGACAAAACAACTCTGGTACTCGGTGTCCTTGGCAGCGGCATTCCTGATCGGCTGCAACAAAGAGGGCGGCGGCAACGCGGGCGGAAGCGGAGGCGGAGCACCGATCAAAGTCGGCGAGTTCGCCTCGCTCACGGGCAAGGAGGCCACCTTCGGCATCTCGTCCCACGAAGGCACGTTGATGGCCATCGAGGAAATCAACAAAGCCGGCGGCGTGCTGGGACGACAGCTCGAACTCCTCACTGAGGACACCCAGTCCAAACCCGGCGAACCGGCCACGGTCGTGAACAAGCTCATCGCGCGCGATGGCGTGGTGGCGATGCTCGGCGAAGTGGCCTCCAGCCGCTCGC
Organism: Pedosphaera sp.; assembly: GCA_031414955.1. GTDB lineage: Bacteria > Verrucomicrobiota > Verrucomicrobiia > Limisphaerales > SIBH01 > JANNGC01. Next base: position 11,867 of record JANOQV010000019.1, on the reverse strand, counting down.
TCGAAGCCGCGCCGCTTTGCCAGCAGTCCAAGGTGCCGATGGTGTCGCCATCCTCGACCAATCCAAAAGTCACCGAGACGGGCGACTACATTTTCCGCGTCTGCTTCATCGATCCATTCCAGGGCACGGTCATGGCGAACTTCGCCACCCGCACGCTCAAGGCCAAAAAGGTCGCCGTGTTCACCGATGTGAAGAGCGATTACAGCAAGGGTCTGGCAAAATTCTTCAAGGAACAGTTCATCAAGAACGGCGGGCAGATCGTCACCGAGTTGGACTTCAACGGCGGCGACAAGGACTTCAAGGCGCAGCTCACCGCCATCAAGGGCGCGGGACCGGACGCCGTGTTCATCCCCGGCTATTACACGGACGCGGCACTGATCGCCATCCAGGCCAAGCAACTCGGCCTGAACGTCCCGTTGCTCGGCGGCGATGGCTGGGAATCTGAGAAGCTCACTGAAATCGGCAAGGAAGCCGTCGAAGGCCACTACTTCTCCACGCACTATCATCCTGACGTAGGATCGTCGAAGGCGAAGGTGTTCCTGGAAAACTACAAGAAGCGCTGGAACGGCAAGCTGCCCGACGCGCTCGCCGCCTGCGGCTACGACTCCGCCATCGTGCTCGTAGATGCGATGAAACGCGCCGGGAGCGCGGAAGGCGCAAAGGTCCGCGATGCGCTGGCGGCGACGAAGGACTTCGACGCGGTGACGGGCCGCATCACCCTGAGTCCGCAACGAGACGCCATCAAGTCGGCGGTGATTCTGCAAGTGAAGGGCGGGAAGTTCGCCTATCTGGAAACCGTTGCGCCCTGAACCACGCGTCGCTTGGCCGAAATTCTTCAGCAACTGATTAACGGCCTGGCGCTCGGCGCGATCTACGCGCTCATCGCGCTGGGCTACACGATGGTTTATGGCGTGTTGCGCTTCATCAACTTCGCGCATGGCGATGTCTTCATGCTCGGCGGGTTCGCCGGATTTTATCTCGCGCCGCAGGTTAACCGGTTCCTGCCGGCCAAGTCCTACCTCAGCGGAATCGTCGTGCTCTTGCTGGCCATGGTCATTTGCGCGGGCGTCGGGATGCTCATTGAATTTCTCGCGTATCGCCCGTTGCGGAACCGGCCCAAGCTCATCGTGCTCATCACGGCCATCGGCGTTTCTTTGTTCGTCGAATACACCTGCCAGCACAAGGCAGTCTTCGGTGCGGCCCCGCGCAGCTTCCCGGATTTGATTCCGGCGACGAATTGGCAGCTCGGCGGGCTGGCGGTGAGTTCCGCCCAAGTCATCGTCCTCATCACCACGCTGCTGCTTCTCGTCGCGCTCACCTTCATCGTCCAGAAAACCAAGGTGGGCACGGCCATGCGCGCGGTGTCTTTCAACGAGAAGGCCGCCGCGCTCATGGGCATCAACGTCAACTTCATCATCTCCTTCACCTTTGGCCTCGGCTCCGCCTTGGCGGCGGCGGGCGGCATTCTCTACGCCATGAGCTACGCCAGTATCGACCCGCTCATGGGCGTCCAGACGGGCTTGAAGGCGTTCATCGCCGCCGTGCTTGGCGGCATCGGCAACCTGCCGGGTGCGGCGCTGGGCGGCGTGCTGCTCGGCATGGTCGAGACCATCGCGGGCGGCATTCCCGCCATCTCGCCCTACCGCGACGCGATCTCTTTCGCGCTCCTGATTTTGATTCTGCTCGTCCGTCCGGCGGGGTTGCTGGGCAAGTTGCAGCCGGAGAAAGTTTGAAAAGTTGCCCTCGCCACCGCGAGACGATATATCGAAGCCATGAAAACGGACGCAGCGCAGCCACTTTCCAGCACGTTTCATCCGCTGGTGAAATCCGCGATCAAGCCGGTGCGCAGCGTGCGCACGTCGCGCGCGAAACGTCCGGCCAATCTCTTTGAGGCGTTGCGCTCGCTCGGCCCAGTGAAGATCAAGCGCTAATGAAATTCCTGCTCGACACCAACGTCATCTCGGAGACTTGGAAACCACGGCCCGAGCCGAAAGTCCGCGCATGGCTGGTGGCGAATGGCGCGGACTGCGGCATTCCGGTTCCGGTGCTGGCCGAAATTGCCGACGGAATCCACGCGGAGTCCGGCGCACGCCGGAAAGACCTGCTGCACAAGCTGAATCATTTCCTGGCTGAGTGGAACGAGCATGTCGTGCCGTGGGATACGGACGCCGCGCTGGCCTGGGGCCAGCAGCAGCACAGCGCCGCGTTGAAACGGCAGCCGCAGTCGCTCTGGGATTCCATCATCGAAGCCATCGCCCTCGCGCACGGCCTGACCGTCGTGACGCGGAACACGAGCGACTTCCGCTCCGCGCCTACGCTCAATCCGTGGCCGAGTTGAACGAACGCACCGCGATGCCCACCGGCGCCAAACGCTACCTCCTCGCCGCGATTCTCCTCGCGGCCGTCGTCTCCTATTTCTCCGCGCACTTTAACCGCTACTACCTCGGCATCGCCATCGACATCGGCATCAACATCATCCTCGCGGTCAGCCTCAACCTCATCAACGGCCACACCGGACAGTTCAGCCTCGGCCACGCGGGCTTCATGGCCGTGGGGGCCTACACGGCGGCGTCCCTGACGTGGGGATTGGAGGCCGCGACGGCCTCGCCTCTCCTCGGTGGAATCATCTTTGCCCTGGCACTTCTCGCCGGCGGCGGAACGGCGGCGGTGGCAGGGTTGGCGGTTGGCGTGCCCTCGCTGCGGTTGCGCGGCGATTACCTCGCCATCGTCACGCTCGGCTTCGGCGAAATCATCCGCGTGATTCTCCAGACGACCGACACGTTGGTGCGGAACTGGAATCTCGACCCCACGGGTGGACTGGCGCGGTTGCTGGAAAACATGGGTGGCGCGAGCGGCATGAAAGGCATCGCCACGCTCTCCAGTTTCGGCTGGGCCTGGGCGCTGGCGGCGGTCACGGTCTTCGTTGTCGCGGCGCTGGTGAACTCGACTTACGGGCGCGGCTTCCTCGCCGTGCATGACGACGAAGTGGCGGCAGGCGCGATGGGCATCAACCCGGTCCGGTACAAGGTCACAGCCTTTGTCATCGGTGCATTCTTCGCGGGCGTGGCCGGCGGACTCTACGCGCACCACAAGCAGTTCCTCTCGCCCACTGGCTTCGACTTCATGAAGTCCATCGACATCGTGGTCATGGTGATTCTTGGCGGGATGGGAAGGACGGCGGGCGTCATCATTGCGGCGATACTGCTCACGGTGTTGCCGGAATTCCTGCGCGGCTTCGCCGATTACCGGATGATCATTTACTCGCTGCTCATCATCGGGCTGATGATGGCGCGGCCACAGGGCTTGTTCACGTTCGGCAAGGCCAAAGGAGGCAAGGCGTGAAAAGCACCAAGCTCCAAGCTCCAAACACCAAGCACCAATGGGCTGCTGGCTTTCAGGTCGATTCTTGGGGCGCAGATGCTTGGGAATTGGATTTCGGTGCTTGGTGTTTATCTGGAACTTGGTGCTTGGTGCTTGGTGCTTTTTCCCAATGAGCGCACCGATTCTCCAACTCGACTCCGTGACCATCCGCTTCGGTGGGCTGACGGCGGTGTCGGAATTGAGCCTGAATATCGGGAGCGATGAACTAGTGGGTCTCATCGGACCGAACGGCGCGGGGAAAACCACGGCGTTCAATCTCATCACCGGCGTTTACCAGCCGACGAGCGGCGCCATTCAGTTTGGCGCGCACGCGACCGGCGGGTTGAAGCCGCACCAACTCACCAAGCACGGCATCGCCCGCACTTTCCAGAACATCCGCCTGTTCTGCAGCATGAGCGTCTTTGACAACGTGCGCGCCGCCGTGCAACTCCACCGGCCGCAGGGCATCATCAACGCCCTCTGGCGCGGGCGCGGCTTCCGTGACGGCGAGCGCGAAGTGGAGGCGCAGGTGATGGAGTTGCTCGAAGTGTTCAAGCTCGGACGCTTCCGCCACTCCGACGCGAAGGGGTTGCCCTACGGCGACCAGCGCCGGTTGGAAATTGTGCGCGCTCTCGCCACCAAGCCCAAGCTGCTGCTGCTCGACGAACCGGCCGCCGGCATGAACCCGACGGAGAAGGTCGAGTTGATGAAGACGATCCAATTCGTGAAGGACAAGTTCCGCATCGCCGTGCTGCTCGTCGAACACGACATGCAGGTCGTCATGGGCATCTGCCAGCGCATCGCCGTGCTGGACTACGGAGTGAAGATTGCAGAGGGCACGCCGGAGGAAATTCGCCGCGATCCGAAAGTGATCGAAGCCTACCTCGGGGACGCGAAAGCTGCGTAGATGAATTCCCCTGCCACCAACTCTGGGCCCGTGCTGGAGGTCAAGAACCTCACCGTCAACTACGGTGTCATCGGTGCCCTGCACGAAGTGTCATTTTCCATCCAACGCGGCGACATTGTTACATTGATTGGCGCAAATGGCGCGGGCAAGACCACGACGTTGCGTGCCATCTCAGGTTTGGCCAAGGCGGCTGGCGGCGAAGTGCGCCACGAAGGTGCGACCATCACAAACCTCCCAGCACACCAACTGGTCGCCCGCGGACTGGCCCACGTTCCCGAAGGCCGCATGATTTTCGCCAACCTGACGGTGATGGAAAACCTGCGCATGGGCGCCTACCTCCGCCATGATGACTTCACGCCGGAACTTGATTACGCCTTCAACATCTTCCCGCGTCTGAAGGAGCGCGTGAGCCAGATTGCCGGCACGCTCTCCGGCGGCGAGCAACAAATGCTGGCCATCGCCCGCGCGCTCATGAGCAAGCCGAAGTTCCTGATGCTGGATGAGCCGTCGCTTGGCATCGCGCCGCTGCTGGTGAAAACCATCTTCGAGAAGATCGTGGAGATTAACCGCGAGCAGGGCATCACCATCCTCCTCGTCGAACAGAACGCCAATCTCGCGCTGGAGATTTCCAAATACGGCTACGTGCTGGAGACCGGGCGCATCATTCTGCAAGACACCGCCGAGGCCTTGCGCCAGAACCCCAAGGTGAAGAGCGCGTATCTGGGCGGTTAAAGGTTCCGGCTCACGGCCCGGATCACTTCCCCATCAAATGTTCGATGACCATCTGGTCGAGCGACTGGTAATTCCGATCCGCGACCAACTTCTGCGCCGCTTTCTCGTCGAAAGATCGCGCCTTGGCCAACAGCTTCTGGAAGGTGCGGCGTGAATTCACCAGATGCGCCATCCAATGTTCCTCCTTCGTCGTGCGGAAGGGATGCACGTCGAAACCCACATACTCCCCGTTCTGGCCGTAACCGTTGCGCTCCAAAGCGCGCACCTGATCGAAGGCACTGCGCAGGTTCGTGCAGCCGAAGGGACGATCCTGATCGTACTTCAACCCGTTCTGATCGTTCAGGTGCAACGACCACAGTTTGCCGAAGGCGCAGGCGAAATCGATTTCATCCGCAGGGTCCAATCCGGCGAGGATGGCGTGGGCGGATTCGATCAAGGCCCCGACGCGCTTTGGATCGCGCGTGAGCTGCGCGATGGCCAGCGCGTGGCCGATGGTCGGCACGTAGGCATGGTCCATCGGCTCGTTCGGCTTCGGCTCAATGGCGAGGCGGATGCGCTTGTCGTGCGCCAGCATCTTGTCGAACGCCTGCACCAACAGGTCCACGCTGCGCCGGCCGTTCTTGGCCTCGCGGATGTAAGTCCCTTCGCGCGCCAGCCAGAGCACCAGGATGTCCGTGCCGAGGATTTTCGCGATGTCGATACTGCGCAACGAACGGTCAATCGCGTATTGGCGGTGCTTCGGGTCGTTACTCGTGTAGCCGCCATCAACCGTCTGCGGCGCGAACCACAACCGCGGCGCGACCATCTCCGCCGCGATGCCTTCGCCGTCCAGCCGCTTCTTCAACTCCCGCGCCTCCTTGCGAATCCGCGCCTCGCTCTTAAGGTCGATGTCCGGCACGGCATCATCGTCGTGGAACATCATGGCCTCGAAGCCGTGCTTCTTCAGTTGGGCGAGCTTCCAGTCGAACGTCTGCGCCCGCCGCGTGGTGGGACCGTAGGGATCCTGCCCTTCGCTCAGATTCCACGGACCAAAACAAAACCGGTAATTGTGTGCCTTCGCCATAAGTATGAGGGCGCGAAACTACGGCGCGGTCGGCTCCGGGCGAAGAAAATAATATCGAACCATGAAACGCGCAGGCATCCTGACTTTCCCACTCTGAGCCAGGCATCCTGACGCGATGTTTGTGACCTCGGCTCCGACCGAAGGTCAGCACAGATTGCGTGGAGAGTGGCGCTGCCTGGTGGAAAATGCGCCACGCTCGGCCCGCTGAACCGCCCGGGTTGGCGGGTTTCTTGATTTGATGATTTGAACCTGGCAGCGGAGACAAGTCCCCTCCGCCCTCGGCCCAAAATCCCGTTGCACTCCCCTGCTCCGCCGCGATAATTCGCGCCACATGAACGAGTGGAACATCCAGTCGCGCGGCCACGTTTGCCAGTCCTGCCAGGAGTCTTTCACAGACCGGCAGGTCTATCACACCATTCTGTTCGACGAGAAACGCGACTTTCTCCGCACGGACCTCTGTCAGAAATGCTGGACTGCGCAGTTCAGCGAGTCTCGCGACCGCAAGGGCTTCATCTCCTGCTGGCACGGCCAGTACGAAGCGCCGCCACCGGTCATCGAAGTCATTAAAAAGGAGAATGCCGAAACTCTGCTGCGCAAGCTCATCGAGCTAAATGATCCGAAACATGCCGCCGCCAGCTACATTCTGGCTGTGATGCTGGAGCGCAAGCGCATCCTCAAGGTCAAGGAACAGGTTCGGGTCGAGGGCAAACGCATCTTCGTCTACGAGCAGCCCAAGACGGGCGATGTGTTCACCATTCCCGATCCGGACTTGCAACTGAATCAGCTCGAGGAAGTGCAGCGGGACGTGGGGCAGTTGCTGGAACATGGATTGCCCTCCGACGCTGCGGTGCCCGCGCCGGATGCGCCGAGGGCGGACTCCGTGATCGTTGCGGAAGCCCCCGCCGCTGCCACCTTGAATTGAGCTGTGACCGAGACCGATTTCAGCCCGCTCGAAGTCAGGCTTGGTTACACCTTCCACGATCCGGGCTTGCTGCGCCTCGCGCTCACCCACCCGTCCATCGCGCACGAATCGGAGGTCACTCTGCCCCACAATCAGCGGCTGGAATTCCTCGGTGACGCGGTGCTCGGACTGGCCATCACGCGCGAGCTTTACAACCGCTTCCCGGATTTTGGCGAAGGTCCGCTGACCAAGGCGCGCGCCCAGCTCGTCAATCAGCGCACGCTGGCCGAACAAAGCCGCGCCCTGGGGCTTGGCGAGTTTCTGATCATGAGCAGGGGCGAGTTGGGCCACGGCGGTCACGAACGGCCCTCCGCCCTGGGGGACGCCTACGAGGCTGTGACCGGAGCCATTTATCTGGATGGCGGATACGAGGCCGCGAGCCAGTTCGTGCTGCGCTGCTTCCGTGAATCCTTCGGTGAATTCTGCGCGCTGCCCAACCTGAGCAATCCCAAGGGCGAGTTGCAGGAGATGCTCCAGGCGAAATCCAACCAAGCGCCGCGTTATGAACTGATCGAGGCCAGCGGCCCGGATCACGACCGCCATTTCGAGTGCGCGGTCTATCATGAAGGCCACGAACTGGCCCGGGGGCGCGGCAAAAGCAAGCGCGCCGCCGAGAGCGACGCCGCGCTCGCCGCGCTTCTGATCCTGCGTAACACCACTCCGCCCCTGGATCCGAACGCCCCGGCATGAGCCAGGAACTCCGCGCCCGCGATCCCTCCCGGCACCTCCGCGCCTGCCTCTGGCTGGTCGTCGCCACGGCCCTGTGGAGCATCAGCTTCCCCTGCGTGAAGGCGCTTTGGCTGGCCCAGGAAAAGTTGGTTCCGAGCCCCCCACTTTTCCTCGCCTCCATCGCCACCGTCGTGCGGTTTGGGGTGGCGGGAATCATCATCGCGCTCTGCTCCTTGCAACCATTGCGGCAATTGACCCGGGCGGAATTTGCGCAGGGTCTCGGGTTGGGCGTGTTCGGCGGGCTGGGCATCCTGTTCCAGATGGACGGGCTGGGGCACACGCCGGCCTCGACTTCTGCCTTTCTCACCCAGTTCACCTGCCTGCTCATTCCATTGTGGGTCGCGCTGCGGCAGCGCGCCCTGCCGGGGCCGGTCGTCATCCTCAGCATTCTGATGGTGCTGATCGGCGTGGCCATTCTCTCCGGTTTCAACGGCCGCGGGCTCAAACTGGGCCGGGGCGAGGCGGAGACTTTGCTCGCGACCATTTTCTTCACCGGGCAAATCCTCTGGCTGGAGCGCCCCGGCTATGCCGGCAATCGCGTTGGTAATTTCACCGTGGTGATGTTTGGAACCATCGCTGTGATCATCGCCCCCGTCGTGCTGCTTACCGCGCCCAGCCCCGGCGCCATCCTCGCCGCCTATCAATCCCCGGCGGCGTTGGCTCTGGCCGGCGCGCTGATCGTCGCCTGCACCCTCGGTGCCTACTCGCTCATGAATTTCTGGCAACCCCACGTGAGCGCAACCGAGGCCGGACTGATCTATTGCGCGGAACCGATCTTCGCCTCGCTGCTGGCCGGTTTTCTGCCCGGCTGGCTCTCGTATTTTGCCGCCATCGACTACGCCAATGAACAACTCACCCGGCAAATGGTCATCGGCGGCGGCCTGATCACCGCAGCCAATGGGTTGATTCAGATCGAAGCCTGGCGGCAGCGCCGCAAGCCCACGAGCACGGGCTGAATTTGTTGGGGATTCAAAGTTGATTTGCGAAACGGGGCCGGCCCGGGATGAACGACCAAAGAATCGAGCCCGGTGATGAACGGCCTACAGGCCCTCGGAGAGAGAGACACGATCCAACAAAAACCGACCGACCTTTTCCGCGTTCCCAAGCCTCAGCCCAACGGAAGAAAGATGGTGAAAGTGGTGCCTTGGCCCACCTTGGTTCGCACATGAATGGCCCCCTTGGAACGAGTGACCAGCCGTTGCACGATGGAGAGTCCCAAGCCGGTGCCTTCGCCGGTTTCCTGAGTGGTAAAGGATTGGGCGAAAATTTTCTTCATGTGCTCAGGCGCAATTCCGGCCCCGTTGTCCTCGACACAGAGTGCCAGCAGCGGCGCGGTGTTGAGAAAACTATCCCGGTTCACGAAACGTTCCTCGGGACCATCGTGCAGGAGCGCAGTCTGGACCGGCTCGTGGAGGAGCCGGCCACGAACCTCGACCCGATGGGACGCGGCGGTGCATTGCAGCGCGTTGACCGCGAGATTGCGAATCATCTGGATCAGATCCGTGCCGTTTATCTGCATCATCACATCATCCGCCAGGGGAGTGAGCACCAGTTCGTTGTGCTTCACGGCCGGATGCACCCGCATGAGGTCACTCAAGTCCGCCAGACTTTGATTGACCGAGATGCGCATCGTCTCGCCGGGATTGGCCCGGAGGAAACTGAGATAGCGCCGGGAAATATCAATGCAGTTGGTGACCTGCTTGGTGATGCGGCGCAGGCGGTCCTTTACGTTCTCCAGTTCCGCACCTTCGATTTTTTCCTCATCCCCGATCCGCTGGTTGATGAGTTGGAGGAAGCCCGACATGATGGTCAACGGGCCGTTGATGTCATGAATGATGCTGGCGTAAATCTCGCCGCGCGAACGAACGAGCGCCTCCTCAAGCCGCTGGTTCTGCAGCTCGTCCTGCAAATCCCGGAGCTTTTCCGAGTTGGCCTTGATCTCGACCGAGAGGCTGCGCCGCTCCATCGCGTTGGCCACGGCGGTGCGGATGGCCGGGAGGTCGAAGGGCTTGTTCAGATAATCGCAAGCCCCCAGGCGCAGCGCCTGCCGGACCGTGTCAATCGTCTCATAGGCCGTGAGCATGATGATCTCGATGTGCGGATCGACCGCCTTCAACCCCTGCAACACCTCGATGCCGTTCATGCCGACCATGCGGATGTCCAGGATGGCGACATCGATCTTTTGTTGTTGGGCCAGGCCGATGGCCATCGCGCCATCGGTGGCGAGCAGCATGTCGTACTCATTCTTGAACACGACCCGCAAAGACTGGCGCGGGCCTTCCTCATCATCCACCACCAGCAAGGTGCGACGACGGGCCGGCTTGGGCGCGGAATTGGGATGCGGGAAGGCTCGATCCAGAGCGTCCACAGGCAGGGCTGGAGCTAGCATAGATATTCTGTAAACTGAGATTTCAGGCGCACTTTCACAAACTCTGGGCGATTCAAGCCCTGCCCGACTTCGATTGCAAGGCCAACCACCGGGTGCTTCAGAATCGATACCCCAGCGAGAGGCTGAAGGCATGGGCCATGAACTGGTAGTCTCCCGCCACGGATGGGCCGTAGAGCGAACTCGAGACCTCACGGCCCGCGCCGTAGGTGAACTGATAGGTGGCATCCCAGGTGACACGCTGGTTCTGACCGCCCACTCCCAAACTGAACACATGCAAGTCCTCGTCCGGCACCATCGGAGTGAAAGATTTTTCCGGCACCGAATTCTGGATGTAAACGTAACCGCCGCTGACGTGCAGGCCGTTCTCGAAGTAGCGCGTCACACCCGCCTCGATGGCCACGCTGGATTCCCACTGCAAGGGCAGCACCACATCGCCGCTGGCCTGCTTGAGCACGGGCGTGTTCACGCGATCCCAATCCGTCCAGTCCAGGTCCACTTCCAAGTTCCACTGCGGCGTGGGGCGGAAGGAATAGCCCACCACCACCACCTGCGGGAAGGTCAGCTCCGTGGCCGCCTTTTGCGTCGGCACCGGATAAGGCTTCACCCGGCTCTGGCCTTCGAAATTCATCGTCGTCTCGCTGCGATAACTCAGACCGAAAGAATGCCTCTTCCACGGCTGCCAGAGCAGGCCGGCGTTCGCGCCGAAATCCCAGTCATCACCCGTAAACCGGAACTGATCCCCCGGGGCCGCGATCCCGCGCCGCAAATCCGTGGAGCCATAATTCAAGGTCGGGCCAGCCGCGATCGAGAGCGACTTGAGAACCTTCCAGGCCAGGACCGGATTGAAGGTGTGATATTGCAATTCCCCATGCGTGGTCACGGCCCGGAACGGGCCTTTATCCGGCCATTTCAACCCGAGACCAAACGGCATGTAATAGCCAAAGCCCAGCGACACCGGAGAATTGGAATGGCCGTAGGTGTAGAAGAAACTCGGCAACGCGTTGAATTCCGAAGCCGTCTCCGCGTCCAGCCCCGCCGCGCCGTCATACTCCGACTTCACGCCCACCAAGCTGACGGCCGCGCGCGCGTTGTGCCCTTCGAGCAGGGTAATGCCGGCGGGGTTGTAATAAATGGCCGACGGATTATCCGCCGTCGCCACGAAAGCATCGCCGCGCGCCGTGGCAAAAGCATCATGGTCGAAAACGCGGATGCCCAGGGCGTATCCCGCTGTGGGCAGGCTCAACCCCAGCGCCAGAACCGAAAGATATTTCTTTAGCATGAAGTTGTTGTCGGCTGATTGGCGCAGAACCTAAAGCCCAAAAATGGGACGGCGAGAACAACCCTGTCCGGCCCTGAAGAAAAAGCGCCTCGCTGGCTTTGCGGCCAACGGAGCGTCGCCGCGAAAGCTCAGGGCTGCCCAGCGCCACCCCGCCTCACTTGACCTTGATGATCCACACCATGTCCACGTAGGGCGGGAAGCTCGAGGCCGGATCGCTGGTGTAATTTCCCGGAGGAAATACCGTCACATCCGCGCCCTGCTGGACGGTGCCGCCGTTCACGTTCAGTGGCAACCCGTGCGAATGCGTCTCGGCCCCGCCCGTGCCGCCGCTGAAATTGGCCCCGCGCAGGAAGAGCGGCACCCCGCCCTGACCGCCGTTCAAGTCGCGCACATTCGTGCCATTGAGCGGCGAGGCCGGATCATTCACCGCCTGCCCGTTGCACTCCA
>JANOQV010000018.1:0-17624 GCA_031414955.1 Pedosphaera sp. | reverse complement strand
GCGCGCCCAGCAGAAGGTTTTTCAGATTCATAGCGTTAGGTTTTTTAAGTCAATTCAAGGGGTCCAGGGTTGCGCCGTGCGGTAGTAGGCCGCGCCCACCGGCGGGGTCAGATCAATGAAGTCAAACAGCCCCAGCGGCGGGCAGTTCGTCGTGTGGAGCGTGCTCCAGGCCACCGGCGGCGTCAGATTCGTCGCGCGCTGCAGGTCGTAAGTGTAGCCGGGGATGCCCGCAAAACGCATCCCCACCACGCTGTTGGTGAAGGAGATGTTGACCGCGTTGCCGTTGGTCCCTGTGGGTGCCTCGACCGTGAAATGCAAAAGCCCCGTGCCGGTGCGCACCGTGTCGCCCGCGCGATAGGCCGCCCGCACGTCCCGCACCGTGTAGCTGATGGCCTCGTCCAGGTTGTTCGGACTGGTGAAGAACAGATAGGTGTCGTTGGTCGTGAGGGTCGCGCCGTTGGTGCTGGAGCCGAGCGACACCAGCCCGCGCGCGTCGCCATCGACGTCGCTCGTGGCCAGGGCCATCAAGTTGGTCAGCTTGATCTTGAAGCTCAGGTTGGGCGCCCGGTAATTCGTGTAAGTGTTCGCGACCGGCGCGTGGTTGGGGGTGAACTTCAACTTCAAGGAGCCTTCCTCGACGCTGAAGACACCGCCCGCCAGGTCGTTGCTGAAGTTCGCGTCGTTGAGCGTGAACTTGTTGGCCACGAAGTTCGTCACGCCGTCCGTGGCCGTGGCGATGGTGAAAACATTGGTCGTGTCGTTGTTCCAGTTGGCCGCCGCTCCGGGCACGTTGCCACTGAGGGAGCGAAGGTTGATCAAGAACGGATTGCCCGAAGTGGACTGCACGTCGAGGCCGCCCGTCACGCTCACGAGATCCCAGTTCGTGCCCGCCACGCCGGCGGCGTCGTTGATTTCCCAATCGTAGGCCGCGCCGCCAATCAGGAAGAGGTTGTTGCACTCATTCTGGTTGGTGGTCACGAGCAGGCCGCCGGGCGAGAGGAGCAGCGGCGAATTGGTCACGGTGAGGGTGGCGACGACACTGGTCACGCTGCCCACGCCGTTGGAGACGACCACGGTGTAGCCGCCGGCGTCGCAGGAGAGCACGCTGGAGTTGGTGTAGGCGGAGTTGGTCGCACCGGACAAGGGAGCCACGCCGAAATACCATTGGTAGGCGACGGGCGTGCAACTGAAGGGCGTGACGCTGAAGATGGCCGTGCCACCCACCAGCACGTTGGTCGATTGCGGTTGGGCGGCGATGGTCGGGATGTTGTCGATGACAGTGACCGTCTGCTGACAGCCGTTGCTGTTGCCGCTGCCGTCAATCACGCTCCAGGTCACGATGGTCGCCCCGACGGGGAGTTGCGCAGGTGCGTTGTTGCTGACGGTGGCGACCGAGCAGTTGTCCGAGTTTGGCGGCGTGAGGAGCGAGGAACTCAGCGCGTAGCAGAAGCCGGGCAGGGCCACCAACGAAGTTGAGGAGCACGAAATCAAAGGCAGCGTATTGTCGCGGTTGGTCACGAAAGCGGTGGTGGTGACCAAGTTGGTCCAGGCGTCCAGCGCCGTGATGGTGACAGTGGTGACACCAAGACCCACCAGCGTGCCGGCCGGTGGAGCCTGGGTAATCGTGACCACGGCGCAGTTGTCCGTGACGCTCAGGCCGCTCAGGGTGGTGAGGTCGGGCAGCGTGCCGAAGCAGCTTCCGTTGGCGAAGATGGTGCGGTTGGTCGCGACACTGACCACGACCGGCGGCGTCACGTCGATGAGTTGAACGGTGGCGCTGTCGAGGGTGGTGCCGCCCTGACCGTCGCTGATCAGGTAGTAGATGGTGTCAGTGCCGCAGAGGTTGGGCGTGCTGTAGAGCACGTTGGTGCCGGCAAGCATGATGGTATCCGGCGTGACCATGGTGATGTTCAACTCATCGATCCAATGAGTCTCGAACGCACCGCCCGTGCGGGCGTAAATACCGAAGCGTCCGCCGGCCCGCGGCGTGTAGGGCGTGGCCAGGCTGGTGACCACGTTGGTGCCGTTCACGGTCAGGGTCACCGCGCCGTTGGTGTTGAGGAAGACCTGGACCGGAATCCAGGCGGTCGAGGACCAGGGCGGCAGATTGGTGACGATGGCCAGCGAGGTGCCGTTCCACTTGATGCGGAAGGCGGTGGTGTTGGGTGTGCCTGCGGCTTGATAGCCGTCGTAGCAGATGGAAAGGCCGGTGCCCGCGCCTTCCTCGGAAGTGCCGCTGACCGGCGCGGCCGCGTAAGGCACGTCGGAGGCGAAGTTGAAGCTGAAGCCATCCGCCGGTTCCGCGCTGCCGCCGCCAATGCGCATGCTGAAGTTCGCGGTGAAGCCGTTCACGACCTTGCCGGGCAGCAATTCGCCCAAGACCAGCGAGCCGTTCTGGGAAGCCAGGGCGTCGTTGAGCCGCAAGTAGGGCGTGCCGTTCACGCCGCCCGCTCCGACCAGGCCGGCGACACCAAAGAGATAGGCGTTGGAGGGCAGGCCGTTGTTGAAGTTAAAAGTCTGGTTCACCGTGCCGCCCGCGCCCGCCAGGTTCTGGCCGGCAAAGACGGTGATGCTGACCTCGTCCAGCCAGTGCGTTTCAAACTCGCCGCTGGTGCGGGCGAAGAAGCCGAAACGCGCGCCGGTGATCGGCAGGTAGGGCGTCTGGAAGTTCGAGAGCAACGCCACGTTGGTCAGGAACAAATCCAGCTTGCCGTCGGCGCGCATGGTGATGGTTACGGGCACCCAGTTCTGGTTGGTCTGCCTGGCAATCGGGACATGGGCGATCTGCGCGCCGCGCCATCTCACGTTGAAGGCGGGCGCTTCCAGGTTGCCGTTGTCGAACTGGTCGAGCGCGACAGTCAATCCCGTGCCGGAGCCGGCCTCGCCACCGGCGTAGGCGTTGGGCATGTCGTTGGCCACGTTAAAGGAAATGCCGTCGGCGGCGTTGCCGCTCATGTCGCCGAGGCGCATCTGGAAGGTGGCGGTGAAGGCGCTCACGGAACGTCCAGGCACGAGGTCATCAATGATCCAGCCGCCGGTCTGCGCGGCGACACCGGCCGTCAACGCAAGCGCCTTGCTGTTGGTCACGCCCACGCCGTTGGTGATGGCGGCATTGTTGTAGAGGGTGGTGCCGTTGGGAACGTTGGTCTCGAAATCGGTGTAGAACGTGACCGGCGGGATGCCGCTCAAGGCCACGATGGAGAGAGCGCGGCCTTCGGGGTCGGAATCATTGCCGAGGAAGAGCGAAGCGTTGAAGTTCGTCAACATGCCCTGCACGGCCGCGAGTGTTTCGGGCGCGACCGTGGCGCCGGTGTTGCCCACCGTGACGGTGGCGCTGGCGCTGAGCACGCCGCCGCCGTCGTTGGCCACAATCACCGTATAGGTGCCGGCGTCGGAGGTGTTCACGTTGAGGAGCGAGAGGGCCGCGGTGTTGGCTCCAACGATGTTCGTGCCGCTCTTGCGCCACTGATAGGAGAGCGGGCCGCTGTTGGCCGGGTTGGTCGCGACCACGGTCAGGTTCACGGTGTTGCCCACCGAGGCGGCGACGCCGGCCGGTTGAGTGGTGATGGTGGGCGCTTCGACCGGGAAGTAGATGTCGCGGTACTGGGCCGTGACCGTGCTGGGCAGAGGGTTGGCGCCAAGATTGTTGTGCGAGGTGGTGGCGAAGCCGACCAGGACGGTGTCGGGATACGCGCCGCCGTTCACCGCGCTGTCGCGGGCACTGATCAGAATCCAGTTCGTGCCGTCGCGGCTCGTGTAGCCGAAGAAGGCGGAGCCTTGGCGCACCAGACGAATCCACGGCGTGACGAAGCCCGGGGTCCAGACGTTGTTCACATTGTTCACGGTGACTGCGCTGGCCCCGGTCGTGTCACGGGCAATAAACTGCGCGCGATCCGTGCCCAGCACGGGCCAGAGCGGGATGTTGGCCGGGGCCACGTTCACCGTCATCATGCGGCTGTTGCCGTTGGTGCTGACGCGGACTTGCAAGGCGGCCTTGGCATTGGCGTCGGGCAGGCCGCGATACAGATTGGTCAGCGCGGCGATGCGGGCCTTGATGTCGAAGTTGCCCGTGAGGTTGCGGGCGATGAAGTGCTCGCCATCGGCCACGCCAAAGATGTCCGTGCCGCCCACGCTCACGTCGAGTCCGTTGTTGGTGGAACTGAAGGACGTGCCGAGAATGAGCGGGTCCGTGGCCGAGCCGACGTTATCCACGAAGGAAGCCGGAATCACGGTGCCGGCCGGCGGGACATCCTCGGTGTCACTGTCGAAGTAGTCGATCTGGAGCAGATCGAAGACCGTAAAGATGGTCAGGGTGAAGTCGCCGGTCAGGACGCCGTTGAGCGGGAGCCAGACGGTCCGTTGATCCGGCTGGACGTAGGCATTGAGCGCAACCACGCCCGCACCGTCGTTGATCTGATAATTGCTGGCGTTGGCCCCCGAGCCGGGATCAAGCGGCTTGTTGAAGACCACGACGATGTTCGTGCCGGCCAGGCAACCCACCGAGAGCACGGTGAGATCGGTCGGCACCGTGACGGTGGTGGTGGCGCTGGTGAGGGTGGCGCCACCAGGCAGCGTGGCCACGGCGCGCACCAGGGTGTTGTAGTAATAGCGCGCGGTGTAATTGCTGCCGTTGCCCATGAAGCCGTAATCGGAGAGGAAGTTGTTGGTCGGCCCGGCGTTGACCCAGGTGGTGCCGCCGTCCAAAGAGGTCTGCCACTGGTGGAAGAGGTAGCTGTTGGTCGGGGCATTGGTGGCCACGGCCGAGAGCGTGACACTCGCGCCCGCCACCACGCTGGTCGCGGCAATGGGCTGGAGGGTGAAGGTGAGGTTCGAGACGGAAGCCGGGCTGCCAAAGAGGCCGAAATAATTGCCCGCCGCAACCTCGGTGCCGGCGTAATGGCCCAGTGAACCCCAGGAAGTGTAGGCACTGCCCGGCCCGTTGGTCGGCGCGAGGGCGTTCGCATCGCGGAAGGTCACGGAGAAGTAATCCTGGCCGCCGCCCTCGAAGAAGAGCGCTTCAATGTAATAGAGCGTGCCGTTGGTCATGTCGATGGGCGTGGCGGTGGTGTTGTAATTGCCGCAGCAACCCTGATTGACGACTTGCACTTTGCTGTTCTGGGCCGGCCCGTTGGTGTTGATGGAGAGCATGATCGCGTCATCGCCGCGGGCGTAGAACTTGTACTGGCCGTTGGTGGGCGGCATGAACCAGCCGTAAGCCTTCACGCCATAAGTGTCCCGTCCGCTCAGCGTGATGGTGTTCGTGGTCTGAAACTGGAAGGTGCCCAGCGCGGTGCGGAAGTCCGGCGTGTCGTTGAGGAACCGGACGTCATTGCTCAGCAAGACGTAGCTGTTCGCCCCGCTGAAGAAATCCAAGGCGAGGAAGTTGGTCGTGAAGGTCAGCCCGGCGAACGTGGCCACGGAGTTGGCCGCGATGAGGTTCGGGGTCAGGGCGCGATCCCCCACATTGTTGTTGGTCACGTAATAGGTCGTGGCCGGGCTGAGCACCACGGTCGGAGCCACGCTCACGATCACACTGCGGCCATTGGGCAGGAGGCGGGCGCTGGCCAGCGAGATGAGGTTGACGCCGTCGCTAAACGCGTAGTTGGCGAGGAGGTTGGCGGCGCTGGCTCCGTTGGTCGAAAGCAGTTCGGAGAAGTTGATGATGAAGTTCGTGCCCGTGCTGTCGCGCTGCACGCTGACGATGTAGGGCGCGGACGCGTCCGCCGTGACCGTAACCGCGAACTGATTGCTGAGCACGCCGCTGGCGAGGTTGGTGGCGATGACCTGGAAGTTCGCGCCCGCCAGGGCCAACGGCTGCGACAAGGCATAGGTGGCATTGGTCGCACCCGCGATGAGCACGTTGTTGCTATACCACTGGATGGCGGCGGGCGAGCCGACCACGCGACCGAGGATGGCGTTGGTGTCGGTCTGGCCAAAGGTCGGAGCGAGGCTGGGCTGGGGAACGATGCGCAGCGTCTCGGGCGGGCTGAAGAAATTCAGCGAGACGCGATCCAGCGAAGGCGTGCCGTTGGTCAGCGGGCGCAGGTCGCCGTTCTCGCGCACGGTGAGGGCCACGTATTCGCCGCCGGTGCCGTT
Source organism: Pedosphaera sp. (assembly GCA_031414955.1). Lineage (GTDB taxonomy): Bacteria > Verrucomicrobiota > Verrucomicrobiia > Limisphaerales > SIBH01 > JANNGC01. The sequence continues at coordinate 11,528 of JANOQV010000018.1, read as the reverse complement.
GGCCATGAGAGCCTCAATGTAATAGCGCTGGCCGCCGGTGAGGGCGAGGTAAGGCGAGACCGCCGCCGCCGCCGTGTAACCCAGATTGGCCCCAGGCACATTGATGATTTGCGTCAGGCCGGTGGGCGAGGCGCTGTTGACCGCGTTGGTGTTCATCCACAACTGCGAGCCGTCGTCGCTGGCCTCGTAGAAGCGATAGACGCCGTTGGAGGGCGGGATGAAGAAGCCCGCCACGCGGGCGGCGTAGTTCACGTTGCCGGCGTTGGTGCCGTTGGCGTAGATGCCGGCCTGGAAGAGGAAGCTGTTGGTGATGAAGCCGCTGGCCTTGGGCGTGTTGATGGGGAATGGACTCGGCAGCGCGCCGAGCGCGGCGTTGGTATAGAAATCAAACTGCATGGTGCCGGCGGGCACCCAGAAGTTCGCCACTCCGCCGCCGGCCAGGGCGTCATCGACATCCACGATGCCGCCGGCCACGAGGGTGTAGGCATTCAGGTTGCCGGGCGTGAGCGCGCTGGCCAGTGTGAGCACCACCGTCTTGTTGTCGGCCAGAAGGGCGGCGCTGGAAACGGGGGTGAAGGTGCCAAGCTGGTTGGTGAGGAAGTAATTGGCGGCGTTCTGCGCACTGGCCGCCGTCACGGTCTCATTGAACTGCGCGGTGAGGGTCGTGCCGTTGGTCGAGGATGAAGCCCAGAGCAAGGTGGGCGCGGTCGGGCTGCCTTCGACATTGGTGGACACGGTGACCGTGGCGACGAGGCTGGTGCGCAGGATGCCCGGCACGCTGACGAGGGCGCGGTACTGGTAGGTGCCGGCGACGCCGAAGACGAGCGGCAAGGCGGTGTTGGTGCCGAGGAGGTTGGTGTTCGCGCCCACATTCGCATAGGCGCTGCCGTTCCAATACTGCCATTGGTAGAAGACTGTCTGGATCGGCACGGGAATCGCCCCCACGGTGAGGGTGATGGGCGTGTTCAATCCGATGTTGGTGCTGGCGGGCTGGTTGGTGATGTTCAGCGCGGCCGTAATGTCCGGGTTGCCCAGGCTGGAGAAGAAGTAGCCGGGGATGGCTTCGGTGGTGGGTGGCACTGAGGTGTCGCCGGCTTCGCGGAAGGCCACCGCGACACCATCGCCGCCGCCGCCTTCCTTGAAGACCGCCTCCATGTAATAGAGCTGGCCAGCGGTCAGCGCGATGTTCGGCGAGATCACGGGGCCACCGAGCAGACTGTCGTAGGCACCGCAACAGGTTCCGGAGTTGACGGCGGCGATGGGCACCTTGGCGGCGGGGTCCAGGCTGGTGGCGGAGTTGGTGCTCATCCACAACTCGGACATGTCGTCCGAGCGGATGTAGAAACGGTAGTTGCCGTTGGAGGGCGCATGGAACCAGCCATAGACCCGAGCGCCGTAGTTGTCGGCGAAGTTCGCGCCGCCCGGCGCAAAGGAGCCGAAGGCGAAGTACGGAACATACTGTGTCGAGTCTGGCGTGTTGTTGATGAACTTGGGTTCGCTCAACAGGTTCTGCACGTAAACGCCGCCGTTCAGGCCGGTGAACAAATCCACGGTCACGAAGCCGCGTTGCAGCGACCAGGACGTGAAGGTGAAGCTGGAGTTGGGCGTGATCATGTTCCGGTTGCGCGACATGTCCTGCACATTGTTCACCACCACGGTGTAGCGCGTGCCGGGCGTCTGCACGGAAGTGAGGAGCGCCACCACGTTGCTGCCCGGCTTCAGGTAGGCGCCGAGAATGGTCAGCCCGGCGATGGAGTAATTGGCCGTGTTGGTCGCGCTCGAATCGAGCAACGCCTCGCTGAAGGTGACAGTGACCTCGTTGGTCAGGCCGTTGCCGACCGCACCGGCGATGAACGGCGGCGCGGTGTCGAGGTTCAGGCCGTTGACTGTGACGTTGAGGAAGCGTTCGAGCGCGCTTTGCGGGTTGTAGATGAAGACGCTGTAGGTGTTGAGGCCCACGTCGGCGGGCGTGAGGTTAAAGGTGTAGCTAATGCCGTTGGCTCCGGGAATGGGCAATCCATTCTTGCGCCACTGAATGCCGATGGGCATCGCACCCACGATGTTGTTGACGGAAAGCGTCACCGCTTGGAGGTCGCTCCAAATGGCCCCGGCGGGCGTGGCCGGGCTTTGCGCGATGTTGTTCGCGGTCACGGGGCCGATGGTCGGCGAAAAGTATTCCGCCGGGATCACCGATCCGACCACCGGCGCGGTGGGCGCGGTGGTGCTGGTGCCGGTGCCAACCACGGCCACGGCTCCGTAATCGCCGCCCGCACCTTCCTTGTAGAGCAGTTCCATGTAATAGCGCTGGCCGTTGGTCAGCGTGATGGCGGTGGACATGGTGCCGTCATTGTTCGCGTAGGAATTGCGCGAGCCGTTGAGCAGGGCAATCTGCACCTTGCCGCCGAAATCCACGCCGTTGGTGTTCATGAAGAGGATCGAGCTGTCATCAGACTTGATGAAGAAGCGATAGACGCTGTTGCTGGGCGCGACGAAATAGCCGGAGAGACGCACGCCGTAGTTATCACCGGGGAACTGTGAGGTGATGCCGTCGCGATTAAGGCTGAAACTCGGCACGGGCATCAGGGCGTCGGGCATGCCGGCCTGGAACTTGCCGTTGGCCTGCAAGTCGGCGACCGTCGAACCGCCAAAGCCAGCCCCGTAGTTCTGATAAAGCTCCATCAAGACCGGCGGCCAGTAGGGCGTGGCGGTGGAGAGGGCGTTGGTCACGGGCCGGAAGAAGGTGAGCTGGGCGACTTCATTGCTGGGCGGAGCCACCACACTGTTCGTGGATTCAGCAAGGGTGATGTAGCTCCGGAAGGCCACGCCGATGCCGTCGCCGCCGACGTTCTCCTTCATCAGCGCCTCGATGTAGTAGTACTGACCGTTGGTCAACTGGATGGGCAGGGTGACGCCGGTGTTGGTCACGCCCGTCAGGCTCTGCAACGCGGTGACGTTGGTGTAGGTGGGCCGCCAACTGGGGAGATAGGCCACGGAAGTCTTGCCGCTGGGCGCGCTGCCGTTGGTGTTCATGAAGATCTGGCAGTCGTCGTCGCCACGCAGGAAGAAGCGGTAGAAACCGTTGCTCGGGGCCACGAACCAGGCGGAGATGCGCGCGCCGTAATTGTCCAGCGTGGAGGGGAATCCGCCCGAGGCCAGCAAGTCAGCCAAGTAGCCGAATCCGCTGCTGTAAACGACGAAGCTGGGCGTGTTGGCCAGGAAGGTGGGCGCATTGGTCAGCGTGGCCACGGTGGTGCCGGCGATGTTGGTGTACACCTCGACGCGGAACGGCGCGAGGTTGGTCGCGGCCGTGAGATTGGTGAAGGCCACCTCCAGCGTGGGCTGGAAGAAACGTCCGTCCGCATTTTCCGTAATGGCCGGGACTGTGGCCACACCGGCTTCCCGGAAGGCCATGGTGAAACCATCCCCGCCACTGTTCTCCTTCCACAGACCCTCCATGTAGTAGGCTTGCCCGGCGACGAGCGTCACGTTGGTGGAAAGCTGGTTGGTGATGGTGGCCGCGTAGTTGGCATTGGCGGTCGCGTTGGAACACAGCAACGACTTACCGTTGGGATTCCAGCTCTCGAAGGTGTTGGTGTTCATGAAGAGCGCGAAGCCGTCGTCACCACGCACGTAAAACCGATACACACCGTTGCTGGGCGGGATGAAGTAGCCGGAAATGCGCCCGCCGTAGGTGTTGAGGAAGGTGCCGAACGCCGAGCCGTTGTGGTTGTAGTTGAAGACGTTGGTCCAATAAACGTAGTCGGCCATGTTCGCCTGATACTTGGCGTTGCCGGTCAATGTGTTGAGCAGGGTGTCCGCAGCGAGATTGTTGAAGATCTCAATCTTGACCGTCCCCGGTGTGGCCGCCGTGGCGATGGTGTTGGCCACGATGGGCACGCCGTTGGTTCCGAACAGATTGTTGAGCCGCACGAAGTAGAACGTGCCGTTGGTCAGCACCGAGCCGGTGGTCAGCACCACGCGGGTCACGTTGTTCGTGCCCTGGCCGGCGTATTCCACCAGCACGCCGGTCACCGTGACAACCTGGCCAAGCGAGTTGGTGATGACGTAGTTGGCCGCGTTGGAAAGGCCGGTGCCGATCATGGCCTCGTTGAAGATCAGGCTCAGGGTGTTGCCACCCAGCAACACGGAGGTGTTGACCACCGCCGGCGCCGCCGAGTCGGAGTAGCTGATGAGCAGCGTCGTGACCGAACTGGTAACGGCAAGGCCGGGGCCGTTGGCGATGACGCGGAACTGGCTGCCGCTGTCGCCCACGCCGTAGGGCATGGTGTTGAAATTGCCCACGGCCGAGTTGGTGAAGGGCGTGGAGGCCGGCTGGGCCGTAACGTTGGGCACATTGGTGAAACCACCCGCTCCATCTCCGCGCTGCCACACGAAGTGAATTTCGTTGCTGGGGAAAATAGTGCCGGTGTTCGTCGCTGTCACCGTCATGGAGGGCACGGCGCTGGTCACGGGCCAGATCAGGTTCAGGCCCACATTGGCAGGAAGGTTGATGGCGAAGCCGAGACCCGCGCCGGGCACGGAGTAGTCGCCGTAATTCCGGTACTGCGCGGTGACGGGATAATCAGGCGAGTCGAAGTGCGCGGAAGTGGCGAGGCCAGCCTGGACGGTGGTCGGGTAGGTCTGCGTGGTCTGCGCGCCCTGCGTCCAGTTCACCCCGTTGGTGCTCCAGTAAAGCGTGAAGGTGTTGTTGACCCGGCGCATCCGCATCCACGCGTTGGGAAACAAACTCAGATAGGCCGGCGCGGCGGTGTCGGCATTCGGCGGATTCAGATTTCCAGCGGCTGCGAAAGTTGAACCACGGTTGAGCCACTGGAAACGGTTGCCGCCCGCCGGCATGCCCGTGTCCCTCGGAAACAAGCGCATGTAAATATCGCGGCTGCCCGGATTGAGGCTTTCCCGAACCATGAAGCCCGCCCCGGCAACTTCATCACGGTTGATTTGGATGTTATTGAAGTTCCGCGCGCGGATGATGTTTTGCACCCGCACCTTGAGATCGAAGTCGCCGGTGCGCGCCTGCATGGTGGCGTGGAATTGATCAGCGATGCTGCCGGTGTCCTGCCCGCCCGCCGTCACGTCGATGTCGCCGCCGTTGCTGCTGAAAGAAGATCCCGCCGTCATCGGGGAGCCGATGTCGGTGGGCGTCAAACCCAGCACAGTGCCGGCGGCGGAGGTCGTGGCCAGGGCGTTGCCCGCCAGATCTGTCACTCCACTGACGGCTACAGAGAAGCTGCCGGAGATGGGCGAGGACATGGTCAGCCGGACCGTTCGGCCATCGGCCAGGAGCACCGCACTCGAGGGCGCGCCCCCGGGCGTGACGGTGTAATTGCCGGCGGTTTGGGCCTGCGCGGAATTCACAGACTCGTCGAAAGCCAAACCAATGATTGTGCCGTCCACGCTGCCGACCGAGACCACATTCGGAGCGGTGCCATCGGCGGTGACGGTCAAGGTGGCGGGCGTCGTCACCACGCCGCCCGAGCCGTTGGTCACGGCCACGCTGACGCTGAACGAACCAGCCGCCGCGAGAGCGGGCGGAGTGTAGGCCGCCGCCACAGCACCGGGCACGGCCACGCCGTTGGTGTACCACTGGAAGGTGAACGGCGGGGTGCCGTCCAACCGGACGCGGAAGGTCGTGGTGCGGAAGGCGCTGATGCTCGAACTGGCCGGAACCACGCTGGCCACGGGCGCACCGTTGGTCGCCCACACAGCGAAGTTGTCGAGGTTGTCCGCACCGTTGCCTTCGAGGGACCGAATGGCGGGGTAGAACGTATCGCCAAGGAAGCCCTGGGTGACGAGAAGATTGGTGATGGGCGAGGAGGCCAAAGTCATGACCGTGGCGCCGGGCACGGTGCCATCCGCTCCCATGTCCTGCAGAGTGCCGGCGATGTAGATATTGGTCACTTCCGCGTTGCGGGTGAATGTAGCCGTAAGTTTGTACCAGTTGGTGAAGGAGGAGTTGGTGGCAGGGATCGGGCCGACAGGGGTTGCGACCGTCAGGGCGTTGTTATAGGTGAAGGCGGTGCCGCGATTGGTGGTGATGAGCACGCCATATTCGAATTGCAGGTTGGTCGCCGCACTGGCCACGACTAGACGCAAGTTCATCCAGTTGGCCAGGCTGTTGCCTTCCATGAAAGAGTTGGTCACGAAGTGAACCGTGTTGGTGCTGCTGAAGAAGCCGAGTTGCACGATGGGATTGCCGCTGGCGGGGCGCGGCTTGCCCTTGAACATGATGGACATGTTCAGCGACGCGCCACTCACGCTCGGAAAGGTGAACGAGTCACCCAGATAGGTGAGGGTATTGTCCGTGAGGCTGCCGACCACGCCTTCGAGCGCCCGGCTGTTGGCCACTCCGGAGGTGTTGGTCTCATACCAGACGTTGGTCTGGTTGCCGGCCTTGTTGCGCACGCCGAAGTTGTTGGTGAACTGGCCGACGCTGTTGAAGTCGATGAGATTCGCGCCGAGCGGGTTCAAGTCCGACGCCGCGACCACGGAGAGGAAGGCCGACTGGCTGGTGACGGTGCCGTTGACGTTGCTCACCACCACGAGGTAGCTGCCAGCATCCGCGAGTTGGACGTCGCTGAAGATCAAGTTTGGAGACGTCTGGCCCGCGATCGGCGAACCGTTGCGCGACCAGAAATAGCCGGTCGCATTGGCGGCGACCACGGAGAGGGTCACCGGCGTGCCGGGGCTGAGCAGGCGGCTGGCCGGCTGCACGCTGATGGTCGGGGCCGCGCCCACCACGGCGAGGGCCGCGGTGTTGGTCGCCGAACCAACCGCGCCGCAATAGCCGGTCACCTCCACACTGTAGTTGCCGGCGTCCCCAATGAGCACGGAGGCAATGGTGAGACTGTTGCTGGTCGAGGCCAGCGGGCTGCCGCCGTTCAGACGCCAGACGTAGGTGAAGGGGCCGGTGCCGGAAACAACCGTGCTGAAGGTGACACTGTCCCCCGGGAACTTGGTTGCGCCGGAGGGGCCGACGAGAGAGACGCTCTTGCGGACGATGACGGTCTGGAACGCCACGGCGGCATTCCCGCTGGTGTCGGTGACTGTCCAAGTGACGACGTTGGTGCCGGGCGGAAAGACCGCCGGGGCGTTGCTGACCACGGTGGCGACAGCGCAGTTATCCGCCGTGATCGGCGTGCCGAGACTGACGACCGCGCCAGCCTGGGCGGCGGGTATGCAGACCTCAATGGCCACCGGCGCGGTGATGGTGGGGAACTGAGTGTCGTTGATGCGGACGACGAAGGCACAAGTGTTGGTGTTGTTGACGGTGTCGTGCGCCTCGCAGGTGACGGTGGTGACACCCTGGGCAAAAGTGGAACCGCTGGGCGGAGTGCAAGTCACGGTCACGACGCCATCGCAAGCGTCGAGGGCGGTCGGGGCCGCATAGGGCACGGTGGTGGTGCAGAGGCCAAAGTCGACGACGTTGGTGATGTTGGCGGGGCACGCGGTCAACGCGGGCGCTTGCAGATCATTCACCGTCACGCTGAAGGAGCAAATGGCAAAAAAGCCGGAATCATTCGTGGCCCCGCAATTCACCGTGGTCGCGCCCAGGGCGAAGGTGGAACCGCTGGCGGGGTTGCAGACCACGACCGGATTGCACGCGCCAGTGACCGACGGGGTAAAATTCACGACCTGATTGCAGACGCCAGCCGCGGTGTTCGTGGTGATGTTGGCCGGGCAGGTCAGCGAGGGGGTGTCGCAGGAGGTGTAGGAGAAGATGGTGGCGGAGGTGGAAAAATTGAACGGACTGCTGAACTCGCCGCTGTTGGCGAAGATTTCCTGGCCGCCGCCGGAATGCCAGGCGCTGATGATGTACTTGACGACGGTGCCGGCGGGTTGGGCCGGGATGACGCCGCTGGCCACATCGGTCACCGGGCCGCCGCCAAAGTTGCAATCGTAGCCGGCCACCACCACGGAGGTGGCGGCGTTCGAGGCGGTGCCAAAGCCGCCGGCGGGATTCGAGCCATCCGTGGTGTAGTAGATGCGCACGTTGTCGGTGTAGAACTGGTATTCGACCTTGAAGCGCACCGTGACGCTCTGCGCGGTGGTCGGCTTGAGCACATCCACATAGGCACCGGCGCCGCAGCCGGGATTATTGGCGGTGCGCTCATGGTACACGTAGTTGGCGGTGGCGAGGGCGCGCGGGGCGGCCAAGAGGAGCAAGACGGAGCAGGCAACGGCGAAAAGAGAGGTGGACATGGCTTTCATATTAAATCGACTGGAAAGGCGGAAAATAGCGAATCAGGCGTCAAAAAACGGGGGTTATGTTGGAGCGATGACATCAACCGGTTCTGCATTGAAGTCAGGACCGCCCGTGGCACCCGGCCGGCTCGAGGCCCGAGTCGTCCGTGCAGTCCACACCCTAGGGCGTGAGCTAAAATTGCAGCTTGGGTAAGCGCGCATTCGAATTGTGAGAATCAAACTCCGACTGAACTGTGAAAGCAATTTCAAACCCGCCACGAAGCTGCGCTTTCCAGTGAGCAGTAACACAAAAACTAAACCCTGCTTCGGACGCAGCCGCGCGGGTGAGGTTCCAGCGGTGGAAAAAATCACCCCGCCCCTCACGATCCGGCTCGTGGAACAGGAATTCATTTGAAATGCCGGGGAAGCGACCGCAGATTTGCCGCGATGCAAAGCGTCTTCACCGGCCCAGTTTATGTCGTGCGCGACAATATCGACACGGATCAGATCATCCCCGCGCAGTTCCTGAACCTCGTCCCGACCATCGCGGAAGAGTATGAAAAACTCGGAAGCTACGCCATGTGGGGCCTGCCGAACTCGCTCTATCCGAAGCGTTTCATCCCGGACGGGCAACTCGACACGGAGTATCCCATCATCGTGGCCGGGCGGAATTTCGGCTGCGGCAGTTCCCGCGAGCACGCCCCCATCGCCCTCGGGTCGGCGACCTGCCGCGTGGTGCTGGCGGAAAGCTTTGCCCGCATCTTCTTCCGCAACTGCGTCTCGACCGGCGAGCTTTATCCCTGCGAGGCCACCGAACGCCTCTGCGAGGTGTTGCAGACCGGCGATGTGGTCACGGTGGATCTCGACGCTGCGACCGTGCAGGTTGCCGCGACGGGGAAGACCTATCACTTCAAGCCTCTCGGCGACGTGCGCCCGGTGGTGGACGCGGGCGGTCTGTTCAATTACGCGCGCCAAACCGGCATGATGCCGGCGTAGCCTCGGGCCGGACCAGCGAGACGCGGCCGGCACGCTATTTTCCGGCGCTCCAGCCGCCATCGATGATGAAATCCGTGCCGGTAATGAAGGAGGCTTCATCGCTGGCCAGGTAAAGCGCGGCCGCGGCGATTTCCTCCGGCCGCGCCATGCGCCCGAGCGCCTGAGTTGAGGCCATTTCGCGATACGCCTTTTCAGGATCCGCATATTCCTTCAGCCGCGCTTTGACAAAAGGTGTTTCCACCCGCCCCGGACAAAGGCAGTTGACGCGCACCCCATCGAGCGCGTGATCCAGGGCCAAGGCCTTGGTAAATCCCACCACGGCAAACTTGCTGGTCGTGTAAGCGAGCCGGTCACGCACCCCGACCACTCCACCGATGGAGGCCATGTTAAGCACCACGCCGTGCTTGCGCTCCACCATGCCGGGCAGGAAGACCTTGGTGAGGTTGAACATGCCGCGCACGTTCACGGCGTAGAGGGCGTCGAGGTCGCGGCCGGTGGTCTGAAGCAGCGTGCCCACATGGCCGATGCCGGCATTGTTCACGAGGAGGTCGAGGCGTCCGAACTTGTGATGCACGACCGCGAGGGCGGCTTCGCACTGCGCCTCACTCGTGATGTCGAGGGCCATGAAATCCGCCTGACCGCCGACGGCTTGAATGCGCTGCACGGTGTCCCGACCGCCGGCTTCAACGCGATCCGCGACGAAAACAAACGCTCCGGCGGCGGCGAAAACCTCCGCAATCGAGGCTCCGATGCCGGAGCCGGCCCCGGTCACCAGCGCCACCTTGTCTTTCAGGCTGAACATGGCGCTAGTTGAAGCCCAAAGGCTGCGTCAGACCAGTTTCAATTCATGCGCCGGCCAGGGCGGAAGAATAAATCTGGCGGCGCGGCGTCGAAAAATCGAAATTGAAAAGCATGGCCTGCATCGAACGAAATATCCAGGTGAGCTACCGGCATCGCGTTTACTTCACACGCGGCGTTTTGCGCGCGGGGAACGATCTGCTCGCGCAGGTGCTGACGATGGAAACCAGCCACTCCCCGGCCAAAGTGCTGGTGGTGCTCGACGAGACGCTGGCCGCAGCCCAGCCGGAATTGATCACGGACATCGATCACTATTTCGAAGCCCGCCGAAGCGCCCTGAAGCTGGTCTGCCCGCCCATGCTTCTGGAAGGTGGCGAGCGGGCCAAGAATTCCTATTTCCACGTCTCCGAAATTCAGTCGCTGGTGGAGAAGCACCACATTGATCGTCACTCCTACATCGTCGCCATTGGCGGCGGAGCCTTGCTGGATGTGGCCGGACTGGCGGCGGCGACAGCCCATCGGGGCGTGCGGCATGTGCGGATTCCCACCACCACTTTGAGCCAGGACGATTCCGGCGTGGGGGTGAAGAACGGCATCAACGCTTTCGGGAAGAAGAATTTCATCGGCACCTTCGCCCCGCCCTTCGCCGTCATCAACGACTTCGATCTGCTGGCCTCGCTGCCGGCGCGCGACAAACGCGCCGGCTACATCGAGGCCGTGAAGGTGGCGCTGATCCGCGATCCGGCCTTCTTCAACCAGATCGAGCGCGACGCGCCCAAGCTGGCGGCGTTCGATCCCGAGGCCATGCAGCGGCTCATCTTTCGCTCAGCCGAGTTGCACATGAACCACATCGCCACCTCCGGCGATCCGTTCGAGTTTGGCTCGGCCCGTCCGCTGGACTTCGGCCACTGGGCGGCGCACAAGCTGGAGCAAATTTCCGACTACCGCATCCGGCACGGCGAGGCGGTGGCCGTGGGCATCGCGCTCGACGTGATCTATTCGCGCCGGCAGGGCTTCCTCGACACGGTGAGCACCGAGCGCATTCTGGCGCTGCTGGAGGAACTGGGCTTCGAGCTCTTCGCCAACGAACTGCTGCATGAGGATTCCTCGGGCGGCTGCGTGGTGCTGAAAGGGCTGGAGGAATTCCGCGAACATCTCGGCGGGCAACTGACCATCACTCTACTCCAGGGCGTGGGCCGCGGCTTCGAGGTGCATGAGATGGACGCCGCGACCGTGTTGGCTTCCATGCATGAGTTGCACGAACGCCACCGGCAACGCGGTCTGGCCGCGGCCCAGGCCTGAGGCAACTTTCCCCTCTCGCTTCCAGTGCGGGAGAATCGTGCCTGCGAACTGCGGCCCCCGAAGCGCGGCGGCGGTTTTGGGCTTAGAGCCGGTCTGAAAAGTCGTTTGGACGGCGAAGGCCACTGGCCCCGGAGTGCGCCCGTCCCCGGGCGCAGCAACGCGGAAAAGGCGGCAGGTGTGGATTTTTCCAACGCGCTCCAAGTCTTCACCTTGCTGCGCCCGAGGACGGG
>JANOQV010000017.1:0-5066 GCA_031414955.1 Pedosphaera sp. | reverse complement strand
CCCGTCCTCGGGCGCAGCAAGGTGGCCAAGGCGGCCGGTGTGGATTTTTCCAACGCGCTCGGCCTCATCACCTTGCTGCGCCCGAGGACGGGCGCACTCCGGGGCCCGTGGCCTGCGCCGCCCAAACGACTTTTCAGACCGGCTCTGAGCCACGTCCTTGGCTTGGTCCGGCTGGGAAGCAATACCCACGCGAGACTGGAAAGTCTCGCCACCCGCCGGCTGGAAAGCCGGCGTTACATTTCGCGCTCCACAGTGGCTTTGTCCCAGGTCGCCGCCTACGCTGCGCCCGCGCACCGGCATGAGAACCGTCTATCTCGATTACAACGCCACCACGCCGCTCGACCCGGCGGTGCGCGACGCCATGCTGCCCTATCTCGGCGAGGTCTTCGGCAATCCCTCCAGCGTGCATCACGTCGGCCGTCGCGCGCGGGCCTTGCTGGACGACGCGCGGGATCGCGTGGCCCAAGTCTGGAAGTCCAAACCCAGTGAAGTCGTCTTCACCAGCGGCGGCACCGAGTCGAACAACCTCGCCATCTTCGGCGCGGCGCGGCTCAAGCGCGAGCAAGGGCGCCACATCATCACCACCAGCATCGAGCACCACGCCGTGCTGCATCCCTGTGAATATCTCCGCAAGAAGGAGGGTTTCGACGTCACCTACCTGCCCGTGGACGCCGAAGGGCGCGTGCGCGTCGAAGCGGTGCGCGCGGCCCTCCGGCCCGACACCGTGCTCGTCTCGGTCATGGCGGCGAACAACGAGATCGGCACCATTCAGCCGGTGGCGGCCATCGGCGCGCTCTGCCGTGAGCGTGGCGTGCTGTTCCATACCGACGCGGTGCAGTGGTTCGGCAAGGAGCCGTTCGCCAACATCGAGCAGTTTCAGGCCGATCTAGTCTCCCTTTGCGCCCACAAGTTTCATGGGCCGAAGGGCGCCGGCGCGCTCTACATCCGCTCGCCCTGGCAGCCCGACCCGATTCTCTTTGGCGGCGGACATGAGAACGAACGGCGGGCCGGCACGGAATGCGTGGCGAACATTGTTGGCTTGGCGGAAGCCCTGGAACGGTTTGTGCCCCAACCGGTCTTTGCCGCGCCGACCCTCGGACCGCTGGCGGACAGGCTGAGACAATTCGTCGATTCTTTCGGTTCCGCCCGCGTGGTGTCTCGCGGACCCAGGACCGCCCGCGAGCGCCTCGCCAACACCGTCGCCTTTACCGTGCCCGGCGCGGACAGCATCATGTTGCTCGCCGCGCTGGATATTGAAGGCATCTGCGCCTCCAGCGGCTCGGCGTGCTCGGCGGGTTCGCTCGAGCCTTCCCATGTGGTTCTGGCGTTGGGGGTGGAGAAAAACGCGGCCAATTCCCTCGTGCGCCTCTCCCTCGGCCGCGAAACCACCGCCGAGGACATCGCGGCCGTCGAGCGCGCGCTGCCGACCATCCTGGCCCGTGTATAACCCGCCCAATAACCACGCGCCCGGCTGGCCAACAACTTGTGCCGAACGCGAGCAACTCCGACTTGCCCGGCTTATGGGGGGAAATCCACGTCCCTTTTTCACCGGCCCGACCCCGTAACGCCCTGTTCGTACCCTTGACGCTCCAAGTTGTACCACTTATCCACAGCCCTTAATACTAAGTTGATTTCAAAGAAGAAAACTCATTCACTAACGCCGCCATGAATCTGACCATCGCCAAGGACCAAATCCTCAACGGCCTGCAATCCGTGCAGAATGTCGTTAGTACCCGCACGACTTTGCCCATCCTGTCCAACGTGCTTTTGCGCGCCACCGAAGGCCGCCTCGAGTTCACCGCCACCGATCTCGATGTCACCGTGTCCTGTGCCGTCGAGGCCAAGGTCAAGGACATGGGCGCCACCACCATCCCGGTGAAGAAGCTCTTCGGCATCATCCGCGAGCTGTCCGCGCCCGAAATCGAGATCGAGACCGATGACAAGAACGTGACCAGCATCCGCGCCGGCTCCTCCTTCTTTAAGATTCGCGGTCTCGCGGCCGAGGAATTCCCACCGCTGCCCAAGTTCAAGGAAGACAAGCGCGTCACCCTGCCCCAGGCCAAGTTCCGCGGCATGTTGAAGAAAACATCCTTCGCCATCTCCACCGACGAGTCGCGCTACGTGCTCAACGGCATCTTCCTCAGCCTCAAGGACCACAAGATCACCATGGTGGCCACCGATGGCCGCCGCCTGGCCCTGGTGGACGAGGAAGCCGAATTGGGAGACAAGTGCCAGGGCGAGTTCATCATCCCCGCCAAGGCCGTCAATGAGCTGACCCGCCTGCTCCAGGAAAATGGCGACGTGGACGTGAACTTCTCCGAAAACCAGGTCGCCTTCACCCTCAAGACCGAGAAAGGCGCCGGCGCGCTCATCATCTCCAAGCTCATCGAGGGCAATTACCCGAACTACCGGCAGGTCATCCCCGCCGAGACCAAGGAACGCATCGCCCTGCCCCGCGAAGAATTCCTCCACGCCCTCCGCCGCGCCGAGCTGATGACCAGCGACAAGCAGAACTCCGTCAAGATGGCCTTCGCCAAAAACCAGCTCGCCATCACGGCCAATTCTCCCGACGTCGGCGAAGCCCGCGAGACCATGGCCATCAACTACAAGGGCAAGGACATCGCCATCGCCTTCAATCCCGCCTACGTCATCGACCCGCTCAATGCCCTCACCGAAGACGAGGTTTTCATTGAGCTGATCGACGAGCTTAGCCCTGGCGTGCTCAAGATTAACGGGCCGTTCCTCTACGTCGTCATGCCCATGCGGTTGAGCTGAGGCGGGCCGGTGGCCGGTGCGTCGGTGCGTCGGTGCGTCGGTACATCGGTGGGCGGTGCATCGGTGGGCGGTGCATCGGTGGAGCCTGTTCAAACATTCAAGGTTCGACGTTCAAGGTTCAACTGTTCCAAGTGCCCCGCCCACTGACGCACCGACGCACCGGCCCCCGCCCCATTTCTGCTTTCTGCTTTCGCCCTTTCCGCTTTTAAGAGTCCAACGGACTCCTTACCCCCAACCCCGGCTTCGCCATCACATGCGTGTAAATCTGCGTGGTGGAAACATCCTTGTGCCCGAGTAAATCTTGGACAGTGCGGATGTCGTAGCCGTTCTCCAGCAGGTGTGTGGCGAACGAATGCCGCAGCACATGCGGCGTCACCGGCTTGACCAGACGCGCCGCCTTCCCGGCCGCCTTCACCGCCCGCTGCACCGCGTCCTCCAGCACATGATGCCGCCGCCGCACCGGAGCGCCGGTCTCCGACCCGGCTCCCGGCTCCACCGATAGGTTCCTCATGGCAAACACCCACTGCCAGCCCCACTCCGCCGCCGCCGCCGGGTACTTCCTCCCCAACCCCTCCGGCAGCCACACCCGCCCGTGCCCCGCTGCCGCGTCCGCCTCGTGCTGATGCCTCCTCTGCACCAGATGTGCTCGCAACAACTCCACCAACGCCTCCGGCACCATCGTCACCCGGTCCTTGTCCCCCTTGCCGCTGCGCACCGCAATTTGTCGCCGCTCCAGATCGAGATCTTTGACCCGCAGCCGCAACAGCTCCAGCAACCGCATCCCGCTCCCATAAAGCAGCCGCACCGGCAGTTGAAACTCCGCCGCGACCCCCGCCAGCAGCCGCCTGACCTCGGCCTGAGTCAACACCACCGGCAACCGCTGCGGACGCTTCGCCCGCTCGAACGCCATCCCCTCCTCCAACGCTGCGCCGATCACTTCCTGGTAAAAAAAGACCAACGCATTCAAGGCCTGGTTCTGGGTCGAGGATGCTACCGCGCGCCCCGCCGCCAAATGAGTGAGAAAGGCCTGCACCTCCTGCGCCCCCAACTCACGCGGATGCCGCCATTTCTTCTCCCTCTCCGCTCCCTCCGAGGGAGGGGAGAGGGCCGGGGTGAGGTGAGGGTGGTCTCTGGCCCAGACCAGGAACCGGCGCACCCAGCCCCAATAAGCCTCCTCCGTGCGCTCGCTCAGCCGCTTGAACCGGCAGACCTCGCGGAATTGATCCCGCAACCGCGCCTTGGGATTGGCGATGAGGCGTTCGGGCGGGCGTCGGAAAGCTGCGGTTTTTCCCGGTCCAATATGTTGCTCATCGGCCATGCCCTGCACCTTGACCAAACCCTTGCTGGACAGCCAGAACAGTGTTGCTACGCTCGCCACATGGCCCACAAAACCACCGCCATGCTTAACCGCAATTTGCGGTCGAATCCCTGTTAGGCCCCTCGCACACGATATGTCGAACGAAGTAACAGACCAGATTCTAGCGTTCTACGGTCGGCTCGCGGGCGACCGCCATCATCGCTACAGGTCGTGGGAGCATTGCTTTCAGCATTTTCAGCAGCGCTCGCTTTTCGCCAGCCAGCAACAGGTCGAGACAGCAGCACTTCATCTCGCATTCTATCTCGCCAGTTGGGGCATGTATCGTGGTTCCAGCTTCCTACTTCAGAGGGATTATTCCATCCACCTTGATGCAGTTTCGACACTTTTGCAGTCAGAGTATGAGCCGCTTTGGTGCGCCACCTTCGATGATGCCACCAACGACGGAATGACGGCCAACCTCATCTGTTCGCTGTCCGACGCTCTAAAAGCAACCTACCGACAGCACATCGCCGATGAGAGCGTCCGGCGACGGAATCCGACCGACACGCTTATCACTAAGATACTTCTCGGCACCGTCGGTTGCACACCAGCCTGTGACCGCTATTTCATTTTGGGGTTTCGTCACAGAGAGCTTCCGTATTCGCAGTTTAGTTCCAGCTTTCTGCGCCAGGTGTTTCGCTTCTACCGAGACCATGCTGACGCGCTCAATGACGCTCAAGCCGCCATTTTCCAACAGGGCGGTATTCGATACCCAGCCATGAAGCTGATTGATATGTATTTCTGGGAGATTGGTTTTACTCTTTTACCCGACACCGATGAGAATCCAACCGGGGCCTAATCACCAAAGGATTGGAAAGGACCGGAGCGCGCCGGGGATGATGGTTTGGAAGTGGGGTGTTCTCGCGCGCAGCGTCCTTTCCATCCGGGGTTGAACCCGCCCGTCGAACATTCCTGAGGCCGTCCTGTCTCTTGC
>JANOQV010000016.1:0-7381 GCA_031414955.1 Pedosphaera sp. | reverse complement strand
CGAATTCCGAGGCAGAAAAGGCGGGTCGGCCGCGAGCGGGCCGCATCCCTCACCGGCGCGCGGGTTTTCAACCCGCAGCAGGTCGCTCAGGCCGAGGATCGAAACAGTTCCTGCGACTTCCGCCCCGGCCACGCCCTGCGGGTTGAAAACCCGCGCGCCGGGGCCAGGCCACTGGCCGGGCTGTGGTTCGACCTCGGAATTCGGGATAACATGAGTGGCGGGCCAAGCCGAGCGGAGCGCCGCAGTCCGGCCGGCCACTTCCAATCCCGCCCATCCTCCCACAAGTTTGACATCGTCGGCTCCAACCAGAAAACTCCCGCGCATGGATTGGTTTTCATGGCTTTCATCGCCCGAAGCGTGGGTCAGCTTGCTCACGCTGACCGTGCTCGAGATCGTGCTCGGCATCGACAACATCGTCTTCATCGCCATTCTGGCGGGCAAGCTGCCCAAGGAGCAGCAGAAGAAGGCGCGGCAGCTTGGACTCATGCTGGCGCTGGGCACGCGCATTCTCCTGTTGTGCGGTTTGAAGTGGATCATCGGCCTGGACAAGCCGCTCGTCAGTTGGACCGTTTTTGGTTTCGACCTCCATCCTTCCGGCCGTGATCTGGTGCTGCTGGCCGGCGGCCTCTTCCTCCTGACCAAGAGCACGCGCGAGATCCACGAGAAGCTGGAGGGGGCCGACGGCGAGAAGACCCACAACCTGGTGCCGCGCTTTACCGCCGTGATTGTCCAAATTCTCCTGCTCGACATCGTCTTCTCCCTCGATTCCGTCATCACGGCGGTGGGCATGGCGAAGCACCTCCCCGTGATGATCATCGCGGTCATCATCGCGGTGGGATTCATGCTGGTGTTTGGCGGCTACATCAGCCGGTTCATCGAGAAGCATCCCACGGTCAAGATGCTGGCCTTGAGCTTCCTCCTGCTCATCGGCGTGCTGCTCGTGGCCGAGTCTTTCCACAAGGAAATTCCCAAGGGCTACGTTTACTTTGCCATGGCTTTCAGCCTGGGCGTGGAAATGTTGAACCTGAAACTGAGCTCGCGGCAGCGGAAGCGCGAAGCCCCCGTGACCCTGCATCAACCGTATCGCTGATCGTTCACCGTCCGGGTGCCTCTGGCCGACTCGCCCGGACGTCTGGAGTGGCGCGCGTGAAGCGATCATTTTGTCCTGCTGAGGCCGTGCCGTTGCGGAGGCTCTCCGTCTTCGTTCCTTTTTCGTCGGCCCGCACGGCCCAACAGAGGCTTTCCCCACTCGGGCACGTTGACTCTTGACGCCGCAGCCCGTGCCGCCGAAACAAGCGGCGCATGAAACCACTTCACACACTTCGCGCCGGAGTCATTGGCACCGGATTCATCGGCCCGGTTCATATTGAAGCCCTCAAGCGCCTCGGCGTGCAGGTCACCGCCATCTGCGGTTCGACCCGGAACGCGCAGGCCACGGCGGACAAATGGGGCATCCCGGAAGTCTATGGCGACTACGATTACCGCGCCCTGCTGCGCTCGCCGAATGTCGATGTCGTCCACATCACTTCGCCGAACAAGGCGCACGTCGAGCAATCGCTCGCCGCGCTTGCGGCGGGCAAACACGTCGTGTGCGAAAAGCCGCTCGGCATGAAAACCGGTGAAACGGCGCGCGTGGTCGCCGCCGTGAAAAAGAAATCATCGCCTGTGTTCGCGGTGAATTACATGTGCCGCCTTTTCCCCGCCGTGCTCCAGGCGCGCGCGATGGTGGCGCGCGGCGAACTCGGCCGAATCATCCATGTGCAGGGCCACTTCTTCCAGGACTGGCTGCTCAAGGAGACCGATTACAACTGGCGCCTGCTTGCCCGCGAAGGCGGCAAACTTCGCGCCGTCGGCGACATCGGCACGCACTGGATTGACGCCGTCTCCTTCATCCTTGGCGCGCGCGTGGAAAGGGTGTTCGCCCACATTGAGACTTTTCACAAGACGCGCTACCGGCCCCAGGGCGAAGTGCAGACCTTTGCCCAGGTCGATCCCGCCACGATGATTCCCTACCAGTGCGACACAGAAGACTTCGGCAGTGTGCTGCTCAAATTCGGCCAGGCGAAACACGGCTTCACCAAGGGCGTCCACGCCAACGCCTCCATCTCTCAAGTCGCCGCCGGCTGGAAGTGCAGCCTCGCCCTCGGCATCTATGGTACCAAAGGGAGTCTGCGCTGGGACCTCCAGCAACCGAACGAAATGATTCTCGGCCGTCGCGACGAGCCGAACCAGATTCTCCAGCGCAGCACGCCCGGCTTCGACGTGGACATCGCGGGCTTCAGCGATTATCCCGGCGGCCATCCCGAAGGCTTCGCCGACGCGCACAAGATGCACTACCGCGCCGTCTATGAGCACATCCTCAGTGGTCGCAAAACACCTCTGCTCTTCGCCACGGCGGAAGACGGCCATCACGAAGTGAAACTGTGCGAGGCGATTTTGCGGAGCAGCCGGAGCAAGGGGTGGGTGAAGGTGTGAACCCGCAAGGTGGAGCAGGGGCAGGGTGAGGCGTCCGAAATTGGATCGAATCCCCCCTCACGAAGTGGTTGGGTTCTTCTTGTGTCAGCGTTCGGACTTGGTTCCCGGCACTCGCCCGACCATGACTCAACGCCGGTACTGGAAGGCCGACAACAGCTTCTGGTGAATGCCGCCAAATCCACCGTTGCTGAACACGCACACCACATCGCCTCCGCTCACGTTCTTCTTCACATGCTCCACGATGGCCTCGACGGAGGGGAGATACTCCGCAGGTTTGCCGCTGGCTTTGATGTCGCGCATCAGTTTCGCCGGGTCGAGTCGCTGCTCGACTGGCACCTGTTCGAGCTTGGCAATTTCCGCGACCACGATTGCGTCTGCACCCAGCAACGCCTCGACCATCTCGGTCTGGAAAACATTGCGCCGGGTGGTGTTTGAGCGCGGCTCGAAGATGGCCCAAATCTTTTGCGTGGGAAATTTCAGGCGCAACGCCTTGAGCGTCTCACGAATGGCCGTGGGATGATGTCCGAAGTCATCCACCACGGTCACGCCGCCCGCGATGCCCTTGATCTCCATGCGGCGCTTGATGCCCTTGAAGGTGCTGAAGGCGTCCTGAATCTGCTGATTCTTCAGGCCGCAATGTTTGGCCGCCGCCACCACGGCCAGCGCGTTGCGCACGCTCAGTTCGCCGACCATGTCGATGTGAAATTTGAAGCTCGGGAGCTCAAACTCGCTGGCCGTCGGCCCGTAGCGCAGGTTGAAGGCCCGCACCGCGTTGTCCTCGCCCAGGCCGAAGCGCTTCACCGGACAGAAGTTCACATTCAGCAGCGGGGCGATGTTGGCGTCGTCTCCGTTGGCGAGGAGCAGTCCGTTCTGCGGCACGAGCCGGATGAAATGACTGAACGATTTCTGGATCGAGGCCAGGTCGGGAAAAATGTCCGCGTGATCGAACTCGAGGTTGTTGATGATGGCGACCTCGGGGAGGTAATGGACGAACTTGCTGCGCTTGTCGAAGAACGCGGTGTCGTATTCGTCGCCCTCGATGATAAACCACTCGCTGTCGGTGAAGCGCGCGCCCTGGCCGAGGTTGTTTGGGATGCCGCCGATGAGGAACGACGGCTTGAGTCCGTTGTGCTCGAAGACCCAGGTGAGCAGCGAGGTGGTGGTGGTCTTGCCGTGAGTGCCGCTGACCACGAGCACGCGCTTGCCCCGCATGAAGAACTCCTTGAGCAGTTCGGGCAGAGAGCAGTGACGCAGCTTGTGCTCGAGCACGGCCTCGACCTCGGGATTGCCGCGTGACATGGCGTTGCCGATGACGACGAGGTCGGGTTTGTGCGCCAGGTTTTGCTGCGCGTAGGCCGGCATCACCTCGATCTTGCGCTCGGCCAGGAAGGTGGACATGGGCGGATACACGTTCGTGTCGCTGCCTGTGACGGTGAAGCCCTTCTCCTTCATGGCAGCGGCGGCGGAGGCCATGGCCGTGCCGCAAATGCCGACGAAATGAACCGAGCGAATCTGATCAGAAAACATTGGGGCGAATCATTGTCGCGGGCGCGGATGAGGCAAGAGAAAGTTAGCCGGGGCCGGAGAAATTCGCCCGTTGGCCCGTCCGCTTTCTGGCGGAACTTGCCTGCTCGCAGCCCCGGCTTTTCAAACCAGCGCGGATCACAACCCCTTCAACCGGAAGAACCGGTTTGATTGCGCAGGGGTGTTGGTGATGTTGAATTCGCTGCCCGCCACCGCACGCAGGCTGGTCTCGGCGGACCAGTTCGTGGCCGGAATTGCCGGGCTGGCCTCAAGAACGAAGCCGGCGGCGTTGGTGGACCAGGCGATCAGCGCCTGGTTCGCGGAACGCGCGATGCGGAGGGTCGGCTGCGGTTCGTCGCCATCCAGCACGCCGTTGACGTTGCGGTCGAGGCCCGAGCGCACGCCGGTGGTCGGAGGCACGCCCATGACCGTGATGGTTCCGCCCGCCAGCACTTTGGTCACGAGCGCGGCCCGGGTTAACGGAGTCATCAGGAGTTTATCCCCTCGATAATGATTCGAGGCGGTCACGTAAAGAAATCCGCGCCGTTGTCCATCGACCACACCTTTCACGATCAGATCGATGTTGGTCCCGCCCACGGTTTGCCCTTCGAGCATGGACCAGTCGTTGCTGATGCTGGCGCTGCTCACGTTGTTCGAAGTGATGGTGCGGGCGTAGCCCACGGCGGGAGCCATGCCGGTGTCGAGACATTGCACGAAGGCGCTGATGTTTTGCTTTTGTCCAGAGTCGCCGGCCAGTGGCCCGAAGACGGCGCGCGAAAGGAAGGCGAAGAGGCTGGGATCGGAGCCGTCATGTACCAGACCAAAACCGTTGATGCTTTGCGCGCCGGGCGCATTGGTGAAGCGCATCTTTTGATAGGTGGCGCGCAATTGCGGCACCTTCATGTCCTGCGGCTCCATCAAGGCCGCCGCCGGAGTGAAGCCGCGATCCGTGCCGTTGGGCAAGGCGTGGCAGGTGTTGCAGTTCAACCCGATGATGCCAAGCGTCCCGTAATTCGTGCCCACGTAAGCGTTGCGGCCCAGGGTCGGATTGCCGCCGGCGAAGGTGGTGGGCAGCGTGCGGTTCAGGTTCTGATTGGGGTTGGGCTGATACTTGATGGTGTTGATGTAATCGCGATAGGCGACCATGTCGGCGGCGCTCAAGGCGGAGCCGCCGAGCAGTCCGTCGAACGCGCCGTTGAAGTGAAGGAAGTTGGTGCGGTCGCCGCGCCAGTGGAGCGGGTCGAGTCCGTTCAAGCCGCGCAATGTCTGCGTGGTCATCGGCCCTTTCATGGGATGGAAAACCACGTTGGAGCTAATGCCGCCGGGAATGACAGTCTGCGAACCAGAGACGCGCATAATGTTTGTGGACAGGCTGCCGCTGGGATCGCCCAGATCCCACGCGAGCAGATCCATTTCAGAATCAATATGGCAGGAGGCGCAAGAGACCAGCCCGCCCCCGGAAAGTTTGGCGTCGTAGAGGAAGCCGCGCCCCTGGCGAATGACAGCCGGGGTCGGGTCGTAACTGCCGATGGGAATTTCACGCACGATGGTGCGGTCGAACGGATTGATCACGGTCATAGTGTTGGCAATCCGGTTGGCGACATAGAGCGCGCTGCCCGGCTTGAGGGCCAGTCCGCGCGGGCCGCGCATGGTGCGGGGATGAGCGGCGGAGCCGGGGGCGTTGGGATTGAGATCGATGCGGGCGGTGATGTTGCCGCTCTCCGCGTCCACGAGCGCCACGCGGTCGGAGCCAAAGGCGGTGATGAAATAATTCGCGCCGCTGGGGCCAAAGGCCATGGCGGTGGGCTGGGCCAGCGCGTTGGACTGGTTGCCGAGATTGGGAAAATTCGTATAGGCGAAGTTGGTGTTCAGGTCGTAGCGCGTCACGGCACCGCTGGTGATGTTGATGCGGCTGATCTGGTTGGTCACGAAGCCGCCGCGGATGACTGGCTCGAAACTCGTCGTATTGCGCGCGTCGGTATTGGCCACATAGAGGTCGCCGCTGCCGGGACCAGTCCCAGGCCGCACCGCGAGGGCAAAGTTCACCGTGCCCACGCGGGGGAAGTAGCGCAACACGGCCAGCGAGGCGGTGTCGATCTCCACCACGTCGTTGTCGGGCATGGTGAACCTGATGATGTTGGTCCAGTTGGTGTCCGTGGCCTCGACGATTCGGCTGACCTGCGGCGGCGGCGGGAGATTGGGATTGGTCGGGGGAGGCTGGGGCGGGGCGTTTTGGAGCGGGACGAGCGTGGTGCGATTGCCGCTCAGGGCGAAGGCGGCGTAGATGCGCGTGCCGTTGGAGTTCACGCAGAGCGCGCGCGGGTTCTCGCCGAAGACGGGAATGTTGGTGAGGGAGGCGTGGGTCACGGCGTCGAAGACGGCGATCTGATTGTTGCGCGCGGCGGTGACGAAAGCCCGGCCATTGGCGAACACGACGTCGGCCGGTTCATCCTTCACGTAGATGGTGTCGGTCACGACCTGCCGCGACACGGATACTACGCTTACGCTGTCCGAGACTTCGTTCACCACCCAGGCTTCGTCATTGTTCACGGAGTTCACCGAGACGGGTTCCACGCCGACGGGAATTTCCGCGATGAGGATCGGGTTCTTCGGATTTGAGACATCGAAGACCGAGAGTCGGTTGTCGGGCGTGTTGACGACGAAGAGCCGCGTGCCATCGGGCGAGAGGCGGATCGGGCTGGTCTGCTTGCCCTCGAAGTTCACGTAATTGGACTGCGCCTGCGCGGTCGCAAGCACGACGATGAACAAGAAGGGCAGGGCAGGGCGGCGAAGCCGGGCAAGCAATAGGTACATATAATTATCGGGCAATGTTGTCATCGAATCCAGGAGACGGGCGGAAGGTAGCAGCAACGCTCCCGCCGGCCAAGCGCGGAGAAGGATCGACGCAGCGGGGCGGCGCATCTCAGCGTCACCGCTATGATGACGGAGGCGGCACTCCCTGCCCAGTAACCGGTCATGGAGAGCCGAGTTGAATGGCCCCTCTCCCCCTCGGTGGGGGAGAGGGTGCCCGAAGGGCGGGAGAGGAGGCGACCATCAGCCAAGCCACCTATGGTTATTGGGAATCGGTATCACTTGATCCGCACCACCCAGACCATCTCGCAATACGGCGGGAAGCTCGACGCGGGATCGCTGGTGTAATCGCCCGGCGGAAACACCGTCACATCCGCGCCCTGCTGGACGGTGCCGCCGTTCACGTTCAGAAGCAGTCCGTGCGAATGCATCTCGGCCCCGCCCGTGCCGCCGCTGAAATTGGCCCCGCGCAGGAAGAGCGGCACCCCGCCCTGACCGCCGTTCAAGTCGCGCACATTCGTGCCATTGAGCGGCGAGGCCGGATCATTCACCGCCTGCCCGTTGCACTCCA
>JANOQV010000015.1:0-16335 GCA_031414955.1 Pedosphaera sp. | reverse complement strand
GCTGACGCAGAAGGAACTGGCGAACGTGCTGGGCGGGATGATGGCGGAGTTGAAGCCGCCGCAAGGCGAGTTGCTGCAAGATTTCTTCGTCAACGGATTGAGCTACGAGGAAATGGCGAAGAAGCATGGCGTGGCGGTCGGTTCGGTTGGCGTCTATTTGAAGCGCGGGTTGGAGGTGATGCGCCACGCATGGGAGCGGCGGGAGAAAAATTGAAAGAAGCGGCCCGGCATTTGCGATGAACTCAATGAATGACCAACGGTTTTTCGATCTGGCCATGAAGGTCATCGCACAACGCTGCACGGAGGCGGAGTGGGCGGAGCTTGAGGCGTTGCTGTCGGCGAAGCCCGAACTCAAGGCGGAGTGGGAACGGCTGCAAACCGATGCGAGGCTGGCCCGCGAAGCCGCTCCACTGACATCAGCAATGGAATCTTCGCAGCCGGAATTCCCCGCTTACGCCCGCGAGCGGTTGCAGACCAAGGTGCGGCAAACGCTCGGCAGCCCCGACAATGCAAAGCATCGCGGCTGGAACTGGCGCTGGGCGCTCGGCCTGGCCACAGCCACGGCGATGATCGTGTTCGCCCTTACATTGTTGAATCCCAGCCGACCCGTGATCGAAGTCGCCATGCTCGACACGGCGGGCGGAACGCGCGGCGCGGAGACAAATCAAATCGCCCTGCTGCAAGCGCGGTGGAAGGACGTGCGGCAATTCTCAACGCCTGGCGAGTTGGAGCAGTGGGAGCGAACGCCGGCCGGCAAAGGATCGTTCGCGAAGATCATTTACGACCGGACAGCGGGGGAAGTGCGCGTTACCGGCCGCGCAAGGGGCACGCCTTTTCAAAAGGCATTTCCCGTCGAGAGGGATTTGAGTGCCACGCTGGAGCAGGCGGCGGTGTTTGTGCGCGAACGGCTCGGGCGATGATCTGTTGTCCCAGACCCGCGAGCCTTTCGATCACACATCCAGTCCCGTCCACGCCGCGTTCTTCTTCGATGACTTCACGACGGCTTCGATGAAGGCCATGCCGCGGACACCATCCTCAATCTTTGGGTAATCGTTGGCCGGAGAGTTCTTCGCCAGTTTCTGGCCGGCTTCGCGGGCGCGGATGGCGTTGGCGAAGTTCTTGTAGATGTTCGCGAAGGCTTCGAGGTAGCCCTCGGGATGCGAGGGTGGGGTCCGCCCGGCGGCCTTGGCGTTGTCGCCGAGGTAGCCGTTGGCCGTGCGATAGACCTGCATGGGCTGGTCAAGCCACTTGAGCAGCAAGGTGTTCGGTTCCTTCTGATGCCATTCGAGTCCGCCCAGTTCGCCATAGACGCGGATGTTCAGGTTGTTCTCCTCGCCCACGGAAATCTGCGAGCAGTGCAGCACGCCTTTGGCACCCCCTTTGAAACGGAGCAGCACGTTCGCGTCGTCATCGAGCTTGCGACCTTTGACGAAAGCGGTGAGGTCGGCGGCCAGTTCCTCAATCTGCAAGCCGGTGATGTACTCGGCGAGGTTCTCGGCGTGTGTGCCGATGTCGCCCACGCAGCCCGCCGCGCCGCTGCGCTTCGGGTCGGTGCGCCAGGCGGCCTGTTTCTGCCCGCTGGCTTCGAGGCGGGTGGCCAGCCAGCCTTGCGGATACTCGGCCACGACTTTGCGAATCTTGCCCAGCTTGCCCGCGCGGATCAGGTCGCGGGCCTCTTTCACCAGCGGATAGCCGGTGTAATTGTGCGTAAGCCCATAAAGCAGGCCGGTCTTCTTGACGATCTCGGCGAGCTTCTTGGCCTGGGCGAGGTTTAACGTCGCGGGCTTGTCGCTTAAAACGTGAAAGCCATTCTCCAACGCCAGCTTGGCCGGCGGGAAGTGCATGTGGTTGGGCGTCACGATGGCCACAAAGTCCATGCGCTCATCAGCGGGCCGCTTCTTCTCCGCCTGGATCATCTCCTGGTAGCTGCCGTAACAGCGCGCGGCGGGCAGGAACAAATCCGCGCCGCTGGCTTTGGCGCGCTCCGGGTCCGAGGACAGCGCCCCGCAGACGAGTTCGATCTGCTGGTCCATCGCGGCCGCGATGCGATGCACCGCGCCGATGAAGGCTCCGCGCCCGCCGCCCACCATGCCGTAACGAATCTTCCTGCTCATAAATTTGTGTGTTGAATTTCTGCCTGCTGCGTCGTGCTCCCGGCAAACTTTGATTGCGCGGGAAATCGCCCGGACTCTATATTCCGCGCCAATTGCGAGTCAACGACGGGAGTTTGGAGCGCCGAGCATGGCTCGGCCGGGAGGGTGAAATCTCCAGTTCGGGCCGGGCCATGCTCGGTGCTCCAAGCCGCGGACGGCTCGCCAATCATTGATGCAGATTCACATCCTGAAATCGAAGATCCATCGCGCCACGGTCACGGACGCGAGCCTGAACTACGAGGGCAGCCTGACCATCGACCTCGACCTGATGGACCAGGTCGGCTTCCGGCCCTACGAGCGCGTGCTGTGCAGCAACCTGGCGAACGGGAACCGCTTCGAAACCTATCTGATCGCGGGTGAGCGCGGCTCCGGCCACATCGTGCTCAACGGCGCGACGGCCCACCTCGGGAAGCCCGGCGACCTCCTCACCATCATGAGCTACACGATGGTCGAGGAAACGCAGGCCATGAAATGGGAGCCGCGCGTCATCGTGCTGGGAGCGAAGAACGCCGTCATCAATCACCGGGGGATTTGAAAATGAGTCCAAAGTCCAGGGTCCAAAGTCCAAGGTCGGTGGAGCAACGGACAGCCAGGTCCGCTGTGGTCATGCCATTGAACAGGCCGGGGGCGGCGGGTTCAGTAGAACTGGGGACTGCGGACAGGGCGGGCCGCGACTCCGCTCGCGGCGGGCCACGCGCCAGTTCATTCGTCATTCGTCATTCCTGATTTGTCTTTTAACCCATGCCCACTTTCACCACTTCCCAACTGGCTGAACAACTCGGGGCCGAACTCCTGGGCGATGCTTCGATTCAGATCACCGGCTTTGCCCCCGCAGACCAGGCGCAAGCCGGGCATCTGACCTTCGCCGAGAATGAGGACTACTTCACCCAGGCCGAGCAGGGCGGAGCCTCCGCGATTCTCGTGGGCGGCCATGTCACCCCGGCGACGAAGACCTTGTTGCGGGTGAAGAACCCGCGCCTGGCGTTTGCGAAAGTGCTGCCTCTGTTTTTCCCCGAGCCGCAGTACGCGCCCGGCGTTCACGCCAGTGCCGTGGTCGCGCCGTCGGCCCAGATCGATCCTGCCGCACACATCGGCCCGCACTGCGTGGTGGGTGAACGCGTGAAGATCGGCGCGCGCTCCGCCCTGCTTGGCGGCAACCACGTCGGCGACGACTCGCAGCTCGGGGAGGACAGCCGCTTGTTCCCGAACGTCGTCCTCTATGCTCGCACCCAGATTGGCCGTCGAGTTCGCATCCACGCCGGCACCGTCATCGGCTCGGATGGTTTCGGCTACGTGTTCGACGCCGGGCAGCATCGGAAAGTGCTGCAGCTGGGCAACGTGATCATCCACGATGACGTGGAGATCGGTTCCAACACCTCCATCGATCGCGGCGCGCTCGGTTCGACGGTCATCGGCCGCGGCACGAAGATCGACAACCTCGTGCAAGTCGCGCACAACGTCGTGATGGGCGAAGGCTGCATCATCGTCGGCCAGGTCGGCATCGCCGGCAGCACCCAGCTCGGTAATTTCGTCACCCTGGCCGGCCAGGTGGGGCTGGGCGGTCATTTGAAGATTGGCAGTCAAGTCACCGTGGCCGCGCAGTCCGGCGTCATGAGCGACATCCCGGCCGGCGAGAAATGGCTGGGCGCTCCCGCGTGCCCCGACCGGGAAGCCAAGCGCCAATACATCGCCATTCGCCGCCTGCCCGACTTGCTGCGCCGGCTCGCCGAGCTGGAGAAGAAATTTGGCCCGCTGCTCGAGGCCATGCCCAAGTCCTGAACGCCATGCCCTTGCCCGAAATCCCGGAGCCGATTGATTCGCCAAGCCGGCGCCGCCTGCCGCCCCTGCTGCGTCGCTCCTGGTACGGGTTGAACCAGGCCTTCCGGCGCCGCCTCGTCCATCTTCAACTCACGCCCGATCAATTCACCGTGCTGCGCATCCTGCTGGAGGGCGACCACCTCGGGCTGACCCAGCGCGAACTGTCGCGGCTCATGTCGAGCGATCCGAACACGGTTGCGTCGTTGCTCGAACGCATGGAGAAAGTGGATTACATCGCGCGCACGCCGCACGAGAAGGATCGCCGCGCCCACCGCATCAAGCTCCTGCCCAAGGGCCGCCAGACCTACGAAGCCGCGCGAGAAATCGCCCTTCAGCTCCAGGGCGAAGTGCTGGCCGTGCTGCCGGAAGCCGGCCGGGAGCAATTTCTGGAGCAGCTCGCGCTCGTCGCCGACGCCTGCCGGTTCGCGGCGGATGGGCGGACACGGTGAGCTGGCGGGGCGCGGACATTCCTGTCCGCGCGCCAGGCGCAACTCAGGCTCGACGCCGCCCTCTGAATGTGAACTCATCTCCCCGATGACCCTGCGCCAAACAATTCTGGGAGCCACGCTCCTGCTCGCCACTCCGGTTCTGCTTTTGCCCACGGGCTGTGCGACTTCCACGGCGGGCCGGGCTTCCGCCCAGGCCAGGGCTGATGACACGACGCGCGAGGCCATCCAGCGCGCGGTGGATGCGGTCTATCCGGCGCTGGTGCGCATCCACGTCGTGTTCGAGGAAGGCGAGGGCGGGCGGATGCAGAAGCGCCGTTCCAGCGGCAGCGGCGCCATCATTTCCGAGGACGGTTACATCGTGACCAACCACCATGTCGCCGGGCGGGCCACGCGCCTGGTCTGCCGTCTCTCCAATCGCGAGGAGGTGGACGCCGTGCTCGTGGGCACGGATGCCTTGAGCGACCTGGCGATCCTGAAGCTCGATCTCTCCAGCCGCCGCAACCCCAAGGAGAAGTTGCCCGTGGCCAGGTTTGGCAACTCCGATGAACTCGCCGTGGGCGACGTGGTGCTCGCGATGGGCAGCCCGGCCGGCATTTCGCAATCCGTGACCAAGGGCATCGTGGCCAACACCGCCATGATTTCCCCGAGTGGCAGCATGATTCTCGACGGCGAGCGCGTGGGCGAACTCGTGCGCTGGATCGGCCACGACGCGGTGATCTACGGCGGCAACAGTGGCGGGCCGCTGGTCAACTTGCGCGGCGAGATCATCGGCGTGAATGAGGTCGGCATCGGCAGCCTGGGCGGGGCCATTCCCTCGAACCTGGCGCAATCCGTCGCCCAGGAGTTAATCGCCAAGGGCCGCGTCTCGCGCAGTTGGATCGGGGTCGAGGTGCAGCCGCTGCTCAAGCAGATGCACGATGCCAAAGGCGTGCTGGTGGCGCATGTGCTGCCGGACAGCCCGGCCCAGAAAGCAGGATTGCAGGCCGGGGATTTTATCAGCGATTACGATCGTGCCGCCGTGGTCGAGAGCCGTGCGCCCGAGGATCTTCCCCTCTTCAACCGCATGATTCTAAACACGGCGGTCGGCGCGCGGGTGACGCTCAAGGGCACCCGCGCCGGCCAGCCCGCCAGTTGGACCCTCACGACGGTCGAACGTGAACCGAACGAGGCGCTCGAAGGGGAACTGCTCGCCTGGGCCATGACCACGCGGGATTTCACGCGGCTGTCGGCCTTGGAGAATCAGCGAGCCGATCGCTCGGGTGTGCTGGTGGACGGCGTTCGTCCGGGTGGTGCCGCCGCCGAGGCGAAGCCCGCCCTGCGCAGCGGCGACGTCATCACCAAGGTCGCCGGCCAAATCGTGGCGAACACGGCGGCCCTGGTGGCTTTTACCAGGCAGTTCACCAACGGCCTCAGCGAGCCCAAGCCGCTCGTCGTCACCTTCGAACGCGATGCACAGGAGTACGTGACCGTGGCAAAGATCGGCCCCGAGGTGCAGGAGGACAAACCCGCGCGTCCGGCCAAGGCCTGGCTGGGCGTGCAGTCGCAGGTGCTCACGCGCGAGCTGGCGGAAGCCCTCGAACTCGAGGGGCGCAAGGGCATCCGCATCACCCGGGTCATGCCTGGCTCGCCGGCCGAGAAGGGCGGCATCAAGACGGGCGACATTTTCCTCAAGCTCGATGGGCAAGTCATCGCGGCGAGCACGCCCTCGGACCAGGAGCTGTTCGAGAACCTGGTCCGCCAGTACAAGGTCAACGGCACCGCCGAGCTGGACGGGGTGCGCGCCGGCCAGCCGCTCAAACTCTCCGTCGCGCTCGGCCGCCAGCCCAAGCCCAGCTCCGAATTGGAGGAATACAAGGACGAGCAGTTCGAGTTCTCCGCGCGCGAGCTTTCGCTCAACGACCGCCTCGACGCCAAACTGGCCGAGACCGACCAAGGGGTGCGCATTGGTTCCGTGCAGAACGCGGGCTGGGCGGCCCTGGCCGGGTTGTCCTCGACCGACATCCTGCTGGCTATCGACGGTCAGGCCGTCGGCAGCATCGGCGAGTTGAAGCGCATCTTAAACAAGGTGCGCGAGAGCAGGTCGCGCCGCATCACCTTCTTCATCAAGCGCGGCATCCGCACTTCCTTCATCGAACTGGAGCCGAAGTGGTAGGCCGCGCCATCGCCCAGCAACGCTCCGGAGATTTATCATGAAACTGCTCAACACCATTTTAGCCGCGGCGCTGCTGGCCGCCACCACGACTCGCGCCCAGGATTCGCTCGCCGCCCAGGCCCGCAAAGTTTTCGCGGATCGCCAGGACACCGTGGTTTGGATTTCGGTCGTGGCCAAAATTTCCATGCAGGCCGAGGGCGCGAAGGAGGCGGTGAACATTCCCGACCGGGAACAAAAGGCCGAGACGCTCGGCACCATTCTCGACGCGTCAGGATTTATCGTCACCGCGCTCAGTTCCATCGACCCGACGCGCGAACTCAGCGGGCGCGAAGTCCGCACCCGCGATGGCACGGTCAAGATCGAGGCCAGCGCCACGCTCAAGGAAGTCCGCGTCACCATGCCCGACGGCACGGAGATCCCCGCCGACGTCCTCATGCGCGACACCGATCTCGACCTGGCGTTTCTGCGGATCAAAGCCGGCAGCAAAGAAAGCAAAGGCGTGGAGTTCAAGGCCGTGGACTTGAAAAACACCGCCGCTGTGAACGTCGGCGACGATGTGGTCAGCATCAGCCGCATGGACGACGTGTTGAACCGCGTGGGCAGCGTGGCCCGCGGCCAGGTCACTTCCGTGACCAAGAAGCCGCGCGAGTTCATGCGGGTCACCGGCTCCAACCTCGGCTGCCCGACGTTCTCGATGGACGGCAAGCTCGTCGGCATCGCGGTCACGCGGTTCGTCCGGGGCAAATCATCCCACCTCGTCGTCATCCCGGCGGCGGATGTGCTGGAGATCGCGGAGCAAGCCCGCCAGGCCAAGCCCGCGCCGGAGGAAAAGTTGAAGAAGGCCGAGGCGCAGTTGGATGAGAAGTAGGCCGCAAGATTTTCGGTGGGAGTGCCGCGCATGGCTCGGCGGCAGACACCCCGGAAAGAATGAGTCGAGCGATGCGCGGCGCTCCGGTTACTTCAGTTCCTGAATCCGCGCGTTGCGGATCATCACATGCGGAATCTCGCCCTTGCTCAATTCCTGGAAGCCGATGTGGCCGCGGCGCGGGCGATCCGTGAGGGGCACAGCCAGGGTGTTGTCGTGGCGCTTCACCGTGTTCGTCTGCGTGTTCAAGTCCGCGTCCTGAATTTTCTCACCGTTCAGGATCACGAGGATGCGCGAGCCGCGTAGCTCGACATGGTAGCTGTTCCACTCGGTCGGTTTGTAAACCTGCCTGGTCGGAGCGAGTGCGCGATAGAGGCCGCCGGTAAGTTCTGAATCCTTGGCGCTGGGGTTGTAACGGAAATCCGCCATTTGAAGTTCGAGGCCGTCGAAGGCGGGATCACCCTTCATGGGCGCGCGCAGGGCCAGGCCGCTGTTGCCGGTCACGCCGAGCTTGAACTCGTATTCGAGCACGAAATCCCCGTAAGCCTTCTCGCTCATCAACCACGAGCCGCGCGGGCCTTCGGGTTGCAGCACACCGCCCTGCACCCGCCAGACCGTGCCGGTCGGGCCGGGCTTGGAAACGTCATTCCAAGCGCCCACCCGCCAGCCGACGGGCACGCCGTCCTCCGGGAAGAGCCGGGTAAAAACGGGTTCCAGTGCGTGGCGTCGCGCGCAACCCGGGCCGAGCAAAGCCGCCCCGGCCAAAAGGAAAATGAAGGCCAGAAAAATAGAGGCCCATTTTGCTCTCCCAGTCTGGGGGTGCCTAAGCTCGTGTCTCTTCATAAATAGCTCCGTGCCTCGGTCGCGGTCGCGTCGTCGGGCGAGGATTTCCGCCTGACCGTCCTGCGCGCGCGGCCGCTGGCCGCGAACGATCCTTCGCGGGTGGTGGCATAAGCGTCGTGGTGGTCAGGGGGCGAGCATAATGGCGCGGCGCGCGGGTCGTAAATTGCAAACCAGCGGACGGGTGGCGACGCATCCCGCCTGGCCCACCTCCGCCTCGGCAGTTGCATTCCGGGCGGCGGCGGGCATTTTCTCGGCGAACTATGAACCACGCCCTCGCCCCACTCTGGCTGCGTCTGCTCGCAGCGAAAATGCTCCTGCTGGTGACGGCCACGGTCCTGCCGGCCGCCGCCCCGGTCCGGGGCTTGAGCACGGTGCCGGCCCGCCAGGTGAGCGCGGGCTACTTGAACGCCCTGCGCCAGGGCACCGGCACTACTTCGAACAAAATTGCCTCGCTGAACTACGAAGCCGTGGATCTCATCCTGCTCGCTTTCACCTGGCTGAACTCCGACGGCTCGCTCGATCACAACTACGGCAGCACAGAGATTTACCGGCCGCTGCTCTTACCGCAGGCGCATGCGCACGGTCGCTCGGTGTTGATGAGCATGAACGGCGATTTCCCGGCCGTCGCCGCCAGCGCCGCGTTGCGCGGAATCGCCGCGACCAACATCGCCAGCGCGCTCGAGACCTACGGCTACGATGGCGTGGACTTCGATTGGGAGTGGCCGGACACGGCGGCGGATCGGACGAACTTCACCGCCTTCCTCCAGGCCGTGCATACGGCGGTCAAGGCGCGTAGCCCGGAATACATCGTCATGTTCGTGCAAGGTCCGG
The DNA here is from genome assembly GCA_031414955.1 of Pedosphaera sp. GTDB lineage: Bacteria > Verrucomicrobiota > Verrucomicrobiia > Limisphaerales > SIBH01 > JANNGC01. The sequence continues at coordinate 7,224 of JANOQV010000015.1, read as the reverse complement.
GCTATTGGCTGGCGGGCACGGACTGGCCGGCGGTCGCACCCTGGAGTGATTTCTGTTTCGCCATTGTCTATGACTGGAAGAACCCGGCCAATGGTCCCATCCGCAAACCAGGGAGCGTGCAATTCCTCGGCTTAAGCGGCGGCAGCATTGAGGCCGCAGGCAAGGGCGCCATCGACTACATGATCGCGCACGGTTATCCGGCGGAGAAAATCCTCGTGGGCCTGCCGTTCTATTCCTCGGACAACCGCTCCTGGTTTAGCGGCGCGGGGCTGTGGGCCACCAACCGCCTCGGCTTTCTCAACGCCACCGATCCGGATTACCGCGAGGTCTTGATCGACGGCGCCTGGTGGACCACGCCGGACAATCTGAAGCAGAAGCTGAACGTCCTGCTCGACGAACGGGAGACCGTCCTCGCCGGCGGTGCCATCGCGCGCGGCCTGGGCTTTTGGGAAATCGGCCATGAAGACCTCGACAACCCGCAACTGACCGACGCCATCGTGGCCTGGCGCGCAGGCGATCGTTCGTTGGGCGGCCTGGCCTCGCCACCGCCGATCAATCCGCTCGCGCTGGTGGACACGAGGGCCACCTGGCGCTTCCTCGACACGGGCCTGAGCCCTGCGGCGGCCTGGAAATCAAACACCTTCAACGACGGCGCGTGGATGTCGGGCCTGGCCCCGTTCGGTTATGGCGATGGCGATGAAGCCACGCTCGTGGGCTACGGCTCCGTCATGACGAACAAGTTCATCACCACCTGGTTCCGGCGCGCGTTCACGGTGGCGAGCACGGCGTCGATTCATTCGTTGACGCTGCGTTTGCTGCGCGATGATGGCGCGGTGGTGTATCTGAACGGTGCCGAAGTATTCCGCAGCAACCTGCCCACCGGCGCGATCCACGCCGCCACCCTGGCCCTGGCCGCGATCGGCGGCGCGGAGGAGGGCACGCTGTTTGCGACCGCCGCCCTGGATCCCGCGCGATTGCGCAACGGCACGAATGTCGTGGCGGTGGAAATCCACCAAAGCGCGGGGGCGAGCAGCGACCTCAGCTTTGAGCTGCAATTGCTGGCCCAGACAGAATCGGCGCGCGGTTCGCTCATCCCGGCGCACGCAAGTTGGCGCTATCTGGATGCAGGCACGAATCCGCCCGCCGCCTGGACGGCCCGCACCTTTGACGACAGCGGCTGGCCCTCGGGTCGAGGCCGGCTCGGCTATGGCCTCGACGGCGAATGGACGACCCTTCAATCCGGCACCAACCCCGCCGCCAAACCCGTCACCTGCTACTTTCGCCACGCTTTTCAGATCGAGGACGCCGCCTGGTTCGGCCCCTTGCACCTGAGTCTGCAACGCGACGATGGCGCGGTGGTTTACCTGAACGGAGTGGAAATCCTTCGCACCAATCTCCCCGCCGGTCCGCTCACGTTCACGAATCTCGCGCTCACCACCATCAGCGGCGCGGATGAAACGAACTGGCTGCAGACGAGCCTCGGGACGCCGGCTTTGACCAACGGGCTGAACGTGCTCGCGGTCGAGGTTCACCAGGCGGCGGCGAACAGCAGCGATCTCGGCTTCGACCTGGCTCTCGCCGCCACGCTGGCCCCGCGCCTGTCGATCACGCTCAGTAACACGACCCATCGGCTGCGCTGGCCGGCGGCAGTGCCGGGCTTCCGCGTGCAATTCAACCCTGCGCTGGGGAACACGAACTGGCTTCCGCACCCTGGCCTGCCCAACCTGCGCGGCGAGGAGTACGAACTGCTGGTCCCCGAGGTCGCGCCGCGCTTCTACCGGTTGGCCGCACCGTGAACTGGCGGTCGCCCGCCCGGTCGAACCACTTCAACCCCTCCGTTCCCCGGACTTCAGTTCAACTTCGCCAGCTCGTCCTTCAGCAGTTGCACCAGAGGCTGGACCGTCTCGCGATGGAAGGAAAACTTGCAGCCGGCGGCGGCGAACAGTTCGGGCAGCGGACGTGAATTGCCCAAGGCCAGACCGCGCTGATATTGCGCCAGCGCCTCGGCTTTGTTTCGTTTCGAGTTGGCCCAGACTTGCAGAGCGCCGAGCTGCGCGATCCCGTATTCCACGTAGTAGAACGGGTAGAGAAAGATGTGCAGTTGCTTGTGCCAAAGGTTGGCGCGCGCCTGCTCGTGGCCGCTCCAGTCCACGTCGCCGCCGAAACGATCCATCAACGCCAGCCACGCCGCGCTCCGCTCGGCGCGGGTGTGATTCGGGTGCGTGTAAATCCAGTGCTGAAACGCATCGACCGTCGCAATCCACGGGAAGATGCCGACGATGCCTTCAAGATGCGTGCGTCGGGCGCGATCCGCGTCCCCGGCGGCATAAAACTCCTCGAGGAATTCATTGCCGAGCAGTTCCATGCTCATGGACGCGACCTCGCAAAACTCAATCGGCGATCCACGATAGGCGTAGAGCGGTTCCTCGCGCGTGGCCAGCGCGTGAAAGGCATGGCCAGCCTCGTGCAGAATTGTTTCCACGTCACGCTGCAAACCCACGGCGTTCATGAAGATGAACGGCAGGCGCGACTCGGAGAGCGTGGATTGATAGCCGCCGGGCGCCTTGCCCTTGCGATTGTCGAGGTCGAGCAGCTTCTTCTCCTGCATGTCGCGGAAACCACCGGCCAATCCCGGATCGATGCGGTCGAAAATCTTCTGCGTGCGCGCCACCATGTCGTCCACTTTCTCGAAGGGCCGCAACGGCGCGCGATTCAACGGATCGACCGCCAGATCCCACGGGCGCAGCGCGGGCAGCTTCAACTGCTCGCGTCGCGCAGACTGCAACTCGCGCAGCAACGGCATCAGCTCCGTCTCGATGGCCTCATGGAAGGCCAAGCAATCGTCCGGCGAGTAATCAAACCGGCCGCGCGCCTTGAAGGCGTAGTCGCGGTAGTTGGCGAAGCCGGCATTCTTCGCGATCTCACCGCGCAGTTTCACCAGTCCGTCGAAGAGTTCTTCGAACTTCTCGCGCTCCTCGCCGCGCCGGCGCGACACCAATTCCCACGCCTCCTGCCGCAGCGCGCGATCCGGTTCCTCGAGGTAACGGCCCATCTGGACGAGCGTCTTCTCTTCGCCACGAAACTTCACCGTGAGCGAGCCGGACAGTTTCTGGAACTGCTGGCCGAGCTTGGCCTCCTCGGTTTCGAGGGCCACATTTTCCAGCCGGAACAGCTCGACGTGCTGCTGCGTGTCGCGATCGAAGACTTCATAGCGTGCCTTCGGCAACTGCGCCCGCAGCGGCTGCGCCAGGTACATCTGCTCCAGCTTGAATTGGCGCGGCTTGGTCTGGGGTTCGACGTGCTCGACGAAGTGCAGATAAGCCTGCTCGGCCTCGGCACTGTCCGTATGACAACTCATCGCGATGTAACGCTTGGCCGCTTCCTCATCGAGGGCGGCGGAAAGTTCGCTCCAGTCGAGCAGCGCCAGCTCCAGTTCCGCCACGATCTTCGCTCCGGTGAGCTTCGCTTCCACAGCGTCAAACAAGGGTGCAATCCGATTCCAATCCCCAAGATTAATTTCAACCGGCACCAACTGGCGCGGCGTGTGTACGGGCAGATTTCCAAACGGCAGCAAATTCATGGCGGCAAGCATGGGGCGAATCCGGCAAAAGACAAAAGATTTGAGCCAGACCGCGCGCAGCCCCACTGTGCGCGCATGTGGTTGAACGATGACGAGCAGAACATCATGAGATTCGTACAGCAATGCGGCGAGAACGGCGCGTCGCCGCGCGAGATTTGCCGCAAGTCCTCCACCAAGGACCGGTGGAAGGAGAACGAGCGTTGGGCCTACCCTTTCCTGTCCGGTCTCAAGGACAAAAAGTTGCTCGTGACCACCGCCGCCGGAAACTATGTCGTGCCGCCGAGCGAGAAGGAACTGGAGGCGGAACGGAAGCGGAAAGAAGGGCGGTGATGCGATGGGTGTCGGGGCCAGCCGGGTCAAGCCCGCCTCAGGCGCGCGCGCCTCTTGCTGGCAAAACAGCCCATGCGCCGCGCCATCATTTTCAGTTTGGAGCGGGCGCGTTCCTGCGGCCGGCCGGCTCACGCGGCAAATTATTCGCGGGCCACGGCAAGTTTGCGAGCAGGCGTGGCGCTCCTTGTTCTCCATTCTCCTCGTGACGCCCGGCACGCCTTCGCACAAAACTCCGCCCTGACATGCAATCGTCGCCCATCCGCCCACGCTTCAATCCCGCCCTTATCCTCCTCGTGGGCGTGCTGTCGGTTTCGAGCGGAGCCATCTTCGTCCGCCTGGCGGAGGCACCGTCGCTGGTCACGGCGGCCTGGCGGCTGACTTTCGCCACGGCGCTCCTTTGGCCCTACGCCCTCTGGCAGGCGCGGGCCGAGTTGCGCCAACTTTCCCGGCGCGAGATCGGCCTCGGCGCGCTCGCTGGTTTCTTTCTCGCGCTGCATTTCGCCACCTGGATTTCCTCGCTCAACTTCACCTCCGTGGCCAACAGCACAGTGCTGGTGAACGCCACCCCGTTATGGGTGGCCCTCCTGACGCCGTGGCTGACGCGGGATCGTGTTTCACGCCGCGCGTGGCTGGGCATCGCTGTCAGCGTGGCCGGCGGGATCGTGATCGGCTGCGGCGACTTCGCAAGCGACCCGCGCGCCTTGCTCGGCGACGGACTGGCGCTGGCCGGAAGTCTGGCCCTCGCCTTCTACATGCTGTGTGGCCGGAACCTGCGCGCGAAGCTCTCTCTGCCCGCTTACCTGACGGTGTGCTACAGCAGCGCGACCGCGCTACTCTGGGTCGCCGTTCTCGCGGCGGGACAGCCCGCGACCGACTTCAACGCCCAGACCTGGGGAGCGCTCCTCGGCATGGCGCTGGTCAGCCAGCACCTCGGCCACAGCAGCTACAACTGGGCGATGAAATACTTCAGCGCCGGCTTCATCGCCGTGTGCCTGCTGGGCGAACCCGTGCTCAGTTCGCTGATCGCCTGGTGGCTTTTTGACGAAGCGCTGACCTGGGGCAACGCCGCCGCCGCCGCCCTCATCCTCGCGGGAATTTACCTGGCCGCGACAGGAAACAAGCAAGCACCCGGAGCTGGTTGAAGGGAACGACGGCTTGGGCGCCGGACACACCGACGCCGATCGTGCCCAGCACGCGCAAGAATGGCCGAACTCCCCGCTGCCGCCGAAAGAAACCCCGCCCGCGCGCCGCGACTGGCGTCTGCCCAGGGGGCCGTTTTGAAAAGAAAGTGATCATCTGGCCCTGCCGCTGCATTTGCGCAGCAATATCAGAAACAGGTAAAACTTTCTGACTTTTTACCTGTTGACGGACTTTAACTCGTAAATCAATCTTTCACCCGTGAGCACAACAACAAAGTCTGATTCCGTTTGGTTCACCACCAAGGGCCAGGTCGTCATCCCGAGCTGGCTGCGCAAGCAGTTCCACATCGAGGACGGCACCAAGGCAGTGATTGAGGCTACGCCGGAGGGCATTCTCCTCAAGCCCGTGACCCGCTGGGCCATCGACCGCGGCCACGGCCTGCTCAAGCGCGAGCGCAAGCCGGGCGAAAAGTCCTTTGCCGAGGAACGGGCCGAGCACAAGCGCGAGGAAATCGAACTGGAGGAAGCCAAGTATGCCCGCAGCACTGGTTCTCGATAGCCACGCGCTGCTCGCCTACTTCCGGCAGGAACCGGGCGGGGAACGCGTCAAAGAACTCTTTCACAAGGCCGTCACGGCGGATCGCCCCCTGCACATGACCGAGGTGAACTATGCTGAGGCCAATTACACGATCCGCAAAAAGGAGGGTGACGACGCCTGGGCCGAGGCGGCACGCATTCTGGAGACGCTCCCCATCGAATTCCACATCGCCGACCGCCGCATGGCCGATACCGCCGCCGACTTCAAAGCCCGTTTCAAACTCAGCCTCGCCGACGCCTTCGCCGCCGCACTGGCGAAGGAGAAGAAAGCCGAACTCGTCACCGGCGACCCGGAGTTCAAGGCGTTGGAGAAGGAAATCAAAATCAACTGGCTCAAGTGACGGTTGGCCACCATGATGGCTCCGTGCTCGGTGAGTGGCGGTGACGCGCATCACTATCAGGAGAAACAAGTGCGGCAGGCCATCCAGAAAGCCAAACCATGAAAGCACAAGACCAGTATTTGAAATTTGTCCGGTGGGAGGAGGCAGACGGTCTTTACGTCGGCTATTGTCCCGATCTTTTTCCTTGGGGCGGCGTGTGTCATGGAGCCAGCGAGGAGGAGGCTTACCGCCAGATTTGCACGCTCGTGGCTGATGAGGTCGCGGAGTTGCGCGCGAACGGCAAGGAACTTCCGCCTCCCACCACACGACCAATGCGCGAGGCGATTCCAGCGTAGCGGCGGGATCCTGTTCGATACTTCACCCCGGAACCCTGCCTGTTTGCGCGGGGATCGGGACTCGCCTCGCAGCGCGAGGCTTTCCACCTGTGCGGTCTCAATCTTCAGGACTTCTTCAACCTCACGCTGCTCCCGCGCTTGGCGATCTTCCGGCTGGTCGTGACCTTCTTCGCGGTGCCGGTCTTGCGGTGCGGCGCGCGGACTTTGTTCAGAGTGGCGGGGCGCAAGCGGTGGCGTTTTCGTGGTCGGGCGGCGGGCTTTTTTCGCGCGCGGAACCAGAGGGCTTCGAGGCGGTCGCGGTCTTTTTCGAGGAAGCGGGTAAGCTGCCGGGCGGACGGCAGGGCGACGAGGTAGCGGGAGATGAAAAGTTTCTGGTCCAGTCCGCCGGTAGCGAACTCGACGGTGGCCTGGTCCTGTTCTGAGCAGAGCACGATGCCCACGGGCGGCTGGTCGCCGGGCGCGACGGCGTGGGTCTTCCACCAGTTGAGATAGAAGTTCATCTGGCCGGCGTCGCCGTGCTCGAAGGCGCGGATTTTCAAATCGAGCAGGACATGGCAGCGGAGCAGGCGGTGGTAGAAGACGAGGTCAATGTGCTCGTGGCGGTTGCCGACGGTGAGGCGTTTCTGCCGGGCCTCGAAGCAGAAGCCGGCGCCGAGTTCGAGCAGGAAATTCTGGAGGTGGTCGAGGAGCGCGGTTTCGAGATCGTTTTCGGAATAGGCCGCGCGTTCGGCGAGACCGGTGAATTCAAGCACGTAGGGATCGCGCAGGAGGTCGGCGATGTCGGGCGGGCGGTCCATCTGCTGGGCGCGGCGCAGGACGGCGGCCTTGTCGCGGGAAAGGCCGGTGCGCTCGAAGAGGAGGGAACCGATCTGGCGCTGCAACTGGCGCACGGACCAGCGGCC
>JANOQV010000014.1:0-54956 GCA_031414955.1 Pedosphaera sp. | reverse complement strand
CAGCGCCGGAGGCGCGGCCAGAGCGTAGCCCACGGCATGAGCCGTGGGGCAAAGACCCGCCCGCCCTCAGCCCCAGCGGGGCGAAAGAATTTCTCGGGCAGGTTCTTTCGCCCCGCTGGGGCTGGAGCGCCAGGCCCAACTTAACCCACGGCTCATGCCGTGGGCTACGCTCTGGCCGCGCCTCCGGCGCTGTCGTTGCCCGCCACTTTCAATCGCACCCGCGGACGGCGCGAAGTTTGACATTTCCCCGGCAGCGGATACCACTGCGCGCCTGATGTCGGAAGAAACAACAACGGTCCTGGCCGCCGGCCAGCGGGTTACGGTGCGCATTCATGACGTGGCCTTCGGCGGCGACGGTGTGGGCAAGCATGGCGAGTTGGTCGTGTTCGTGCCTTTCACCGCACTCGGCGAAGAGGTGGAAGTGGAGATCACGGAGGTGAAGAAGAACTTCGCCCGGGCCAAGCCGGTGCGAATCATCGCCCCTTCGCCGGCGCGGGTGACGCCGCCGTGCGCGGTGTTTGGCGAGTGCGGCGGCTGCCAGTACCAACACCTGGCCTACGAGACGCAACTGGAGTTGAAACACAAGCAGGTGGCGGACTTGTTCGAGCGCATCGGGAAATTCCCGCGCGAAGTGGTGCAGGCGGTGGTGCCCTGTCCGCAGCCGTATCATTACCGCAATCGCATCATGATCCGTTCGCAGTGGAACAAGCCGGCCCAGAAGCTGAACATCGGCTACCTGCGCTGGGATTGCGGGCTGGTGGTGGACGTCAAGGAATGCGCGATTGCGGAACCGGCCTTGAACCAGGAAATCCTCGGAGTGCTGGCCAATCCTCCGCCCAAAGGAGGACTCAAGGTGGTGCTGCGCATTCCGCCCGAGGATTGGGACGTGCCGCGCGATTCGTTTTTCCAGAACAATTTTTTTCTTCTGCCCAAGCTGGTGGAGGCGGCGCGCGAGGCGCTGGTGTCGAGCGGTTCGAAGTATTTGGTGGATGTTTACTGCGGGGTTGGGTTCTTCGGCATCTCCCTGGGCGATGCGGTGGAGCAGTTCGTGGGCGTGGAATTGGACAAGCCGGCCATCAAGGCGGCGAAGAACAACGCGCTGCGGCATCGCCGCCCCAACGGGGACTTCGTGCTGGGCGACGCGGAACAGTTGCTCCCGTCGCTGCTGGAACGATTTCCGGCGCAGGACACGACCGTGATTCTTGATCCGCCGCGGGCGGGCGTGCCCAAGAGTGCGATCGAGCAACTGCGGGCTGTCCGGCCCCGGCAAGTGATTTATGTGTCGTGTCATCCGGCCACGCTGGCGAGAGATTTGAACCTTTTATGCGCGGAGGGTGTCTTTGAACTGTGCAGCGTCCGCCCCTTGGATATGTTTCCGCAGACCCAACACGTTGAATGTGTGGCGGATGTCCGCCTGGCCATTCCGCCGCCCGGCGGGTTGGGCCAAGCGGCGTCGCTGGACGCCGCCTAATCGCTTGCCAAGCCCCATCACCATGCCTTCAACTTCCGCTCACCCAAGCACAATGGAAACAATGCCCAAGCGCAACTTTGCCCGTTGCTATCTGCCGTGGCTGGCCGTCGCGGCCATGCTGCTCGTTTATCTTTTCACGCTCACCCGGACCATCACGGTGTCCAGCGCCTGGCCCCTGGCCCGGGCCATGGGAGTTGACTGGCGACCGGTTTACACGGCGCCTTTGAACTATCTGGTGACGGAGGTCGTGGGCTTGCTGCCTTCCGGAATTCAGTTGCTGGGGTTGAATTTCATCGCCGCGCTCTGCGCCGCGTTAAGCCTGGGTTTGCTGGCGCGCTGCGTGGCGATTCTCCCGCATGACCGGACTCAAATGCAGCGGGATCGGAGCGCGGACGAAACCTCCTTCCTGAACCTCCGACTGGCCTGGGTGCCGGTCGTAATTGCGGTTCTCATTTGCGGCCTGCAACGCACCTTCTGGGAAAACGCCATCGTGGGCACGGGCGAGGCGCTGGATTTGTTGCTCTTCGCTTATTGCGTGCGCTGTCTCCTGGAATTCCGGGTCGAGGGGCAGAATTCATGGCTGTACAAGCTGGCCTTGGTTTACGGCCTGGGCCTCACGAATAATTACGCGCTGGTGGCATTTTTTCCGGCCCTGCTCGTGGCCTTGGTCTGGATGAAGGGGTGGAAGTTTTTCCGCTTTGATTTCCTCGTGAAGATGTTCCTGCTCGGCCTGGCCGGCCTTTCCCTTTACCTGCTGCTGCCTCTCGTGCAAAGCCAGTCCGACATCAACTCCGTTTCCTTCTGGACGGCCTTGAAGACCAACCTGGTTGCTCAGAAAAACATGGTCATTGGTTTCCGCCGCGTCGGCTTGCTGCCCGCCATCTACGCCTTGGTGCCGCTGCTCATCCTTGCCATCCGATGGTCGAGCAGCTTCGGAGATCAGTCGCCCATGGGCAGCGCCTTTGCCAATGGGGCGGCCATCATCTTGCACGCGGGCCTGCTGGCCTTTTGTATTTACGTGGCCTTTGATCCGCCGATCAGCCCCCGGGAAGTCGCGGCGCAAGCGCGCGAAAGCATCCCCGTGCTGTTCGTCTTTCTTCCCTGCTATTTTCTTGGGGCGTTGGCGGCGGGGTACTTCAGCGGCTTCCTGCTCTTGCTGGCCGGGGGCAAGGCCCGGCGCTCTTCCCGTCAGGAGATGGTGCCGTCGGTCTTCAAGCACGCGCTGACGGTGCTGGTGTGCGGGGGGGCGATCTATGCCGTCGGGCGGCTGTATCAGCAAAATCATGGACACATCCGGGCCCTGACTTCCCGCGCCTTCCACAATTACAGCGAGGCGCTGATGAAATCGCTGCCGGAAAAGCCCTCCGTCCTGATGAGCGACGACGCGTTGCGCCTGCACGCGGTTCGGGCCCAGCTTGGAGCGTCCGCCGCGAGCAAACACATCCTGATCGATACGGGGGCGTTGCCGGATCCCGCCTACCAGCGGTTCCTCCGCCAGCGTTATGGAGATCGCCTGCCCAAGTTGCGCTTGAAGCCGGGGGCTACGCACCCGACTCAACTGTCCTTGGTTCAGTTCGTGGCGGAATTGGGCCGCACGCATGAACTGGTCTATCTCCACCCGAGTTTTGGGTACTATTTCGAGACTTTTTACGCCGAGCCTTCCAAGCTGGTCTATCTGCTCAAACCCTATGCGCCGGACATGACCGATCCGCCCGTGGTGACCGGGGAGTTGATGGTTCAGCAGGCGGCGTTCTGGAATGCGCTTGCGACCGGTCCGTTTCAGGAATTGAAGTCGGACCTGGCCCGGCTGCCCAGTGATTCCCGGAAGCAACAGGACAGCGATCCGTCCTTCGTCGGCAGCTACTATTCCCGGGCCTTGAACCATTGGGGATTCGATTTGCAACGCGCCGGACGTTTCGAGGAGGCCGCGCCGGTTTTTGAACAAGCCATCGCCTTGAACCCTGAGAATGTGGCGGCGCTGATTAACCGTGAGATGAACTCCTCCTGGCGCAAGGACCGGACTCGTCTGGTGAAATTAAGCAAGGAGACCGAAGAAAAGCTCGGCCACTACCGCGCCGGGCTGACGTACATTCTGGGCGTCTGTGGACCGATCGATGAAGCCTCCTTTGCCTTGGAGGTGGCGAACATGTTCGCCAACGGCAATCTCTTTCGCCAAGCCGGCCAGTTACTGCGGCGTTCGCTCTACTACTCGCCGGACGAGGTTTATTTCCAGGCGGCCCTGGCCAACTTGGAGGTTCTGTCCCTGCAACCAGACCGTGCTCTGGCCCTCCTGCAGGCCGTCCGGAGCCGCCCGCAGTTGCAAACCAACGCGCCCGCCGTCCAGGTGGAGGTGGCTCGCGTTGAATCTTTGGCTCATTTCGCGAAAGGAGATTTCCAGCAAGCCGAGCAAGTCCTGACTCAATCCCTCAGTCGGTTCCCCGCCGTGGATGCGGCCTACGACAATCTCTGGCGTCTTTACGTCGGCCAAGCCGAGCGGTTGCGCCACACCAATACGGCCGATGCGGCCGGGATCATGACCAATGCCCTCCGGGTGGTGGATCGTCAGTTGCGCCTCCAGCCCAAAAATGCCGCCGCTTGGTTCAACCACGGCAATCTCTGCATCTTCATCAACGACTATGAGCAGGCCATCCAGTCCTTCACCACCGTGCTGCGGCTGCAAAAGGATCACAGCGCCGCGCTGCTCAACCGGGCCATTGCCAATCTGCGCAGTCAGAAACTCGAGGCGGCCCAAAAGGATTACGTCGCCATGCTCAAGCTCACTACCACGAGCTTCCAAGTCTATTACGGGCTGGGAGACATTGCCTATCAGCAGAAAAACTGGAAGGAGGCGCGGAGCCGCTACGAACAGTACCTGCGTTATGCCGGCTCCGCCGACGCCCAGGAACGCGAGCTTGTCCGCCAGCGCCTGGATGAGTTGAAGAAGAAGTGAACTTGAAGGCTGCGGTCGGCGGACGTTCGCCCGTTCCCATTCTCGCGTGAGGCTTTGCGGCCGGGAGATTCCGACCGAGCCAGGCTCGTTCCGCCTGAATTCTCCCGGCGCGAACAATCTACTTCCGGCCCGGTCGAAGGCCGGATTTCCCCATTACCCGCAGGGCCAGGCCGGTTTGCTCAGGATCCGTCCTGAGTTTTTCACGGCCAACAGGCGCGGCTCTGCTGTCTCCACGTCGCGAGGTCGAAGAGATGCACCGGTGGGTGGTTCATAACGAGCGATACCATTCGCCGAGGCGCTCCAGGTCGAGCTCGGTCGAGGCGTGATCCAGCAGCCAGCGCAAGTCCGCTTTGGCCGCCGGGTTGTTGCCCTGTTGCATGAAGGTGCGCGCCCGCAGGAGGCGATCCGCCACCGAGTCGGGATTCAAGGCCACGAGGGCGTTCAGGTAGCGGAGCAAATCTCCGGCGCTGCCGGTGCGCTGGGCGAGACCGCTCAAGTTGTGCAGCAGGCGCGTGATAATCTCCCGCTTGCTGGCCGGCGTGAAGTCGGACGGGCTGATGCGCTCGGCGTTCTCGGCCACTTGCTCGACCGCTTCGCTGCGGGTCAAAACCTTGCCGCCGTTGAACACGTCGATGATTTGTTCGGCCCCCTGCGCGGGGCGGAACGAAATCATGAAGTGCGTCGGCACGGGGATCCCGGCGACGTTGGTCAGCCCGATCTGGCGCGCGAGATCGAGGTACAGCACGGCCAGGGTGATGGGTAAGCCTTCGCGGTCGTCAAGTACGTCGCTGAGGTAGCTGTTGGCCCGGTTGTAATAATCCGTGCGGCTGCCGTGAAAGCCGTGATCGGTGAAGAGGAATCGAGTCAAGGTCGCCACCTTGGCCGTGTCGCTGGTTGGCCCGGCAAGCTTTGTTTTCAACTCTGAGCCAAGGCTGTCCAGTTCGGCGCGGTAGGATTCCAGTTCCAATTCCGGCTGATCCAGCTTCGCGACCAGCAAGGCGGCGTGGCTTAGATCAATCTGCTCCTCAGGCCCGTGCAGCGCTGCCACGAGCGCCTGCTCCGTGGTGCGCGCGTGGGATGTAGAGGCTGCGCGCCGCAACTCTTGCGCTTGCTGCTCCAGCTTACGCGCTTGGTCGAGCAACCGGCTCCGCTCATCCTCGCGCCCGGAGGTGATGGACGGGCCGATGACCTTGGGGCCGAGGCGGAACTCTTTGAACTGCGCTTGGGTGTCGCGAAATTTCGCCAGCCCCACCCGGCCCTCGCGCCACGCGTCGTCGCTGGATTCCATGACCTGCCGGCCGTTCACGAACCCAACGATGCGGTTCGTCTCCACCCGCACGCTGATCGTGTTCCAATCGTCGGCTTGGTAGTGCGGGGTCTTGAACTCCTGGAGGATCGTCCACGAGAAAACATCCGGCCCGTCAAAGCGTGTCAGGCGCATCTGGCCGGCGGTGGGATAAAAGCCGTAATGCCGGTCGCCGCCATCCGAAGCGAAGACCAGCCCGGCCGCGCCGGCTTCGTCCTCCAGTTTCACCATCACAGAAACCTCGTAAGCCAGCGCCGGCACGGCCTGACGCGAGAGACAGAGGGAGCGCCCGCCAAACCCTGCGCCCAGTCCTTCGACCAGGATGCGACCGGCCTTGCGGCTCCAGCGCGCGCCCATGAGGGGCGTCCATTCGTTGGGATTCAAGGCCCCCAGCGTGAGCCAACGCTCCATCGGCACCGGGTTGGGACGGTCGAGGAGCGCCTTGAGCGCATTCACAGGCACGGCGAAGCCGAGGTTGGCCGTCACGGCGGATTTCATGCTCAACAAGCCCTGGACGTGGCCCCGAGTGTCGAGCAACGGGCCGCCGCTGTTGCCGGACTCGATGGGGATGGCCAGTTGAATTAACTCCACGCCGTCGAAGTCGCGTTTGGCCGAGACCACGCCCTGCACCACGCTGTGTTCCAGTCCCGCCGGATTGCCGAGGGCGATGACGGGCGCGCCCTGGGGCAATGCTCCCGAGTCGCCAAGTTTGAGCGCGGGCAGGTTCGAGGCCGCGATGCGCACGACGGCCAGGTCGAGCTTGCGATCCGAGGCCAGCACCTCGGTGGCTTCAAAGCGCCGTCCATCGCTCAACTCGACGCTGATCGCTCGCCCTTCGCCAATGACATGCAGGCAAGTGGCGATCAATCCCTCGCGCGCCACCACGAAACCCGCTCCCACGCCGTCCTGCCGACCGTCGCGTCCGCGTTGCGTGACCACGACCACGGATTTGCGCGCTTCGGCCGTGAGCGCCACCACGTCGGGTTGATCACTGGGCGTCAGGGACTGCTTCTGCGCGGCGCAGGCCGGCAGGACGGCGGCGAGCAGCCAGGCCGCGATCCTCAAGCTGGGAGGGGAGAGAGCACGCACGCTGAACTGTGGCCAGCGGGCAGCGGGATTTCAACGAGGATAACTGCGGACAGGCTAAAACAGCGCCTTGCCCAAAATATTTTCCCGCGGGACGGAACCGAGCATCGAATTGATTCGATTGTCGCCCATCACCCAGTAGTCGTTGGGACCGAGTTGCACCGCCGGCAGGCGCCAGAGGAGCGGGCGCACGGGGTAGGGTTCGTCCAGGGGTTGACCGTTGATCACTACCACGTCCCGCCGGAACTCGACCCGTTCGCCAGGCAGCCCGATGACCCGTTTTAAGAGAAACTCCGAGCCAAAGCGCACTCCTACGACATCGCCCCGGCGGGGTGGCGTGGAAAGGTAGGCGAGGCGGTTGATGTAGTTCGGCTGCCCGTCGCCGTAATTAGGTGTCATGCTATCGCCACAAATTTTTACCGGCGACAGCACCCAGCGGGACAACCCGTAAGTCACCAGACAGATGAAAAGGCAGGTGATGAGCGTACTCCGTTGCACGGCATACCACCGCGTTGCTGGCCCCTGATTTCTTTCATCTGTCATGCCTGCTGTTTCGGCAGGTTGGCGGCTTTCCTTCAGTAGCGCGGCGGTCTGCTGAGTTCTGGTGTTCGAGACAAAAACCTGCCTGGCCTCGGGCCAGGGGAAGTTTGAACCCGAACTCCGAAGTTGAGGTGGGTAGCACGGACTGGTAACCCGTGCCACCCACCTCCAACTTCGGTTTTCGGGCTAAATTCCAAACTCCAATCGCATTGCGAACGCCTGGTTTTGGAATTTGGGCCGTTGGAATTTATTTGGGATTTGGGATTTGGGACATTCGTGCGAAACACCGCGAAATTGGATGAGTCTGCCCTGCCTTTCCATCCGCCAGTGCTTCCCTCCCTCCTTCCGACCCGCTAGCCTGCGCGTCATGAGCTGTTGTTGGTCAATCCTGTTTCTGGCCTTGGGCTGCACGAGTTGTGCCCCCCGAGTGGCGGACCGTCCCCGCGCCGTGGTCAGTGCCGTTGCCGCCCCCACCGATTGGCTGGCCTGGCAGGCCAAGCGGCGCGAATCCATCGCCGGTTCGAATGGCTGGACCACCTTGATTTTGCGGCATTGGCTGGTCGAGGGAGCCAACCATGTGGGTAGCGACCCGACGAACCACGCCTTGCTCCCGCGCGCGCGCGCCGTTCCGCAGGTCGGCACGTTCCTGCGCCGCGGGCGAACCATCTTGTTCGAAGCCGCGCCCGGAGTGGTGGCCACGATCGACGGCCAGCCAGTCCGTCAGGCCGAATTTAAGTCCGACACCAATGCCGAGCCGACCAGGCTTCTCATCGGTGAACTCTCTTTCGTGCTTATCGAACGCGGCGAACGGCTGGGGTTGCGGGTGCGCGATCCGCAGGCTCCGGCGCGCGCGCAGTTCGAGGGGCTGAAATGTTTTCCCTACGATCCGGCCTGGCGTGTCGCGGGGCGCTTCGAGCCATCCCCATTTGTGCGGACCTTGCAGGTTCAGGACGTGCTCGGCGGCACCCAGGAATATGTCTCGCCGGGCACGATCGTCTTCCCCCACGGCGGCTCCGAGCACCGACTCGATGTGGTGGAGGAACCCGGCGAGCAGGACTACTTCGTCATCTTCCACGACCAGACCGCCGCTCAGACCACCTATGCCTCGGGCCGTTTCCTCTACGTGGCC
Organism: Pedosphaera sp.; assembly: GCA_031414955.1. Lineage (GTDB taxonomy): Bacteria > Verrucomicrobiota > Verrucomicrobiia > Limisphaerales > SIBH01 > JANNGC01. The sequence continues at coordinate 46,474 of JANOQV010000014.1, read as the reverse complement.
AAACCCGATCCCAGCGGCCAGGTGGTGATTGATTTCAACCGCGCCTACACTCCGCCCTGCGGCTTCACCGCCTTCGCCACCTGCCCATTGCCGCCGCGTCAGAACTGGTTGCCCTTCGCCGTGCCCGCCGGCGAACTGGCTCCGGCGCGACGGCATTGATCAGGTGCTGTTCTGGCGTCTTTCAGGGTCTGGAATTTCGCCCCACGGTCTTGCTCCCGAGCGCCGCACGCAGTGGGTCGTCGGCCTCGGCGCAGAAGCCCAGATGCGAGTGCCGCCGCCAGCCTTCGGCGTGCCGGAAGCGTCGCGACATCTTCCCCACCGCGCGCGACATCGCGTCCATGCTCTGGAGGTAGGAGTTCATGCCCTGGCTCACGTCGAGCCATTCCTGTTGCGTGCGGTGCTCGGCCAGCGCGGCGAGTTTCGTGGCGTGAACTGCTGTGGTGTCCACAAACAGTTCGGCGGCAACGGGCCGGCGCATTCCATCGCACAGCCCATGCGGCATGGCGTGATACACCGTGATCGCGCCTTCCACGGCGCGGTGCTTTGGGGTGGTGATGAAGTTCCTCATGCCGCGCGCAAAGGCCGCCGTAACTGCGAGCCGCGACGTGTTCATGTGGTCCTCCATGTAATCCTCGGGCGAATGCGTGAGGACGATGACCGGTTTCACTTCGCGAAGCACGGCCGCGACGCGGCGCAGGAGCTTCAGGTCAAAGAAAATCTCCAAGTCATCCGCGAGGGGCGGATGGAAATGCGCGCCGAGAATCTTTGCCGCGCGCTTGGCCTCGGCCAGTCGTAGTCGTCGCGTGGTGGCGGCATCGTGGCGCGCGCTGCCGCAGTTGCCGGTGGAGAGGTTGAAGTAGTGGATGTCCCAACCCCGCTCCTTGAGCCGCAACAAAGTACCCGCCATTACGAACTCGATGTCGTCCGGGTGCGCGGCAATGGCGAGGGCGCGAGGGTTAGGCATAGGTGCTGGGGCGGCTCCATCGCCGAAGACTCAAGATCCAAGATCCAAGATCTAGAGAAGCTCCAAACACCAAATACCAAGCGGGCTGTCTGGTGGATGTCCAACGCAGGATTGGAGCTTGGAGCTTGGTGTTTCCCTGGAGCTTGGAGTTTGGGATTTGGATCTTCAGGCCGTCGTCCATGGAATCGATTAGAGCTTCACCGTCTTTCCCGTCGCCGCCGACTTGTCCGCCGCGAAGATGATTTCGTGCGTCTTGATGGCGTCGTCGAGGCTGGTCAGCGGCATCTTCTTGCCTTTGTCCAACGCGTCGAAGAAGGCTTGAAACTGCGTGGTGTAGGGATGGTCGGATACGTCGCCGGAATCGAGCATCTTCATGGAGAGGTTGCTCCACGCGTTCTTGTTCAGGCCGCCGAGCTTCATTGAATGAAACTTGTTGTCGAGCAGGCTGCCCTCGCTGCCGACGAGGTGCGTGTGGAAGTAATAGGGCTGGAGGCAATCCACGATGGCCGCGCATTTGCCGATTTTGCCGCTCTTGAACTTGAGGATGGTCACGCTCGAGGTCGTGTATTCGTAGGGCTCGAAGATTTTGCTCTTCGACTTGGTGTCGTAGCTGGTGACTTCGGTCACGTCTTGGCCCATGCAGAGCAGCAGGGCGTCGAGCGCGTGGCAGCCGGCAGTGAGGAGTGAGGAGCCGCCGGCGTCCTTGCGCGTGTTCCAGCGGAACTGCCCGTACCAGGGTCCGATACCGTGGTAGTAATCGACTTCGCCGTAGTGCAGTTCGCCGAGCAGTCCTTCATCAATGACCGCCTTGGTGGTGAGGAATTGGCTGGAGAAGCGGCACTCGAAGCAGACGCATGTCTGCACGCCGGCGGCGTCCACGGCGCGTTTGATGGCGAGACAATCCTTCCACGAGAGCGCGAGTGGTTTCTCCACAATGACATGCTTGCCGGCCTTGGCCGCTGCGATGACGTGCTTGGTGTGCTGGTAGGGATAGCTGCACACGGAGATGGCGTGGAGGCTTTCGTCGGCCAGCATCTCAGCGAGATCGGTGTACGTGCGAATCGAACTGCCGTGCCTGGCGCTCACTTCCAAATCGTCGAGCGGACGCGAGGAGTAGATGGCCGTGACCTGGGCCTGCGAACTGGCGTTGATGGCGGGAATGTGTGCGCTCGCAACCCAGCCATAACCGATGATGCCGACGTTGTATTTCTTCATGTGATGGAATGGGTGTCACTGCACACGGTTTGCGGGGTGACGTCAATCTTGAGTGGAGGACGGCAGCATCAAAAGGAGGGTTGTTGTGCGATGTGCTCGGAAGTGCTGGTGCGGGCAGGGCGTCGCTGTCCCCGGCGCGCTGAGGACGGCGACGCCCAACCGGCACGGCCGCAGTTTTCTGGCGGCCACTTCAAGGTGCGGTCGCCTTGACCAAACGCGCCACGTACGCGCCGTCCGTGTGGTCTGTCCAAGGCGTCAACGAGCGTTCGCGCTGTACGTGCATCGTCGGATTCTCCTTCACAAATTCGCGCACCAGATCGGCGTTCTCCTCCGGCTCCAGACTGCAGGTGCTGTAAACGAGCGTGCCCCCGGGCTTGAGCTGCGGCAGCGCCTCACTCAGGAGTTGAAGTTGGGTGGCGCGCAGCCGGGAAATTTCCGCCTCGCGGATGCGCCAGCGCAAATCGACGCGCCGGCGCATCACGCCCGTATTGCTGCACGGCGCATCGATGAGAATGCGGTCGAAGAGAGTTGAGGGTGGAGCGTGGAGCGTGGAGGGCAGGGTGGGGGTGACGCAGGTCACGCCGAGCCGGCCGCAGTTCTCCGTAACGAGCTTCAGCCGATCAGGCGCGATGTCGTGAGCGATGATGGTCCCGTGGTTCCGCATTCGTTCGGCGATGTAGGTGGTCTTACCGCCGGGCGCAGCGCACAGATCAAGAATAGTTTCACCCGCCTGCGGGTCGAGTAGTGCCACCGCCAGGAGGGTGCTCGGATCCTGGACGTAGAACAGCCCGTCGCGAAAACTCGGCAGGGTGGCCAGCGGGGGAAATGATTCCAGCGCATAGACCATGGTCTGGTCGGCCCACTCGATCGGCATCAACCGGGCCGACACTTTCTCGCGTTCCCACTGCGCGCGCAGTTTTTCCGGCTCGGCGCGGAGGGTGTTCACGCGGGCGAAGGTGCTGGGGGGCGTGTTGTTCCATTCGAGCAGGTGGGAGAGGGCTTCGCGCCCGAAATGTTTCTCCCAGCGCGCACACAGCCATCCGGGATGCGAGGCGGCCAGCGCAGGATCGGATTGCTTGAGTTCGCCGAGGGCGCGTTGCGTCTCGTCACGCTCGCGGAGGTAGCCTCGCAGGATGGCGTTCACAAAACCCGCCTGAGGTCCGAAGCCCTGCTGGCGTGCGATTTCGACGGTCTCGTTCACTGCCGCATGATCAGGGATGCGAGAGAGCCAGAAGATTTGATACAGCCCGAGCCGGAGCAGGATTTGCAGCCCCGGCTTCTGTGGACGGCCAGCGGTCTTTCGCGCGATGAGCCAGTCGAGCGTGGCCTGCCAGCGGACCACGCCATAAACGAGTTCCTGGAGCAGCCCGCGATCGGGGCTGCTCAAACTCGAGGCGGCCAGCGCGGCTTCGAGGAGATTTTCAATGTAGTCACGGCCTGACTCACGTTGCAGGAGCAGCCGCAAAGACATTTCCCTTGGTTTTTCAAAAGTCACCTTCTAATAATCCAGTTCGCTCGGGTGTCGGCGAGAAATTTGATCTTTATGAGAGAAGAGTTTGAAAAATTGGCGGCTGGCGGAAAAATTAATTCCAAGAATGTCGATGTCCTCACCGTGCTCGCCCAGACGGGATATTGCGTGCATCGCAGTTGGGGCTTCGGACGCATCACGACCGTGGACACAGTTTTTGCCCGGTTCTTGATCGATTTCCCAAACAAGCCGGGACACCAAATGGATCTTGGTTTCGCGGCCGACTCGTTGAAGCCTGTCTCCCCGGATCACATCCTGGCCAAGAAGGCCAGCGACCTTGATGGCTTGCGTAAGCTGGCTGCGCTCGATCATCTCGCCGTCATAAAGGTGGTGCTCAACAGCTACGGGGGCCAGGCGACTATTACCCAAATGCAGCAGGTGCTGGTGCCAGACGTTATCACTTCGGACTGGAAGAAATGGTGGGAAGTGGCCAAGCGCGAGTTGAAGAAGGATGGGCACTTCCAGGTGCCGGCGAAGAAGACCGATCCGATTGTTTATCAGGCTGAGGAAGTCTCTTTGCAGGATCGGTTGATGAAGGATTTCCGCGCCGCCAAGGGTTTAAAGGCGCACGCGGCCGCGGCGGCCGAAGTATTGAAGATGTGCGCTGATTTGTCGGACAAGGCCGCCGCAGTGAGTGAAATCAACACGATGCTGAACACTGAGATTGCCACGCATCTCCGTCCGCAAACCGCGCTGGCCCTGGAGGCGATGTTTGTGCGTGATGATTTGACCGCCGCCGCCGGATTGCCTGTCGTGGCGGGTGAACTGACGCCGCAAGCCGTGTGGGATCAGCAGCCCCGCTTCAGTGTGTTCATGGAGTCCTTGCCGGCCGCGAAGCAGCGCCGGGCGCTGGAGACCTTCAAGCTCGGCACGCCTCTTTGGCCGGACGCTGTGCGCACGGGCATGAACGCCGTGTCGGCCAAGCTTTGCGGTGAAATGGCGAGCCTGCTCATCGACAACGGCAAACCTGAGGTGTTGAAGGAAACGCTGGCCAAACTTATCAACCAACATGCCGCCAGTACCGAGTTGCTGCTCTGGCTGGCCAAGGAGCGTTCGGACGCTTTCGCCGACATTCTTGGGCCGGAAGTGTTTCGGGCCATGCTGACGTCGATGGAGCGCGATCAGTTTAACGAGAAGAAGTCCAGCCGCCTGCGGGACTTCATCATGGATGATCAAAACCTGCTCGTGGAACTGATCGAATCAGCCGACCTTGAAGTCATCAAGGATCTCACCCGTGCCCTCCAGCTTTCGACCGTGTTCGACGACATGGACAAGCGATCCTTGCTCGCGCGCATCGTCAAGAACTACCCGGCCATTCAGCCGCTCATCGCCGGTGACGCCACCCGGCAGGACAACAGTTTTGTTGTTTCCTGGGGCAGCCTGGAACGCCGCAAAGACGAATACGCCGACCTGGTGCAGAAGAAAATTCCGGCCAACTCCAAGGAGATTGCCATTGCCCGCAGCTACGGCGACCTGCGTGAGAATCACGAATACAAGGCGGCCAAGGAGATGCAAAAGATTCTGATGCGCCGCAAATCCGAATTGGAAGGCCAAATTGTCCGCGCCCGTGGCTCGGATTTTTCCAATGCCCGCACCGACGTGGTCAGCATCGGCACCCAGGTGCGCGTGACCAACCTTGAGACCAGACAGGCCGAGAAGTTCATCATCCTTGGGGCCTGGGATTCCGATCCCGAGCAGAATGTCATCAGCTACCTCGCCCCAGTGGCGCAGAAACTCATCAATAAAAAGCCCGGCGAGGAAGTGGAACTGGAGACGGACAGCGGAATGCATCATTACAGCGTGGATGCCATCGAAACAGCACCTCTGCCCGCTGGGCCCAATCTCACTCCTGCCGAGACGGCCACGGCCACGGCATAAGCCGGCGGCGCAGCTTCAGGAGAAAGAGCAGGTAGGGGCCAGGCTTCGCGCCTGCTCTTTTCGTTTGGCCGTTGCATCGCAGTCGGTCCGATCAGGATCGAGCCAATCGCCGCGGGACTGCACCATTCCTGAGCTTCGAGTCTCAACTTCAACCATCTTGCCCGGATTTCGCGACGGGAGGGCGGCAATTTGCGTCATTCTGCTGCTGTGCGCGGCTGGCGCGCTTCTTGCAACTGCCCCTTAAGTCGGTTCGCCAAGCGGCCGAAAACAAGACGGTGAGACACTAATCAGTTGATTTGTCGAAATTATGGGCAGCACAGAAACAGCGACGCGTTCGAAGATTTTGCTGGTCGATGACGATCAGGATTTCCTGGAAGTGTATTGGGAATTCCTCAAGACCCTGCCCAGCGGTCCGGAAGTCCACACCGCCTCGACCGGTCCCCGCGCCCTGGCCATGCTCGAGTCCGGGCCATTCCAACTCCTGATTGTTGATCTCAACATGCCCAAGATGGACGGTCTCCAGGTCATCGCCATCGCTCGGCGCAAATATCCCCAGCTTCGTATTGTCGTCTGGACCTGCATCGCCGATGAACATTTCCGCGCCCGGGCCTACGGCATGGGGGTGGACCAGTACTGGCAGAAGCCCGGCTCCGAACATGAGCGGCAGAACTTCCTCGATTCCATCGATGCCATCATGCAACGCGACACCCAGGGTGGTTTCCGCGGTGTGCAGAGCAAGAGCCTGGTGGATTTGATCCAACTCGAATGTCTTTCGCAGAACTCCTCCACGCTCAAGATTAGCAATGGTGCGTTGAATGGCCGCATCTGGATTCAGAATGGCGAATTGTTCGATGCGGAGACCGACGAATTCAAGGGGGAGGCCGCCTTTAGAAAGATCCTTGCCTGGAAAACCGGCAACTTCGAGATGCTCCCGGGCGACGAGGCTCGCGAGCGTGCCATTTTCAGCTCCTACCAGGGACTGCTCCTGGAACTAGCCCAGGAGATGGATGAAGCCGGCGGTGCTGCCGCCCACAATGACGGCACCCATCTGGGCATGGATGGCATGACTCCGCTGGTCGGTTTGACTCGCTTCGATGGCGTGCAGTTTGCCCTCTGCGTCGGTCCCAAGCCGCGCTGTGAGATGAAGTCCTATGGGCTGGAAAGCGCGGACCAGATGTCCGACTGGACGCAGGAATCCCTAAAGTCCTTCTCCGATCTCGGTGACTTCCTTCAGGTCGGGCAGGTGCAGCAAATCACCGCGCTCAGTAATTCCAACCACGTTGCCCTGGCCGATTCGAGCAAAGGCGATCTTTGCGTCGGCTTCCGCTCGACCATGCGCTCGGACGAGGTGCGGGAAACCATGCGAAACATCCTGGCCAAATGGGAATCATGAAACCACTCTTCAAAAGGCGCACCCCGCGCAAACTGGGCAAAATTCCTTCCGGCGCGTTCTCCCTTGACCGTGAGGGTCGCATCATCGCTTCCACGCTGCCCCAATGGTTCCCGGTGACCGAAATGCGCGACATCGGCGAGCGCGTGCTGGCCTTTTTCCGCAATGCCCAGCACGCCCAGATGCCGCTCCAGGAGCTGAACGTCTATTACCCGAGCCTGCGTGTGACCGCCCGCAACTTGCGAGGCGGAGCCTTGATCTTCCTACTGCCCCAAACTTTGCCCAAAAAATAATTTATGAGCGCCAATCGAATGCAAGACCTGATCGTCCGCATGGAGAACTACCTGGACTGCTGGAGACAGTTTAACCACTACCTCGGCCTGGCCCGGTTCAAGAAGTTCACCCTTGATGATGAGAACCAGTTCATGGAGGTCAAAACCGTCATCACCCAGGAACTGGAATTGATCCTCGCCGCGGTGGAAGGCTCGGCCGTGACGCGCGAGGATGTGCATGGTCTCATGACCAGCGTGCCCTCGATGCGCTTTCTGAGCGACAGCAACGAAAATGCGCTGCGCGGCATCGAGAATCAGTGGCACAAGCTTTACATCACCTGGCAGTCTGTGCTCGGCCAGATGAAGGCCCGGCAGCGACAGACCGAGCACAAGGGATTGTTCGCCTCGTTGCTCGGCAGGTAACCCGGCTTTTCTCCAGACGGCGTGCGGGAGAATGCTCCCGCACGCCGTTTGCTTTTGAGTGGAGCTTCCATCTCTGGCCCTTCCTCCGGGCGTGCCTCGTCCGTAATCTCGCCTGGCAAGTGGCGCGACTCAAATGCTCATCATTTCATGGAACCGCGACTGGGCACTCGCGCACTTCGCTCCTGTTTTTACAACAACACTCTTGAATCGATCCCGCCCCGTGCCCAAGGTGCGGCGTTGTCCTGAAGTCTTATGATTCGACCCCTGTTTTGCTTCTTTATCGCTCTTGCCTGCCTGGTGCCTGCGCCGGCCCGCGCGCAATCCATCATCATCAACGAGTTGATGTACGACTCCGCGTCGCACGGCACGAATGAGGAATGGGTCGAACTCTACAACGCCGGGACGAACACGGTGAATCTGCTGGGTTGGAAATTCACCAAGGGCGTCAACTTTGCCTTTCCGTCGCAGATTATTCACCCCGGCGGCTTCGTGGTTGTGGCGGCGAATCTGGCGACGTTTATTCCGGCGCATCCTGGCGTGGATGGTGATTATATCATCGGCGGCTGGCTCGGCGCACTGGCCAATGGCGGGGAAACCATCCGGCTCGAAGACCCTCTCGGCAGCAAGATTGATGAAATCACCTATGCCGACCAAGGCGACTGGGGGCAGCGTATTCGCGGGCCCCTGGACAATAATCATCGCGGTTGGGACTGGCTCACGCCGCACTCGGGCACCGGAAAGTCCGTTGAGTTGGTGAACCGGAATCTACCGCGCGATTCGGGCCAGAACTGGGTGGCCAGCACGGTCGATGGGGGCACGCCTGGTGCGGCCAATTCCGTCCAGAGCTTCAATTCCCGTGCCCTTGTGCTCGACACCGCCCATCTCCCGCTCGTCCCGCGCTCGACGAACGTCATTACCATCGCCGCCCGAGTCGTCGTTCCGCCCGGCACCGGCGTGACCGTGCGCTTGTTCTACCGTGTGGATGCCAACCCCCAGTCCAATCCATTCACCGCCGAGGTGATGAATGACAACGGCCTGAGCGGCGATGGCGGGGCGGGCGATGATGTCTATGGCACGGTACTCGCCGCCCGTCCGAATCTGACCGTGCTCGAATACTATGTCGAAGCCGTAACCGCCTCCGGCGTCACGAACTCCTGGCCGGCCCCGGCCAGCATCGACGGCGTGTTCTCGCAATCCGCCAACGCGCTCCTGCAAGTGGACGACTCCAGTTACGGCGGCGGGCAGCCGTTCTATCGCGTGCTCATGAACGAAACCGAGCGCGCGGAACTGACGACCCTCAACAACACCAGCGGAGACCGCAACAGCGACGCGCAGATGAACGCGACATTCATCAGCATCGATGGCACGTCGTCCGAGTTGCGCCACTTGAATGGCCTGCGCATTCGCGGCGCCGGCAGCCGCGGACAGAATCCGCCGAACTACCGGCTGAACATTTCCTCGGATCGTCCGTGGAAGGGCGTGTCGCAGATCAACCTGAACACCCAGTTCACCCACTCCCAACTGGCGGGCTATGCCCTGGCGGCGAGATCCGGCATGGACGCCGAGACCGCTCGCGCCGTGCAGGTGCGGGTCAATGGGGCCAATCTCGCCCTGGCCAACTCGCCGCAGTTTGGCTCCTACGTCGCCACCGAGGTGCCGGGCGGCGAATTCGTGGACGCGCATTTCCCGCAGGACAACGGCGGCAACATTTACCGCGCCTCGACTGGCAGTCATTCGGCGTCGCTCGGTTATCTCGGCACGAGCGTTCCTTCTTACACCAGCGCGGGTTATTCCAAGCAGAACAACTCGACCGAGAATGACTGGACCGACCTGATGAATCTCACCTTCGCGCTCTCGCCCAACACGAGCGATGCGAATTACGTGCCGACGGTGCGGCAGGCGGTGAACGTGGAGCAATGGATGCTCTACTTCGCCCTCTACACGCTGACCATCAGTGGCGAGACGAGTCTGGGCACCGGCTTCGGCGATGATTTTGGGATGTACCGCGGCGGGATCGATCCGCGTTTCAAATTGCTGGTCCATGACTGGGACACGATTTACGGCCAAGGCTCCGGGCCTAACTTTTCGACCGGCACCAATCTCTTTCGCGCCACGGCCCTGAGCACGATCAACCGCTTCCTGAAGCACCCGGAGTTTGTCCCCACCTACTTTGCGACCTTGAATCGATTGCTCGATACGACTTTCTCGAACGCCGAACTGTCGCGAACCATGGATGACGCGCTCGGTTCGTGGGTGCCGGCGGCCACCATCACGGCGATGAAGACCTCTGCCACCAATCGCAACGCCTACGTGCGCTCGCAGATCCCGCTCGCCATTTCCATTCAGTCGTCGTTGCCCGTGGTGGGCGGCTATCCGCAGAGCAGTTCGGCCACGGCCACGTTGTTTGGTTTCTCGGATGCCATCCACACGCGCACCGTGCTGGTCAATGGATCCACCTCCGTCTGGTCGGCCTGGGAGGCGCGCTGGACAAATGCCAGCGTGGCCTTGCAGCCCGGCGTGAACCGCGTGCTGGTGCAGGCGCTCAACAGCAACGGTGTCGAGATCGCGACGGCCAATATCGACATCTGGCGCAATGTCGCGGGCACGGCTGTCTCCGGCGCGATCAGCAGCGACGCGACCTGGACGGCGGCCAACGGGCCGTTCACCGTGTCCGGCGCGTTGACCATCAATGCCGACGTGACCCTGACCATCCAGTCGGGCGCGAGCGTTTTCTTCAACTCCGGCGCGTCCCTCAACGTGGCCGATGGCGGGCGGTTGCTGGCCGAAGGCACGGCCACTGCGCCGATACGTTTCACGCGCGTGCCCGGCTCCGGTGCGACCTGGGGCGGTCTCATCGTCAACGGCACGCCTGGTTCTCCCGAGACGCGCCTCGCCTACGCACATCTCGAATTCAACAGCAGCTCGGCCATCAACGTGCAGGGTGGCGAGGTCTATCTTGACCACCTGACTTTCGGCGCGACGGGCGTCCGCTATCTCAATCTCGACGGCGCATCCTTCCTCGTGAGCCACTGCCACTTTCCCGCCACCACTGCGAGCATTGAACCCATCCACGGCACGGGTGGCATCCGCACCGGTGGTCACGGCGTCTTCGTGCGGAACTTTTGCGGCAAGGTCAACGGCTACAACGACACGATTGATTTCACCGGCGGCAACCGTCCTGGTCCCATCGTCCACTTCATCGAGAACGTCTTCACGGGCAGCGACGACGACATCCTCGATCTCGACGGCACGGACGCCTGGGTCGAGGGCAACATCTTCCTGCATGTGCATCGCAACGGCTCCCCCGATTCCGCCAGCGGCGTGAGTGGTGGCAACGACAGCGGCCAGACTTCCGAGATCACGGTCCTAGGTAACATTTTCTACGACGTGGATCAGGCGGCCACGGCCAAGCAGGGGAACTTTTACACCTTCCTCAACAACACGGTGGTGCGACAGACGGGCGCGGGCTTCGGCGACGCGGCCACGGCGGCGGTGCTGAACTTCGGTGACGACGGCATCGCTCTGGCGAGCGGCCTGTTCGCGGAGGGCAACGTGATTTACGATGCCCAACGATTGACCCGCAACGTGACGAACGGAACCGCGCTCGCGAGCAATATTACCTTCAACCACAACCTGATGCCTTTCACCTGGGCCGGTCCCGGTTCGGGCAACTCGACCAACGATCCGCTCTTTGTGCGCGTGCCGCAGTGGTCCGAGACGACGAACTTCACCACCTGGCAACAGGCGCAGGTGTTGCGCGAATGGTTTGCGGTGCGGGCCGGTTCACCGGCAGTGGGCACGGGGCCGAATGGACGTGACCGTGGCGGCGTGGTGCCGACGGGCGCTTCGATTTCCGGCGAGCCGGAAGCCACCACCGCGACGAACGGCGCCACGCTGGTGGTGGGCGTGAATCGCGCCGTGCCCGGCTGGACGGACGGTTCAGGCTTCACTCATTACAAGTGGCGGCTCGACGGCGGCGCGTGGAGCGCCGAGACGCCGCTGGCCACGCCCATTGCGCTCGCCGGTCTCGGGACTGGTTCACACCGGGTCGATGTGTCGGGCCGGCGCGACTCGGGGTTGTATCAGGATGATTTGTTTTTTGGTTCGACGGCGCTGGCCTCGTCATCGCGCACCTGGGTGGTGACGAACAAGCCCGGTCGCGTGCTGCTCAACGAGGTGCTGGCGGTAAACCGGCTGGCCTTCCCGCACGAGGGCGAAACACCGGATGTGATTGAGCTGTTCAACCCCGGGACCAACGCGGTGAACCTCGCGGGGAAGGGGATTACGGATGACCCAAACAACCACTACAAGTTCGCCTTCCCGACCAACACGACCCTGGGGCCGGGCCAGTATCTGCTGGTTTATGCCGACGAATCGAAAGTCACCAGCGGCATCCATCTCGGTTTCGCCCTCAGCGAGCGCGGCGACTCGATTTACCTCTACGAATCCAGTGCGGGTGGCGGTGCATTGCTGGACTCGATTTCGTTCGGCTTGCAGCTTGAGGATTTGTCCTTGGGCCGGCTGACCGGTGGTTCGTGGGGTCTGTCTTATCCCACGCTTGGGGCGGCCAACACGCCGTATCCTCTCGGTGATCTCTCCCGGTTGAAGATCAACGAGTGGCTGGCCGACGCCACGGTGGGCGAAGATTTTGTGGAGGTGCTCAACCTGGATTCACTGCCGGTAAACATCGGTGGTTCGTTCTTCAGCGATGCGCCGGCCAGCGCGCCGTTGCTGCACCAGGTGCCGGCGCTGAGTTTCATCGCGGGCGGGGCTTACCTTCCGTTTATCGCCGACGCGGACGCAGGGCAGGGGGCCGATCACCTTTCCTTCAAGCTGTCGCCCGTGCAGGGATCGATTGCCTTGTTCAGCCCGGCGGGCGTGCTGATCGATTGTGTCATTTATGGACCGCAGGCGACGGACATCTCTGAAGGTCGCTCCCCCAACGGCGGTGACGCGCGGGCCATGTTCTCGCTGCCCACGCCCGGTTCGCCGAATCCGTTCAGCAGCGTGAGCATCACGGTGAGCAACAGCCTGGCCGTGCTGTTCGGCGTGACCAACCAGATCTGGCGCTACAACGACACCGGGTTTGATTTCGAGACGGACTGGTTGCCGGCGGCCTTCGATGACTCCGGCTGGCCGGCGGGGCGCGGCCTCTTTGGCTTTGAGACTTCTCCAGGGCTTTACCCGTTTCCCTTCAACACCTTCAGTCCATCGCCGCAGAACGGCGGGCCGATCACCGTTTATTACCGGACGCACTTCCAATGGACCAATGGCTCCGGCTGGCAGTTCTTCGCCACCAATTATCTCGATGACGGCGCGGTCATTTACCTCAACGGCGTCGAGGCCGGACGGCTGCGCGTCACCGCCAATCCGGTCCTCTTTACCTCCCAGGCGCAGACCCAGGGCAGCGAAGGACAGCCGGAAGTCATCGCCCTCTCCAGCACGGCGCTGGTCGAAGGCGACAATGTGATCGCGGTCGAGGTGCATCAAAGCGACAACGGGAGCAGCGACGATGTGTTCGGCCTGTCGCTCTACGCGGTCAAGTCCGTGACCAACTTCATCGCCACGGCCATCGCCTTGAACGAGGTGATGGCGAACAACCAGAGTTACACGAATGCCGACGGATTGATCACGGACTGGATTGAAATCTACAATCCCACCGCCAGCCCGGTGGACGTGGGCGACATGAGTCTGAGCGATGACGTGGCCGTGCCGAGGCGCTGGGTTTTCCCGGCGGGCGCGGCCGTGCCGGCGCTCGGCTACCTGACGGTGAAGTTTGATTCCGGCACACCGGCCAGCACCAACGCGGGACCAGGACTCAACACCGGCTTTGGCTTCAAGGCCAGTGGCGACGAGGTGTTGTTGTTCGACAAGCTGTCGCGGGGCGGCGCGCTCTTCGACTCGGTGCAGTTTGGTTTGCAGGCGGCGGACTTCACCATCGGTCGTGTGCCGAACGGAGTGGGCGCGTGGGGACTGACGCTGCCGACGGAGGGAAGTCTGAACCTCGCCGCATCCCTGGCCAGCGCTGCGACGGTGCGGGTCAACGAGTGGATGGCCGATGCGAAGAGCGGCGACGATGACTACTTCGAGCTCTTCAATCCCAACGCGCAGCCCGTGGCGTTAGGCGGCTTTTATCTCACGGACAATCTGATCAGCCGCACGCAGTACAAAATCCCCAACCTCTCGTTCATTGGTCTGGGCGGGCGCGGATTCGTCCAGTTCATCGCGGACAACAATCCGGGCGCGGGCGCGGACCATGTGAACTTCCGCCTGGCTGGATCGGGCGAGGCGGTGGGATTCTTCGCCACCGATGGATTGACCCAGATCGACGCGGTTACTTTCGGCCTGCAACAGAGCGGCGTTTCGGAAGGCCGTTTCCCGGACGGTGCCACCAACCGCGTCCGCTTCCCGAGGACGCCCACGCCGGGCCAGGCAAATTTCCTGCCCTTCGAGGACGTGGTCATGAACGAGGCGCTCACTCACTCCGATCCGCCGTTGGAGGATGCCATCGAGCTGTTTAATCCCACCGCCCGGCCCATCGACATCGGGGGCTGGTATCTCAGCGACTCCCAACTCGAGCCGCGCAAGTTCCGCATTGCGGATAACACCATCCTCCAGCCCGGCGGCTTCACCGTCTTGTACGAAAATCAGTTCAATCCCACGCTGCTCTTTCCCAGCTTCTCGCTCAGTTCGGCGAACGGGGACGAAATCTTCCTCTCGGTCACGGACACCAACGGCAATCTGACCGGCTACCGCGCGTCGGTGGACTTCGGCGCGCAGGCCAACGGGGTCACGTTCGGACGCTTCGAGACCAGCATCGGGTTTGATTTTCCGGCGCTGAGTTCGCGCACTCTGGGCGTGGACAGTCCGGCCAGTGTCGAGCAGTTCCGCACCGGGAGCGGGGCCACGAATGCGTATCCCCAGGTCGGAGCGGTGGTGATCAGCGAGATTCATTATCATCCGCCCGAGTTGGGCACGAACGACAATGCGCGCGACGAGTTCATCGAATTGCACAACGCCAGCGCCAGCGCGGTGGCGTTGTTCGACCCGAACCACTTCACGAACACCTGGCATCTGCGCAGCGCGGTGGATTTTGATTTCGCGACCAACACCTGGATTGCGGCGGGCGGCTTCCTTGTCGTGGTGGGATTCGACCCGCAGACCAATGCCACCGACCTGGCGGCGTTTCGTTTGCGCTACGGACTCAGCCCGGCCGTGCCGCTGGTCGGGCCGTGGAACGGGAAGCTGAACAACGGCGACGATGAGATTCGGTTGAACCGGCCCGATGCGCCGAACCTGGGCGACGTGCCGTACATTCTCGTGGAGCGAATTCATTATCGCGACTCCGCGCCGTGGCCCTCGGCGGCGGATGGGAACACGAACGGGTCGGGAGTTTCCTTGCAGCGCGCCGTCGCCCTGAATTACGCCAACGATCCGGTGAATTGGCGGGCGGCCCTGCCCACGCCGGGCGCGAGCAATGGCGCGGCGGTGCTGGCTCCGCCGGTGTTCACGGTGCAGCCGACCAATCGCACCGTGTTGCCGGGCACGGCGGTGAGCATGACTGCCCTGGCCACGGGGGTCGCGCCGCTGACTTATCAATGGCGCTGGAACGGGGTGGACCTCGCCGGCGCGACCAACGCTGCTTATGCCATCGTGAGCGCACAGACCACGAATGCGGGCCTCTACTCGGTGCGCGCGGTCAATCCTGCCGGCGCGGCCCTCACCACCAACGCGTTGCTGACGATTCAGGCCGGGCCGCAGATTGTGTATCAGCCGCTGGGTCGTACCGTCGCGGCGGGCGGTACGGCGAGCTTCACCGTGGGCGCGATCGGCACGGGACCCTTGAATTACCAGTGGTGGAAGGACGGCGGTTCCGTGCTGGGTGCGACGCAGCCGACGCTCGTGCTGACCAACGTGCAGGCCCCGGACCTCGGCATTTATCTCGTCGTCATCACCAACAGTTTCGGCTCCACGACCAGCGCGCCGGCAGCCCTGCAACTCAGCGTGCCGCCGCAGATCGTGGCGCAACCGATCAATCGAACCGTCATCATCGGCGCGACGGTTTCGTTCGAGGTCGGTGTCACCGGCAGTGCGCCGCTTTATTATCAATGGCTCTTCAACGGGGTGACTCTTTCCGGCGCGACCAGCACCAATCTTGTCTTCACGAATGTTCAGCCGGCCCGCAGCGGAACCTACAGCGTGCTGGTGAGCAACGCCGTCGGTAGCGCGCTTAGTTCCAATGCGACTCTCCTGGTCATCGTGCCGCCGACGGTCACGATTGCGGCCACCGATCCGGGTGCAGCCGAGCAAGGCTTGAATCCCGGCGTGTTCACGGTCACGCGCAACGGCAGCAATAATTTCCCGGTCACGGTGAACTTCAGTGTCGCCGGCGGGGCGTTGAACGGGACGGATTATCAGTCCATCTCCAGTCAGGTCACGATCCCGGCGGGCACGAACGCGGCGACGATCACCATCCTGCCGGTGGATGAGGCAACAATTGAAGCGGACGAACTGGTGACGCTGACCTTGCTCGCCGCGCCGGAGTATCTGATCGGTTCGCCGAGCAATGCGACGGTGACCATCGTGGACAACGATAATCTCCCGCCGGTGGTTGTGATCACCACGCCGACCAACGGAACATTCGTGCCGTTCACGCCCACCAATCTTCTTCTCGCGGCGACAGCCAGCGATCCGAATCCCGGGCAGGGCGTGAGTGTCACGTTCTATTTCGGCCCGAATGCCGTCAGTCCTTTGCTCGCGGCACCCTATCAGTTCACTTGGACGAACCCGCCCACGGGCAGCAACCTGCTTTTCGCGGTCGCCACTGACGCGCTGGGTCGGAACGCGACCTCGGCCCCGGTGGCCTTGAGCATCAACGGCCCGCCGCTGGTCAGCATCGCCAGCCCGACCAATGGCGCGGCGCTGCCCGGGCCGGGGAACATCGGCATCACCGCCACGGCCACGGACACGAACGGCGGCGTGGCGCGGGTGGACCTTTATGTGGGCGGCGTGTTGCTGGCCTCGCTGACCAACGCGCCTTATTTCGCCACGCTCTCGAACGCGCCGCTGGCCGCGTATCAGACTTACGCCGTGGCGCGCGACCCCTTCGGACTCGTCTCGACGTCGGCGGTGGTTAACTTCTCCGTCGTGCTGGCGAGCACCAATCTGGCCGACAGTTTCAACGGCCGTGGCATTCTCAACGGCTTCACCAATTTCCTCACCGGCAACAACAATGCGGCCACGCTGGAGGTGAACGAGCCGAATCATTATTTCACCCACGCGGTGAAGACGATGTGGCTGGAATGGACCGCGCCGGCCAGCGGTCTGGTGACGATGGATACGGTGGGCAGCGCGTTCGACACGATTTTGGTGGTCTATACGAACCGGCCGGGCCTGCCGCTCAACTTCACCTCCCTCGTGCAGATGGCGGTGAGCGACGACGCGTCCGGCTTGCAGAGCAGCGTCACGTTTCCGGCAATTTACGGAACGACCTATTATATCGTCGTGGCGGGTTACGACACCTCCACGCCGAATGGCGGTGCGGTGCAGTTTCGTCTCGGGCTGCCGGGCGGGCCATTCATCAGCGCGCAGCCGGCAAGCCGGACGAACGACGTGGGAACGAGCGCTAGCTTCACCGTGGCCGCGTCAGGTCAAAGTGCGCTCGTTTACCAGTGGCGGTTCAATGGCGTGAACATCGGCGGCGCTTCCGGGGCAAACTTCACCCGGACCAACGTGCAACTGGTTCACGCGGGCAACTACGATGTGCGCGTGGTCAACAGCTTCGGCTCCGTGACCAGCGCCGTGGCCCTGCTGACGGTGCGGGATTCGTTGCCGCTGCCGTTTTCAATTCTCCGGCCACGACTGAGCAACGGCGTCTTCTCGGCCACGCTGGCGGGTGGCAGCACCAATCGCAGCTACGCCATCGAGGTGGCTCCCAACCTCACCAACTGGACGACGCTGCTGACCGTCTCGAACTTGAGCGGCGAGGTAAGCTTCACCGACACCAACAGCCTGCCGCCGACCAGCATCAGCCGGGGCTATCGCGCGCGACTCGTGCCCTGAGCCCGGTCGAACTCGTGGGTTGAGTTGTTTTATTTGCGTCCCTGGCCTGACGATGTGAGATGACTATGAGGCTTGTTGAGATTTTGAGCGCCGCTTTTACCCTGCCCAGAGCGGGTGATGGTGGGCAGAGCTGTTTCTTCAAAGCGCGCGCGTCGTCGCTCGCCTTCAGCTTTTTCCATTTCCATCCGGGGCTGTTTAATTAGAGTCCACGCCATCAGCCACGATTTAGAAGAAGGTTTGGCCTGGGAATGAAAGCGGTTTTGCTCATTGAAGACGACGACGCGTTGCGCTCCATGCTGGGCGCGTTGCTCGAACAACGTGGCTGGAAAGTGCTCGCCGCCGAGGATGGCGAGGCGGGCCTCAACCTCGCCCGTCAGCACAAGCCCGCCGTGGTCGTGTGCGACCTGCTCATGCCGCGCTGCAATGGCTACCAGGTTTGCCGGGCCATCCGCGCCACCCCTGAATTGCACGGCACCAAAATCGTGATGCTCTCCGGGCGCGGCTATTCCACGGACAAGTTGAACGCGCTCGAGGCTGGCGCCGACGAGTATCTCGTCAAACCGGTCCAACCCGCCGAACTCGGCGCGACCTTGCTGCGGCTGACCTCGGGCGAAGGCCCGACCAGGCCGGTCGAGACCGCTGCTCCCGGCCGCCTCGCCGACGGGCCGACGTGGTTGAAGTTCTGGGGCGTGCGCGGATCGATTGCCTCCCCGGGGCCGGGGACAAACTTTTACGGTGGCAACACCTCGTGCGTCGAAGTGCGTGCCGAGGGTGAGATCATCGTGCTGGATGCCGGGACCGGCATTCGCCCGCTCGGGCTGAGTCTCGAGCAGGAGTTCAACCACCAGCCGCTGAACATCACCTTGCTGCTCACTCATACGCATTGGGACCACATCCAGGGCTTTCCGTTTTTCGTGCCGGCTTACGACCCGCGCAACACGGTGCGCATTCTCGGCTACGAAGGTGCCCGGCAAGGGTTGGCCGCCACGCTCGGCGCGCAGATGGAGAGTCCGTATTTTCCGGTGGGACTGAAGGAATTGCCCGGCAACATCACCATCGAGGAATTGCGCGACCTGGAATTCACCGTGGGCCCGGTGCGCGTGCGGGCCATGTTCGTGAATCATCCCGGCATCTGTGTGGGCTATCGCATCGAGGCCCGTGGGGGCGCGGTGGTCTTCATCCCGGACAATGAGCCGTTCCTCCGCATGAGAGCCAAGCCCGCTGGAGCCGACGCGCGGGCCGTTGAATTTGCCCGGCAGCAGGACGAGAAGCTGATCCAATTCATCTCCGGCGCGGAGGTGCTCATCATGGATGCGCAATACGATGCGGCCGAATATGAGCAGCGCATCGGCTGGGGCCATGCCTGCGTGGATGACGTGGTGGACATCGCGACCCGCGCGCAGGTGAAGCAACTCTACCTCTTCCACCACGACCCGACGCACGACGATGAGCGCATCTCCCGCATGCTGGCGCACGCGCGCTCGCTCGCGAGCGCAGACCTGCTGGTCGAAGCGGCACGCGAGGGCTTGGAAGTTGTCATTCCGCGGTGAGAATTATTCCAGGTTTGTCCGGTTCCTGATCAGAGACTCGTTCAGGGCTTCAAGGCGCGCGCCGCCGTCGGATCCATGCGGCGTGGCAAGGCTTCATCCGGGCCGCCGCCATACTGTTTCCAGAAAAGCGCCTTGAAGGGATTCACTTTCGGTGCTTCGACGTTCTCATTCACCAGGAACGGCTGTGTGTCGGTCCACCACTTCTCGTAGGCCGACTCCAGGGACTGGGCGACTTGGGGAAATTTCTCCCGCACGTCGGTTTTCTGTGCGGGATCGTTCTTCAAGTCGAACAGTTCCCAGCGCGGCGCGGTGGTCTGATTCTTCGGTTGCCCCGCCGACACGAGTTGGAAGCGCGAGTTACGAATACTGGCGTTGATCAGCTTCGCCTCCGCCGCCTGCCCACGCTCCCAGCGCCCGACATGCGTGACCAACTGCCGTTCGGGCCACGGCGCCATGGGATTTTCCAGCAGCGGCAACAGACTGCGGCCCTCCACTTGGGCCCGAGCTTTCGCATCCAGTTTCACCCCGGCGAGTTCGGCGAAGGTCGGGAACAAATCCACATGCGCCGTGAGTTTTGCGCAATCCACTCCGCCTTGAAACGCTGCCGGCCAGCGCCAGAACGACGGCACTCGCGTGGCACCGAGGTACGCCGTGGCTTTGCCGCCGCGCATGCCCGCGTTGAAGACCGGCACGCCCGCCGTGCCGCCGTTGTCCGTCATGAAAATCACCAGCGTGTTGGTCTCGATCTTCCACTCGCGCAACTTCGCCGTCAGCCGCCCGAAGTTATCGTCGATGTTGGCAATCATGCCGAAGAACTTCGCGGCGTTCGTGCCCACCTTTCCCGCGTAAGGCTTTTCGTATTCCGCCGGCACATGGAGCGGTCCGTGCGGAGCGTTGAGCGCAATCCAGGCGAGGAACGGTTGCGGGTTGGCGCGCTTTACCTCCATCCACTTCATCGCCTCGTTGAAGAACACATCCGTGCAATAGCCCTGCGTCTGTTCGAAACGGCCGTTGTGCAGGATGTAGGGATTGAAGTAGCTGTTGCCCGGCGCATCGCCACCGCTTCCCGGATACGTCTGTCCGATGCCGCCCGCGCCGTGGATGAACACCTCGTCAAAGCCGCGCCGCTCCGGCTGATACTCAGCTTCGTCGCCCAGATGCCACTTGCCGAAAATGCCCGTGGCGTAACCCGCCCGTTGCAACACCTGCGCGATGGTCACCGCGTTGGTCGTCATCCGCTCGCGCTCCAGGATGGTGTGCGTGACGCCGTTGCGGAACTCATGCCTCCCCGTCATCAAGGCCGAACGCGTCGGCGCGCACGTCGGGCTGACCATGAAGTCCGTGAAGCGCACGCTCTCGCGATGGAAGGCATCCAGGTGCGGCGTCTTCAGCACCGGATTGCCGTGGCAACCCAGATCGCCATAGCCCTGATCATCCGTGAGCACGAAGACGATGTTTGGCCGGGCCGCGGCGAAGGTGGAGCAGGGGAGCAGGAAGGCCAGACATGCAATGACCTCCAAACACCAGCGCGCCAGACACTCACTGAAGTTCCAGCTACTCCTCGCCAGCGTGGTGGAACTCGTCGCGCTGCGACGAGTAGCGCCGCGTTCAGCGGCGCAACTCAACTGGGTTCGCATCCACGCCTCACTCGAACCGCCCGCTGAACGCGGGCGGGCTTGTCGCAGCGCGACAAGCTCCACCTGTACCGCACTCACTTCCATCCTCTTCTCACTTAAACGCATACAGCCCCTTCTCCGTCCGCACATACAGCACGCCCTCCACCACCGCCGGCGTGGCGAAGATTTGTTCCTTCAAATCATTCCGCGCCAATACCTCCAGCGCGTCCCCCGCCTGGATCACGCTCACCACGCCCTTCTGCGACGCCACGTAAATCTTCCCGCCCACCGCCACCGCGCTCGAATAATAATCCCCCGGCGCATCGAGCCGTTCATCCTGGTAAAGCACCCGCCCCGTCTTCGCCTCGTAGCACGAGAACAGCCCGCCGTTCTTCACCGTGTAGAGCCGGCCGCGATAATAGAGCGGCGAGGACACATACGGCAGGCTGCGTTTGCTCTTCCACGCCACATGCGACTTCGTGATGTCGCCCCGGCCGCCCGGCCGCACCGCGAGGACCGCGTTTTCCGTGTTGGCAAACATGTCCCGCATGTTCTGCCACTCCACGGGCGTCACGAAACCGTCCTTGTTCAAATCCATCTGCGATAACCTGTCCCGCACCGGACCCGCCGGAATCTCCTCCCGCGTCAACTTTCCATCGCTGTTCTTGTCGCTCTCCTTCGCGAACTCCTCGAACACGGGCATCGTCACCCGGTCGCCCTCGTCGCCACCGATGTTCCAGCTCGCGTAGAACAGCAGGCCATCGCCGAAGATCGGCGTGCTGTTCGCCACCCGCGACGTGCCGCTGTAACGCCACCGCTCTGTGCCATCTACCACGTTGTAGCTCGTCAACCAGATCGACCCCGGCACCACCAGTTCCACCCCGCTTTCATTCTTCCACAGCGTCGGCGTGGAAAAGCTGCGGCGGAATTCGGGCCGCTCCACCCGCCAAATGGTTTTGCCCGTGCGCCGGTCCACCGCCAGCAGGAACGATCCCTGATCCTGATCGCTCACCAGGATGACCCGCTCCCCCGCGAGAATGGGCGACGTGCCCGTGCCGAACTCGACCATCGGCGCGGGCAACGGCACGCGCCAGAGTTCCTTGCCGTTCAAATCATACGCCAGCAGCCCGAACGACCCGAAGTAGGCATAGACCCGCTCTCCATCCGTCGCGGGCGTGGACGACGCGGGGGTGGCGATGCGATGGGCCGGTTCGATCTTGCTCGCCGGGGCCGTCTCCCGCCAGAGCACCGTGCCCGTGCTGCGGTCCAGGCAGAGCGTCTCCAGTTTCTTGCCGTCGTAGCCGGTGAGAAAAACCTTGTTCCCCCACACGCAGGGCGACGAATGCCCCAGCGGCAGTTCCGCCTTCCACAACACATTCGAGGCAGTGCCGAAGAACGTGGGCGGCTCCGCCCCCTCGGCCACGCCCAGCCCCTCCGGCCCGCGGAATTGCGGCCACGCCGCCGCCGTGCAGGGTAGCACCGCAGACAACGCCAGCGCGGCGACGAGGCAAAAGGATTTCATGGAGCGAGATTGAGGAAGCAAAGACGCGGCACGGCGAGAAGAAAATGAACCTTGCTGCCTTCAATACGCTTGCTCCGAAGCGAACCATGCGAAGCGGCACCCTCCCGCCTGCGACCCCACTCTGAACCCGTTGCCTCCCCGGCCTCCGGGCGCGGCGGTGAACCCAGCGCTTCCACTCCTTCCGTGTTGCACCGATGTGGGCCGGGGCGTGCCTCCCGTTTCAGCCGCAGCGCGGCGGCAGAGAATAGCCCGCGGCGTGAGCCGTGGGATCACGTCGCCGAAGGCTCCAGCCCCAGCGGGGCGACAGAAGACCCACCTCGCCACTGGGGTCGCGGTTCTGCCGCCCCGCTGGGGCTGCGGTCTCCCGGAACGAATGGTCGCACGGCTCACGCCGTGGGCTACTCTCTGCCGCGCCTCCGGCGCTGCGTTCGCCAGTGCGGGCGTTCTCTCCCTTCTTGGCCCGGCGCGGTGGGGACACCGGCGCCCTACCTGGCATCGTGCTCTCTTGACCCCCACTTTGAAGCGACCGCTTCCACGTCTTCCGAGTTGAACCAAATGGTCGTGGCTCAGCCGTACGTGCTGAGGCTCCATTCGTCGATCAACTCCGGCGGAAGCTCCTTCAGGAAGCGAGAGGGTTCCTGCATGGCATCGCCGCCGTAGGCTTGCATGGCACGCATGAGCGGGTGGCTGAGATACAACTCATCGCGCGCGCGGGTGATGGCGACGTAAAACAGGCGGCGCTCTTCCTCCTCGCCCTCGACGGATTCGCTGGAGCGCGCGGAGGGGAACAGCCCGTCGCACAGCATGATGATGAACACGACGTCGAACTCGAGACCTTTGGCCTGATGAATGGTGGAAAGTCGAATCTGCTCCTCGTCGTCCTTGGACTTCGCGCCTTGGTCGTTCGCCTCGAGGTTGGTCAGGAGCGAGAGCTGGGTCAGGAACTCCGCCGTGGACTTGAAGGTGCGGGCAAAGCTGGCGAGTTGCTCCAGATCTTCGAGGCGGTTGCGGTAGTTGGCAAAAGTCTCCTGCAAATAATCCTCGTAGCCGGCCTCAATGATGATGCGGATCATCTCCCACGGCTGAGATCGCACTGGCTCGATCTCGATCTGGGAAAGCGTGATGGCGAATTGCGCCCAGGCTTTCTCCGCTTTCTTGGGCACGGACTTGGCACAACCCTGGACCGTCGCCGCGAGCGGACTTTGGACCTTGGATCCTGGATCTTGAATTTTCTGGGCGAAAGCCGCCCACAACTTCGCCGCGCCCTTTCCGCCCACACCTGGCAGCATCATCACGAGGCGCTTGAAAGAAAGCTCGTCCGTCGAGTTGGTCACGAGCTTGAGATACGCCGCCACGTCCTTGATGTGGGCCTGCTCGAAGAAGCGGATGCCGCTGGTGATGCTGAACGGGATGTTGCGCCGGGTGAATTCCAGTTGCAGTTCCAGGGCGTGGAAGTGGGAGCGGTAGAGCACGGCCATCTCGTTCATGCTGCGCCCTTCTTCGCGCAGTTCCAGCACGCGCTGCGCGATGAAGGAGGCCTGCTGATTTGCGTCGCCACAGGTCACGAGCACGGGCTTGGGACCGGACTTCTTCGCCGCCGTGAGTTCCTTGGTGAACTGCTCGGTGTTGGCGGCAATGGCGGCATTGGCCACGGACAGAATCTCGGGCGTGCTGCGGTAATTGACTTCGATCTTGTAGGTCTTCGCGCCCTGGTAGCGTTTCGGAAATTCGAGGATGTTGCGGAAGTTCGCGCCGCGCCACGAGTAGATGCTCTGCGAATCATCACCCACCACCATCACGTTCCGGTGCTTCGCGCCGAGCAGGTCGATGAGGTCGCTCTGGAGCTTGTTCGTGTCCTGATACTCGTCCACGAGGATGAACTGGAAGCGGCGCTGAAACCGTTCGCGCACGTCCTCGTGCTCCTGGAGCAGCTTGAGCCAGAGCGCGAGCAGGTCGTCGAAATCCATCACGTTCGCCGCTTGCTTGCGCTTGCGATAGCGCCCGGCGATATCAGCAATCTGCGGCGCGAGCGCGGCAAAGTAATCGTAATCCTGGGCCACCACTTCGGCCACGCTGCGATGAGTGTTCAGCGCCATGGAGATGATGTCGTTCACCACGTCGGCCTTGGGAAAGCGCGTGGCCTTCACATCAATCTCCGCCTCGGCGATGCAGGTCTTGAGCAGATCGCTCGAATCCTCGCGGTCGAGAATGGTGAAGTCGGGACGAAAGCCCACCAGTTCCGCGTGCCGGCGCAAGACCCGTACCCCGATGGAATGAAACGTGCCGCCCCACAACTCCGGCAGGTCGCGCCCGAGCAAGTCCGCCACGCGCCGCATCATCTCGCGCGCGGCCTTGTTGGTGAAGGTGAGCAGCAGGATGCGGTCAGGCGGAATGCCCTGCTCCAGCAGATACGCGACACGATAGGTGAGCGTGCGCGTCTTGCCCGAACCCGCGCCGGCGATGACCAGTGCCGGTCCCGGCAGCGCGGTGACGGCGGCGTGCTGCTGCTCATTGAGTTCGTGCGCGTAGTCGATTTGCAGTTCGACCGGCGCATGAAAGGGTTGCAGCACGTACTCGCGAGACACGGCGGGATTAAACACCAAAATTCAAAATCCAAACACCAAAGAAACACCAAGCTCCAACAATCCAACTGACGCCACCAGCGCGGGCCGCCTCGCCCTGGTCCAGCGGCACCGGCCAAGGCCAGCGAGGAGTGATTGAATCTAGGCCGCCGTGCGTTCTCGGAGCCGGGCGAGATTGGCTTCCACCGCTTGGAGGTAGGGATTCGGACCGTCGGGAAAAGGGTCGCAGAGGAAACGATGGAGCGCGCCAAAGTCGTGATCGATTTTGGGCCGGACATACTTATCCCAAAAGACCGGCGTGTTTCGCATCAGCGCGGTGGCGCTGGGAAAACGGATGGAACGCGGCGATTCGTCCGCACTGAATCTGGCCGCTTCTTCAAATTCCAGGAACAGCACCGGAAGTTTTTCCACGTAGTCCGGCGCAGCCATCTGCCCCAGCAGGTCGGCCGTGCCCAGCGCGTAGCCGATCGTGCGTTCCAGCTCGCTGGCAAAGGGAATGGCACCCAGATCCACGTTCACCCCCGTGCATCGAATCATCTGCTGCACCGAGGTGATCAGGCCTGGCGGGTACGCGTGGGCTTCAAGAAAGGTCCGGGCAAACTCCCCGCTGCGGCGCACATGGGTGACAGTGTATTTCGCGCCCGTGCCCTCGCCATCGTCGCTGCGTTTCAGGTAGCCGGTGTCGTGCATGAGGATCGCCAGCAATCCCACCTCGAACATCTCAGCCGTGAGAACTGGGCGGATCCCGGCGAAATGCCGGCCGCGCAGGAGGCGGCCCAGGCAAAGTGTCCCCTGCAAGGTGTGCTCCAGGTCGTGGTACCGGGCGTCTATGGCGAGATAGCCGGGGTAATGGCCGGTGAACCATTGGCGGGCCCATCCGAAGCCGCGCGCGATGAAGTCCGCGTTCCCCTCCGGGAACAGGGAGGAGAAAATGTCCTCGCTTTCGCTTTGCACTGCGAATGAATCGCTCGTGTCCACCGCTGGGAACATGGCTGCACAATGAATCATCTGGCTCAAATTGAAATTCTTTTTTGCTCGGAGCCGCTCTTTCAGCAAACCTCAGTCCAATCGCAGGAATGAAAATGAAGTTCAAGTGGCAGCGTCTGGGCGGAACACGCCCTTGGAAGCGGTCTGTTTGTTGAGGCATGGCGCACGCATCTCTCACCCCGCAGCCCGACCCCAGCATCCCGGCCCGCAAACGGACCAGTTGGGAAACCATCCGGCGCGTGGCCACCTATCTGCGGCCCTATCCGGGCATGGCCACGGCCACCATCGCCTGCGCGCTGGCTTCGTTGGCCTGTTCCTTCGCCTACCCTTTGCTGCTCAAACACATTGTCAATGAAGTCATCGGGCAGAAACGGGCCGAGCAACTGACCGCTGTGATGCTCGGGTTGATCGGTGCGTTCCTCCTCAAGGATGTGTTCAACAGCATCCGCATCCGCATCAACAATGTCTTCGAGCAGAACGTCATCTTCGACATGCGCCGCGAGGTCTATGCCAAGCTCCAACGGCTGCCGGTGAACTACTTTGACCAGCGCTCGTCCGGCGATCTCATGACCCGCGTGATCGAGGATGTGAATTCCGTCGAGCGCCTGCTCATCGACGGGACGGAGCAGGGGACGGTGGCGGTGTTGAGCATCGTGGGTGTGCTGGGATTTCTTTTTTACACGAACCCGGCGCTGGCGGCGGTGGCCCTGGTTCCGTTGCCCATCCTGGCCGGCGGAGCATTCTGGTACACGACGACGGCGCACAAGCGCTACCGTGCCCAGCGCGAAGCCGCCAGCGCGATGAACGCGCTCCTCATGGACAACCTCCAGGGCGTGCGCCAGATCAAATCCTTCGGGCGCGAGGTGCATGAGGACGCGCGGTTCACCGCTCGCGCGGATGCGTTGCGCCAGGGCACGCTGCTGGTCATGCGCGCCTGGGCCAACTACTCACCGGCGATGAGCTTTGCCGCGGCGCTGGGGACGGGGTTGGTCCTGTGGTTCGGCGGCGCGCAGGTGTTGAACAACCAGCTTTCGCTCGGCGACCTCATCGCTTTCCTGTTCTTCCTCGCGCTTTTTTATGAGCCTGTGACGAGGTTGCACGGCTTGAACCAGATGCTCCAGGCGGCGCGGGCCGCCGGGGAGCGAGTGTTCGACATTCTCGATTTCAACACGGAGACCGCGAATCCGCGCCGCACGGCCCGGGCTGCGGGCCTCCCGCGGCCGAACCTCCCTCTTACTCGCCAGCCAGAGGCTGGCGGCAGGTTGGGCGAAGTCATTTACGAAGACGTCTCCTTCGCTTACTCGCCCGAGCGCGTGATTTTGAGAAATGTTTCCTTGCGCGCCCGTCCCGGCGAGATGATCGCGCTGGTCGGGCCGACGGGTGCCGGCAAGTCCACGCTCGTGAATCTGCTGCCTGCGTTCTACGAAGCGACGGGCGGACGCATACTCCTCGATGGCCAGGACGCCAGCCAACTCACGCTCGACTCGCTCCGCGCCCAAATCAGCGTGGTCAGCCAGGAGCCATTTCTCTTCAATGGCACGGTGCGAGAAAACATTCTCTATGGGAAACTCGACGCCACGGACGAGGAATTAACGGCCGCCGCCGGTGCCGCCAACTGCCATGATTTCATCCTGCGCCTGCCGGAAGGTTACGATTCGCGCGTGGGCGAGCGCGGCGTGAAATTGAGCGTGGGCGAGAAGCAGCGGGTCAGCATCGCCCGCGCCTTGCTCAAGAACACGCCCATCATCATCCTCGACGAAGCCACTGCCAGCGTGGACACCGCGACCGAGAAGCTGATTCAGGAAGCGCTGGAACGGCTCATGGCGCACCGCACCAGTTTCGTGATCGCGCATCGCCTGAGCACGATTCGTCGGGCGGATCAAATTCTGGTCTTGCGCGCCGGTGAGATCATCGAGCGCGGCACGCATGAGGAGTTGCTGGCCGTGGGCGGTCTTTACGCCCGGCTGGCCCGGATTCAGAACACGACCTTCATTGAAGAGAGCTTTGAGAAACTGGCCGTGTCCCCGTAGCCGCCGCTGACCAAGGCGGCTACAAGCTCAGATGCCCCAGCGCCAGCAGCCCATAGCAGGTATATTCACAGTCGAGGTGATCGTCCGCCCAGTGGCCGTGGAACCCGCCTTCGTTGGTCCAAAGCGAGTCCACGAAGTCGAGACCCTGTTCCTTGATTCGGTCGCAGGGAATTTGCAAGCCAGCCAGCGCATGCAGAGCCGTCGCGGTGGAAAGCAGATCAGGAATGGGCGCGCCGGGCACGGCGAGAAATCCGCCTTGCGGATGAGCCTGCGTGAGCAGCCAGTCGCCCACGGTGGCATTCACCGGCATGTGCAACTGGCGCAGCACGGTGACTGCCGCCGCCGTTGCGTTCGTCGCGCCCACCGGCATCTGGCCACGACCAAAAACTTCATTCGTCCACGCGCCATCTTCTGTCTCCAGGAACTTCAGGGAGCGAACCAACTCCATTGGAGCAGGAAGCTCCACGCCCAGATCCTGATAAGCCGCCACACCGAGAAAAGCGCCGTAGGTCGTGCCGCGCTCCTGGTCAGGGCTGGAATTAAATCCGCCATCGCGCGACCGAAACGAGGCCAGCCGTTGTGACAATTCCATCGTGCGCACGATGAAGTCAGTCAACGCTGACTCACGTGGTCGGTTAAGGCCAATGGCGGCCCAGCAACGTGCCAAAGCACAAAGATGCACGAAGTCGAGCGCGCCGCCATCGTCGAATGTCTCGGCAAACGCGCGCACGCGTTCGGCCTCGAACGGCTGTTGCAGCGCGGTGAGCGCGTCCAGACCGAACACGGTGTAGTAGAGGTCGCTCCGGCCGTTGCGATCCTTGAAGCCACCGTCGTCGTTCTGCTGCGCGCGCAGAAACTTCGCCACCAGTTCCGTGGCCTCAGGGCCAAGAACCTTCGGCGCGAGCCGCGCGACTTGCAGCATTTCCAGGCGGATGCTCATGGCCGCGAATGAGACGACAGGGCGGGCCGCAGCGCAAGGAGGACCTGACCCGAACGCCCCCGAGTTTGATCGGTCCGAGTCCAGAAATGCTGCTTTCGCTGGACCGTCTCCTGGGCAATCGATCCATGAGCGGCGTGGCCGTAACAGGGGCGGGCTTGGGGCCGGAGCGGGCCACGCCGGGAGGGATGCCCTTTAGTCCTCGCCTCTCCGGCACGATATAGCCTTTGGCCGAATGTCTTTCGATTTGTATTTTGGGCCGGAGCACTTACGCCCGGCTTTGCTGGCGGCACTTCTCAGCGTGTCGCTGCTCATCGGTTTGTTCGCCTATCTGAACAGTTACACCCGTCGGCGGTATTTTCAGATCTGGATGGTGGCCTGGCTCTTCCACGCACTCTGGCTTTGCCTGACCTGTGGCTTGCTTGAACATCCTTCCGCGCTCGGCTCGCTGGCCCGGACTTGGGCGGTGGGAATTTCCGCCCTTTTTCTCTCGTGGGGTTGTCTGGTTTTCATGGGGCGGAGCATCCCGCGCCGCGTTGTCGGGCTGCTTGTCTTGTTCCTCGCGCTCTGGAGCTACGTGGGGACGTATCACCTGGACAACCCGTGGCACGCCCAGTTCCCGGTCTTCGCCACGCTCGGTGTCTCCAGCTTGCTCGCGGCCCGCTGTTTTTTTTCGTGCCGG
The DNA here is from genome assembly GCA_031414955.1 of Pedosphaera sp. Classification (GTDB taxonomy): domain Bacteria; phylum Verrucomicrobiota; class Verrucomicrobiia; order Limisphaerales; family SIBH01; genus JANNGC01. The sequence continues at coordinate 16,836 of JANOQV010000014.1, read as the reverse complement.
ATGCGGCAGGAATTCGCTGGAGCCACTTTGCTTTGCGCAGGATTCGCCTGCTGGGGCGGGTTCTTGCTGGCCTTTCCTTTCGCCGAAATGGTCTCGGATTTGAGGGCCGCAGTCTTCGTCGTGGCCACTCTGCTTCAGTTGTTCATCGCGGTGGGAATGATTGTTCTCGTCCTGGAGGAGGCGCGTCAGTTGCGCCGCGCCGCCGTGGACAATTCGACCCTGGAGCGCGGCGCTCGCGCGGCGGCCGAAGGCCGCCTGCGCTCGACCGAGGCGCGCTACCGCCAGTTGTTCGACCAGGCGAGCGAGGCGATCGTGATCACGTCGTGCGACGGGTTTGAGATTTTGGAACTAAACCTTCGCGCTCGCCAACTGCTGGGCGTGTCCGGCGAACTGACGCCCAAGTCCTCGCTCAACGACTTCCTGCGTCGCACCAACATGCCGAGGAGCAAGGCTGAGACCCAGTGCCTCGACCGGATGCTGCCGGACGCCCCTATGAACCTGACCAGTCGCGACGGCGGGACCAGCGCCGTGGCCGTGCGGCGCAGCGTCATCGAGATGGATGGGGAGCCGGCCTATCAATTTGTGCTCAAGGAGATGACCGAGCGCTTTCAACTCGAACAACAAATCCGCCAGGCCGAAAAGCTTTCCGCCCTCGGCCAGATGATTTCGGGCATCGCCCATGAGTTGAACAACCCGCTGGCCGTGATCAAGGGCTACCTCGATCTTCTCCTCAGCCGCGCGGACGTGCCCATGAGTATGCGGGGCGATTTGGAAAAAATCGCGCGGGAAGGCAACCGCGCCGCCAAGCTGGTGCGGAATTTTCTCTCCTTCGCTCGCGAGCGGCCTGCGCAGCGCGGCCCGGTGCCGTTGAACGAGTTGATCGAGTCGGTCGTCGAGTTGGGACGCTTCGATGCGCTCGTCGCCCAGAGCACCATCACCCTCGACCTCGATCCCGGCCTGCCCCAGGTCATCGCCGACGCCGACCAGGTGCAACAGGTGCTCGTGAACCTCCTCCACAATTCCCTCCAGGCTCTAGCCTGCGCGCCTTGTCCCGGCCGCATTGTCATTCGGACGCGCGCGGTGGCGGCGTTCGTCTCCATCCAGATCGAAGACAACGGCCCCGGCGTGCCGGCTGATTTGCGCGGTAAAATCTTTGAACCATTCTTTACCACCAAAGAGGTGGGTGTCGGGACCGGGTTGGGTCTCTCCATCGCGCACAGCATCATGAGCGAACACGGTGGGCGCATCACTTACACCCCCGCGCCCACGGGCGGCGCTGGTTTCACCCTCGAGTTTCCCGTCCCCACTGAAACCATCACCACTTCCGAGCCGGCGGTGCCGGAGCCGCTTGCCCCGTTGCCCGCCCCCTTCGTGGCGGAACAAACTGGGCGCGTCCTGGTGCTCGACGACGAGGAGACCCTGGCCGAGATGGTCGGTGAGATTCTTACTCAATTCGGCCACCAAGTCGTAGTCACATCTCATCCTCTTCAGGCGCTCGACCTCCTGCGCCGCGAGCGTTTCGACGTCATCCTTTCTGATTACCGCATGCCGCAACTGGACGGGCGGGGTTTCCACGCCGAAGTGCAAAGGATTGATTCGGAACTGGCCAGCCGCATCATCTTCCTGACCGGGGACGTGGTTTCGGATGAGACGCGCGCATTTTTTGAGTCGGTGGGCAATCCCCGGCTGGCCAAACCCTTCCAGCTCGAAACGGTGGCCCGCACCGTGAATGATTTGCTCGTAAGCGCGGCGGCGTAGTTTGATGGGCACCGGCAAAGCCGCAACCTGTCCAGCCCCCCCGGGCCGAAAATGACTTGAGGCCACCAGGCTACCGCCCCAATTCAATCCCCACCGGACAATGGTCGGAGCCGGTCACGTCCGGGAGGATGAAGGCCCGCTTCAACCTCGGTCGCAGGGCCGCACTCATCAGAAAGTAATCCAGCCGCCACCCGATGTTCCGCGCCCGCACTCCCGGCATCCGGCTCCACCAGGTGTAATGTCCACCGCCCGGCTCAAACTCGCGGAAGGTGTCAATGAAGCCGGCCTGAAGCACGGCGCTGAAACCCGCGCGCTCCTCCGGCGTGAAACCGTGGTTCTTCACGTTGGCCTTGGGATTGGCCAGATCGATCTCGGTGTGGGCCACGTTCAAGTCGCCGCAGAAAATCACCGGCTTGCGGCGCTCCAGCTTCTTCAAGTAGCGCAAGAAATCGCGATCCCACTCCTGACGATAGACCAGGCGCGTCAGTTCGCGCTGGGCATTCGGGACGTAAACATTGACCACGAAGAAGTCCGCAAACTCGGCCGTGACAACTCGTCCTTCGCGGTCGTGTTCGGGCACTCCGATTCCAGTCGTGACCTTGATGGGCGGCGTGCGTGCGAAGATGGCGGTGCCAGCATAGCCCTTCTTCTCCGCGGAATTCCAGTGGCTGGAGAAACGCGCCGTCCAAAGCCCCTCGATGTCCTCCGGCGTGCATTTCGTCTCCTGCAGGCAGAGCACATCCGGCTTTTCCGCTTCGATGAACTCGAGGAAATTTTTGCGCAGCACGGCGCGCAATCCGTTCACGTTCCAGGAAATGAGTTTCACAAATGAGTCGCTGCCGCTCGTGGTAGGGCGGCCGGGCCGGCGAAGCAAGCCCGGCGCGGATGGGCCGCGCAGTTTTCCGGCTGGAGCTTGAGCCAGGGGAAACTAACATCACCCACCAAGTGACTGCCGATGCCCTGAAACATCTGACCGCCAAGGACGCCGTCATGCGCCGCCTGATCCAGAAACACGGGCGCTGCGAATTGCGGCCGCGCGCGGGGCGTTCGCCCTTCGAGTCCCTGGCCCGGGCCATCGCGCATCAGCAACTCAACGGGACGGCGGCGGACACCATTCTCCAGCGCTTCATCAAGCTCTTCCCCGGCCGCCGGTTTCCCCGGCCGGAGGATCTTGAGCAAGTGGAGGATGTCGCCATTCGGGGCGCGGGTTTCTCCGGTGCCAAAGTTGCCGCGCTGCGCGATCTTGCGGCCAAATCACTCGATGGCACGGTGCCTTCCTCCCGCCAGATCGCGAAACTCGAGGACGCGGAAATCATTGCGCGGTTGACCGCCGTGCGCGGGGTGGGCCAATGGACGGTCGAGATGCTGCTCATCTTTCAATTGGGCCGGGAGGATATTCTGCCCATTGATGACTTTGGTGTGCGCACTGGATTTCGTCACGCCTACCGGTGGGCCGAGATGCCCAAGCCGAAGGAACTGCTCGCCTTCGGCGAGCGGTGGCGCCCGCATCGCACCACGGCCGCCTGGTACCTGTGGCGCGCGGCTGACGCGGCGCGGGAAAAGAAGTCGTAGTCCGGCGGTCGCTTCATCCGCGCCGTGGCGGCAGCTTCCGGGGCGGCCAGCCGGTTGAACTCTTGGAATTTGTAGGTTGGAGTTTGTTTGAAGTTTGGTGTCTGGTATGGGGAGCTTGTTACAGGGGCCTGTAGCTCAGCGGTTAGAGCAGGCGACTCATAATCGCTTGGTCCTCGGTTCAAATCCGAGCAGGCCCACCACTCGCCCGGCTTCGGATTCGATTTCTGAGGTTGCAGGCTGAAGACTTTGAACTCCACCTCTCCTGTCCAGGCCGTAATTCGCCCTATCTACCCGCCAGTCAGCGGGCCGCGTCGAGGGCTTTCCGGATGGCGGCCACGACCCGGCGCTGGACGGAGGCGGGAGTGCCGGGGATGCGCGCGCCGGCCGCCGCCTTGTGCCCGCCGCCGCCGAATTGCGCGGCGATTTCATTCACGTTCACTTTGCCGTTCTTGGAGCGGAGACTGATGCGGACAAGTTGCGGCTCCATTTCCTCGAAGGCGCAGGCGACCACGACTGGTTCGATGTCTCGGATGTGTTCAATAAGACCCTCAGTATCGTTGCGTTCGGCCCCGGTGCGGGCGAAGTCCTTTTGCTTGAGCCAGAAGTAGGCGATGCGGTCGTCGTGCGTGAGCTTGAAGCTGTTATAGACATGGCGCAGCAGGCGCACGCGCTGGAGCGAGTAGGACTGATAAACCTCATCGCAGATTTTGGCGAGGTCCGCGCCGCGCTTCACCAGTTCGCCACCAACGTGGTAGGTGGCGGGACGGGTGCTGGCGTATTGGAACGAGCCGGTGTCGGTCGAGACAGCGGTAAAGAGGCAGTCGGCAATGGGCTTGGTGACGGACCAGTTGGCGGCGCGCAGCAGCTTGTAAATCAGTTCGCCGCAGGATGGTTCCTGGCCCGCAACCCAGTTAATGTCGGCGTAGCGGGTGTTGCTCGCGTGGTGATCGATGTTGATGAACAGTTTGCGGTTCCCGATGTGCTGTCCCGACCGGCCCAATCGCTCGAAGCTGGCGCAGTCCGTCGCGATCACGCAGTCGAATTTCTCGCCGGCATGGGGTTTCTCGAACATCCGCTCGGGGTCGAGAAAGCGAAGCTTCTGGGGCACGACATCTTCGTTCCAGCAGCGGACGCGTTTGCCTTCATTCTTGAGGGCGAGGGCCAGGCCGAGTTGCGAGCCGATGCAATCGCCGTCCGGACGAATGTGGCCGACGACGCAGAAGGTGCGGGCGTCGCGGATGCTGTCGATGATGCGACGGACGATTTTGGGCGCGAGTTTCATGAGGGCCGGCAGGTCAGTCTTTCGGCAAATTTTTCTCCAGTTCTTCGAGGATGTTGAGCACGCGGTTGCCGCGATCCACAGATTCATCGACGAGAAACTTCAGCTTGGGCGTGTATTTGAGAATGACCGTGCGGGCGACATGGGCCTGGATGCGCGGGGCGACCTGGCCCATCAGGCCGAGGGCCGTCTTCTTCTGTTCCGCCGTGCCCAGCATGCCGAGGTAAACCTTGGCGGTCTTGAGATCTCCCGCCACGTCCACCTCATTGGCGGTCACCAAGCCGGCCTGCGCGATGGGCATCTCGCGGCGCAAGGCTTCGCCGATCTCGCGTTTCAAAAGTTCGTTCACTCGCAACAGGCGGTGAGAAGGCATAGGCGGTCTTCGCTGGATCAGAGTTTGGACGCCACCTTCTCGATGGCGTAGCACTCGATGGTGTCACCGATCTGGAACTCGTTGAAGCCCTCGACGCGGATGCCGCATTCCATGCCGGCGCGCACCTCGTTGACTTCGTCCTGGAAGCGGCGCAACGACTGGGTGACGCCCTCGTAGATGAGGTTCTTGCGGCGCATGACGCGGACCTTGCCGCGGATGATGCGGCCGGTGGTGACGGCGCAACCGGCGACATTGCCGCCCTTGGACAGCTCGAAAATCTGCCGCACCTCGGCCGAACCGGTGACGACTTCCTTGAGAATGGGATCGAGCAGTCCGGCCATGCCCAGCTTCACCTCGTCAATCAGTTCATAGATGATGGTATAGAGCTTGATTTGCACGCGCTCGCGCTTGGCGATGTCGGAGACGCCGTTGTCGATGCGGGTGTGGAAGCCGAGCACGACGGCTTTCGAGGCGGACGCAAGCAGCACGTCGGACTCGGTGATAGTGCCGACAGCGTCGCGCAAGATTTCCATCGAGACTTTGTCGGACTCGATCTTGTTGAGGGCGTCGGCAATGGCTTCGACCGATCCTTGGGTGTCGGCCTTGACCACGACCTTGAGGATCTTCGCGCTCTGATCATCGAGGCGCTGGAAGAGGTTTTCGAGGGAGACCTTGGGCTTGGCGGCTTCCTGGCCTTCCTTGCGGGCCTGGTGTTCGCGGCGTTCGGCTTCCTCGCGCGCGGCCTTTTCATTTTCCAGGACGCTGAATTCGAGGCCGGCTTCGGGCACGCCGTTGAGGCCGAGAACTTTCACGGCCACGGACGGACTGGCTTCATCAAGGCGTTTGCCCTCCTCGTTGATGAGCGCCCGCACGCGGCCGTAATACTGGCCGCAGAGGAGGACGTCACCTTTGCGCAAGGTGCCCTTGCGCACGAGCACGGTGGCGGTGGGGCCACCAGGTTCGAGGCCGGACTCGATGATGTTGCCTTTGGCGCGGCGGTCGGGGTTGGCCTTGAGTTCCAACAAGTCGGCCTGGAGTAAAATCATTTCGAGCAACTTGTCCACGCCGACTTTGGTGAGCGCGGAGACATCGACAAAAATGGTTTCGCCGCCCCAATCGTCGGGCGTGAGTCCTTTCTCGGCGAGTTGCTTGCGCACCTTCATCGGATCGGCGTTTGGATGGTCGATCTTATTGACCGCGACCAGGATCGGAACCTTCGCCGCCTGCGCGTGGCTCAGGGCTTCGAGCGTCTGCGGCATCACGCCGTCGTTGGCCGCGACCACGAGCACCACCAGGTCGGTGACATTCGCGCCGCGGGCGCGCATGGCACTGAAGGCGGCATGGCCGGGCGTGTCGAGGAAGGTGATTTGCTGGAGCTCATCCGTCCGTTCGGGATGGGGAAAGGAGATGGTGTAGGCGCCGATATGCTGGGTGATGCCGCCGGACTCGCCAGCCGCGACGTTGGCCTTGCGAATCACGTCCAGGAGCGAGGTTTTGCCGTGATCGACATGGCCCATGATGGTGACGACGGGCGGGCGCGGCTTGAGGGTTTCGAGTTTGTCCTCGATGTCGAGTTCGACCTTTTTAACCGGGGCGTGGACGATGCCGCCGCCGCGCTCGCGTTTTTCAACCTCGAACTTGAAGCCATTCTTGGCCGCGACGCGTTGCGCCGTCGTTTCGTCGATGGCCTGGTTCACGTTCGCGAACACGCCCAATTCCATCAGGTCGGCGATGATTTTGAAGGGCTTCAGCTTCATCAGGTCGGCCAGTTCGCGCACGACGATGGGTGGCTTGCTGATGATGACCGGGGCATCAGCGGACAAGGCGAATTGTGGCAGCGCCGGGTTTTTGGCCGGCAGCGGCGCGGTGGGGCGCTGGGGAAAACCAGAGGTGCGTCCTTGCGGAATCTGGCCTGGTCGCAGGCCGCGCGCGTCGGGGCGACCGCGGCCGAAATCACGTCCGCCCTCACCACGTCCAGCATCCCGCTGGGGCAGTTTAATCGAGCCGAGTTTGTCGCCCACCCTGGGGCGCTGGGGCAACAAAATCGAACCAACCTTTTCCCCCAATTTGGGCGCGGAGGGTGCAGGTGGCACGGTTGGCACAACTGGCGGCGGCGTTAGTTTGGCCGGAGGTTCGGTCTGGGGCGCAGTCATGACCACCTCCGAGGGACCAGCGGTAATCACAGGTGCGGCGACCTTTGCTTCCACCAAGGGAGCGATTTCGGGCGCGGGCGGCGCAACAACTACAGCGGGCGCGGCGATTTCGGGCGCGGGGGGCGGGGCTGGGGGCGCTTCGGCGACCTTATTCCCGCCGAGTTGTTCGGCGAGGAATTCAGCGGTGATCTTGTCCAGCGAACTGGACGCGACTTTGGCGGCGGCAATGCCAAGTTCCTTGGCCTTGAGGAGAACTTCCTTGTTCCCCAGGCCGAGTTTCTTGGCGATATCGTAAATACGAACGGGCATATAAATTTGTTCCGTCCCGGTTTGAAATCGCAGTCTTCATGCGATTATGAGCTCAAATTGGCAAAACCGGATTCCATAACTCACTCCACTGGCGATGACGACGGCAGCCCCAGCTTGACTTGCCGCCGCGCCACTTCCGCCCGCACTGCTTCATAAATCGCCGGAGCTTGCTCTGCGATTTGCGGAATGCCAGCCAAATCCTCCGGCTCCGCCTGGAGTAGATTTTCCAGGTTCACGAATCCGGCATGGACCAGCGCATCCGCCTGTCCAGGCGCGATGCCAGGAATGGCCGCGATGGTCTTGACCGCTTGGGCCACCTGTTCTTCGAATCCCACCACGGCGATTTCTTCGGCCTCAATGTCCACCTGCCAGCCAGTCAGCTTTGAAGTGAGCCGTGCGTTTTGGCCGCGCTTGCCGATGGCCAGCGACAACTGGTCTTGCGCCACCGTGATGCGGACGCGTTTGCGACTTTCATCCGCCTCGAACTCTTTCAGCTTGGCCGGCGACAAGGCGTTGGTGACGAAATTCCGCACGTTGGCATCCCACTTGATGATGTCCACCTTCTCGTTGTTCAACTCGCGAACGATGTTTTTCACCCGCTGGCCGCGCAGACCGACGCAAGCGCCAACCGGATCAACCTTCTCGTCCCGGGTCCAGACCGCGATCTTAGTTCGAAAACCCGGTTCGCGGGCGATGCCTTTGACCTCAATGGTGCCGTCATTGATCTCAGAGACCTCCAACTGGAACAGCTTGAGGACGAAGTTCGGATCCGCGCGGGACAGGATGATCTCCGGCCCATGCGCGCCGTTTTCGACGGCCTTCACGAAGCAGCGAATGCGCTCGCCAATTTGATATTCCTCGGTTGGCACACGCTCCCGGTTTGGCAGCAAAGCCTCGTATTTGCCCAAATCAACCGTCACATCCGAGCGTTCAAACCGGCGGACCACGCCGCTAATGATGTCGCCCACCCGATCCTTAAACTCCACGAAGATGAGCTGTTTTTCCGCCCGTCGAACCTGCTGCATCAGCGCCTGTTTGGCATATTGGGCGGCGATGCGCCCGAAGCCCGTGGGTGTGACTTCGATTTCGATTTCCTCGCCGATTTGAGCGTCCGCCTTGATCCGGCGGGCGTCGAAGACTGAAATCTGATCGTGCTTGGAAAGCACCTTCTCGGAAACGATGAGTTTGGCGTAAGCCTTGATATCCCCGTTCTTCTGATCAATCGCGCAGCGCAGTTCGCGCGCCGGACCCACGGCCTTTTTCGCGGCTTGCACGAGGGATTCCTGCACCGCCGTGATCAAAACTTCACGGCTGATACCCTTCTCCCGCTCCCAAAACTCCAGGACGGCCAAAAAATCAGCGTTCATAGTTTCTTTCCTTCCCATCAGGGGAACAAAAAAGTCGGCAGATTTAACTCTCCGACTTCGCACGCGCTGGAATGTTCCAGCAATTGACTTCTGCTGCGGAGGCTATTCGGCGTGCCGGATCGCGTCAAGTTTTCTGTTGGCATTTGGGCGGCAGGCCGGAATTCTTGCCCCATGCGTTTTACCTACGGCTGTCTCTGTGTCGCCCTTACTTCCCTGGTTTTGTCGGCGGCAGACGCGCTCAAGCTTCGGACCCCGGACATCTCGCTCCAGCATGAAATTCAACGCGCCATCGAGAAGGGTAATGACTTGCTCAAGTCCACCCAAAATAGCAATGGCTGGTGGTCCACCCCGGAGCATCCCAGCGTCACGGCCCTAGTGCTCACGGCTCTACAGGGCGAGCCAAACGCAAGGTTGAAGCACTGGCCGGGCCTGGGCCGGGGCTACTCCTTCGTGCTGGGCTGCGTTCGGCCCGACGGTGGCATCTACGTCTCAGAACTGGCCAATTACAACACGTCCATCTGTATGATGGGCTTGCTGGCAGCGAGAGAGGCGCGGCACGACGCGGTTTTGCGCAAGGCGCGAGCTTTTGTCGCCGGCCAGCAGGCTGATCTCGGCGAGCGCGGCAAGATGGATTCGCCGTGGGACGGCGGCATCGGCTACAGCCACGATGCGGGGCGCTCGGACATGAACAACACCCTTACTGCCTTGGAAGCGCTGTATTTCACCAAGCATCTGGTCGCGGATCAAAACCCGGCGGGCCAGGATTTGGACTGGGCGGCGGCGATTCAGTTTCTTCAGACCTGCCAAAACCTGCCCGGCGTGAACCAACAGGACTGGGTTTCCACTGAGGCGAAGGATCGCGGCGGCTTCGTGTATGACCCGGAAAGCAGCAAGGCCGCCGGCGTGACGAATGCCAGCGGCAAAGTCGCGCTCCGCTCCTACGGCAGCATTAGCTACGCGGGCTTGCTCAGTTACATCTATTCAGAGGTAAAACAATCTGATGTTCGGGTTCAGGCCGTGCTGGACTGGCTGCGCGCCAACTATTCTTTGCAGGAGAATCCCGGTCTGGGCCAGCAGGGTTACTTTTACTACCTGCACCTCATGACCAAGGCCTTGGCCGCAGCGAAGGTGGACGAGTTGCAAACCAAAGACGGACGGAAAATCGACTGGCGACGGGACCTGGCCCTGCGGCTGATCGATCTGCAAAAGGCCGACGGCTCCTGGCAGAACGAAACCGGGCGTTGGTGGGAAAAAGATTCCAATCTGGTCACGGCCTACTCGGTGCTCACGCTGGAGATCATCCATCGCGGGCGGTAACGGGGATCAAAACTTCCAGTTCAACCCGCCATGCACGCGGTAGTCCGGCACGCTTTGAATGCCGCGATTGTAAATGGCCAGCGGCACGTCCACGCCGGCGTTCATGCTGAAATGCTTTCCCCAGGAGAAGGCCGCTTGCGGTCCCATATACCAGGACGAATAACCCGTCTGCTCGTTATCCTGGCCCAGCGCCTGATCCCGCAGTTGGTTTTCGTAGAAGGCATTCGCCAGCAGGCTCAATGTCACCTCCGCGTTCTGAACCAGAAAGACACCGGGGCCGCCGGAGATGATGGTCAAATCCCCCATCTCATAATCAAGCGCCTCGGTGCGCAGGTAGTATTGGAACTGGCTGAAGAAAAAGAGCCGTTTCCATCTCAGGTTCGCGCTCGCCCCGAAGATGCCATCATACGAACCCGTGCCCGGCGACAGATCGTGCTGGTGAATGCCGCCGATGGAATGCGCGTGATTCGGACCGAAGAGTTGCTGGTAGAGCAACTCTTGTTTCCGTTCGTCCTCCAGACGCTCGGTTTCGCCGGTTGGGAACTTGATCCCGCCCAAGAGATTGCAAACCACTTCATAGTCTGTCTCCCGTTTTTGGAACGCCGTCCAGCGCCCGATGAGCGCCACGTCACCCAGACCCGAGACGGTTCCTTGCTCATCGATCAACTGACCCAGTGGCGTGACTTCGGCGCGGCGAAAATCGCCATAGACGTAGGGGATGTTGAAGCTGACGCCGAAGCGGCGCGAGAAATTGTAGCCCGGCACAACGTGGCTGGTGAAGCGCTCGTAGAAAGCCTGATGAAAGAAGGTCGCGCTCTTGGGGTAAGGCTCGCCGTTCACTTGCAACGTGGCGAAGGGAATGTATTGCTCACTCAAGGTGAGGACCGGTCCCGTGGCGGCCTCCCGGCGCGCGCTGTCCGCGCTGGAGATGGAGCAGAGTTCGCAAGCCGGAGCCAGCAGGGGCAGAACACAGGCGAGCAGAGTGGTAAAAAGTTTCATGCTGAATTAGGGCGCAGGCTAGGGAGGCGAACGGGAAAAGTCAAAAGACCGGTTCGGTAAACGTGAGCGTGGCGATGCTGATGAGGTTGTCCAACTCGTGAACCGTGAGGTTGAAGACCTTGGTTACTTTGTTGAGCGATCCAGCCACATGCATGATGCCGGACCCGCTCAGATACACATCCAAGGTGGCGGGACCAGCCGGCGGCAGAGTGCCAAGCCCGCCATCCTTCGTCCCAAAATTCGGGTCGGTCCGATAAAAAGCAAAGGAGCCATCCGGGCACAACAGGATGCGCGCCGGTCCGGTGTGTGGAGCGGACACCGTGCCGGTGTAGATCCCGGCGTAACCGCTGAAGCTGCCCACATTCGCCCTTTGCCCGCCCGCCAGGGTGCCCGTTGCGCTGGCACTGTTGGTGAAGCGCCCCGTGATCGTGTTCGAGGCGGTGAATTGCAGACAACCGGGTGCGTTGACGAGGAACGTGCCGCCGGCGGAATCATCACCCCCGACCACCAAGTTGGTGGAATACTCGCCGCGCAAGCGGCCCGGATTGTTCCCCAGGAACACCGTCGTGTTGTTCGTGCGCGCCAGCAGAATGAACGAACCGCTCTCCGCGCCGCTGAAAGTGCCCTTGTAGAAAAACGGCGTGACCTGCGAACTCGCCTTGTAAAACCGCATCGGACGATTCGTGGACTGTACGTCAACGATGGCCGTTGCCCGGTTGACGGCCACATTGCTGGCCAACTGCGACCAAGTGTTCAAGTTGCTTGAAACCTGCACCTGATATTTGAAGTTCGTCGCTCCTTGGTAGACCACCCGCATCCCGCCCGGTGCCGAGGTCAGCGAGAGCGAAGCCGGCGGCGGCACGTTGAACGTGGCTGCGGACAGTCCAGTCGCCAGCGTCAGCCCGGCCCCTATAAACAGCCACGTCTTGATGATTGTCATTCGAGTTGGATTCGTCAGGACTGTGGCACCGTCGCCTGGCCGGTTCAATCCTTCACTGCTCTGCTCTTCCCTCCCGTCCTGTCGACGGGTAGCCTCGCCCCAGTTGCAAATCCTGGTCATCACCAATCTGTATCCGCCGCATCACGCCGGGACGTTCGATCTGCGCTGCGAGGCGGTGGTGAACAACCTCAAGTTGCGCGGGCATCAGGTGCGGATTCTTACCTCCACCCACGGGATGAACCAGGCGCAGCGGGGCGGGGAGGTCGAGCGCCGGTTGCTGCTCCACGGCGCGTTCGACCATCCCCTCGTGACCAGCTACCACGACCTGAAACAGATCGAGACGCACCAGCATCAGGTGCTGAAGGAGACGCTCACCGCCCACCCGCCGGACATCGTGTTGGTGTTCAGCTTGTCCGGATTATCCAAATCGCTTCTCTTTGCCCTGCGTCACGCCCGATTCCCGGTGGTCTTCGACGTGGCGGACAACTGGATGACCCTCGAAGTGGCGAACGATCCCTGGCTGCGTTGGTGGAATCATCCGGGCATGAACCTGGCGCGCAAGGCTCTCGAGTTCTCCGGCCAGCGCACCAGCCTGGATGATCTGGCTCCGACCCGGCTGATCAAGGGCCACGACCGGATGCCGGAACTTTACGTGGACGAGCCGGTGCCCAATTCACTGAGCGCGTTCCGTTTTGACCGCCTCTATTTTGCCAGCCCGTGGCTGAAGGAATCCGCCGAGCGGGCGGGTTTCATGGTGAGCCATGCCGAGGTGATTTATCCCGGCATTGCCACGCAAAATTTTGTCGGCGAAGTAAAACCCGCCAGCCTGCCGGTGACGAAGTTGCTCGTGGTCTCGCCTCTGACCAGGCGCAGCGGCGTGCTCACGGCGGTCCAGGCCATTCACCAACTGCGCCGGAACAACCTCAAGGCCAGCCTGAGCATTTACGGCAAGGGTGACTCCAGCTACGTGGCCGAATTGCGCTCCTTCATCGCCCTCCAGCAACTGCCGGTGGAATTCCTGAACGTCTCGAACCTGCAGCGCGATTTGCCGGCCATCTACCGCCGCCACGACGCGCTGCTCTACACCAGCGAGGAGCCGGAGCCTTTCTCCCTGACCGTGCTGGAGGCGATGGCGGCTGGACTGTTCGTCGTGGGCACAGCTCTGGGCGGGACGCGCGAATTGCTGCGCCACGGCGAGAATGCGCTCACTTTCACCCCGGGCGCGGGCCTGGAACTGGCGGCGGCGATCCAGGAATTGCAAATCTCCCCGGCCTTGCGCACCCAGATGGCCGAGATCGCCCAGACCGAGATTCTTTCCCACTACAATGAAACGGCGGTCACGGATCGCATCGAAGGCTTCCTTGAGGCATCGATCCAGAATTGGCAGCAGGGATAGCGCGCGGCCTTGCCCTACCGGGGCAAAATGCCCCGCCCATTTGAGCGCAGCCGCCCAAGACCGGTGACCCCAACTGGGTTGAACACTGGCCTCGTCCGCCCTTAGTTCCAAGGGGCTTTGCCCTCCACAGCAACGGTGTGAAGACCTGGAGAGCGGCCACCTCTACCCCCGAGGCGCTGGCGGCTAGAATCGTCCGCCGCCGCGGTTCGGCCAAAATTCTTCTCGCAAAAACTTTCCCACGGCGGCAAAAACTCACCCTTCTTTTTTTGAAATGAACGAACAGATTGTCATTCTTGATTTTGGTTCCCAGTACACGCAGGTCATCGCGCGGCGTATCCGCGAGTGCAGCGTCTATTCCACCATCCTGCGCTACGACACGCCGGCGGCGGAAATCGCCGCGCTCAAGCCCTCTGGGATCATCCTGAGCGGCGGACCGAACAGCGTGTACACCGAGGACGCGCCGATGCCGGACAAGGGTGTGTTTAATCTCGGCGTGCCGGTGCTGGGCATCTGCTACGGCGTGCAACTCTTCGCGCACTTCCTCGGCGGCAAGGTCGAGAAGGGCCAGAAGCGCGAATACGGCAAGGGCACGCTCACGGTGAAGGACGGTTCGTGCGCTTTGTTTTCAAAACTTCCGCGCGAACTCCAAGTCTGGAATTCCCACGGCGACAAGCTCACCAAGCTGCCGCGCGATTTCAAACCCGTCGCCGTCACGGAGAACTCCGAATACGCCGCCATCGAGAATCGCGCGCGGAAATTCTTCGGGCTGCAATTCCATCCCGAAGTCGTCCACACGCCGCGCGGCAAGGAACTGATCGCCAACTTCGTCCACCGCATCTGCGGCTGCGGCAAGAGCTGGACGATGCGCAGCTACATCGATCAGGCAGTGGAAGAGATCCGCGCGCAGGTCGGCCAGGAGCAGGTGATTCTTGGTTTGAGTGGGGGCGTGGATTCCAGCGTCGCGGCGGCCTTGCTTCACAAGGCCATCGGCGATCAGCTCACCTGCATCTTCGTCAACAACGGCCTGCTGCGCGGGCGCGAGGAGAAGGCGGTGCAGGATTTGTTCGGGAGCCATTTCCACATGAAGCTCCAGACCGAGAACGCGGAGAAAATCTTCCTCGGCCGACTCAAGGGCGTCACCGATCCGGAGCGGAAGCGGAAGATCATCGGCAAGACCTTCATCGAAATTTTCGCCGCCGCGACCAAGCGCGCGGGCAAAGCCAAGTTCCTCGCCCAAGGCACGCTTTATCCCGACGTGATCGAGTCCGTGCCCATCGCCGGCAACCCCGCCGCGATGATCAAGAGCCATCACAACGTGGGCGGCCTGCCCAAGAACATGAAGTTCAAGCTCGTCGAGCCGCTGCGCTGCCTGTTCAAGGACGAAGTGCGCCAACTCGGACTCGAACTCGGACTGCCCAAGGAAATTGTTTTCCGCCAGCCGTTCCCCGGACCTGGACTCGCCGTGCGCATCCTCGGCGAAGTCACGCCTGAACGCTGCCGCATTCTGCGCGACGCCGACACCATCGTGGTCGAGGAGATGAAGGCGACGGGCTGGTATTACAAAATCTGGCAGAGCTTCGCCGTGCTGCTGCCGGTGCGCAGCGTGGGCGTGATGGGCGACGAGCGCACCTACGAGTACACCATCGCCCTCCGCGCCGTGGAATCGCAGGACGGCATGACCGCCGACTGGGTGAAACTGCCCTACGACCTGCTCGAAAAACTTTCCAGCCGCATCATCAACGAAGTGAAGGGCGTGAACCGCTGCGTCTTCGACATCACGAGCAAGCCGCCGGGGACAATTGAGTGGGAGTGAAGTGCTTCGGCTGAGTTTCTAAAGCATCGCCTTGAGTTCATCGGCCATTCGCGCTGCAAAACTGCCATTTGACCAGACCACTCAAAACCGGCATGGTCGGCCCACAACTTTGGTTTTGTCCGTGATAAATCGACCCGCATGAGTCTGTCTCTAACCCATCGCAAAGCGACGCAGGCTTTGAACTTTCTGGCCCGGCAATCTGGCGGGCGCATCAACAAGCTCAAGGCGCTCAAGCTCATCTTTTTTGCCGACCGCTACCACCTGCGCAAGTTCGGACGGCCCGTCAGTGAATGCGCCTACTTCGCCATGACTCACGGGCCGGTCGCCTCCGAAGCCAAGCAACTGGCCGAAGCGCATGATCTGCTGCCGGCTCCGGCGCGCAGCTATGCCCGCAAATTTCTCCAGAAGAAAAGCGACTACGACTACGCCTCCGTGGCCGACGTTGACCGGGCGGTGCTCTCCGCCAGCGACCAGGAGGCGCTGACCTTTGCCTGGGAAAATTTTGGCTATCAAACCAAGTATCAGCTCCGCGACCTGACGCACCGTTACCCCGAATGGAAGCGTCACGAGAACGCGCTCAAGAATCACCGGCGCGTCGCGATGGATTACGCGGATTTTTTTGCCGAGCCGGAAGCCGGATGCAATCCCTGCCATGCCCTGACGGCCAAAGAGCGCGAGGCCGCGCGCGAGTTGTTTCTCCAGCGTCAGGCCTTCGACCAACGCTGGAGTTGAACCTTGGCCGGAGACATCGATCTCAAACTCCGGCTCACCCTGCGCGAAGGGAGCGTCTATTATTTTGAGGAACGGCACCTCACCTCGCCGGAGCCGCATTACTTCATCGTGGTCAATTCCGATCCGCTCGCCCAGCGGGTGCTTCTGCTCTCCGTTGTCACGTCCAAAGTCGAGGAAGTGAAACTGCGCCGCCAGGCCTGTCCCGAAACCCTGGTGGAACTGGCCCCGGCCACCTTTGGCGTGCTCAAGAAATCCTCCATCGTGGATTGCAACGACCTCAAATCAGTCCCGCTGGCCGAATTCAACGCCCGGTTCGTGCGCCAGGAAATCCGCTGCTTCGGCAAAGATTTGCCGGTTGCGTTGCGGAAGGCGCTGCGCCAGGCCATCCACGCCAGCACCATTCTCACCGCTGAAGTGAAGGCGCTCGTCGCCCGGCCATAGTTGGCTGTGGTGCTTCCCGATTGGGCGGGACTCCAGAACAGGCCAGGGTAGCACGGGCTGGATGCCAATAGTGTTCGGCATGGCGGTGGCCGACCGGGGCGGCGGGGTGGTCTTTGGGGAAGGCGAGTTTGGTCGCGGCGGGGGGATCGAAGGAAGCCGCCGCGCGGCGGGCGGCTTCCGGGCAAGCGCGGCCCGTCCGGGGTTCCTGACTTCAGGCCACCATCAGACTCCGCTCAGGATTTTTTCGCGCCCGCCTTCAGCGCCGCCGCCGTGGCCGCCGCCAGTTCTTCGGCCGTGGCCCAGCCCAGCAGGTAAAAGCGCAGCCGCTCCATCAGCCGTTTATTCGGCCGCCGCCCCAGCAGCAGGTGCAGCATCAGCCCGGCGATC
>JANOQV010000013.1:0-1920 GCA_031414955.1 Pedosphaera sp. | reverse complement strand
CATTCGGGTCAGGGGTGATGTACAGCTTTTGTCCCTGCCAATTAAACCCGGCAGAGCCAGGATCGGTCGGCAAAGTTGGCGGCCATTCTATCCAAGTGTGCGCGTTGTTGAAATTGGGAGGGGGTGGACGATACGAACAGCGCAATACGCCCGTGCCGATTTTTGCTTTGGCGACAACGACGCCATTCCGACAGCAGTGCGTCCTTGAATTGAAAATCTTGTCGTGACAGCACTCGGCGAGTTTCAAGTCACCCATTCCAATCAGACCGAGGTTATCAACGTATGTGATCGGATTGTTCATGACAAACGCATTGATGTTGGGCCCGCCATCCTCTCCGATTGGATCACGGCTGATCCATCGCCCTACCGTTGGGTCGTAAAACGCGGAGGCGGTGCAGGTGACGGTGAGCAGAATTGCCAACGCAATTCCCCTAACGAGTTGAGTGTGTTTCGCGTTCATTGCGATGCCGGTTCTGCTCCCGTTGCCAAGCCAAGTCAAGGGGCTTTTCGGGAAGTTTTGTAGCGCTCGATTTCCGCCTCCAACGCTGCGAGGTCCGTCTCGATTTGCAGCGTGTCCACTTCCACCATGTTCATCGCTTGCAGTGCTGCTTTTCGTGCGGCGAATTGCTGACGCATCGGCCCGTCCGGGAGTTCCAGCGCGCGAAGCGCGAACTGAAGCGCCGCCCGCTTCGGAAGTGCGCCAGCCTCAAACACCTTCCGTTCGCACCATGCGAACAGCTTTTGGTTTCCGACTGACTGCGGCTCCCGGTTGTACGCCTGCGAAAAAGAACCGAGAGCATACAGCCAATTCGTGGCTGCGAAACAGCACTGGCCGCGAATGCTTAGGAACGTCGCAAGTTCCTGGGCCGGGGTCAGCGGTTTCAGGTAGCTCTCGGCTTGTTCTTCTTCCGCTGTGAACGGGAATGGCCAGGAACGGTAGTACTCATCGGGATGCGCGACAAAGCCGACGCTCGTTCCCTCAATGTTGAAGCTTCTCTGGCCTTCATCCCAGCGGGCAAAGAGATGGCCTTTTGCCCGCACGAGTTTGAGCGGGTAACCGAGCCGCCGGCCAACGGCAACGAAGAACACCGGCATGGACGAACAAGTGCCGGTGCCTTTCTCGCGAGTGAGTCCGTGGATGAAAATGTCCTGTGAGTTGCTGAAAAATTCTTCGCTTGTCTCCTGCGGTTCAAACGGCAGGCGGACACGCGCCGGGTTGTAGTGAATCCCAAAGTCCTGCTGAATCACCGTCGCCATCATCATCATGCGGTAGTAGCCCTCGGACTGGTTGAACTCATCCGGCTTCTGGCGAAAGCGATAGTAGTGGCGGTCGGTCTCGAATTTCACCTGCTTGGCAATGCCGTCCAAACGCGCAAGGCATTCCTTTACGTTCAGCTTCTCAGAACCGCGCAGCCCTTCGGCGCAGAGCAAATTCATGAACGCGATGTCGCATTGCTCAAGTTGTTCTGAGGGCAGGGCGCAGAGTTCAGCAAAGCTCGTCGGCGTTTTGAAGACAGTTGGTCCAGCGATGCCGGGCTTTTTGTGACGTTGACCCGACTTGAAAAAAGCAAAGCCAGCGAGGACGCACAGAGCGAGGCAGGAGAACAGTACCAAGTTCCCGCGTCTTTGGCGAAGCGTTTGATCCTTGTTCGCTTCGCGCTGGCGCTGGCGTGATTTGTCGCTCATGGCTATGGCACTTCTACCGCGCCCAAAATTATTTCAAAGCTTCAAATTGACACCTTCGCCCCCACGCGCTGGACGCTCGTCCTGCGCGCGCGGGGCGAAAGCGTCGAGGCGCGCGGGGCGTTGAGCGAGTTGTGCGAGGCGTATTACCAGCCCGTCTTCCGCTTCCTGCGCCGCGAGGGGCGCGAGGAGGATGCGGCGCGCGAACTCACGCAGGAATTTTTCGCGCGCCTGCTG
>JANOQV010000012.1:0-98749 GCA_031414955.1 Pedosphaera sp. | reverse complement strand
CAGCTCACTTGCAACGATCCGACCCTGCCGACCGATTCCAGCAATCTCGTCCACCGCGCCGCCATGGCGTTTTTTCAGCAGGCCGGCATTCGAGACGGCGTGCGCATCCATCTGGAGAAGAAGATTCCGATGGCCGCCGGGCTGGGCGGCGGCAGTGGCAACGCGGGCACAACGCTCTTGGCGTTGAACGATCTTTTCGAGCATCCCCTTTCCGCAGAAACACTGTTGGAAATCGCCGCCCAACTTGGCTCGGATATTCCTTTCTTCCTCCAGAGTAATCCGGCCGTGGCCGTCGGCCGGGGTGAAAAGGTGACTTCATTACCGGCCTTCCGCGCTTTGCAAGGATGCGCTTTGCTGCTGGTGCATCCAGGCTTCGGGATTGCAACGGCCTGGGCCTACAAGGAACTGGCGCGTTTCCCGGCTGCGTTCCTCGGGCAGCCTGGCCGGGCGGCAAAACTGATCTCGCTGCTGGAGGCGGACGATTTGCCGAAGGCCAGCCGCGAGTTCTACAACTCCCTCGAAGCCCCGGCACTGGACAAATATCCCTGGCTGTCCGTGCTTCAGGATTTCCTGCGGGAGAATGGCAGCGCCGCCGTGCTCATGTCAGGCAGCGGCTCCACCACCTTCGCGATGGCCCACGACCTCCAGGCGGCGCAGGAATTGGAAGAGCGGGTACGAGGAAAATTTGGCCGTTGCTGGACGGCAGCCGTCGCGGTCGGCGGGTGATCGGCCAACTGAACGATGGGCTGCGGCCTGGCCTTTCCAACACCTACCTCCCTCCCACGGCCATCCGCTCAACTGCCGGTTTGAGGTGTATTGGACCCAACTGAGGCGTAGATGGTGCAGGGCCGGTTCCAAGTTTCAATCCACCCCGCATACGACCCTTTTCGGTCTGCGCTGCTGAAGCACGTCTGATTTCTCCTCATCGATCTGACGCCTCACCACTCGATGACCGCCGCGCCCCAGGTGAGACCTGCGCCGAAAACGAGCAGTAGGATCAAATCCCCGCGCTTGACCCGGCCGGACGTCACGGCTTCGTCCAAGGCGATGGCTACGGAGGCGGCGGAAGTGTTGCCGAACTTGTGCAGGTTGATGAAGACCTGGTCGGCGGTGGCCCCGAGACGCTCCCCGACGGCGTCGATGATGCGGCGGTTGGCCTGGTGGGGAATCACGCATTTGATTTGCGTGATGTCCAGTTCGCAACGCCGCAGAGCCTCTTCGGCGGCCGTGTACATGGCGTTGACCGCGTTCTTGAAGGTTTCCTTGCCGTCCATGCGCAGGTAATGGAGGCCATCGGACACGGATTGCGCGGTGGCTGGGCAACGGCTGCCCCCGCCGGGCAGTGAAAGCAGATCGGCCTTTGATCCGTCGGCCCCCATGCAGGCGGTGAGCAGGCCGTGGGTGTTGGGCCGGTTTTGCAGGATGGCCGCGCCCGCCCCATCACCAAAGAGCACACAAGTGTTGCGATCCCGCCAGTTGATGATGGAGGAAAGTTTTTCCGCGCCGATGACCAGCACCGTTTCGTAGGTCTGGGACATGACGAACTGCTGGCCGATTTCCAAGCCGTAGATAAAGCCGGAACAGGCGGCTTCCATGTCGAAGGCGGCCGCGCGGCGGGCTCCGATTTTTTGCTGCACCAGGCAAGCGGTCGCCGGGAATGGCATGTCCGGGGTAATGGTGGCCAGGATGATGAGATCAATTTCTTCGGGCTGGATCTGGGCCCGTTCCATCGCAAGCAGGGCCGCCTTGGTGGCCAGGTCCGAGGTGAACTCGTCGGGCGCGGCGATGCGCCGTTCGCTGATACCGGTGCGCGAGACGATCCAGTCGTCCGTGGTATCCACCATTTTTTCGAGATCAGCATTGGAGAGCACGCGCTCGGGGACGTAAGAGCCGACGGCAGCGATGGAACAGGTACGGCCCTGAAAATTGTGCTTGGCGCGGGGGTTGCGGAATTTCTTGGTTGTCTTCATGCAGGAACAGCAGTGCGTGCTTGAGCGCGGATCAGCGCGGCTCCGAGGTGTTCGTTGAATTGCTGGCTGGCGGACGCGGCAATCTGGTGGAGGGCATTGGCCACCACTCGCTCTCCAGCCGAGCCATGGACTTTGACCACGGTACCGTTGAGTCCAACGATGCGCGCGCCGCCATGAGCCTCCGGATCCATCTTTTGCTTGAGCATCTGGAATCCATTCTTCGCCAGCAAGGCGCCCAGCTTGCGCACGGGTGTGGCGGTCAGTTCGCGTTTCAAGATTTGCAGGATGGTTTTGCCGAGACCCTCGGCCGTCTTGAGCACGATGTTGCCGACGAAGCCATCGGTCACAACTACGTCCACGCGGTCACTGAAGATTTCGTTGCCTTCGACGTAGCCGATGAAGTTTAGCCCCGACTTCTGACAGAGCGCGGCCGCTTCCTGAGTCAGTTCGGTGCCTTTGAACTCTTCGCTGCCGTTGCTCAGGATGCCGACGCGCGGCGTGGGGATGGCCAGGATTTGCTGGGCGTAAACACTGCCGATGATGGCGAATTGAAGCAGATGAAGCGGCTCGCACTCGGGGTTGGCTCCGGCGTCCAGCAATACGAAATGTCCACTCAGTGAAGGCATCACGGTGACAATGGCGGGGCGCTTCACGCCGTCCAGTCGGCCCAGGCCAAACGTCGCCGCCGCGACCAACCCGCCCGTGTTGCCGAGCGAAATGACCGCCGCCGCCTTCCCGTCGCGCACCAGGCCTACGGCCCGGACGACTGAGGAATCTTTCTTGCGCCGGATGGCGGTGAGCGGGTTGTCCTCCATGGTCAGCACCTGGGTGGCGTTGACGATTTCGAGGCGGGAGTCGGAACAGCCCTGGGCCTGGAGCGCGGCGTTGACCTCTTGTTCCGCGCCGACGAGAAATAGTTTCTCGATCAATTCCTGACCGGGTGCGCCAAGGGCGATTTTGACGCCAGCCACGACGACTCCGCTACCGTGGTCGCCGCCCATGACGTCAACAGCTATTCGCATAGAAACAACAAGAGCGCAGAGAGGGCTACTCAACCGCGCTCTGGTGACAAAGGGAAATTACGCGCCGGCCTTCACGGTCAGGACTTGCCGGCCCTTGTAATGGCCGCAAGCCGGACACACGCGATGCGGACGGTATGGCGCGGCGCATTGAGGGCAGGTGCTGAGCTGTGGCAGTTTCAGCACGCTGTTATACGCCCGGCGCATACGCTGGCGGCTCTTCGACGGTTTTCTCTTGGGAACGCCCATAACTTTATGTTCTACAGTTTCAGTTTATCCAGTTCAGCCCAAGCCGAAGGGGTCTTCTCAGACGTTTCGCCGGGGTCCTTGACGCTTGCGGGTAGCTTGAGGCCGCCGCACTCCGGTTCACACAACGGATGTTGCGGAAGCGCGAGGAGAATATCTTCGCGGATCAGGGGCGTCAAGTTCACCAAATCATTGACGACGGAGGTGGCATCCTCGCCCTTGAGCGGCAGGTGGCAGGTCCAGCCGTCGATTTCCAGCGCCTCGCTGAATTCCTTGAGGCAACGCACGCAGGTGCAGAGCAAGGGCAGGCAGAGGTTGCCTCGCACGAGGGCCGCGTCGTCCAGTTCCTGGGCCTCCAGGTCATAGCTCAACGGCTCGAGGGCTCGGACCATGTCGTCACGCAAGTCCAACTCCAGTTCCTCGACCGGTAACTCGCCCTGAAGGTGGAGATCTTTCTTCCCCAAGTGGCAGATGTTAAATGTTAATGGCATAGATGCCTCTCGTTTGAGTTCTCCATGAGCTGATGAATCAGGCGCAGATGGCCGCGCCTCGCACCAGTCCCAGGATCAGACCCTTCTCAATGCTTCACCGCTTTCGCCAATTTCGTTTTCAGGGCGGCTTCGACATGCGCCGGGACAAATGACCGGACATCGCCGTGGAGCCGGGCGATTTCCTTGATGATGCGGGAGCTGAGAAACGTGTAAGTCTCCTTCGGCATCATGAAGATCGTCTCGACGCGCTCGTTAAGCTTACGGTTCATCAGCGCCAGTTGGAATTCAAACTCGAAGTCCGAGATGGCGCGCAATCCGCGAATGACCGCCTGGCCGCCCCGGCTCTCCACGTAATCGACCAGCAGCCCATTGAACGAGTCCACTTTCACATTGGGCAGGGAACCGATGGATTCCTGCACCAGCGCAATCCGTTCCTGCAACGTAAACAGCGGCTTCTTCCCTTCGTTGTCCGCCACGGCCACGATCACCGTGTCAAACAGCTTGGCGGCCCGCTGCACGATGTCGAGATGACCGTTCGTGAGGGGATCGAAGCTGCCGGGATAAATGACCGTTCGCACAGAAGGAGCTTAACAAGAGAGCCGGGTTTGCCCACCGAAAATTCAGCCAGTCATTTGCCGGGGAGAGCACTGGAAGGCTTGATCTTCTCGAGCAGCCTATCGGCGGCTTGCGCATATCCATTGGTCTTCGCGGCCATCAGCCAGTGGCGGGCCAGTTCGAATTCCTCGGCGGTCAGGTATCGCTTGCCGACCTCGTACTGCGCCGAGCCGGATCCGTTGGTGGCTGCGATACGCTGGCGCTCGAAGGCCACAGCCTCGCTCTGTTTCAAATCTGCGGTGGACGCCGCGCGTGACGTGGTCACTCCGTTGGGTCCCACGTTGAGGACGAATCTGGCCTTGTCACCCAGGTTGCCAGCCACCGGCGTGCCATAGTCAAATGTATTCACGCCGACCGGCCATGCGACCAACTCCAGACTCTGACCAACGAAGGTTGGCTGCTCATAGCCACGCACCGTCACCACCGTCTTCAGGTTCACTTCGTTGAAATACTGGCGCAGATTGGGGCTGAGCGAGAAGTAATGGCCCGCGCTAATGGGACCGTTCTGCCCGAGCCTGGCCGCGGCCATCATGCCGAGCATATCGGACCCGCCCCCGTACTGGCGCGTCAGTTGCCCGCTCACAGAGTCGGTGTTGTACTCGTAAACTTTTCGCGTCTGGGCCAGCGCGATGAGTCCGCCCGCGGAAACTTTTTCCACTTTACCAGCCGCAATGTATTTGCGGTGCCAGTCAACCGCCGAATTGGGATTAGCCAGTTCCCGCAACACCCAAGTGAAATCTACAATGTTGGTGCCAAGCAGACGGTGCGCCGGGGGCGGGCTTTGGGCCAGGATGGAAACAATTGAAACGAAGAGTATGGTCAGCGCTTTCAACGTTCATTTTCCTACCTGAAGTCCCTGGGTTTGTCCATCCCGCAGCAGGTCGGTGTCGCCCGCGTCGTCGTAACGGGGTCATAACGGGGGCACCCATTAGCGTGAGCGGTCGGTTCCTAGTTTCTTCAACTCGCTATGGCACGCCGGTTCGTGCTGGCCGATCATCTTTCTCGGCGGGCTTGGGTGCATTTGGTCCCTGGTCTTCATGCTCGATTATTGCCCTGAGCCGGTGGCCCGCGCTTGACCGGGCTTGGCCAGAAGGCCCCGATTCTTGCGGCCATTCCCAGCCCAAACCAGCGCCCAAACGGGGGCGATGGCGGCACTCCGCCAGGTCCGCACCCGACTTCGTTTCCCAATTTTACACCGAAGATTGAACCCTCGGCGGGCGGGATATGTTTGTGGTGCATGGATTTCTCCTGCCTGGAAACCGGTCCGGATTTCGTCGCCGCCCACCTGGCTGGCTCCGAAACTATTTCCCCGGTGGGACCGTATTTGTCCCATCCCTTGGGCGAGGCTCGCGGGCATGAAAAAGAAATCATCCCGAAAGAGTTCCTCCCCACCGCTCCCCCGGCGCGCACCTCAGGCCGGGCCGCGCGCGTTGTTGGAACCAGTCTGTCTGGCCCTGCCGGAGTTGCTGCGCGAGCGGCGGGTCAAGCTCGGTCTGTCGCTCAAGGAACTGGCGCGGCGCTCGCGCTTGTCGCATCAGGCCGTGTCGCTGGTGGAGCGGGCCAAGCGCGTGCCGGGGCTGGACACGCTGGCGCGACTGGGGCACGCGCTGGAATTATTTCCGTGGCAGCTCGTGCGCGAGGCCGAGCGCCGCGCGCGGGTGGCGAGGTAGCAGTCGTCGCGCTGCGACAACTCGCCCGCGCATCAGCGGGCGGTCCGGGTGGGGCGTGCGACCGGGCGAGACTCTCGCGAGTTTGTTGCGCCGCTGTTACGCGGCGCTCCTGGTCGCAGCGCGGCCGGTTCCACCACATTCGCAATGCGAGGCGGTTCTCCGGGGGGAACAACTGTTCCTCTTATGCCCGCCGCGTCTCCGGCGTATATCCACGGGCATGTCAACGCCGCTCACTTGGGACGCGCCGAACCCCGCCTGGTCGTGGGATTCGCCCGAACTCACTTGGGATGGCCATCAACCGCAAACCTCAACTCATACACAAACCATGGATAATCGCATCTCGGCCGAGCTGACCTCGGCCAATAAAAACACCATCCTGACCAAGCTGGATGAAATCACCGCGCTACTGCCCTTTCTGCTCAACCTCACCACGGAGGAGAAAAGTTCGCTGCCCAAGATGAGCACCATCCGCAGCGGCATGGATGAGGCCTTCGCCCTGGAAATGGCCGCGCATCCCGAACTGGTGCCGGGCTTCGTGGACCTGGCCGAAGTGAACAAGGATCGCGCCCTGCGCTCGGCCTTGCGCGAGATCTTCCAGCAGCTCGGCCCGCTCTGCGAAGGCGTGGATGACACGCAGACGGCGGCGGGGGTGGACACTTACATGGCCTACCTGAGTTTCTACAGCAACGTGAAGCAGGCCGCGAAGCGCAACGTGCCCGGCGCGAATACCATCCTCGACAATCTCAAGCGGTTCTTCCCGCGCGGGGGCGGCGGTGGCCCCACGCCGACGCCGCCGACGCCTTAAACACGCTAATCGCTGTCAATGAAGGCGTTATCAGTAAAGAACCCGGCCCCAGTGCCTGAAAACTCGGCCAAATCGGTCAAAAACCCGGACTCCGAGGTAAAAAACCCGACCTCTTCGGTCGAAAACCGCGCCCAGAAGCACCGAAATCCGAGCTTTGAGGTCGGAATCCGAGGCCGATCCGGTTCGAATTCCAGGCCCGGAGGTCGGATATCCGAGCAACGAGGTCGGCTTCTTGAGCACTTCGGCGCGGTTTCCAGCCGGTTCACTTGGGTTTTTGGCCCGGTGTTTCCTTGGTTTCAGAGCGGGGTGAGAAGCCCGCTCCCGCCACCCGCCACGGAACGCCGAGCCGTGGCAACGAACAGGGTCCTCACCGCCGCTTTCCCCGCTCAACCCTCAACCCTCAACCCTCAACCCTCCTTCGCCCATGCCCTTTGATCCGAACAAACCTTCCAACCAATCGCCGCTCGCCTCGGCCGAGATGCGCGCGCAACTCAACGCGCTCAAGGCGCTCATCGACGCGGTGTATCCGGTCGGGGGCGTGAGCGGTTATTTGAAAAGCCTGCCCAATGTGCCCGCGCTGCCCGGCACCTGGGTCGAGTGCAATGGGCAGGCCATCAGTGATCCCGACTCGCCGCTGAACGGATTGAACGCACCGGACCTGAACGGAGCGCAAGGCGGGGTGCCGGTCTTCCTGCGCGGGGCGAATGCCAGCGGCGGCACGGGTGGCAACGAGATTCATTCGCATGGACTGCCCTTGAACATCAACGGCGGCACGGTGGTGGCGGGCGCGGACGTCACCGTCTTCCCGCCGGGCAATTACACCAGCGATCCCGCGTCGAGCCTGCCCACTTATTACGAAGTGGTGTGGGTGCTGCGGGTGAAGTGAGGGGGTAGGGCGCGCCTGTCCCCAGCGCGCCGGGCCACGAATGGAGGAGAACTCCCGCACTTTCCACGCCTCACCCCGGCGCGCTGGGGACAGCGCCGCCCTACCATGCACCGGTTGGGCGGTACCAAGAACAGGGTCAAGTCGCACGCCCTTCGATCAGTTGGGGGTCTCGCGCTGGGTCTTGGAGCGGATGGTGGTCATGGTTTGGCCGGCTTCGTCCCCGGAGACATCCGCCGGACGCCACATCACCTCATAAGCTTTCACCGGGTCGCGGAAACCTTTGAGCGTGAGCGGCGGATGCTCCCGGCAAAGCGCGGCCAGTTCCGGATCATCGCGCAGGAGATCACCATGTGTTTCTGCGCTGATCAAAATGCGGGCGTGGCCCGAAGCACCTTCGAGCCGGCTGGCCAGGTTTACCTCGCGGCCGAACACGGTGTAGTTCATCAAATGGGCCTCGGAACCGACCATGCCAACGGTCACCACGCCGGTGTTGACGCCGGAGCCCAGCGTCAGGATTTCGAGCATCGGCAAGGCATCCTGGCCGGGGGTCGCGCGATGGAGGTGCTCCGCCGTCCGGCGAACATTCTCAGCCTGGCGTTGCTCGTTCAATTCCAGCACGACGCGCTGCACCTCGACCGCCGCGCGGACGCAGGCACCGGCATGGCGCGGATTTGCCGCCGGCGCGCCCCAAAAGGCCATCACACAATCGCCGATGTATTTGTCGAGCGAGCCGCCGTGCTTCAAAATCACATCACCCACGGCACTCAAGTAGGGGTTGACCGTGTTTAGCACCGTCTCGGCCTCGATATCGAATTGCCGTTCCGCTTCGGCTCCTGAAAGGCACCTCCGGGCCACCAGTTCTTCCGCTCGCTGCTGGCTGCGCTCGGTCACGGCGGTGAAGCCTCGAATGTCGGCGAAAAATATCGTGATGCGCCGCCGTGCGCCGCCCAGTTGCAGTTTTTCCCGATCCAGCAGTTCATGCACAATATCTGGGGAAACCACCCGGCTGAAGATCTCCTTGGTGTGCCTGCGCAGCCGCCGTTCGACGCGCACCAGATAGGTGATGAGGCTTACATGGGTCACCAGCAACGAACCAGCCACCGGCATCACCATCGGAAGCCAGTGGCCTGTCTTGATAAACAAAACATAGGCGAAGCCGGCGTAAGCCAGGGCCAACGCCACAATGGAAGCGATCGCGACCAGCAGGCGCGCATTCAAAGTAAGGAAAGCGGAGAGCACGGCGAAGAATACGATGATGAGCAGGCGGGCGGGCAGGCCCAGGGGATGCACGAACCGGTTTACGAGCAACGAATTAGCGACGTTCCAATATCCGCTCACGAGATAAGTTTGCTGCTCCAAGGGCGTCGCGCCCCGATCACTCAGGTTGTTCCCGGAGGCCGTGGAGCCAACCACCACCAGTTTACCAGCCCACTCGTTGGTCACTTCGTCCATGCGCCCGGCCCGCCGAGCTTCGTATTGGTGAAGCAGGTGCTCGATGGGCCTGGTCGTCAACCGTGGGTCCGCCATCCCGACGCTCCAGTGGATGTAAAACCGGCCCGCGCGATCCACGGGCAGCACACGCCGCACACCTTGGGTATTCGAGAGAATGATTTGCCCCCGCTCCAAATCGATGAGTGCATTCTTCAGGTCGAATTTCAATTCCCGCGCCGCTATTTCGAGGCCGAGGTGCCACAAACGGTGATCCTTGAACGGCACGGCAAAACGCCAGACGAGCGGGCTCATCTTGTCGCTGGATAGCGCGCGCTCCAGCAGGCCGACGTTGAACCGGCCTGCGGCGTCGAGGGCCAGAATGTTTGTGCCCCCGCCATCCTGCCGGGGAAAAATAAGTTGGCGCGAATTCGAGGTGAACCGATTCAAGTCCCAGCCGAATTCCCGCGCTGCCTGCTTGATGGCGGGGTGCCATTCGCGCACCTCGATGAAAGCCTGAGCACGCCGGAGAATGCCATCCGATTCCGGTTGCGCGGCGAGATGCGTCACGCCCAGCGCATTGGTCGCAAACAATTCCGGTGGGAAAAGACCATCCTCCGTCGCAAGTAACACCCGTCCACTGCGGCGCATGGCATGGGCGAAGAAGGCGTCGGAAGAAATCGAGCCGCCATCGGTGGACACCGCCTGGTGATCCGGTCGCAATTCGGAAAACAACGCATCCAGGCCCACGACATTCGCGCCTTGGGCGGAAAGTTCACTCACAAGCCGACCGTAAACCTGCCGGGGCCAGAGCAACCCAAATCGATAAGGCAACGAGCCGTTCAAGACAGCGTCAATGCTGCCCTCATCCAAAGTTACAAAACCAAGATTGGTGGCGACGGGCGAGGCGTGCCGGGCCGCTTCACGGACCCGCCAATCATAGGTGATCCATTCAAGCCGCTTGAAAAAAGTGAGGCGCTGCTGAGTCTCACCTAACCATTCAAGCAAACTCAAACCGGCGATCACGCCAGCGCATATCAGGATGAGAACAAGTGGCGACGCCTTCCACTTCACAGCAGGACAGAAACAAAAACCCCAGAGCAACTCAAGGTCGCTCTGGGATTGAAAAGACTACGTCTGGCCAAAATTTCTAGCCGCCGAACGGACGACCGCGACCGGGGAAAGGCTTACCATTCGGAAGGGCCGGAGAGCAAAATGGCTCGAACCCCGGGAAAAACGGCAGATGCCCGTACCAGACTCCGTGGAAGGAGCAATCGCGAAGGGCTTCGACAATCTCGCGGAGGACGAGCAAAGAAGCCTCGTGCGGCGGACGATCGCTGGGACCGACGGTTTCACCTTCGCGACACAAAACCACATCGCCGGGACCGTAGGCGATGCCCGCCAAGCCTTTTTCCACCGTCAATTGTCCCGCTGCGGTCAAGTAGATCGAAGTGCCACGAATGCCGGCAATGCCCTTGGGAGTGGCAATTTCGTAGCGCGAGCCTTTGGCCAGCTTATTGACTTTGGCATAGACTCCGCCTTCGCTGATCGAAATCTGAGTGTCAGTCAGCTCTTCCACCTGCGTTTGAGTGATGGTGGCCTCGTCTATGGTCAGGGTGGTGCTCTCTGGAATCTGGAGCACGCCAACATTGCTGCCCATGTCGAGATCGACGTGGGAATTGACGGAGGTCTTGATGACGTCGCCTTTGCCCACCTGAGTCTGGGGGGACAAGATCTTAAACTCGCCTCCACCGCTTGAATAACGAGCTTCGCCGGCGATGGCCTTGACCAGCACTTTGCGCTGCGCGGCATTTTGGGCCTGGGCAACTGGGATCAGTAACAAGGCGGCTGCCACGGCGACAGCGGCCTTCCAAGAGAACAGCGGGTTTGAATTCATATCATTTTCTGGCTTGGCCAGTTTCAAGTTGTTCGGAGGGCACTCTACAAATCGAGCCATCATTGTCAATTTTTATGTCCCTGATACCGGCGACAAATTATTACCGGCGGAACCAGCCGCCGGGCCGCAACTGGCGCGAGGCCGCCTCCCAAGGCGAGGCAGGAAAAATACCTCAAAAAATAATCGCGCCGCCTGTTTTCACTGTTGCCAAAGAGGGCCAACCGTGATTCCTTGTTGCACTTCTGAAACAACCCATGAAGTGCAAACTCAATTTCGATGCGACAACGGCGTGTCTCGTGAATCAAAAACCCTACACCTTTATGCGAACCCAAACTCTGAGAACCCTATTGACGGCCGGCTCTATCGCTCTGGCTCTGTTCAGCGGACCATCCAAAGCTGCGGCCCAAATCTCCGTCGGGCCGGCCGGCAGCGCGGTGAATATTTTTGGCACGCTTCCGCCGGCCACTAGTTGGTCCACACGTTCCATCCCAGGCACCGCAAACGATTTCCAAACAGCCACCACGCTGGCAACTCTGGATGCCGCCGTGCAGACCAACACCGCCGCTCTGATTAACGCGGCCGTGGGAAACAATGCTGCTAATCCGCCTGGTACCGCCGCTACTGCTCAATGGAGCAGTTTGGGCTTTTATCTCCAAACCCGGCCCACGGGCAACGCGGCGACCTTGCTCATGGCCTCGCTCACCAACACTTCTGGCAGCAGTCTCACTAACATCGGTCTGAGCTACAGCCTGGCCGTGGCCGTGGCGGCGACGGCGGAGGAAAGCCCCGGGCATCGCGTCTATTACAGCCTGAGCGGTCTGGCCAGCAGTTGGGTGGCGCTCGGCAACTTCTACGCGGCGGGCAACACCAACATCAACATCAGCCTCGCCAGCCCCTGGGTTGGTGGCAGCAAGATGTATATTCTTTTCGCGGATGACAACTCTGTGACGAATACCGATGGTGCCTACCAGATCGATAATTTTGCCGTCACGATTCCTTTCCCCGGCATCACCACTCAGCCGCAGGATTCTTCTGTCTCCCCCGGACAAAACGTGACCCTGACCGTGGTCGCCACCGGTGCTCAACCGCTCTCCTATCAGTGGCGCAAGGAGAGCAACCTGATTGTCAATGCAACCAACAGTTCGTTCACCATTGTCAATGCGCAGCCGATTGATGGCGGTCTGTATTCGGTGGTCGTTGCGAATGTCTTTGGCTCCGTCACCAGCAGCAACGCCTTGGTGGTGGTGAATTGCTCCACCCCGACCACATTCACTGTTCCGCCCGCTGACCAGTCCGTCGCTCCGGGAGCGACCATCACCGTGAACGCCCTAGTGGCTGGCACCTCGCCCATCTCCTATCAATGGTATCGGAATGGAGCCATCCTCCTCGGCGCAACCAACGCCACTTACACCAAACTGAACGCCGTGTCCTCCGATTCCGGGCTTTACACCCTAGCGGTGGACAACTGTGCCGTGTTGCCGAACAGCGCCAGCGCCGTGGTCTCTGTTGCGGACAATCCGTATGTCATCGTCGGACTGACCAATCATTTCTGGAAATACAACCAGGCGGGTGTCTGTCTTGATGCGAGTTGGAGAACTGCTAATTACACTAATGATGCTGCTTGGCCGCAGGGACGGGGACTGTTTGCTGTCGAAGACAATGCCGCCCTAACCCCATTGACCAACACCGTTTTGTCCCTGACCGATGGCGGCGGTAATCGCGTCATCACCTACTATTTTCGCACGCAGTTTGTTCTGACCAATAATCCCAGCGAAGTTCAGTTGGTGGCCAGCAACTACGTGGACGACGGAGCCATCTTTTATGTTAACGGGGTCGAGGCGATTCGCATTAACATGGCCGCTGGGGATCCGGCTTGCACTGTCACAGCCCCGGGCACTTTGACTGAAGCTGTTTTTGTCGTATCCAACATCCCTTCATCTCTCCTGATTCAGGGCACCAACACCTTGGCGGTGGAAGTCCACCAGGTGAACAACACCAGCAGTGACGTTGACTTCGGTATGCAGGTGAACGTCAACTTTTACAATCCCAGTCTCCTCGCCATCACCAGCCAGCCGCAAAATTTGGTGGTCGAGGAAACCAAGATCGCCGACTTCACTCTTGGGCTCCAGGGCCAACCCGCCTACTACCAGTGGTACAAGGATGGCGTGGCTGTCTCCAACGCCACCCAAAATCCGTTGATCATCGCGTCGGCGACCACCAACGACGTGGGAAGTTACTTCGTCGTGGCCAGCAATACCGTGAACAGCGTCACCAGCAGCGTGGTCACTTTGGGAGTCATCGTTGACACCAACCGGCCCCTGCTGGTCATGGCGGACGGTACCGCCACCAACTCCCAGGTGCTGGTTGGTTACTCTGAACTAGTGCTGGCCTCCACCGCCACCAATGCTGCCTATTACAAAATCACCAACACTCTCGGCGGAATGCTCACCGTCTCCAGTGCGGTTCGGGTTAATGGTAGCAACGTCCTGCTCACCACGACCGCCCCGCGCCTCGTCAATAACAACTACGTTCTGATCGTGAACAACGTCCGCGATACTTCCCCGGCCACCAATCTCATCGCCCCGAACAGCATGATGCCCATCACCATGAAGGTGCTGACCAAGGCTTTGGGTGGTTTGAACAATCCGCTTGCGGCTTGGAACGTCCTGGATCCATTCCCCCCTTTCGATGTCATTGGGCCCGATTTGGGGACCGCTTGGAAGGATTTCAGTTACCCGGATGAGCAATATATGAGTCCTGGCTTCGGTGTGTTTTACGTTTCACCGGCAGATAACCTTCCTGGCCCTGGCGGCACGCCCTTGTCGGAAGCGCCGAGCATTACCTCCTACTTCCGGGGTGGATTCAACCTACAGGCCAGCCCCGGCAACCTGAATTTCGCCGTCACTCACATTTTGGACGATGGTGCCGTTTTCTGGATGAACGGGAGCGAATTTCTTCGCTTTAATATGCCCACGGGTGCGATCAACTATTTGACTCTGCCGTCTGCAGTGGTGGGTGATTCGAGCCGCATTGGACCAATTTCCATCGCCCTTCCCTCCTATCAGGTTGGCAGCAACGTGATCGCCGTTGAGGTGCATCAGCCACAAATCAACGACATCGACAAGGAATTTGGCCTGCAACTGGATGCTTTCGTGGAGTCCTTCACCAACGGCCCGGTGCAGGTCTTGAATGGCCCGTTTGATCAAACCGTGGTCGAAGGCCAGTCCGCCACCTTCCAGGTCTTCTCTGTCGCGGGAGTGTCCTATCAATGGCAGACCAATAACGTGAATGTGGCCGGGGCCGCTGCGGCCAACTACACCATCGCGAACGTCTCGACCAACATGGCAGGCTGGCAATTCCGCGCCATCGTGAGCAACCCAGCCTCTGGCAGCGCCACCAGTATCGTGGCTCGATTGTATGTCATCACTGATTCCAACGCGCCCGTTCTTCTGTCCGGCTCTCTGGTCTCCAGCACTTCCATTCAGCTTGGTTTCAGTAAGCGAATGGCCGCGACCCCGGCGCAACTCGTTGTGAACTATCTTGTCACCAACATTGTAGGCGGAACCTTCCCCGTCTCCAGCGCCGTCCTGAATGGCTCCAACGTCGTCCTGAACTTTGCCAGCCCGCTCCCGGTTGGTGCCTACATGGTGGTGGTGAACAACCTGACCGATGCCTCCAGCCGGGCCAACCCCATCGCGCCCAACAGTTCAGTCACTGTCGGCGCGGTCTTGCAGGTGGCCTCCTTCACCAACGCTTGGAAGTACCTGCTCGTGAACACCAACGAGGAAATCCACGCCTCCTACTTCACTCCTTCTTTCGATGACTCGACCTGGTCGGGGCCGAGCAACGCCTTGTTTTACGTGGAAGGCGCGCCTTTGCCAGCGGCCAAGAATACCCCGCTGGCCTTGGCTGATGGAGTTGGCAACCGCTACAACACATTCTATTTCCGCCAAAAATACACGGCCGTGATCGGCGGTGCGAACACCGTGCTGCGTCTCCGCCATATCGTTGACGACGGTCTGGTTCTCTACCTGAACGGGGCTGAAATCTACCGCTTCAACATGCCGGCCGGCCAGATGACCGCCGCCAGTCAGGGCATTGCAGCCGTTGGTGATGCCGTCATTGTGGGACCAGTCGATTTGATCGTCACCTTGCTGCCCGGCACCAACGTCTTTGCTGCGGAAGTCCACCAGAGTGGTGCCGCCAGTTCCGATGTGGTTTTTGGTCTGGAGATGACTGCCACCGTTGCTTCCGGGCCGTTGCCCACGCCGATTCCGGTGCGGATCGTGGAGCATCCGCGCAGTCGCACGAATGGCGTGGCTTCGACCGCGTTCTTCCGCTCTACTGCCACCGGCACGCTGCCTATCACCCTTCAGTGGTACAAGAATGGTGCTATTCTTTCCGGCGAGACCAACAGCCTGCTGGTCATCCCGAACCTCACGACCGCGAACATTTCCAACTATGTGATGCGGGCCAACAACTCCTTCAGCAGCGCCACCAGCAGCGTGGCGGTGTTGACCGTGACGAATGGAGGAGTGATATGCACGAACATCGCCTGGCAGACTGGCTTCAAGCTCGGTACCAACGGTCTGCGGACTAGCATCACCTACAGCAATGGCACCACCCGAGGTGTGCTGAACTGGAGCAATCCAGTCATAAATACTTGTGGCAGCAATGCCACCGTCATCCTTCGGCGCAGCATCGGCCTGAGAAGCCCGGCCGCGAGCACGCTCTGGACGAATGTTTACACCAACTTCTTCGGATCGGTCACCGTGACGAACTCGCTCGCTGGCACCAATACCGTCTTCTACGAATTGATGGTGCCCTAGCCTGACCGTGGCCTGCTCTCACGAGGGACCGGATAACTCCGGTCCCTCTTTTTTTATCTGGATTTCCAGACGACCCGTTCGATCTGATCGCTGCGGAATGCTCACCGCACTCGGAGGGTAAACTAATTGCGCTCGCTCGACCGGGCGTATCTCGCAGACTGGTGGCCCAAACTACAAAGTCCTGGATTTCCTTCCTCAGCCAGCCACTCCAGCGGGGTGATTGGCGAAGTCGTTCGCGTTCCAGCCGCGCTGCCACGGCCGCAACGGCGCCCTTCGCTCACCGGGCCTCGGGCCCGTGGTTGATTCCTCCCACGGTTTTCGGGAACAGTTCCGCCCGTCATGATGCGCACCGTGCCACTCATTCACTTCAGCCTTAGGAAACGGCTTCTGGCCTCCGGGCTTGGGGTCGCGGCCGGCCTGTGGCGCGGTGGCCGAGCGATGGGGCGATCGCGCCCGGCTCGCGAACGCTCGGTGGTAATCCTCGAACCGTTTGGCCTGGGCGACGTTATTTCCCACGAACCACTGGTCAGGCTGCTGGGCGCGCACCATTACGATGTGACCTTTTGCGGTGCTGCCGCCTGGCGATCCCTGCTGCCGGGAGTCAATTGGGTGGATTCCGAGATCGCCTGGGGACGCCACGCGGCGGGCGAAAAATATCCGCTCCAGGCTTACACCGGCCCGAAGTTTCGTGACTTCCTGCGCACCCTGAGCCACGCGGCCCACGGCGCGATTGGTCTCGATACGCGCGGCGACATCCGCAGCGTATTGCTCCTGTATCTCGCCGGCTGTCGGCGGGTCGTCAGCCTGTCGCGTTATCTTGGTTCCGATTTGAAAATGCCCCGGCACGCTGCCATCGCCGTCGAAGTCCCCCCCGGACTGCGCCGCTGGGAGTCCAATCTGTGCTGTGCTGCCCCCCTTGGTTTGGAAGCGCGGAGCAGCGAGGGGCCGAGGCTGGCGCATTTCATCGAAACGCGCGCCGGTTCCGTTCCCGTGCGCATCGCCCTTGTGCCGGTCGCGCCCTGGCGGGGCAAATGGTGGCCGGCAGAAAACTGGCGTGCGCTGGCCGGCCAACTAGCGCAGCGCGGCTGCGAATCCGTCGGTTTGTGCGGTCCTGGTCAACGCGATGCGGCGGAAAAAATTCTCCAGACTGGGGGACAGGTTCAGGAGTGCGGCTCGGTGGCCGAGTGGGCCGCCCGGCTCCAGAAGTTCGACTTCATCATCACGCTCGACTCCGGTCCGATGCACCTGAACGACGCGCTTGGTCGGCCGGTGGTTGCCTTGTTTGGGCAAGGGTCGCTGCCGCTTTGGGCCCCAACCCATGCCGACAGCGTGGTGGTGACGCATCAAGGCGATCCAGACTTCCGTCTTCTTGCGCCCACCGAGGCCAACACCTCCAGCGGCGAGGAATTCATGGGCCGCATCACGGTGGGGGAAGTTCTCCAGGCGGTCGATGGCCTGCTGGCCCGGCAGTCGGCAAGGCACTCAAGGCCGGACCGCTCGCCTCACTGTTGATCCATGACCTTGATCTTGCCGGCCAGGCGGTCCTGCACTTTCTTCATGTCCGCCTCGACCATGATTTTCACTAGCTCGGTGAACTTCGTTTTCGGCTCCCAGCCGAGCTTTGCTTTGGCTTTGCTGCAATCGCCGATGAGTAGATCCACCTCAGCTGGACGGCAGTAGCGTTCGTCGAACTCCACGTAATCCTTCCAGTTCAGCCCGGCGTGGGCGAAGGCGTGTTCGAGGAACTCCCGCACCGAATGCGTCTCGCCGGTGGCGATCACGTAATCATCCGGCTCGGGCTGCTGGAGCATGAGCCACATCGCTTCCACGTATTCCTTCGCGTAGCCCCAGTCGCGCTTGGCGTCGAGGTTGCCAAGATAGAGTTTCTTTTGCAGACCCTGTTTGATGTGCGCCACGGCCCGCGTGATCTTGCGCGTCACGAACGTCTCCCCGCGCCGCGGCGACTCGTGATTGAACAGAATCCCGCTGCTCGCGTGCATCCCGTAGCTCTCGCGGTAGTTGACCGTCAGCCAGTGCGAGAACAGTTTCGCGCAGCCATAGGGCGAGCGTGGATAAAACGGCGTCGTCTCCTTCTGCGGCACCTCCTGCACCAGCCCGAACATCTCACTCGACGAGGCCTGATAAAAGCGCGGCTTCATGCCTGTCTCGCGAATCGCCTCCAGCACCCGCACTGTGCCCGTGGCCGTCACGTCGGCCGTGTATTCGGCGGCATCGAAGCTCACCCGCACATGGCTCTGGGCGGCCAGGTTGTAGATTTCATCCGGGGCGATTTTCCCCAGCAACCGCGCCAGCGCGCTGCCATCCGAGAGATCGCCATAATGGAGCGAAAGCCTTTTTCCGCTCGCGTGCGGATCCTGGTAAATGTCCTCCAGCCGCCCAGTGTTGAAGGTCGAGGCGCGGCGGATGATGCCATGCACCTCGTAGCCTTTGCTCAGGAGCAACTCCGCGAGATACGAACCATCCTGTCCCGTGATGCCGGTGATGAGAGCTTTCTTTGCCATAACAATGAGGCGCGACGGTGCGGAAGTTGCCGCGGCAAGACAAGTCTGCAATCCGTCCCGGAAGTGAGCCGGGACGCATCCTGCGGGTCTGTTGCCCAATCCCGCGCTCCGGGATTTGGGCAACACGCCCTCACCTTGTCCCCGTTGCGCAGCCTTCAGGTCGCTTCAGCGTCCGGGCTGGCGAGGGCGGATCGATTCACCGGCGGGCGGGCGGATGGTGAAGCGGCGTAAGCGCCGTGCGCGTCTGGTAAAATCCCATCCGGGGCTTTTCACGGTCAAGCCCTCCGCACTTGGTCCCAGGCCGGAAACGTCGGGTCAGGTTTTCGATCGAATGATCTGACTCCTGGCTTTTCAAACTCCAGTCATTCGTCAAATCATCCCCCATGAAACTCTGTCGTTTCCTGAAGCAAAACCAAATCCGCATCGGCCTGTGGAGCGAGGGCGGAACAATCTCCGACCTGAGCGCGGCGGGGGTGACACAACTCACGCCGTTGCTGGAGCGCGATGATCTCGTCGCGTATCTGTGTTCGCTCGCGGCGCAGAAGCTGCCGGAGGTTTCGCCGAGCGAGGTGCGGTTGTTGCCGCCGGTCGAGCGGCAGGAGGTCTGGGCGGTGGGCGTCACGTATCTGCGCAGCAAGAAGGCGCGCATGGAGGAATCGGATTTCAGCGCCACGGCTTACGACAAGGTTTATGACGCGCCGCGCCCGGAGCTGTTCTTCAAATCCATGCCGGAGAAAGTCGTCGGGACGGGCGACGCCGTGGGTATCCGCAGGGACGCGACCTGGAACGTGCCGGAGCCGGAACTGGCGCTGGTGCTGAACGCGCGCGGCCGCGTCGTCGGCTACACCGTGGGCAACGACATGAGCTCGCGCGACATTGAGGGCGAGAATCTGCTCTATCTCCCGCAGGCGAAAATCTACGACCGTGCGTGCGCGGTGGGGCCGTGCATCGTGGTTGGTGAAAGTGAAGAAGCGGCGCGCGGCTGGACCATCGCGGTGCAGATTTCGCGCGCGGGTCAGGCCGTTTTCACCGGCCAGACTTCGGTGTCGCAAATCAAACGCACCTTCGCCGAGATGGCGGAATACCTGTTCCGCTCGCAGACGTTCCCGCACGGCGCGGTGCTGCTCACCGGCACGGGCGTGGTGCCCGGCGATGATTTCACACTCGCAGTGGGTGACGTGGTACGGATTGAGATTTCCGGGATCGGGGTGCTGGAGAACAGCGTTGTCACCGTGTAGCTGCGGACGTGAGTCAGCGCTAGGAGGTGAAGTCCTGTTGCTTGAACGCGTCGAGCTTGGTGCGGAGGGCGAGAGCCGAATCGTCGCGCAACTGCGGTTCGGTGATGACGCCGAGCCACGCCCCGTCTGGCCGGCGAATGGTGCAGAGCAGGGCGCGCTCGAAGCCCCAAAGCATTTCGCCCGTCGGGCTGCCGTGAGCGCTGACCGACTGGACGCTCTCGCCGATGCTCCGCCAGACTTCCTCATTGCTGGCGAGGACGAACTCGCCGGCGGCGAAGGCCGCGAACACCTCGGTGGGTGACACTCCCCCACCGGCCGCAAGCACGCCGTCCAGCGCGAACTCTTGTTCGAACCAGGACTGCATGTTCGTTTTTTTTGCGTCGTCCATATCAAACATCGTTGGCGCGCAGGAAAACGGCCTGCCCATCTTGAAGCCGCGTGAGCATACGGCCGGATACGGAGACGAACTCCACACGTTCGAGCGATCCAAACGGCAGCAGCGGTTGCAGGCGCGCGGCGGCTTCCATCAATGCCACGCACAAATGGCAGCGCTCCTGGGGATTGGGCGACTGCGAGGCGTAGAGCAGCTCCCCTTTGGAAGTGCAGACGACCAACTCGTTGATGACCGGGGCCTGCTCTTCGATTTGGATTTCGGCGGGCGGTTCCTCGGCCCTCACCGGAGTCTCGGGCAATTCCACCGATGAGGTGGGAGCGATGGCTGATGCGAGCGCCTCCTCGGCAGCCTTTTCTGCGGCGGCACCCACCGCCTCATCGCGTTGGCGCACCGCCTCCATGAGGAGGAATTCCCAGGAGCCTTCCAAAGTCTTCTTGGCCGGATCGGTGTAGGCGCGGTGGTGAAATTCGCCGCCGGTCAGGCTGAGCAGTTGCTGCAAACCGGCCTCGCCGCTGTGCTGGCCGAACTCCGCATGCACAAGCGCTCCTTCGCAGATGTAAAGCCTCCCGCGGCTGCCGCGCGCCACTACTTCCAAAATCAGCGAATGCCGGCTCAGGCATTCCATCTGGATGATGTCCTCCAACCCGACCTTGCGGAGCATGCCGCGGAAGCCCTGTTCATTCTGAGTGTGGAGCAACTCGTTCAAGGCGGCGAAGAGGGCTTCGTAGCCCGGGGCGTCGTGCGGCTTTTCCAGAACCAGCTCGGCCCCGCCGATCAACGAGCGGGAACGGCAGGCCTCGTCCACGAATCCGCTCAGCACGGCCTTCTTGAGCTGGGGATGCTTGCGATGGACGAGTTGCAAGAGTTGCACCCCATCCATGACCGGCAACTGCACGTCGAGCACGGCCAGGTCAATCGTGCGGGAGTTCAGCGTGCTCAGGGCGGCCCCGGAGTTCGAGGCCACCAAGACCTCCCACTCGCCACGGCTGAGGCGTTCCATGTAGGGTTGGAGCAGTTCGAGGAACTGCGTGTCGTCATCCACAAAGAGGACGGTCTTGCGATTTGGAATTGCTGCGGACATCAATCAATTCGGATTGGAACCGCTCGGGAGCGCAAACGCACGCCGCCCGGCCATCTCCAACCGCTCCTTGGTGCCAAACCGTCCGGCGCGGCTCAAGCAAGTTCGCCAGAAACCGTAAATCCGGAAGGCGCGGCGTTTCTTCTCGTGCCGAGCGCTGCTCGCCACCCATTCGATGTCCGCGTCCGCCCCGGCATGGATGGCCCGAGGAATCAATAAGTGCCTTGGGCCAGGATTTCTCCTTCACCAACCGGCCGCCGCGCTGTCGTGGGCCCGGCGATCCGCGCCCGTGTCGAGCGTGCCGGTGCCATTCACCACGATGACTTGGGCCGCGCCTTGCGCGCCGGTTTCGCGCAACCCATGACCGCGCTCGCGCAGACCCTGCATCACGTTCGCCGAGAATCCGCCGCGCTCGAACTGAATTTGCGCCGGCAGCCATTGATGATGAAAGCGTGGCGCATCCACGGCGGCTTGCGCGTTCATCTCGAAGTCGACCACGTTGAGCACGGTCAGCAGTACCGTGTTGATGATGGTGCGCCCGCCGGGGCTGCCCGTGACCATGAGCAGCTTGCCGTCACGGACCACGATGGTCGGCGTCATGCTGGACAACATGCGCTTGCCCGGTGCGGCCAGGTTGGGCGGAGTGCCAATGAGTCCGTTGGTGCTGGTGAAGCCGGGCACCGCATTGAAGTCGCCCATCTCGTTGTTGAGCAGAAAGCCCGCACCTGGCACCACGATGCCCGAACCATACGATTCCTCCAGCGTGTAAGTCAGGGCCACGGCATTGCGGTTCGAGTCCACCACGGAGAGATGCGTCGTCTCCTGGCTCTCCGCTGGCCACGAGAAATTCGTCGTCGTCGAAACCGAGGCGCGCGCCGGAGAGATGCTGGCCCGTAGGGTCGCCGCGTAATCCTTCGAGATGAGCCGCGCGACCGGCCGGGCGGGATTGAATTCAGGATCGCCGAGATGTTGCGCGCGATCGGCGAAGGCGCGGCGCATGACCTCGGCGATGCGATGCACGTTGGCCAACGCCCCCGGGCCTTCGCGCCGCAAATCATAGCCCTCGAGGATGTTCAGCATCTCAATGAGCGCGACGCCGCCTGAACTGGGCGGCGGCATGGAAATGATCTCACAGCCCCGATACGTGCCCCGCACCGCTTCGCGCCTCACCGCGCGGTAGTTCTTCAAATCAGCGCGCGTGATCAAACCTCCGTGGGCGCTCATCTCCCGCTCAATGAGACGCGCCGTCTCGCCGGCGTAGAATCCGTCCGGCCCCTCATTCGCGATGCGCTGCAACGTCCGGGCGAGATCTGGCTGCCGCAGCGTGTCGCCCGCCTCGAAGGGCCGGCCGCGCCGGGTGAACTGAGCGAGCGAGGCCGGATATTTTTTCAGCACCGGCAGCGCGGTCTGGAGCGAGCGCGCCAGGCCGGGGCTGACGACAAATCCCTCGCCCGCCAGTTTGAGAGCGGGTTGCACAAGCTCGTTCCACGGCAGGCTGCCATGCTCCCGCCACGCCAGGTGCAGTCCGGCCACCGTGCCCGGGACGCCCACCGCCACATGGCTGTGGTGATGCCGCTGCGCGTCATACTGGCCCTCGTTCAGAAACATGTCCGCGCGCGCGGCGGCGGGCGCCATTTCGCGAAAGTCATACGCCGCCGCCGTCCCGCGGTGGGAGCGAAAGACCAGGAAGCCGCCGCCGCCGATGTTGCCCGCCGCTGGATGCGTGACCGCGAGGGCGAAGGCCGTGGCCACCGCCGCATCGATCGCGTTACCACCGTGCCGAAGAATGTCCGTGCCGACTTGGGCTGCGATCTTGTCCTGCGCCACCACTGCCGCCTGCGAGAACGGCTCCGTGGCCGCGCCGGCCCGCCACGCGAAGGCTATCAACATGAAGCCGGCCGTGGCGGAACAACGTAGCAGGGTGAAGATGCAAGGCATGCAGCCAGTAAGCCGCGAACCGCCGCGCCGTGCAACGTGATTGTGACCTGGACGCGACCGCGTTCCCGGTGCGACGGGCGGTGGCGGGTCTCGGAGCGGAAGGGATATGCGGCCAGTCAGGCGTGTGTCGGATACGCTCTTTCCACTCACTTCACCGCACCCACCTCGCCGCGTTGACAAGACGGGGTTCGCGGCTAGACTGCGGCGCACTTGGGCGGGCGTAGCTCAATGGTAGAGCTCCAGTCTTCCAAACTGGCCACGAGGGTTCGATTCCCTTCGCCCGCTCCAATTCAACAATCCCCCCCAATTCCATCGACCGGTAGGTCTATTACCATCGGCCGGATGTTGAGCTTTATCGTCAGGGTTCTAGGTATCGATGCCCCTCCATCAGTCTCCCTCCGGGCGTGCCGGCCGGAGCGCACCCGAATCTGGACACCGACCCGTTCGCCGGCACGCCGGAAGGATCTACAGGCACGAACCAGATCACCGTTTGCGGGCGGAGGCATGGCCCGCCA
Organism: Pedosphaera sp.; assembly: GCA_031414955.1. Lineage (GTDB taxonomy): Bacteria > Verrucomicrobiota > Verrucomicrobiia > Limisphaerales > SIBH01 > JANNGC01. The sequence continues at coordinate 75,208 of JANOQV010000012.1, read as the reverse complement.
CCGCCTCGTCTCCGTTACTCCGCCTCGATCTTGATGGTGTGCGTCACCGGCACGAACGCCGTCTTGATGGCCGCGGCCAGAGGGGCGCGGACCTTCTCGGTCTCGGCGGCGATGGTGTCGGCGTTGAACTTGCCGTCCTGGCAGGCGGCGAAAAGCTTGAGCACCTCGGCGTCCTTGACCGTTTCGAGCGGCTTGCAGCGGTCTTCCTTGGTGCTGTATTTGCCGGCGGGCAGGTCGTGGAAGAGCTGCTTGATCTGTTTGGTCTCGTAGTTCTGCTTGGCGATGACCGCGGCATCGACTTTCTTGAAGGCATCAGAGAAAGGATTGACCGCGAAGTCCGCCGCGAGGTTGACGCCCTGCGCGAGTTGCGCGGCGGAATAGCTCTTCGATTCCGTGCCCCACGTCACTTTGTAATTCTGCGCCGTGCCGTTCTTGGCCACGAGGGTGAGGCGATTCAATTCCTGGTTGAAGGGCAGAAGCGTCATGGCGGAGCGGATGTTGTTGTCCTTGTTCAATTCGCCCGTGGCACAGAACGGATAGCGGCTGCTCTTGATCTCGACCGCGCCGGCCTGGGCGGAGAGCACATCGTGTCCCTTCGAGGCGCTGGCCTTATTTGATTTCAGATCGACGTTGATCGTCCCGATCTCGCCGTCGAGGCCGAAGGACTTGAGGAACGCGTAGGCCATCGAGAAGCTGCCGGCCCAGCCCGGATGCACGCCGTCGCCGCCGGCAATGTTGTAGTTGGTGCTGTAACGATTCCGCGCCTCAAAGCCCGCGTTCAGCATCGGCCAGAACACGTCCGCGAAACCGACCTGCTCGGCTCCGGCGATCTCGATGCCGATGTCGCGCAGCGTGGCGAGATTGAGGTTCTTGGACTCGACGCCCGCCGCGTCCCAGCCGGGCTGGTTCTTGGTGCCGACGCAGCCAGGCGAACCCTGGATGACCCCCGTCCCGGCGGCCTTGAAGGACTGGACGATGGCGGTGGACGCCTTGCGGTAGCGGTCGCCGATGGAGGCTTCATAAGGACGGTAGCCGTGATCATTCATGCCGTAACAGGTGGTGGCGATGGTGGGGTTGAAGCGCAGGCAGTCATTAGTCATGCGGCGCAGGAAGCCGGGCGCGGTTTCGCCACCCCAGCCGTACTGGCGGACGGTGACATCCAGTTCGGGCACGCAGACGGTCAGATAAGTTTCCATGACGCGCGAATACATTTTCTGCTCGGTGATGGAATCGCCGATGACGGCCAGCCGGTCGCCCTTCTTCAGCATCAGTCCAGCGGGCTGGGGCGCGGGCTTGGGATTGAACTTCTCGAAATACGCATCCGCCGACTTGGGCGGCAGGAGCGCCGCCGCAGCCTGGGCCAGCGTTGAAAATAAAGTGAGGAACGCCAGGGACGTCGAAAGGGCGAGGCAATGTTTCATAGGTGCGGCGGTTCTAGGGCAAACCCTGTTGGAACGGAAGCGCGGAGTAGGGGAAAGTGATCTGTGAAACAGTAATCCGTCAGGAGCCTCCCGCGCCAGTCGCGCCGTCGGCGAGTGTCATGGTAGGGTCCGCGGCCTTGGGATGGCTCTGCTCGCGCCGCTGGTCGCGCAGCAGTCGCGCGTGTTCGTGGACGGCGGTGATTTCGGACGCCCCGTACTCATCGTCGGCCGGATCCAACTCCAAGCGTGCCTCGACCGAACCGAACCGCACCACTTGCCCGGATTTGAGCTGGGCCTGGCGGTGTTCGAGGCGCACCCGGTTGACGAAGGTGCCGTTGGAGGAGCCGAGATCCCGCACAATCACCTCCGGGCCATGCACCAGAATCTCGCAGTGCGCGAGCGAGACCGATGGTTCGTGAATGGCGAGAATGTTGCCATCGCCCCGGCCCACCGTGGTTTTTTCCAGCGTGAGTTCGTAAACCCGGCCGGCGAAATGTTCACCGATGAATATCAGTTTTGGCATAGCGACATCGTCTTTCAAATTTTCCACAGGCCGGTCTGGTTGAATGTCCGGCCACTGAGGGATACGCAGGAGGGAGGCGTTATTTGAAAATATCTTTTGCTCGAGTTTCGGCTCTGGACCGTATCCATGCGGTTGAGGGCCAAGTTGTTTAACGCCAAGGCGCAAAGCCGCGAAGACGCCAGGCGGAAATGGAAAGTTGGAGACGCGATTGCAGAACTCACCCGGAGTGCGCCCGTCCTCGGGCGCAGCGATGTCCTCGCGCGGAAAGAAGCCAGGTTTTCGAGACTTTGCCACCCTGCGAGCATTGCTGCGCCCGAGGACGGGCGCACTCCGGGATTTTTGCCGTCGCTGCTGGAACCCATCCCCCATCAGTCAGTTTTCCCCAGCGTCTTGGCGTTGAAATTCCAACAGCATGAACACGGCTTCCGCGGCGGGAAGGGAACGCAAGACTAATAAGGCGGGCTGGTGATCGAGCGGGTGCGGAAGAACTGCTGGGCGGCGTTGGTGATGGAGAGGTCGAAGTAGTTGTTCTGGGGCGGCGCGTAGAAGTAAACCGGCGTCCAGTTCAGCAGGTTGGTGGAGGTTTCCACCACGGTGGTTTGATTGGTCACGGTGGGCAGCCAGAGCCGCAGCGTCTTGTTGGTCCGCGTGAGTTCGGCCTGGAAGGTGGGCACTTCCACGCCGAGGTCGGTCGCGTAGGTCAGCGTGCCCAGGGCATTGCTGACTACCACAGTGTAGAAACCGACCTGGGCCGGTTGCAGGTTGGTCAGGGTGAGCGAGGCATTGGTCGCCCCAGCCAGCGGGCTGCCGTTCCAAAGCCACTGGAAACGCGGCGGGGGAAGGCCGTTGGTCGCCGGTGATCGCAAGGTCAGGCTCTCACCGCGCAGAAACGTGTGCTGCGGTGCCAGGCTGTTCGTGCCGGCCGAGGGCGGCAGGCCGAAGGCCCAGTTGATATGGATCGTGCCGCGCTCGTAGTTCACTCCGTCCACCACCACGAGATAGTCCGTGTTGGCCGTGGCGTTGAACCAGAGCAGGCTGCGCACTCCGTCCGGCGCGCCGTTGTCGTCGCAGGCCACCTGCGCGGTGTGGAGGTAGAGCAGGTTGGTGTAGCGGTACACCGTCAGCACCGTGTTGATGCTGCTGCCGAGGGTGTCGATGCGGAACATGCCATTGCTCGTCCCGCGCAACACGATCCACTGGCTGGCCCCGCCGATCACGTCGCACGGAGTTGGTTCCAACGGCTGGGTCGTCGAACGCACATTGCTCACGATCTGGTAATCGATCGTGCCGAGCGACACGGTGAAGGACGAGCCTCCCTCCTTGGGCGGGCGACCGTCCGGGGCTGGCGGCGGTGACAACAGATCCTCCAGCTTGTCCTGCGAAAGCGGCCGCAACTCGCTCACCAGTTCCAGGGCCGCGGCCAGACTGTCCACTTCACGTCCCACGCTGTTGCGCACGCGCACGGTGTAATATCCGACATCCGCCGCTTGCACGCTGCTGCGGGTGAGGGCTGTGTTGGTCGCGCCGGGGAGCGCGGAGTCATTGAAGAACCATTGGTAGGTCAGGCCGGTTCCCGTAGCAGACACGTTGAACGTCACGTCGGAACCGATCAACACGGCACGGCTGATTGGCTGATTGGTGATCACCGGCAAGGTGTCGCTCGTGATCTCCAGGTCCCAGCCCAGGATGAACTCGCCTGAGCCGCCGGCAAAGCCATCGACCGCGATGTGGTAGCTCGTTCCGGCCAGCGCATTGAACTGCACCTCGCTGGTGAAGAAGCCGCCGAGGTCTTCGTCGCTGGCGATGGTGGTGAGATTGGACACCGTGCCGCCGGTGTAGATGCCGAGCAAAGTGTCGAACACGCTGCCTTGGGTGCGGAACGTGGCGATGCCCGTGGCCGGCGCGGTCCAGGTGTACCAAACAGAATTGCTGCCCGCCTTGCCGCCGTGATGCGGTTCGCCCGTTTCCTTCGTCGCGAAGCGGTTCGTGCCGCCGATGACTCCAACCGTGTTCATGATCGTGGCACGATTGGCGAAATTATCTCCCGGTGCTTGTGGCGGCACCTCGACGATGAGCAGCGTTGGATCGCTGGTGGCAACGCCGTAATTGTTCTGCACCACCACCGTGTAGGCACCGCCATCAATGACCTGCACGTTGGTGAGGGTGAAGGTGGCGTTCGTAGCGCCGGGAATGTTCGCGCCATTCTTGCGCCACTGATAGATCAGCGGCGGCGTGCCCGAGGCGTTCGCAGAGAACGTCACATTGGAGCCGAGCAAGACCGTGGTGCTCGGCGGCAGGGGATCAACGTGCGCCGGAACGAGAACTGTCACTTGTGCCACCGCGCCCGTCACCCAACCCAGCGCATTGCTCGCGACGAATGTGTAAGCCCCCGCCTGGTTGGTTTGCACGTTGAGGATCTCGAACAGGGCATTGGTCCCTCCGGCGATGTCCAGTCCGTTGAAGCGCCACTGATAGAACATCGGCCCGTTGCCCACGACCATCGCGGCCAGGCGGACGGTTTCGCCAAGGAAAGCAGTTTGATTCACCAAATGAGAGGTCAGGATCGGTCTTCCATCCCCCAGCAGTGCCACGGTGTGAAAACCTCCGCCCGCAATGGCTATCACCCCGCTCTGAGCTGCGACAGGCACCGTCGTTTGGCCGTAGTCGTTTCGGCCCCAGGCCAGCACGCTCCCGTCGTTCTTCAAGGCCACGGTGTGCCAATCTCCCGCCGCAATAGCGACTACCCCGCTCTGCGCCACCACGGGCACGGTCGTCTGGCCGGAGTAGTTGTATCCCCACGCCACGACGCTTCCGTCGTTTTTTAAGGCCACGGTGTGAGCATATCCCGCAGCAATTGCTATCACTCCACTTTGCGCCACCACGGGCACCGTCGTTTGGCCGTACCAATTGTCTCCCCATGCCACCACGCTCCCGTTGTCTTTTAAGGCCACGGTGTGACCATATCCCGCAGTAATTGCTATCACTCCACTTTGCGCCGCTATGGGCACCATGGTTTGGCCGTAGTCGTTCCACCCCCACGCCACCACGCTCCCGTCATTCTTCAGCGCAACATCGTGATAACTTCCCGCCGCAATGGCCGTCACTCCGCTCTGCGCTGCCACGGGGACCGTGTAGTAGCTTCCCCACGCCACCACGCTCCCATCGTTCTTCAGGGCCACAGTGTGATATCGTCCCGCCGCAATCGCCCTGACCGCGCTCTGCGCGGCCACAGGCACGATCGCTTCGCCGTACCCGTCCCCTGCCCATGCCACCACGCTTCCGTCATTCTTCAAGGCCACCGTGTGACCATATCCCGCAGCAATTGCTATCACTCCACTCTGCGCCGTCACGGGCACCGTCGTTTGGCCCCGGCCGTTGTATCCCCACGCTATCACTGCGCCGGGAGAGGTGGCGTTCACGGTCAGCACGGCTGCTGGCGCGCTCGTCACACTGCCCAGGGAGTTGCTCACCACCACAGTATAATAACCCGCGTCGCTGAACCAGACGTTGTTCAAGTGCAAGGTGACCCCCACCGCCCCGGGGAGGTTGGTTCCATCCTTCCGCCACTGGAAGTAATTGTGCGCACCCCTGGCCGTAACGGTGAAAGTGGCGCTCTGTCCGGCGTTCGCCACCTGGCTCACGGGTTGGGCAATGATGCTGGGGGCCGAGGGGATGACGAGCGCGACCGAGTGGTAGCTCCCCCCCGCGATGGCCTCCACTCCACTCTGCGCTGCCACGGGCACGGTCGCCTGGCCGTACCAGTGTTGTTCCCATGGGTCCTCGTTTTCTCCCCAGGCCACCACGCTACCGTCAGCCTTCAAAGCCAGACTGTGATAACCTCCCGCCGCAATGGCCACCACTCCACTTTGCGCCTCGCCGGGCACATCCGATTGGTCGTTGTCGTCGTCTCCCCAGCCCAGTACGCGCCCGCCGATCTTCAAGGCCAAGGTGTGATTAGCTCCGGCCGCAATCGCCGTCACGCCGCTCTGCGCTTCTCCGGGCACGGTCGTCTGGCCTTCGTAGTTTCGTCCCCAGGCCACCACGCTCCCATTATTCTTCAAGGCCACAGTGTGGTTCCTTCCTGCCGCAATGGCCATCACCCCGCTCTGCGCTTCCCCGGGGACCGTGTAGTAGCTTCCCCACGCCACCACGCTCCCGTCGGTCTTTAGGGCCACGGTATAAACACGTCCCGCCGCAATGGCCGTCACTCCGCTCTGTGCCGCCACGGGCACGTTCGTTTGGCCTTCGAAGTTGCGTCCCCACGCCAGCACGCTCCCGTCGTTCTTCAAGGCCACAGTGTGACCAGCTCCCGCCGCAATGGCCGTCACTCCGCTCTGCGCCGCCACGGGCACCGTCGTCTGGCCGTAGTCGTTTTCTCCCCACGCCACCACGCTGCCGTCGGTCTTCAAGGCCACGGTGTGACCACCGTATTCAGAACCTCCCGCCGCAATGGCCACCACTCCGCTCTGCGCTGCCACGGGCACCGTCGTTTGGCCGTAGTTGTTGTTTCCCCAGGCCACCACGGCACCAGGAGTTATCGGGTTCACGGCCAATGAGCCAAACACGAGAGCCAGGTCATGGTTGGCACCCGCCGCGACAGCGGCGATGCCGGTCAGGCCAGACGGAATGTTCGTCAGGCCACAGCAAGTGTTTCCCCACCGTAGCAACGTGTCGTCGTCCGTGAGTGCGAGACCGTGATCGGGCGCACCTGCCGCACCTGCCGCGATGGCCACGACGTTGCTTAATCCGCTGGGAAGGGAGTTGGAACCCCAGGCCGCCACGGTCCCGTTGTCTTTCAAGGCCAGGCTGTAGAACATGCCCGCTGCAATCGCGACCACGTTTGAAAGCCCCGGCGGCACGTTCGTCTGGCCCCAGGTGTTCCAGCCCCAGGCGACGACCCGACCGTCCGCCTTCAAGGCCAGGCTATGGGATTGTCCGGCCGCAATCGCAATCACGTTCGACAGGCCGGGAGGCACATTGGTCTGGCCCTCGGTGTTCTGGCCCCAGGCCACCACGGTGCCGTTCTGTTTCAAGGCCAGACCATGAAAGCCGCCAGCCGCGATCGCGATCACGTTCGACAGCGCGGACGGAGCATTGGTCTGAATACCAGATCCCCACGCCATCACCGTTCCATTGCCGCGCAGAGCCAGGCTCCAAGCGACTCCTGCCGCGACGGCCTCCACATTGGATAAGCTCGGTGGAACATTGATCTGACCGGAAGAGTTCTGCCCCCAAGCGACTACTGTCCCGTCTGCCTTCAGCCCCAGATTATGATAGGCGCCCGCAGCCACCGCCGTCACGTTGGTGAGACTCAGTGGAATGCTGGTTTGCCCGAATGAATTGGTGCCCCAAGCCACCAGTGGCACCACCGCCAACCAAGCGTTGGAACTGGACGCGGTGCCAAAGGCATTATGCACCGTCACCGAGTAACTGCCCGCGTCGGCGGGCAGAACATTGGACAAGGTCAGCGTGGCCGTCTGCGCCCCCAGAATCCAGCCGCCCTCCGTCAGGCTGATGCCGGATCTCCGCCACTGGTAGGTGAAGGGGCCAGAGCCAACGGCGACGATGCTGAAGGTGACGCTGGCCAGCGCCAAGACAGTCTGGCTTTGAGGCTGCGACGCGATGACGAGCGCCGGTGCGATCAAGATCGCCGCCGAACTGGTGATGACGCCGAAGGCGTTGCTGACGACGCAGCGGTACCCGCCCTGGTCAGCCAGTTGGATATTCGAGAGAAACAAACTGCTGCTGGTGGCCCCACTGATGTCCGCACCATTGAACTGCCATTGGTAGCTGAAGGGTTCTGATCCGTCCGCAGTGACGTGGAACTCCGCAGTCGAACCAGCAAGCGTCACCACATTCGATGGTCCGCTGACGATGATCGGGCCGGCGCCAACCACCGAAAGCAAGGAGTCGATGCTCACAGCAACTCCACCGCTGCTGCTGACCACCACACGATACAGTCCCGCCTGCGCGAACTGCACGTTCTCCAAAACGAGCGACGCATTCGTCGCCCCGGCCAGATTCGTCTCCCCGAATTGCCACTGATAGGCGATTGGATCGGGAGCGATGGCGAGCACGTCCAGCGTGACGGTAGTGCCGCTGTAGATGGTCCGTGCGTGCGGCTGGGTTAGAATCCTTGGCGCAGAGGACACGACAAAATCTGAATCGCGCAGAGCCAAGGCGTGACCGTAACCCGCGGCCAGCGCTACCACGTTCGTCATGCCCGGCGGCACGTTGGTCTGGCCGGAGTTGTTGGCACCCCAGGCCACCACTCGGCCATCCGCGCGCAGGGCGCTGTTGAAATAGTATCCCGCCGCAACGCCCACGGCATTGGTGAGATCGACCGGCACGTTGGTCAGGCCGGAGACGCTGTAACCCCAGGCGATCACCTGGCCGTCCGCGCGCAGGGCGAGGGAGTGATCTCCGCCGGCGGCGAGGGCGAGGATGTTCGTGGCCGAGGCCGGGACCGCCGTCTGCAAGTAGTTCGTCCGGCCCCAGGCCACGACGGTGCCGTCGCGGCGGAGCGCCAGGCTGTGATAAGCCCCGGCGGCGATGGCCAGGGCGTTGGTGAGGTTGGGCGGGATGGTGATCTGGCCGTCCTCATTCGTGCCCCAGCCGGCGACGGTGCCATCCGCCCGCAAGGCCAGGCTATGTCGGGTGCCAGCCGCCACCGCGACGACATTTTGCAGCCCGGCCGGGACATTGGTCTGGCCATAGATGTTCTGGCCCCACGCCACGACAGTGCCATCGGCGCGCACGGCGAGGTTGTGGAAGAGTCCGGAGGCCATGGCGCTCACTCCATCCAGCCCCGGAGGAAGGTTGGTCTGGCCGGTGGCATTGCTGCCCCACGCCACCACGGTGCCGTCGTCCCTCAAGGCCAGGCTGTGGTTCTGGCCCGCCGCCACGGCCACAACATTGGTCAGGCCCGCCGGCACATTGGTCTGGCCGGCGTTGTTCAAACCCCACGACAGCAAGGAACCCGCGCCGTGCGTCGCCGGGCCAGGGAGCGCAGCGCACAAAAGCAGCAGGGTTAACAGCCACCGCCGCCTCGGATCACCACAAACTGTGATATAAAAAATCATTCGCCAAGGAGCCGCCGTGGTGTCATCCGCAGCCGCGCCACGCCGCCGGATGACCTGGGCAATTCGGGTTCTGTCATAGCACATCCTGTCCATCTCTACAGAGCAATACGCAACGGGCCGGGCCTTTTTGAAAAAATCTTCGCCGGGCGCGTTCTGGCACCGCAGAGACGAGAAGGACACCGAGATCGCCGGCCGGAAAACCTCTGCGCTCTTCCCGTCTCTGCGGTGGACCAGAGCGGCTGAAAACAATTTGCGCGGCTGCCTGCACTGGCATGAACACGCAACGGGCCGGGCCTTTTTGAAAAAATCTTTCAACCGCGGATGAAGACCGATAAACACGGATAAGGAGCCATCTTGTGATCACCGCGAACCAATTGTCATTTCGTGACCGGCGGAAGCCGAAATAGCCCGCTCTTCATCCTTGTCCGTCTGTGTTTATCCGCGGTTGGGAGCTTTCCCCCGACCACAGTTCACGGCTGCTGAAACTCATCGCCACTGGCGGGACGCTCGCCAGCAACGACCCACAACCCGCCATCACCGTGATGGTGCCAGACCAGGATGGATCGCCGGTAAAGCACGCGGCCGGGGCATAGCGACTCGACCGCCTTTTTCTTTCCTTGGGTACTTGCGCCGTCCCCAGCCCCCCACGCCAAAGGTCCGTCACCTCTGCCCCGTCGCCTTACGGGTGCGAGGTCCATGCCTCTTGAATCGTTTTGACCGGCAGGAACAGTTCCAATTCGTTCGACGGCAGGGAAACAAAACCAAATTGCTCGTAGTAGCGTTTGGCTTCCTGGTCTTTCGCGTCCACGAAAAGTCCAATCCCGCCCGCCGTGTTGAAAATCTCGATGAATTTCCCCATGGCCGCGACCAGCAGGGTTTTCCCGATGCCTTGCCGCTGGAATGCTTTCGAGACGGCCAGCCGGCCAAGCCTTATCCCGGACACGTCACGCGGCAGCTTCTTCGCTTCTTCCGCTGAAAGGGATTCCGATTTTATCTGACAGATGTTGAGGGAGAAGAAACCCAAAATGGGTTTGGGTGCGGCAGCGTCCCCGTCCACGAGAACGAAGGTCCGCGAGATTCCCCGTTCCGCGTGTTGGCGTGCGGTTTGCCTCAGAAACAGATTGAGCGGTTCACTCCCGCAGTCGAATCCGTCCCGGTCGTGAGACTTGGCCAGCCGTTCGATTTTACGCACGCACCGTGCCTTTGAATTCTTTTACCGCGTCCTTGAGACGCTGGTTGGGTTTGGGCGGATGGTCGAGCAGGGAAAGAACCTTCCGCGCGTCTTTCTGCGACAGCCGGATGACCGTCTCACGCTCCACCACGCGCTGCGCTTCCTGATACGCCGTTTGCACGACGAACTGGTTGACGGTCGAACCCAAAAGCTCCGCCGCCTGTTCCAGCGTCACGCGCACCGTGTCCGAAACGCGGGCCGTGATCCGCTTGCGAGGCTGTTCGATGACATGTTCCATTCCAGCTTGGTGCCACTTTGACACCAGATTGTCAAGGGCGTCTGGAAAAGCAGAAAGGGGAAATGGATCGGAGCCTCCTGACGTCGGCTGCTACGAGCGATGGAGGTGAGAGGGCCGTGGCGCCTTGGCGGCGGGCGGGGGAAGGAAGTAGGCGCGGGATTTGTCGTGGGCGCGGCGCACTGCGAACGAAAAGCGGTAGAGGGCTACTGCAGTCCAAGACGCTCCGCGAAGCACGGGGCGCTGGGAGGGCCGCCAGGGCTTGGAGTGCGCCAGTCCTCTGGCGCTTTGACCGCGCGTGTGAAAAGGACGGCGGGCAGAACTTCGCTCTCGGACTCATCCCCCGTCAGGGGGAAAGCGGTAGAGGGCTACCGCACTCCAAGACGCTCGCGCGAAGCATGGGGCGGCGGGAGGTCGGACAGGGCTTGGAGGCACCGCGGAGGCCAACGCCACCGGCCAACTCAACTGGCGGGGCGACGCTGGAAAGCGTCTTGACCGGCCGACACGAATGTCGGCGTTACGGCCCGGTGATCGAACGCGTGCGGAAGAACTGCTGGGCGGCGTTGGTGATGGAGAGGTCGAAGTAGTTGTTCTGGGGCGGCGCGTAAAAGTACACCGGCGTCCAGTTCAGGAGGTTGGTGGAAGTTTCCACGATGGTGATTTGATTAGTCGTAGTGGGCAGCCAGAGGCGCAGCGTCTTGTTGGTCAGCGTGAGTTCGGCCTGGAAGGTGGGCACCTCCAGGCTGAGGTCGGTCGCGTAGGTCAGTATGCCCAGGGCATTGCTGACTACCACAGTGTAGAAACCGACCTGGGCCGATTGCAGGTTGGTCAGGGTGAGCAGCGCATTGGTCGCACCGACGATCGGGCTGCCGTTCCAAAGCCACTGGAAACGCGGCGGGGGAAGGCCGTTGGTCGCCGGTGAGCGCAGCGTCAGGCTCTGGCCGGGCAGAAAAGCGTGGCGCGGCGGCAGGCTGTTGGTTGCTGCTGAGGGCGGCAGGCCGAAGGCCCAGTTGATGTGGATGGTGCCGCGCGCGGAGTTCACGCCGTCCACCACCACCAGGTAATCGGTGTTGGCGGTGGCATTGAACCAGAGCAGGCTGCGCACACCGTCCGGCGCGCCATTGTCGTCGCAGGCCACTTGCGCCGTGTGGAGGTAAAGTAGGTTGGTCGAGCGATAGACCGTCAGCACCGTGTTGATGGCGCTGCCGATGGTGTCGATGCGGAACACCCCATTGCTCGTCCCGCGCAGGGTGATCCACTGGCTGGCCCCGCCGATCACGTCGCACGGGGTCGGCTCGCCCAGATCGGTCGTCGAACGCACGTTGCTCACGATCTGATAATCGATCGTCCCCAGCGACACGGTGAACGAGGAGCCGCCCTTGGGCGGGTAACGATCCGGGACCGGCGGCGACAGTAGATCCTCGAACTTATCCTGGGAGAGTGGCCGCAGCTCGCTCACCAGTTCCAAGGCTGCGGCCAGACTGTCCACTTCACGTCCCACGCTGTTGCGCACGCGCACGGTGTAGTAGCCGACATCCGCCGCTTGCACGCTGCTGCGGGTGAGGGCGGTGTTGGTTGCGCCGGAGAGGGCGGAGCCGTTGAAGAACCATTGGTAGGTCAGGCCGGTTCCCGTAGCAGACACGTTGAACGTCACGTCTGAATCGATCAACACGGCCCGGCTAAGTGGTTGGGTGGTGATCACGGGCAGGGTGTCGCTGGTGATCTCCAGATCCCAGCCCAGGATGAACTCGCCCTGTCCCCCGGCGAAGCCATCGACGGCGATCTGGTAGTCGGTTCCGGCCACGGCGTTGAACTGCACTTCGCTGGTGAAGAAGCCGCCGAGATCTTCGTCGCTGGCGACCGTCGTGAGATTGGAAACGGTGCCGCCGGTGTAAACGCCGAGCAGGGTGTCGAACACGCTGCCCTGGGTGCGGAAGGTGGCGATGCCGTTGCTCGGCGCCTGCCAGGTGTACCAGACTGAATTGCTGCCCGCCTTGCCGCCGTGGTTGGGTTCGCCCGCTTCCTTGGTCGCGAAACGGTTCGTGCCCCCGACCACCCCGTTGGTGCCGATGATCGCGACTCGGTTGGCGAAATTATCGCCCGGAGCCTGGGGCGGCACTTGGACGATGAGCAGCGTCGGGTCGCTGGTGGCTGTGCCGTAATCGTTCTGCACCACCACCGTGTACGCGCCGCCATCGCTGACCTGGACGTTGGTGATGGTGTAGTTGCTGTTCGTGGCTCCCGGAATGTTCGCCCCGTTCTTGCGCCACTGATACCGCAGCGGCGGCGTGCCCTCCGCATTCGCAGACAGCGTCACGTTGGAGCCAAGCAACACCGTGGTGCTCGGCGGCAAGGGATCAACGTGCGCCGGAACGAGAACTGTCACTTGCGCCACCGCGCCCGTTACCGCGCCGAGGGCATTGGTCACGACGAACGTGTAACCACCCGCCTGATTGGTTTGCACGTTGAGAAGTTCGAGCAGGGCATTGGTCGCTCCGGCGATGTCCACTCCGTTGAAGCGCCACTGATAAAACAACGGCCCGTTGCCCACGACCATGGCCGCCAGGCGGAAGGTGTTACCGAGGAGCGCGGTTTGTTCCACCGGTGGCACGGTCACCACCGGCCTCCCATCTCCGAGCAGCGCCACGGTGTGACCACCTCTCGCCGCAATGGCCGTCACTCTGCTCTGCGCCGCCACGGGCACCGTTGCTTGGCCGTAGTCGTTGCGGCCCCAGACCATCACGCTCCCGTCGTTCTTCAAGGCCACGGTGTGGCCATATCCCGCCGCAATGGCCGTCACTCCGCTTTGTGCCGGCACAGGCACATTCATTTGGCCGTAAGAGCCGTCTCCCCACGCCAGCACGCTCCCGTCAGTCTTCAAGGCCACGGTGTGGGAGTTTCCTGCCGCAACGGCCATCACCCCGCTCTGCGCTGCAACGGGCACGATCGTTTGGCCAGCCCAGTTGTCTCCCCACGCCACCACGCTTCCGTCATTCTTCAAGGCGACGGTGTGATAGCCTCCCGCCGCGATGGCCGTCACCCCGCTCTGCGCCATCACGGGCACCGTCGTTACGATGCCGGCGTATCCCCAGGCCACCACGCTTCCGTCGTTCTTTAAGGCCACGGTGTGATATGCTCCCGCCGCAATGGCCGTCACTCCACTCTGGGCCGCCAGGGGCACGGTCGTTTGGTCTTCCGCGTTGTCTCCCCACGCCACCACGCTTCCGTCATTCTTCAGCGCCACGGTATGTATCTCTCCCGCGGCGATGGCCATCACCCCGCTCTGGGCCTCAACGGGAATGGTCGTTTGGCCAACGTCGTTTTGTCCCCACGCCAGCACGCTCCCGTCGGTCTTCAAGGCCACCGTGTGATACTCTCCCGCCGCAATGGCGGTCACCCCGCTCTGCGCCGCCACAGGCACATTCACTTGGCCCGAGAAGTTGACTCCCCACTCCACCACCGCGCCGGGAAGCGCCGCGTTCACCGTCAGCACCGCCGGTGGCGCGCTCGTCACGCTCCCGACAGAGTTGGTCACCACCACGGTGTAGCTTCCCGCGTCATTGAACGATGCGTGGTCCAAGCCGTGGCCGTGGCTCGTTACCCCGTTGAGATTGGTTCCGTCCTTGAACCATTGGTAGTTCAAGGGAAAACCCGTGGCCACCACGGTGAAGCTCGCGCTCTGCCCCGCGTTCACCGTCAGGCTCACGGGTTGAGTGGTGATGGTGGGGGGAGTCGGGATGACGAGCGCCACGGTATGTCCCTCTCCCGCCGCGATCGCCGTCACTCCACTCTGCGCCGCCACGGGCACCGTCGTTTGGCCGGCCCAGTTGTCTCCCCACGCCAGCACGCTCCCGTTGGTCTTCAAGGCCACGGTGTGTCCGTATCCGGCTGCAATGGCCATCACTCCACTCTGCGCCGCCGCGGGCACCGTCGTTTGGCCGAAGCCGTTGTCTCCCCACGCCACCACGCTCCCGTCATACTTCAAGGCTACGGTGTGATATTTTCCCGCCGCAATGGCCGCCACCCCGCTTTGCGCGGCCACGGGCACATTGGTTTGGCCGTAGGCGTTATAACCCCACGCCACCACGCTCCCGTCATACTTCAAGGCCACGGTGTGAGAACCTCCCGCTGCAATCGCTATCACTCCGCTCTGCGCCGTGACCGGTACCGTCGTTTGGCCGTGGACGGTGGATCCCCACGCCACCACGCTCCCGTTGGTCTTCAAGGCCGCGGCGTGAAAGCTTCCCGCTGCAATGGCCGTCACCCCGCTCTGCGCCTCCACGGGCACCGTTTGGACGGACCAGTTGTCTCCCCACACCAGCCACTCCAGCACGCTCCCGTTGGTCTTCAAGGCCACGATGTTATCCCCTCCCGCTGCAATGGCCATCACCCCGCTCTGCGCCTCCACGGGCACGGTCGTTACCTCGTAGGCGAAGGGTGTCCACGCCAGCAAGCTCCCGTCGGTCTTCAAGGCCACCGCGCGATACTGTCCCGCCGCAACGGCCACCACCCCACTCTGCGTCGCGAGGGGCATGTAACTTTGGGAGGAGATTCCCCACCCCAGCACCGCGCCGGGAGTAGCGGCATAAGCGGTGCCCATTCCGAGCCAGGCGCACAGGAGGAGGAGCGCGGACCCCAGCAGCAGAAGAAGCCGCCACCGCCGCAGGGCCGCAGGGCCACGCCACCGCCGCCTTGGATCACCGCAAACTGTGAAGCAAAATTTCATTCGTCAAGTAGCCGCCGGGGTGTCATTCGCGGACAAAGCTGCGCCTCGTCGCCGGATGACCTGGGCAATTCGGGTCCTGTCATAACACATCCTGTCCATCTCTACAGAGCAATACGCAACGGGCCGGGCCTTTTTGAAAATATCTTTTAACCACGGCTGGACACGGAGCGGCCAAGCCGCAACCAAACGATCCACCCGGTGGCACCACAGAGACGGGAAGGACACAGCGCGGCGGAGCCGCAACCAAAGGGAACGGGCTGATCCACCGCAGAGGCGGGAAGGGGGCAGAGCTTTCCGAACGCGCTGTCTCTGCGCCCTTCCCGCCTCGGCGGTGGATCAGGCGGGCAGAAATCCTCGCGGCGCACGAGGATTCGGATGGATTGCAGTACAGAGATCCCGGCCGGAAAACCTCTGCGCTCTTCCCGTCTCGGCGGTGGACCAGAGCGGCTGAAAACAATTTGCGCGGCTGCCTGCACTGGCATGAACACGCAACCGGCCGGGCCTTTTTGAAAAAATCTTCACAAAGTTGCAGAAAGATTAAAACTCGACGGGTCCCATACGTATCCCTGGCGAGATGACACGCATGAAATGTGAACTTGAACCTTCCTCGAAACAGCGGAGCAGAAGTGTTGGCGCGGCTGGGGAGGCTCGCGGCGAAAGCCGGCGCAGCTTGCCGCACACTCAGGAGGATGGCTCTCTTTCCATGAAGAGCGCGTCCGTGGCGGGCTTCCCTCTCTCCTCAACGGGGAGAGGGATTGAGGGTGAGGGGTGGGATCGTCCGAGCACTGTCGTTTGCCAACCACCGCCCACTGCCATTCTCACCCCTCACCCCGGCCCTCTCCCCGGTGAGGGGAGAGGGAGAATAACGCGGCGTTACATTGGCTTCGCGCTGGCGCTGTGGGCCATCGTCCTGGGCGGGATCGGAACCACGGCGGGCGCGGCGCAGAAAACGGAGGCGGTGCTGCTGGGCTTTGAAGGGAAAATATTCGTCTCGCGCGGCAACTCCCCGGCCCGGGATCCGGGCTACACCAATCAGGTGCTGTTCCCCGGGGACAGTCTGCGCACGATGGAACGCAGCCGCGCCGTGGTGCAACTCTCCGATCACAGCACGCTGCGCCTCGGTCCGCTGAGCTTCGTTCGCATTCCCGAGGAGAAGGGCGGCGGCGTCCAGTTGCTGCGCGGCCTGCTCTACTACTTTCACCGCGACGAGCCGGGCACGTTGCCGGTGCAGACACCTTCCGCCTACGCGGCCATTCTCGGCACGGAATTCGTGATCGAGGTGGATGACAATGACGCCACGCGGGTGACGCTGATCGACGGCAGCCTCGTGATGACGAATCAGTTTGGGCCGCCGCTCACGCTGACGAATGGCGAAGCGGCCACGGCGCAAGTGAACTCTGCTCCAGTCAAGGTGCCCGCTCTCGAAGCGGTGAACGTGATTCAATGGGTGCTGTATTACCCCGGCGTTTTGGATTTGGAGGAGCTGCCGCTCACGCCAGCGGAGGCGCAGGCGTTGGAGGCGTCGCTGGCGGCGTATCGCAGCGGCGACTTGATCGCGGCGGTGACGAATTATCCGGCGAACCGTCAGCCCGCCTCGGATGCGGAGAAAGTTTATCTGGCCGCGCTGGACCTCGCGGTCGGCGAGGTCGGGCTGGCGCAGGCTGCTCTCAATACGATTCCCGATGTGAACAGCCCAGCGGCGTCGATAGCGCGGGCGCTGCGCACGGTCATGGCCGCGATTCAATTGCGCCCTCACCCCGGCCCTCTCCCCCAGGAGAGGGAGCAAGGCGCAGCCGGGACCGCCACAAAGCTGCTCGCGGAATCGTATTTCGCGCAGTCGCGCGGCGAACTGAAGGAGGCGCTGGAATTCGCGCGGCGTGCCACCGGGGTGTCGCCCGGTTTCAGTTTTGCCTGGGCGCGGGTGGCCGAATTGGAATTCAGTTTCGGGCGAACGACGCCAGCGCGCGAGGCCGTGGAGAAAAGTTTATCCCTGGCGCCGCGCAACGCCCACGCCGTCGCGCTCCGGGGATTTCTGTTCGCCGCGGACAATCGCACCCGGGAAGCCATCGCGGCCTTCGACGAAGCCATCGTGCTCAACAGCGCGATGGGGAACGCCTGGCTGGGACGCGGCCTGTGCCGTATCCGTCGCGGTGATCTCGCGGGTGGCCGGGAGGATTTGCAAGTGGCGGCAACGGTCGAACCGCAGCGCGCGATTTTTCGCAGCTACCTGGGCAAAGCCTTCAGCAACGAACGTGATGTCCTGCGCGCGCGCAAAGAACTGCATCTCGCGCAGAGCCTCGATCCCAACGACCCGACGGCGTGGCTTTACTCGGCCCTGCTGAACCGGGACGTGAACCGAATCAACGAAGGCGTGCGGGATCTGGAACACGCGCGTGAATTGAACGAGAACCGGCGGGTCTTTCGCCCGCGCCTGACGCTGGATCAGGATCTGGCCGTGCAGGCCGTGAACCTGGCCGGCTTATACGATGATGCCGGCATGTTGGAGGTGAGTGCGCGCGAAGCGGGCCGGGCCGTGGAAGCTGATCCCGCGAATTACTCGACGCACCTGTTTCTCGCGGAGACGTATGAGCGCCGGCGCGATCCCGCGCGCATCAGCCAGCGGTTCGAGACGGCCGCCGTGACCGAATACCTGCTGGCCAACCTGCTCGCGCCGATCGGCGCGGGCACCCTCGCGCAGTCGGTCACCCAGAACGAATACTCAAAGCTCTTCGAGCGCGACGGACTGGGCGTTTCCTCGAGCACGGAATACTACAGTCGCGGCGCGTGGTGGCAGTCCGGCGCGCAATACGGAAGCGTCGAAAATTTCAGCTACGCGGTGTCCGCGTTCTACAATTCCGACCAGGGCCAGCGCGCCAGCAACGACCTGGAGCAGAATGAACTGTCCTTGCAGCTCAAGTACCAGATCACGCCCGAAGACAGCCTTTACTTCCACGCGGTGCGCAGTGAAATCGAAGGCGGCGATCTGCTGACCCGGCAGGATCCGGCCTCGGCCAACCGCACCTTGCGCGTAGAGGAGCGGCAGGAGCCGTTGTTGCTGGCGGGCTGGCAACACAAGTGGGCGCCCGGCGTTCACACCCTGGCCCTCGTCGGCTGGTTGCAGGACGAGATGATGGTCAAGAACGGCCAGCAACAAACCCTGCTGCTGGGCAAGGACTCAGGCGGCAAGGTGACGGACGCGGTGCCGATCCTGATCGAGCAGAAGTATGCCACCGACCTTGGGCTGTTCACGGCCGAGTTGCAGCAGCTTTGGCAGACTGAGAATCACGCCTTCATTGTCGGTGGCCGGTACCAGGCCGGGCAGTTCGAGACGCGCAGCGAGCAGATGAATGCGCAAGTCCCTCCGCCTATTCCGGGTTTTGTCTCGGCGCTGTTTCCGACCGGGCGCGAAAGTGTTGATTCGCAGATGGAGCGTGCGAGCGGCTACGGGTACTACCACTGGCGTCCCGTGACGCCGCTCCTGCTGGTGGCCGGAGTGAGTTATGACTGGCTGCGTTATCCGGTGAACTTTCGTTACGCGCCGCTCGGGGCGGGCGAAGACGAGACGGATCAAATTTCTCCCAAGGGCGGTTTGATTTGGACGCCGACGGATCGCACGACGCTGCGCGCGGCCTACTCGCAATCCCTCGGCGGGGTCGGCTTCGACCAGAGCTTTCGTCTGGAGCCGACGCAGGTGGCCGGCTTCAACCAGGCGTTTCGCAGCATTATTCCCGAGTCGATTGCGGGCGCGAACTCGGCGGCCAGTTTCGAGAACTGGGGTGCGTCGATCGAGCAGCGGTTCGGGAAGGGCACGTATGTCGGGCTGTCCGGCGAATGGCTGCGATCGGAGCTCGAGCGGGACTTCGGGGTCTATGATTTTCTGCCGTCATTCCAAGTCGCACGATCCTCGACGCGCCAGCGTCTGGATTACCAGGAGCGGACCGTGGCGCTGACCCTCAACCAGCTCGTCGCGGATGACTGGTCGCTCGGGGTGCGTTACCGCGTCAGCTACGCCGAGCTGGAAAGTCACTTCAGAGACATCCCCGGGAACGCACTGACCGCCCTGGATTTTCATTCGCGCACAAAGAGCGACGCCTTGTTGCACCAGGTGAATCTCTTCGCGATTTTCAATCACCGCTCCGGCTTTTTCTCCCAGGCGGAGGCGCTTTGGAACGGTCAGATCAACGGCGGAGCGGGGGCGGGGACCGACGACGAGTTCTGGCAGTTCAATCTGTATGCCGGATGGCGCGGATTTCAGCGACGCTTTGAAGTCCGGGTCGGCGTGCTGAACCTGACGGGCGAAGACTACCGGCTGAGTCCGTTGAACCTGACGGCGGAACTGCCGCGCGAAAGAACTTACGTGGCCCGGCTGAAATTTAATTTTTGATGAGGCTCGTTTGCGCCGGGACCGCGGTTCAAACTGCGGACGTATCCGGCTCATCGACAGCCGCGCGATTGTGAACCTGCAAAGCCCCATTCAGAAGGAACGACCGGGCCAGCCCGCCGGGGCGGACCGGCCCCAGGGTTCATCACCACAGCTCCAGCGCATGTTTGATTCCCGGGCCGGACGCAAGTGGCTCGCCCCGGCCACCGCCGCCGCCTTTCCCGCCCTGCTCGGCCTGTGCTTTCTCACGCTTCCTTTCCTGCAAGGGCCGGCGAATTACAGCTATGACCTGCCTTTTTATTTTCGCGCGACCGTCCCGGTGAATGAAGTGGTGGTGCTCTACATGGACGAGCATTCCGAAGCGGCGCTGGGCCAGGGCCGATGGGACAGATGGGATCGGACGGTGCATGCGCGGCTGATTCGGAGGCTCACCGGGGCGGGAGCGAAGGCCGTGGTGTTCGACGTGGTGTTCGGCGCAGACACCAACCTGGTGGCCAATCGCGAACTCGCCGCGGCCGCGCGGGAGAATGGCAAAGTCGTGGTGGCGGCCATCAACGGTTTCCGGGTCCATGCCGGCGAAATCATCGGCTCCGAGATCATCAAGCCCTTCGACGAACTCGCCGCCGTGAGCGCCTGGGGAATGAGCGAGGCCAGCGACGCGAGCAAAGCCGTGCGCGAACATTATCGCGACACGGTGTTCCAAATCCCCAGCCTCGCCTGGCGCGCGGCGGAACTGGCGCATGGAAAATTGGACGGCGATCCCTTCGCGCGGCACTGGGTCAACTTTTATGGTCCGCCCGGCTACCTGCCGCACAAGTCGTACGCGGACGTGTTCGAGAAAGATTTCGACGTGGTGGCGGCTTTTTCGAACAAGGTCGTGTTCGTCGGCGCCTTGTGGAGCGTTGGTTTTACGGGCGGAAAGGGCACCGACGATTTCCGCATTCCGCACACCTTGTGGACCGGCCGCAAGGCGCCCGGAGTCGAGGTCAACGCCACAGCGTATCTGAACCTGGCGCGCGGCGAATCGCTCTCGCGGCTGTCTCCCTTCGTCGAGCTGCCCTTGGTGATGTTGTTCGGAGCGATCGTGGGAATTTATTTCACCTCCTTGCGCCCGCTGACCTCAGTCTGGGTCGGGATGGTGTTCGCCTGCTGCGTCGCGGTCGGCGGAATTATCAGCGTTTTGACCACGCAGGTCTGGTTCCCCTGGCTGATCCCCGCGGCCGTGCAAATCCCCTGCGCGGTCGGATGGTCCGTGGTCATTCATACGCGGCGATTGCAGCGGGAAATGAATCTGCTCGAACAAGAAGTCGCCTTGGGCGGTGGTGCGAATTCGCCGGCTGGAAGATCCCCAGCTCCGGGCAGTGCCGGACCAGCGTTGGCTCCGGCCAGCGCGGCGTGGGTCGCGCCCGAGCGCACGGTGATTCTTCCCGAGCCGGACGATCTGGTGCCGAGCGTCCCTGATCACGAAATGCTGCGCCCCATCGGCAAGGGGGCTTATGGCGAAGTGTGGCTGGCGCGCGACATCATCGGCAGCTACCACGCGGTCAAGATCGTTCACCGGAAGGTGTTCCAGGACGCGGGCCCGTACGAACGGGAGTTCCGGGGCATCAGCCGCTTCACACCAATTTCGCGAACGCATCCCGGTTTCGTCCACGTCCTCCACGTCGGGCGCAGCGTTCGTGATGATTACATCTACTACGTGATGGAACTGGGCGACGACGAAACCCAGGGCCAGCAAATCAATCCCGAATCCTACGCCGCAAAAACGCTCAAGAGCGAATTGCGCCGGCGCCAGCGGCTCCCCTTGGCGGAGTGCCTGGACATCGCGATGCACCTGGCCGATGCGCTGCATCACCTGCACAGGCACAAGCTCATTCATCGTGACATCAAACCGGCGAACATCATTTTTGTGCAAGGCATCGCCAAGTTTGCCGACATCGGGCTGGTCACGGATGCCGCCACGGGCGGCGCCAGCGTCACCTACCTCGGCACCAAGGGCTACATCGCGCCAGAAGGGCCGGGCACGCCGATGGCGGACATCTACAGCCTGGGCAAACTCATCTACGAGATCGGTTTCGGACTGGCGGTGGCTCATTACCCCGAACTGCCCACGGACATGATCGCGAATCCCGGCGGCAACGTGCTGTATGGACTCAACCGGATCGTGCTCCAGGCGTGCGACGCCAACCCCGCGAGACGCCACCAGACCGCGGCGGACTTGCGCCGCGGTCTCGCCGAGTTGCGACAGCAGCTCGACTCAGAACCGCCCGCCTGAAAATAATTCCCATGACCACACCACCTGAAGACCTGCTCCCGACGCGCGAGACGCTCCTGCTCCGGCTCCGGGATCTCGGGGACGACAAGAGCTGGCGCGAATTCTTCGACACCTACTGGAAATTGATTTTTAGCGTGGCGCGAAAAGCGGGATTCAACGAGGCCGCCGCGCAGGACATTGTCCAGGAAACCTTCGTGGCGATTTCGCGGCACATGCCGGAGTTTCGCTACAACCCGGAACTCGGGTCATTCAAAGGCTGGATGCTGCAAATCACCCGGTCCCGGATCATCGACGCGTTCCGCCGCAAGAGCTACAAGCAGGGGGACGAGCAAGTGCCCCGCGAAGAGACGCTCAGCACCGCCCTGCTGGAAACCCAGCCCGGCCATGCGGGTCTGACGCTGGACGCGATCTGGGAGGACGAATGGCGGACCCACCTGCTCGACACGGCGCTGGATCGCGTCAAAGAGCAGGCCGACGCCCGGGAGTTTCAGATGTTCTACCTGCATGTGGTGAAGAACATGCCGGCCTTGCAAGTGGCGCGTCGCCTCGGCGCGAAATTGCCGCAGGTTTATTTTGCGAAATACAAAATCTCCACCCGCCTCAAGAAGGAAGTCCGCCGCCTGGAGAATGATTAACGGAACGCGGCTGCGCCAGTCGTTCACGCAACCGCCGGCGACACGAGGAGGCCCGCCACTGCCACCATCACTTCACGGAGCCTTGGGCACCGGCGGGGCGGGCGGGTCGTTCGTTTCGTCGTTCGGCCCGGCCTCGTTCGGGAGCAGCGGGGGCGTGGAACCACGGCGCCTCAGCGGCTGGTGCGCCGGAACCTCCGCCGGTAATCACTGGGCGGCAGGCCGACCAGGGAGCGGAAGGCGCGGTTGAAATGGCTTTGGTCGTAGAAGCCGCAGTCGAGGGCGATGGCCCCGACCGCCTCGTCTCCTTCCTCCAACCGCCGCCGGGCCATGAGCAGGCGGACCTTCAGGAGGTAATCGCCGGGCGTCAGGCCAAAGAGTTTCTGGAATTCACGTTGCAACTGGCTGACCGAGACGTGGGCGCGCGCGGCGAGCTGGGCCACCTCGATGCGTTTGCCGTAATGGGCCAGGACGTATTCCATGACGGGCGTGAGGCGATTGTAATCCGCCGGGGAGACTCCGGTGTGGTCGTAGGGTCGCATCACACCCGCGATGCCGACGGGCTTCCCGTCGCGGCCCAGGAGCGGAATCTTGGTGCTTAAATACCAGCGCGGCATCCGGTCATGGCCCATGACCAGCCAGACCTGGTCCCGGAGCTGGCGGCGGGACTTCATCACGCGCTGATCCTCCTCCACGTATTGCGCGGCCATGGCCGGCGGATGGAAGTCGTAGTCGGTCCGGCCCAGCATCTCGGACTCCTGCCGGCAGCCATGCAGATCAAGCTCGGCCCGGTTCACCTTCATGAAGCGGCCGCGCGCATCCTTCACGAAGAGGTAAACGCGCGGCAGATGGTCGAAGAGCTGGAACCAGGGCGTGCCTTCGCCGAGCGCGGCGAAAAACTCCCGCACCAGGGCGGGGGCCGGGGGCGGGCGAATAACGGTTGCAGCCATGCGGTTTAATTACAAAAAGATGCGGTTTCTATCAAGGCCGGAACGGGCCGGGTTCTGGCAACCTGCGGCCATGTTCGATTTCCTCGCTGAATCACCGCAGGACCGGGCGCGCCTGTGCGGCCCCGGCCACAGCCGCCGGGAGTTCCTCCAGATCGGCTCGCTGGCCGCCATCGGTCTTTCGCTGCCGCAACTGTTGCAGGCCAAGCAGGCCGGGTTGGTGAAGCCGGGCCAGGATCAGCGTTCGTGCATCATGATCTTCAACCTCGGCGGACCGAGTCATATCGATCTGTGGGACATGAAGCCCGACGCGCCGAGCGAGATTCGCGGCCCGTTCAAACCGATCCGCACCAAGTCCGACGCCTTCGAGCTTTCCGAACTGCTCCCGCTCCACGCGAAAATCGCCGACAAGTTTTCGCTCGTGCGCTCCTGTCATCACGATGGCGCGGCCGTGCATGACGCGGGCTGGCAGATGATGCAGACGGGGCGGCGCTTTACGGGCGGCATTCACACGCCGCACGCCGGTGCAGTGACCGCGCACCTGATGGGGCGCAAGACCGACCTGCCGCCCTTTGTGGTGCTGCCACAGTTGATGGGCCGGGGCGGCGGCAATTTGCCCAACGGCCAGGCCGGCGGTTTCCTGGGCAAGGCCCACGATCCTTTTGCCCTCATGGCTGATCCGTCGAAGAAGGATTTCAGAGTGCCGGACTTGTTGCCGCCGGATCAAATCGGCGCGCACCGGCTCGAACGCCGCCGCAAGATGCGCGACATCGTGGAGCAGACCGTGGCGGACTTCGAGGCGAGCGAAGATGCGCGGTTGCTCGACGAGAATTTCCACGCCGCCTTCCGCATGATGACCAGCGCCCAGGCGCGCGCGGCCTTTGATCTGACCAAGGAACCGATGGCGGTGCGGGAGCGCTACGGCATGAACCGCTTCGGCCAATGCTGCCTGCTGGCGCGGCGGCTCGTGGAGGGCGGGGTGCGCTTCATCACCATCAACACTTTCCTGACCGTCTTCGACGAAATCACCTGGGACATTCACGGCTCGAAGCCCTTCACCTCCATCGAAGGCATGAAGGACTTGGTGTGCCCGATGTACGATCAGGCCTACAGCGCCCTGATTGAAGACCTGAGCCAGCGCGGTCTGCTGGATGACACGCTGGTGGCTTGTCTGTCGGAATTCGGGCGCACGCCCAAGGTGAATCCAGCCGGCGGTCGCGATCATTGGCCGCAATGTTTCACCACCTACTTTGCCGGCGGCGGCGTGAAAGGGGGACGCGTCATCGGAGCGAGCGATCCCATCGGCGGATTCCCAGCCGAGCGCCCGGCCAAGCCCGGCGATGTCGTGGCCACGATTTTTCACAGCCTCGGCTTCAATCATGCCGCGCATCTGCCCGGCCCCGGCGGGCGTCCCTTCTCGCTGACCGATCTGGGCACGGAGCCGATCAAGGAGTTGTTCGCGTGAGCCGTTTGCAGAAACCCCGTCTTCTGTTCCTGGCGCTCGCGTTCTCCTTGTTCACGTCCGCGCACGCCGCGACCTCGTTTCGCAACGATGTCCTTCCCGTCCTCTCCAAGGCCAACTGCAACGGCGGCGGCTGTCATGGGGCGCTGGCGGGGAAGGGCGGTTTCAAGCTCTCCCTCTTCGGCTACAATCCCGAGGCTGATTACCTGGCCCTCACCCGCGAGTCGCGGGGCCGGCGCATCGACCTGGCCCAGCCCGGGGCCAGCCTGTTCCTGACCAAGCCGACCACGGCCTTGAAGCACAAGGGCGGCAAGCGCATCGCCGTCGATTCGGACGACTACCGCATTCTCGCGGCCTGGATTGCCGAGGGCGCGCCCGGTCCGCGGCCGGATGAGGCCCAGATGACGCACCTCACGATCACGCCGGCGGAAAGCACCGTGCAGCAGGGCCAAAGCTTGAAGCTCGTCGTACGCGCCCGGTTCAGCGACGGCCAGGAACGCGACGTGACGCGCTGGGCGAAGTTCACCTCCACGGACGAAACCGTGGCCACCGTCGAGGCCAATGGCCACGTCACCGTGCTCGGTCCCGGGGCCGGCGCGATCACCGCGTGGTATTCTTCCCGCATTGTCATTGCCCGCCTGACCTCGCCCTACTCGAACAATCTGCCCGCCGCCGTTTTCGCCCGTGCGCCGCGCGCCAACTTGATCGACGACCTGGTGCTCGCGCAGTTGGAGCGGCTCAACCTGAAGCCCTCGCCCCCCGCCCGTGATGCCACCTTCGTCCGCCGCGCCACGCTGGATACCATCGGTCGGCTGCCCACGCCCGAGGAGGTCAACGCCTTCGTCACCAATGCCGCGCCGGACAAACACGCCCGCCTGGCCGATCGCCTGTTGAACACGCCCGAATTCGTGGACTACTGGGCTTACAAATGGTCGGACTTGCTGCTGGTAAGCGGCGCGAAGCTGCGGCCTGCGGCGGTGAAGTCCTACTATGGCTGGATTCGGCAACGCGTGGCCGAGAACACGCCCTGGGATAAATTGGTCCGCGAAGTAGTGACCGCGCGCGGCTCCTCGCTGGAGGACGGGGAGTCCAATTTCTACGCCGTACATCAGGACCCGGAGTCGATGGCCGAGAACGTGAGCCAGGCTTTTCTCTCGCTCTCCATCGGCTGCGCGCGCTGCCACAATCATCCGCTCGAGAAGTGGACCAACGATCAGTATTACCAGTTCGCCAACCTCTTCGCGCGTGTCCGGGCCAAGGGCTGGGGCGGCGATTCCCGCAGCGGTGACGGCCAGCGCACGCTCTACGTCGAGTCGCACGGCGACTTGCTTCAGCCGCGCACCGGCCAACCCCAGCCGCCCGCCCCGCTCGACGCCCCGGCCATTCCGGCTGAAAACACGCGCGACCGACGAGAGGTGTTGGCGGACTGGCTGACCGCGCCGGAGAATCCGTATTTCAGCCGCGCCATCGTCAACCGCGTCTGGGCCAGCTTCCTCGGCGTGGGCCTGGTCGAGTCCGTCGATGATCTGCGCGTCTCCAATCCGGCCAGCAATGAGCAACTGTTCGCGGCGCTGGCCGCCTCCACGGTGGAGCAACGCTACGACCTGCGCGCCTTGATGCGGCTGATTCTCACCTCCCAGACCTATCGCCGCTCCAGCGAGCCGCTGGCCGAGAACCGCGAGGACCGCCGCCATTACTCGCGCTTCTTCCCGCGCCGGCTCAGTGCCGAGGTGTTGAGCGACGCCATCGCGGACATCACGGCCGTGCGCGACAAGTACACCGAACTCGCGCTCAACGACGGTTCCACGGAAAAGGTTTCTCTCTACACCAACACCACTCGCGCGGTGCAACTCTACGACTCGAAGGTGAAGAACTACTTCCTGAAAACCTTTGGCCGGAACGAGCGTGAAATCACCTGCGAGTGCGAACGCTCCAACCAGCCCAGCCTGGTGCAGGTGTTGCACCTCTCCAACGGCGGCACCATCAACGACAAGCTCGCTTCCACCAACGGACGCCTCGCCAAAATCCTGGCGACGAATCCGCCGCCGGAGCAACTCCTCCGCGAGGCCTGGCTGCTCTGCCTGGGCCGTCCGCCCTCGGTCAAGGAACTCGAGCAGTTCGGGCCGATGCTGCGCGAGGCTTCCGCCGGTGAGCAACGCCTGATCGTCGAGGACATCTTCTGGTCCCTCCTGACCAGCCGTGAATTCCTGTTCCAGCACTGAGGTATGAACCTGGTTCCATCCGTTACGTCCTGCTTCAACCCGTCCTGGAGCGCCAGGCCTCGCCCGTCCCGGCGCTTCGCTCTGCCCGCGTGGCCGGTGGCTGGCCTCCTGGTCCTGCTCACCTTTTGCGCCGCCGCTCGGGCCCAGATTACTTTCGAGCAGAACATCGCGCCCATTCTGCGCACCTATTGCGCGGGCTGTCACAACGCGACCGAGCACGAAAATGATTTCTCCGTCGAGACCTACGCCGCCTTGCGCCAGGGCGGCAGCGAGAAGGGCGACCCCATCAAGCCCGGTCAGGCAGATGAATCGTTTCTGATCAAATCGATTGAAAGCCGCGCGCGACCGCACATGCCGCCCAAGGACGAACCGCAAGTTCCCGCCGCTGAACTCGCCGTGCTCAAGCAATGGATCGCCGCCGGAGCCGCCGCGCCCAGGCAGGACGTCTCCATTCTCGAAAGCCTCGTGGTCCCGGAAATCAAGACCGCGCCCGGCCTGCGACCGCCGTTGACCGCCGCGGCCTGGTCGCCCGATGGCCGGCAATTCGCCGTGGGCCTGGCCAACCGGGTCGAACTGCGTCGTTCTTCGCGCGGCCCGGCCTTGCGCGTCTTCAGCGGCCTGCCCGGCAAGGTCAACGCCGTTCACTTCGCGCCGGACGGCAAGCATTTGATCGCGGCCAGCGGTATCACCGGACTGAGCGGCGCGGCCCAGCTTTGGGAAGTGGCCGGCGGACGGAAGGTGCGCGAGTTTGGCGGCCATCGCGATGCGCTCTACGACGCGGAGTTTTCGCCCGACGGCCGGACACTCGCCACCGCCGGTTACGATCGGGTGATCAAACTCTGGCGCATCAGCGACGGCACGTTGCTTCACGCCATCGCCGGCCACAACGGCGCGGTCTTCGATCTCGCCTTCGATCCGAGCGGCACTGTCCTGGCCTCGGCCAGCGCGGATCAAACCGTGAAGCTCTGGCGCGTGGCCGATGGCGCGCGGCTCGACACCTTGAACCAGCCGCAGGGCGAATTGAACGCCGTGGCCTTCACGCCGGACGGCCAGCACCTGCTCGCCGCCGGGAACGACAAGCGCATCCACCTCTGGCGTTTCGTTTCCAAGACCGGGCCCGCGCTCAATCCCGTGGTTCATTCCCGCTTTGCCCACGAAGCGGCCATCACCGCCTTTGATCTCAGCGCGAACGGCAAGTTCCTCATCACCTCGGCCGCCGATCGCACGCTCAAGCTCTGGAGCCTGCCTGATCTGACCGAGCGTTATGCGTATGATCTCCAGCCCGACCTCGCCGCCGCGATTGCGGCCCGTCCCAAGGCCGATGAATTCCTCGCCGTGCGCTTGGATGGTTCACTGCAACTCTACGAAGCGAAAGTTTCCCCGGCGAAGAAACCACGGGCCACGTCACTCGTGACGAAGGCGCCTGGCTCCGCTTCCACCAACGTGACGCAGCTCGCCGAAGCCGAGCCGAACAACCGGCCCGCGCAGGCCGCCTCCGTGCCTTGGCCGGCCGAAATCAAGGGAGTCATCGACCCGCCCGGCGACGCCGACCTGTTTCGCTTTCGCGCCCGGGCCGGAGAGGAATTCACGCTGGCCATCCACGCGGCGCAATCGAAGTCGCCGCTGGACAGCCGGCTCGAAGTGCTGCACGCCGATGGTCGCCCGGTCGAGCAAGTCGTGCTGCAAGCCGTGCGCGACTCGTGGTTCACCTTCCGGGGCAAGGATTCCGACACCGTGGATGACTTCCGCCTGCACAACTGGGCCGAGATGGAACTGGACGAATACTTCTACGCCAACGGCGAGGTCGTGAAGCTGTGGCTTTACCCGCGCGGGCCGGACTCCGGCTACAAGGTCTATCCGGGCGAAGGCCGGCGGCAGACTTATTTCGGCACCACCGCGCTCACGCACGCGCTCAACGAACCTGGCTACATCGTCACGCCGCTCCCGCCCGGCACGGAGCCGGTGCCGAACGGCCTGCCCGTCTATCGCTTGAGCTACGAAAACGACGACGATCCAAGCCGCCGGGCCGGTGCCGATTCCGTGCTGCTCTTTACCGCGCCGGCCAGCGGCGACTACCTGGTGCGCGTCCGCGACACGCGCGGCCTGGGCGGCACGAACTTCCATTACACCTTGGCTGTGCGCGAACAACGCCCCGGCTTCAGCGTCACGGTGGAGGGCAAGGATCCGAAGGTCAGTCCGGGCAGCGGCCGGGAAATCAGCTTCGTCGCCCAACGCCGGGAGGGATTCATGGGTCCCATCCGCATCGAGCTTACGAATCTGCCCATCGGCTTCAGCGCCAGTTCGCCCCTCGAGATCGAGGCCGGCCAGATTCGCGCCCAGGCCACGTTGCAGGCCGCGACCAACGCCGTGGCACCGGACACGAATGCCGACCGCGCCGTGAAAATTATCGCCACCGCCCGCATCCACGGCCGCGCGGTCACGCACGAACTGGGCACCCTCGGCAACATCGAGCTTGCCAAGCCGGCCAAGGTGACGGTGGCCATCCGGCCGGGAAAAGACCGGAGCTTTGTGAAGGAAACTCCCGGCCAGCCGCTGGAGTTTACCCTCCGTCCCGGCCAGACCATCACGGCCCTCGTGCGGGCCACGCGTCATGACTTCAAGGAGCGCATCGAGCTGGGCGTGGAGGATTGCGGCCGCAATTCACCGCACGGTGTCTATGTGGACAACATCGGGTTGAACGGCCTGCTGATTGTCGAAGGCCAGACCGAGCGCGAGTTCTTCCTGACCGCCTCGAAGGTCGCCTCGCCTGGCCGACGCTTGTTCCATCTCCGGGCGAGAGTTGATGGGGACCACGTCTCCCAGCCCGTGCTGCTAAACATATTGCCCGTCCTGCCCGCCGCCATTCCTCGGTAAGAGCCGATCTGAAAATTCGGAGGCGGAGTGCGCCCGTCCTCGGGCGCAGCAAGGTGATGACTTGGAGCGCGTCGGAAAAACCCACACCCGCTTGTGTTTGCAAGTGGCGGCGCCCGAGCACGAGCGCACTCCGGGGCGGGCAGCTTGCGCTGCCCCAGTGAATTTTCAGACCGGCTCTGAGAATCCAGACGAGCGAACGGCCTCGCCTTCGGCGGATCGGTGCCACCAAGTCCATCGTTGGCTGGGTGCAGGTCCGGCCTTCCGGCGGGCCCTCCCCGCAGGCGGGTTAAGCCGCCTGTTCTTCTCGGCGCTCGAAAGCCTTCCGCACCGCGCCGAGCAAGGCGGTCATCCCGCGCTTTTTCTCGATGACCTCGAGCACGCCCAGCGTTTTGGCGCGCACCTCAATCTCCGGCGAGTAACTCACCGAGTAAATGATGACCGAGGTGTCCGAGCCAGGGTAACTGCGGCGCAGCATGCCGAGAAAAGCGAACCCGTCAGTCAGGGCGGCGAAGGGATCGTCATCCTCCAGGCCCAGGTCGAGAATGATCAGGTCCGGCATCCGGGCGCGGATTTCATGCAAGGCTTCCGAGACCATGCTGGCCGAGGTGACCTGATAACCCTCGGCCTCCAGGCGACCATGCACGAGGTTGCGAATTAAAGCCGCGTCTTCCAGCACTAAAATGTTCTTGGTGTTCATGAACTGTTTTCCTTCCCCCACATCGGCTGCCCAGGGAAAATCCTGTAGGGATAAAACCACCACCGTCTTGCGCAGGGTTGACCGGAGGCGGGTTCGTGCCGATAGCTTCTCGCGCCGGAGATGATTATGAACCGCAGTTTGAGCCTCTGTTTCAGCGCGAGCCTGCTCGCTTCCGTCAGCCTCGGGCTGGCGACTTTGGCCCGGCCCGTCGCCGGGGCGGAGGGAACGGAGTCTGCCCGTGTCGATGGGACCAACTATTTCGCCAGTTCCACCGAGGCGCTGGGGATGCTCTTGCAGGTGGTGAGCCATCTGGAGGAGACCGTGCAGTCGAAGGATCTCGCGTCGATTCACAGCGAGGACATGGTGCTGGCCGCGAGCCTGGTGGCGATTCAGCAACAGGCCCGGCGCATCGACGAGGAACGGCGCGTGGCCTTTCGCGCGGATGTGGAAACCTTGGCGCAGGGCGTGGCCGCGCTGCATCTCGCGGGGGATTTGCAGCAACAGGCGGTCGCGGAGGAGAAACTCCGGCTGATTCTTGAAACGCTGGGCCGCATCAAGGGCTGTTTCAACCCCTCGGCCGTGGCTGACGCCGAGACGGCGGCTTCGCACTGGATGTGTCCCTCGCACCGGGACATTCGCGGCCAGCGCGCCGACACCTGTCCCAAGTGTGGTGCCCTGCTCGATCAGCGCGTGCGCATCCTGCCCGAGTTCTGCGGACTGCCCACTCCGGCGCGGCCCTCCATGACGGCGAAGATTCACACCGACCAGCCGCTTGTGCCTGGCCAGCCGGCCAAAGGGTTTCTCGATCTGAACAAACTGGACGGTTCAGCGGTGTATCCGCCGGACCTGATTGTGGCGCACACGGAGCGCATCCACTTGCTCCTCATCGATTCGACTCTGACCGATTATCACCACCTCCATCCGCAGGTCAGCCGGGTGCCGGGCGAGTATCCGTTCTCGTTCACTCCGCAAAGACCAGGGCGCTATCTCGCCTGGGTGGATGTCCGTCCGCGGCCCCTGGGGCTGCAGCAATATCTCACCACCACCATTTCCGCGACGACGTCCGAGGCTCCGCTCTCCGATCGAACGGTCACCAACCGCGTGCTGGTGGAAGGCATGCTCTTTGAGCTGACCTTCGCCACGGAGAAGTTGCGCAGCGGCCGTCCGGTGGTCGGGAAACTGCGCCTGACGGGCGCGGACGGAAAACCTTTCACCCGGCTGGAGCCGTTGATGAACGCCTTTGTGCATCTGGTTGGTTTCCACGAAGACCGCAAGACGGTGCTGCATCTGCACCCGAAAGGTGGGCTGGTTTCGGATCCGGCGGCGCGCGGTGGACCGGAGCTTGAGTTCCAGTTCTTTCCGCCCCAGCCGGGCCTGGTGCGCTTGTTCGCCCAGGTGCAGATTGGCGGGGTTTCCAAATACGCGCCCTTCGGCCTCTGGATCGCGCCCTGAGTCGCCCGCCTTGGTCCTCCATCCTGGCCATGGTCGCGCTGCGAAAAGCTGCACCACGGAGCTGCGCCGTGCTCGCCAGGGCGCTTTGTCGCCAGGAATTTATTTGGTGTCTGATGTTTCGGATTTGGTGTTTAGTCCGCGCCGTCGTGCCGGAAATTTCACCCAAGCTTGCGTTTGCCATCGTGGCCGTGCTCTTCATCGGCATCTCCAAGGCTGGCTTCGGCGGCGGGTTGGGCCTGCTCACCACTCCGCTGGCTGTGCTCACTTTCGGCTCGAAGGACGCCATCGGCGTCATCCTCCCGCTGCTCTGTGCCGGCGATGCCTTCTCCCTCTGGAACTACTGGCGCAAGTGGGAGGCGCGAAATCTGAAGTTTGTCCTCCCCGGCGTGATCGTGGGCATCGTGATCGGCGTGCAACTCATCGGGCAGTTTAACCACCGGCAGCTCAACATTGCCATCGGCGGCATTGCCGTGGCCTTCGTGCTCTTTCAACTGATGAAGGAGAGAATCTTCCGGGCCGAAGGCGCCTTCGCGCCGAATCACCGCGTGGGCGTCCCGATCGGACTGGCCACTGGCATCACCTCGACCTTCGCCCACGGGGCCGGGCCGATCATCAGCATGTTTCTCATCCCGCAACGGCTGCCCAAGGAAACCTTCGTCGCCACCAATGTGCTCATCTTCACCTTCGTGAACTGGCTTAAGATGCCCTTCTTCTGCCTGGATCAGACACAGATTAACCTGCCCGTTTTTGCGGCCCGCGCGCTGATCACCCGCGAGACGTTGCTCACGAGTCTGATTTTCTTCCCGCTCGTCCCGCTCGGCGTGTGGCTCGGGGTGTGGATGAACCGGAGAATTTCCGAACGGGCTTTCATGCGCGTGGTCTTCGCCTTTCTTTTCGTCACCGGACTCGAACTGATCTTCCAGTTCGAGCGGCTTTTCGCGCCGTCTTGAGGGCGGTTGAGCCGCGCCTCTCCGCCAGATCTAATCGACCGCCGCGACCACCTGCTCCTGCACACGCTCCAGAATGACGTCGGCCAGGTGCGGTTCGCTGCCGATGCTGCGCGCGTACCAGACGAGTTTGCCCTGCATCTCGGTCGGGTTGTGCCAGGTCGGCTGACCCAGCCGCATCCGCTCTTTGACGACTGCAGGCGACGCGCCGAGCAGCACCGGGATGTCCTCCTGGGAGTGCAGCCCATCGCTGACGAAGAGCGGCACCATGACGATATTCCGGGAGCGGGCCATCGCGTAACACGTCTCAATGCGCGGTTCCTCCTCCATGAAGACGGCGTGGACCTCGGCGTAAATCTTCCGCGCACGGATTAGTTCCGCCTGTCGCTCAATGGCCCGGCGCGAGTTCTCGTTGTTGCCCGTGCCATGACCGGCGATGAAAAGCGTGGTGTCAGACGGAGCGGGTGCAGGGCCGGCGGGAAACCGTTCCACGACCTCGCACGCGCGGGCCAGCAACACCTCCGTCATGCTGTCGTGCGTGCCGACGGGGCCGCAGTAATAGATCGTCTGCGCGCCACGCCGCTGCACCCTCTCCAGGCTTTGGACCTCGGACTTTGGACCTTGGACCAACAACTCCAGCTCGCGGGGAATCACCTCCTGAGTGAAGTAGCCCTCGCTGATGAACAACGGCACGATGAAAACCCGTCGCGTCTGCAGGCCGTCCAAAACCGTGCGGATGGCCGGCTCCTGCTTCCAGAAAGCCACGCGAACTTGACCGAACACGCCCCGCCGCCGCAGCTCGTCCGCGTGTTGATGGGTCGGCGCGGCCGAATCGGCGTTGAGCGTTGAGCCGTGCCCAATCAAGACCAGTGCGGCGTCTTTGAAGTTGGCCGAATACATCGCTCGGAATAAACACCAAACACCGCCCGCCAAACATCAAATAGTTCTCCCGAGCCAAAATGGGCCGGCGGCGTGGGTGCCTGGGCCGGCCTGCATTCATGGAGGCGGGGTTTCAATTTTGGCGTTTCGACCGACTCATGTTACTCCTCCCGCCGTGAACGTCGCGCCCACGCCTCTGACTCTCGTTGCCAGCCCGGATGTCATCCGCATCCTGGGCGCGCGCCAGCATAACTTGAAGAACATCTCGCTCGACATCCCGCGCGGGAAGTTTGTCGTCATCACCGGCGTAAGCGGCTCGGGCAAAAGCACGCTCGCCTTCGACTTGCTGTTCGCCGAAGGGCAGCGGCGCTTTCTCGATTCCATGAACGCCTACGCGCGGCAGTTTGTGGAACAGATGGCGCGGCCGGATGTGGATCTCATCACCGGCCTCCCGCCCGCGGTCAGCATCGAGCAGCGCACCACGCGCGGCGGCGGCAAGAGCACGGTCGCCACCGTCACCGAGGTTTATCATTTCATTCGCCTGCTCATGGCCCGGCTCGGCACTCAGTATTGTCCGGCCTGCCAGATTCCGGTGGAGCCGCAGACCCGGGACCAGTTGCGGGCGCAGTTGCAAAAGGAGATGAAGCAACGCGGTGATTTGCTGCTGCTCGCGCCCGTGGTCAAGAACCGCAAGGGCTTCCATACCGACGTCGCCGAGTGGGCCGCGAAGCACGGCTACGCCGAAGTTCGCGCCGACGGAAAACTGGTCCGCACCGACAAGCCTTTGCGTCTCGACCGTTTCAAGGAGCACGATGTGGAGATCGTGACCGGGGTGCTGGAAGCAAAACCTCGCAAGGTAGGGCGCGCTGTCCTCAGCGCGCCGCGAACGTCGTCCGCCGCCCGGCGCGGTGAGAACACCGCGCCCGGCCAGCGCACCCCGCAACAACTTATCGACACCACGCTCGACCTCGGCCACGGCACTTTGCTCGCGGTGGACGACCAGCAGCATGTGAGCGTGCATTCGACCGAGCGCGCCTGCGGTCAGTGCGGGCGCTCCTTTCAGCCGCTCGACCCGAAGATGTTCAGCTACAACTCGTCGCAGGGCTGGTGTCCCCAATGCCGCGGCTTTGGCGAGTTGTTCTACCTCCCAGACGTGGAGCGGGGCGCGCGGGCCGATGCCATCGAGGAGTCATGGTTTGGATGGCAGGAAGGCAAGCGCGAGGAGTGCCCGACGTGCCACGGCGGGCGGCTGAACGAGATCGCGCGCGCGGTGCGGCTTGATTGTGTGGGTCCAAGGTCCAACTCCGATAAATCGCGAGCGAGCGTCCAAGGTCCAAAGCCGCCCACTATCGATTCGGTCGCTCAACTGTCGGTGGCGCAGGCCGCGCAGTTTTTCCGCACGCTCCAGTTCAGCGGACGCGAGGCGCTCATCGCTCGCGACATGATTCCGGAAATTTCCGAGCGGCTGAAGTTTCTGTTCGAAGTGGGTCTGGGTTATCTGCAACTGGGTCGCAGCGTGACCACGCTCTCCAGCGGGGAAGCCCAGCGCATCCGGCTTGCGGCCCAGCTTGGTTCCAACCTCTGCGGCGTGCTCTACGTGCTCGACGAGCCGACCATCGGCCTGCACGCGCGCGACAATGAGCAGCTTATCGCCACCCTGGAGCAGTTGCGGGCGCGCGGCAATTCGCTCGTGGTCGTCGAACATGATGAAGCGACCATGCGTCGCGCGGATTTCATCGTGGACCTTGGCCCCGGTGCCGGCGTGCAAGGCGGCGTGGTTGTCGCGGCTGGAACGCTGGCCGAGTTGTTGCGGCAAGAGGACTCCATCACGGGGCGCTGCCTGCGGGAACATAAGCAGTATCCGGCGCGCGGGGAGAGGCGGTCAGTGCAACGTGCCCCCGGCGTCCCGCCGGGTTCCGTGCTCAAGCCCAGGAGGACTGCCCGGACGGAGAGCGCCCCGACCCGGCGGGACGCCGGGGGCACGTTGGTGCTGCGCGGCGCGTCCGTTCACAATCTCAAAAACCTCACCGTCGAGTTTCCCCTGAATCGCTTCGTGGTGGTGACCGGCGTGAGCGGCTCGGGCAAGAGCACGCTTATCCGGGAGTGTTTGTTGCCCACGCTCCTGGGGAAGCTGAAGCGGTCCAAGGGCCAAGGTCCAACTCCGATAAAGCGCGAGCGAGCGTCCAAGGTCGGGCCGCCTTCGGGCGAGATTGTTTCTGGTCACGAGCAAATCGCCGCAGTCTATGAAGTCGATCAATCGCCCATCGGACGCACGCCACGCTCCACGCCGGCGACCTATGTCGGTTTCTTCGACGACATCCGCGCGCTCTTCGCCCAGACGCCCGAGGCCCGGATGCGCGGCTACGGGCCGGGAAGATTTTCCTTCAACAGCGCGCAGGGTCGTTGCCCCGAATGCGAGGGCGCGGGCCAGATCAAGCTGGAGATGAACTTCCTGCCGCCGGCTTACGTGCGTTGCGAGACGTGCGGCGGGAGCCGGTTCAATCGCGAGACCCTCGACATCGAATACAAGGGCCGGAACATCGCGCAGGTGCTGGATCTGGCGGTCGAGGAAGCCATCGAGTTCTTCGCGAGCTTCCCGAAAATCAAACGGCCCATCGAGGCGTTGCGCGACACGGGGTTGGGCTACCTCCAACTCGGCCAGACCAGCCCGACCTTGAGCGGTGGTGAGGCGCAGCGGGTCAAGCTCGTCACGCATCTGCTCACCGGACTCAGGCAACCCACGCTGTTCGACCCCAAGCAGAAGCGCAACCTGTTCATCCTCGAGGAACCCACCATCGGATTGCACATGGCCGATGTGCGGCGATTGGTGGAAATGATTCAGCGGCTCGTCGAGGCCGGACACTCCGTCATCGTCATCGAGCATAACCTCGACCTCATCGCCGAGGCCGACTGGGTGATCGATCTCGGTCCCGAGGCGGGCGAAGCCGGCGGCACGCTGGTGGCGCAGGGCACGCCGGAGCAGGTGGCGCGGACCAAAGGCTCGCACACTGGTCGATTCCTGGCGGACGTGCTGGCGTAGCGCACGGAGCGTCGGTGCAGTTCACTGTTCCAAAATAGTCCGGCGGAGATTGTTGGCCGGGCGCGCTTCGTCAGCGTTCAACTTCCGAACCTTGAGCGAATCGATGTCGAACCACACCTCGCCTTGCATCGCGGTCAGTTCGCAGACGAACTCGATGTCCATGCCGGTGTCCACCACTTCGAAGTCATGGGTCAGCGGACGCCAACTGCCACGCGTATCCGCGATGCCGACGCTGCGGGTGTCGCCTGAGATGCGCAGGCGCACCGAGCCGCCGCTCAAAGTTTCCGTGCGCGCCAAACCTTCAAAGCGATACCAGCCCCGCGCCAGATAAACCTGCGCCCGCCACGAGGCGCGCGTGCGCTCGTTGCGCGCCGCGATGTGCAGTGCGTTGTGCCCGTCCACCTTCCCGCGGTCCATCCGCGCGTCACCGCGATCCGGCTCGTCGCGCCAGCGATTGGTTTCGCTCAGGCTCACGGTGCCGTCCGGCCCGAACTTCATCGGCGCCAACGGGATTCCGCGCAGTTGCTCGCTGACCTTGGCGGCGCGGGCTTCAATCTGTTGCCGCAACCAGATGGCGCGACGTTCGATCTTCTCCAGGTCGCTGGCGTTTAAGTTGGCCCGGCGGATTTTCGCCAGCGCCTGTTCGAGGCGGTTGGTGATCACCGGCCCACGAAAGTAATTGGTGAAGAGCGTGCCGAGGCGTTCGCGGAAGAGCCGTTGACCTTCCGGCGTTTCCAGCACGGCCCGGCCCACCAGACTTTTCGGCGGTGGATGGATGGAGATGTTCGGTCGGCGAAAGGCCCAGTCGATGCCGTGCGTGATGAAGGCGAACTTGTCGGTCACTGGATCGTGGTAGAGCCGGAAGTTGTTGGTGTGCATCACGTAGCCATCCCAATGGCTGGTGAG
Source organism: Pedosphaera sp. (assembly GCA_031414955.1). Lineage (GTDB taxonomy): Bacteria > Verrucomicrobiota > Verrucomicrobiia > Limisphaerales > SIBH01 > JANNGC01. The sequence goes on along the minus strand of JANOQV010000012.1, from coordinate 37,276 downwards.
AACCTCCATCGCCGCGAACGAGATGAATCGATCCACATCGAGCACCTTCTGCAATTCCCGCCAGCGCGCCGCCAGTTCGGAGATGCGGCAGGCGGCGAGCAGGGCGGCCACGTCCGACTGCGAGGTGTCGCTTCCGCCGTCCTGTTCCATCGTCACGTCGATGTCGCGGACGTAAGTCTCATACAGGTTGCCGTTGCCGCTCGGGAAATGCTGCTTGAGGAACTGCTTGTTCATGGCCTCGAAGACCACGAAGAGGCCGAGGTCGCGACCGTTCAAGGTCACTCTCGCATGAGTGCCGCGCGCCGCCGGCACGCCGGCGTCGCGGAACATCTGCGTGGCCAGCAACTCGGCCAGGTAGGTCGAGTCCTGGACTGAGTTGTTGAACATGAGCTTGCGTAGGCCGCGGTAGTGCTGGTTGGTGGCGAACTCATCGAACTTCACCACCAGGCTTGGCTTTTCATCGATGGTGCGGAAGCTGCCCATGCCCTTGACGCGGACGGCAACATTGGTCAGCACACGGTCGCCTTCGCGGACGGTGGTTGAAACATAAGTGCGCGGCGAACGGCGAAGCTGGGCCATCGTGGCTTCTGGAATCTCGAAGTGAAACGTGCGCGGGATCAGCTCGGTGAAGAACTTTTCACCCGGCTCTTTCTTCGTCCCCGCTCCCTGGATCGTCAGGGCCAGCAGCAGGCCGGTGAAACATCCGAGGCCGCGTCTCCGAGATGAATGGACCCTGGTGCTTTGCATGACAACCGAAGTTGTATCATGGCTTGGCGCTACTGCCGCAACCGAGAAGGAGTAAAAATGGGCGAGCAACTTCGTCGCGCCGATCTTGATCCCGCCCCACGGCAGCGGCCGTGCAAACTGCGCCGAGCCGAAATTTATCCACAAGATGACGTTTGACAACCTTCGGAGCGGAGGATAGCAACGAGCGACTCCTCAGGCGCGTGCTCTACGCAACATCCAGCAATGGGCACAGAAAGCCTTGAGGAAGCCCAAAAAAGACCAAACGCACACCGCCCTGTTGCCCAGGGCAAAACACAGGAAACACCATGAACACACGCCAGCTCAAATGCCTCCTTGCCCTCGTCACCGGTCTCGCGCTGCCTGGGGCGGCGCAAGCGGGCCACTTCTACTTCCCGGTGGGGATTACCTATGCCTCTGGCATCAATGATGCCGTGTCCGCGCTGGACGATCTCTACACGGCGGCGGGTTATCGTTTTGAAGAGAATGTCGTGGTGCCTATCGGGCTTTCCCTGAACCCCTACTATGAATTCGACAACGGTCTGGCCGTCGGCCTGAATGTCGGCCCCGCCACCGTCATTGTCCTGAACAACCGCACCATCTATTCCGACGGATCGTCGGACAGCTACGATGTCTCTTATGTCGTCCCCATCGGAGCCGATCTCCGTTACACCTTTTTGCGGGACAAGGATGTCTCACCCTACCTGCGCGTCGGCTTTCGGTACCCCATCGTCGGCGGTCGCAACGTGGAGTCTTCGCAAGTAGGGCCGGTGGTCGCCGTCGGGGTCGACTTTTGGCGGAGCAAGAAGATCGGCATGGCCATCGAGGTTGGCTACGATGGCTCGTCCATCGAAGTCCAAGGACCGACCCAGGCCACAAAGGACGTGACCTATGCGGGCTTCACCGCCGGGTTGATGGTGCGGTTCTGAGGCGGGACGGCCTCGGCGCTCAGTTCACCGGATTCCAGACGTACTTCCCGGTGGGATCGACGTAGCCAATCTTGCGGCCGATCTTTACCCGGGCCAGCCCGTCGGTAAAGGACATCGCCTCGTCGAATTGGGGGTTGATGGCGAACTTGCCACTGCGATCAATGAAGCCCCAGCGACCGGCCAACCGAACCCGCGCCAGGCCTTCCGAGAATTCGCCCGCCTCGTCAAACTGCGGGTTGATGGTGAACTTGCCCGTCGCGTCGACGTAACCCCACTTGCCCAGGCGCGCGGGCGCCACTTCCTTCACGAACGGCCCAACTTCGTCGAACTGCGGGTTGATCACGATCTTGCCGGCCTTGCTGACGAAGCCCCAGCGCCGATTCAGTTTGAAGGCGGCCAGTCCGTAGGCAAACGAACTGGCTTTGTCAAACTGCGGATTGATGACGATGTTGCCCTCCGGATCGATGAAGCCAAAACGACCGCCTAATTCCACGGCTGCCAGCCCCTCGGAGAACGGTTCCGCGCTTTGGAACTGCGGGTTGATCACGATGCCACCGGTCTTGTCGATGTAGCCATGCAGGCGCTTGAGTTTGACTGCGGCTCGATTTTCCGAGAACGGGCCGGCGGCATCGAACTGAGGGTTGATGGCGTACTTGCCCTCGGCATTGATGAAGCCAAATCGGTCGCCAAACTCAACTACCGCCAGCCCACCCTGGAAGCCGGCCGCCTGGTCAAACTGCGGGTTGATGACCAACTTGCCCGACGGAGCGACGTAGCCCCACTTGCCCAGGCGCACTTCCGCCAGGCCCGAGGCGAAGTTGCCCGCGCGCTCGAACTGCGGGTTGATGACCACGGTCCCGGACTTGTCGATGAAGCCCCAACGGTCGCCGACCAGCACGGGGAAGAGAGTCGCGGCTTGGGCTGAGACCAGCGACAGCAGGGTGAAGAACATGGGGACAAGCACCGGCCAAAGATATTTTTTCATTTTAAGTACTGTGTTGAATCAAACGAGGTCGGGTGGGGCGGCGCGGAAACCAGCCATGGCCCGGTGTTCTGCCATACGATCAGGTCACCGGCCCGCGGCCCGACGAGCCAGCGGTTTCCCAGCCTCCGCGCGGATGCCCCCCAGACAACGGAATGAATCCTATGGAGAAGGCTCCCTTGCACAAGCAGGATTCCTCCGCTTCGAACGCAGAGGGGCGACCCGCCGAAAGTCGCGGGCAGGGCGAGGCTGGCTCCGCACTCCAGTCCTCACGGGCTGCGCAGGCGGAAAACTTCCAGAGGCTGGGTCGTGTTCAGAGGCAGTTGCAGTTCATTCCCGACCGCGGTCGCGCCGTTCGTCGGCACCGGGAGCCAACTCGCGGTGGTCAGGTTGGTTGTGGACTCGACGGCGAAGCGCGAGGCCCAGAGCGGATAGGCCAGGGTGATGCCGCCTCCGGAACTGAGCGCGCGGAGCGTGGCCCCGCCATTCACTCCGAGCAGCGAGAGATCGAAGCTCATGTCGATGGAGGTTCCAACGATTGACTGCTGGTGAATCTCCACGGCGAATTGGTTGGTGCCATGTAGAAGCAACGAGGGATTGAGCACCGCGCCATGCGTCGCCCGCTCGTCGTTATTGGCGATGCCGACGAGGGCCAGATTGGTCGAAGTCATCAACCCGGTGGACATGTTGCTGCGAAACACTTCCGTTCCGTTCAGATAAACCACGCCGCCGTCATCACGGACCAAACTCACCACGTAATTGCTGTAAGGCGCGGTATTGGTCAGCACGAAGGACTTGCGAAAGTAAGTGGTAGTGATGCGGGTGAGGTCGGTGCGGTTGCTGCGCACGAGGGTGACTTCGCCGTTGATGCCCCAGCCCAACTGCGCTAGTCCGTTGGACCAGGTGCTGTCGTCGAAGGCAGATTGCACCCAGTTGGCAGGGATGTTGGAGATGCCGGTGTCGAGATACTTCCAGGTCGAGCCGAAGGGCAGCAGCGTCTCGACGCCCGGAACGAACTTGCTCAGGACACCGCCCCCCGTCGGCGAGGCGCTGTGGCCCAGACAATAGAGCGATCCTTCCGGCCCCACATCCAATGCCACCACAAAGCCGACGATGTTGCTGGCGAAGACGGTGGAATTCGTCGTGGCGGGCTGGAGGGCGTAAATCTTGGAGGAACAGTAGTCGGAGTAAAAATAGTTTCCTACGAACTGCGGTGGGAAAAGCGCTGCGGCCGGATTGTAGAATGTGCCGCCCGTGATGGCACATTCCACGGCCGGCGCGGCGGACGAGTAGCTGAAAACGGGATTCAGGTTGGTCACGCTGACGCAAGGCCCTTCACACACTGGCCAGCCGTAATTCGTGCCCATCACCCCCTCGTTGATTTCTTCCCGCGTTAATTGGCCCACATCGTTGATGAACATCCGGCCCGTGCCGGGTTGGAAGGAGAGGGCGAAGGGATTACGCAAGCCCACCGCCCAGATGGCGCGATTCTTCCCCACCGCCGTGGCAAAGAACGGATTCGAGGGCGGAATGCTGCCATCACTGTTCAGGCGTAGAATTTTCCCGAACTGGCTGTTCAGGGTTTGAGAGTTTGAATCCGGGCCGCTCCGTCCCATGCCGGCGTAGAGCAAGCCGTCCGGGCCGAAGCGCAAACCACCGCCTACCTCGCGGACCACTGACCCGGCGAAGGCATCGGTCTCGAACAAGATCGTTTCGCTGCCGGGCAGGGCCACATCGCCGCTGGCTGTGAGCCGGCTGATGCGCTGGAGAAAAGTTCCGGCGACCGCCGTGTTCGTGGCGGTGTAGCTCACATACACCAGGTCGTTGCTCAAGAACCCAGGATCAATGGTCAAACCAATCAGGCCGCGATCGGTGTTCGAGTCCGCCGGCACGCGCACGAAAGGTGTCGGCAGCAAGACGCCATTCTTCACCACCCTGATGACGCCGTTTTGCTGTCCTACGAAAACGCGGCCATCGGGGGCCACGACCAGGGCGCTGGCATTCGTGAAACCGCTGGCCAGAGTGATCTCCACAAATCCCGGCGGCAGGGCGGCTGCGCGCGCGCCCTGGGTGGCAAGAAAAAGAGCGGTGGTGGCGAGGAAGACTTTCAGCGGCGTGTTTGTTTGAATCATAGTCAGGTTGCGGCCAATGAAAGCCGTCAGGTCGGTTCGTGCAACTGCATTCTCTCCGGCGGCGCTACGGAAGCACCCGTAGCGAAAGGCGAGCGCCACCGACCGCATCCCCCAAAGTCCGCCCAACGAGAGCCAGCCTGAAAGCGGGAATGGTGAAAACGAAGCGCGTTCAGTTTGATCGGGCCTGACTCGCCAGGGTTTGGCCAAGCGCTCCGGACCTACCCGAGAATCCGGCTGCCCTGGGTGAGGAAGATGCCCTTGAGGTTCATCTCCAGCGCGGCGGGGTTGCTGGCCTTGAGCATGGCTTCTTCCTTGGAGATCTTGCCCGCGTTGTAGAGATCGAAGACGGCTTTGTTAAAATCCTGCATGCCGTCATCGACCCCGGTCTCGACCGCTACGGAAAGTTTGTCGAGGCGATTCTCCTCGATAAGTTTCCGCACGAGGGGCGTGTTGAGCATGATCTCGCAGGCGGGAACCATTTTGCCATCGAGCGAGGGAACCATGCGCTGGCAGACGACGGCCTTGAGGGTGACGGACAACTGGCGGCGCACCTGCTCGCGTTCATCCGCCCGGAAATAGTCAAGGATGCGGACGATGGATTGCGAAGCGTTGGTGGTGTGAACGGTGGAGAGCACTGTTTGACCTGTGTCGGCGGAATTCATGGCGGACGCGAACGTGATGGAGTCGCGCATTTCGCCAATCATCACCACGTCCGGATCCTGGCGCAGGGCGGCGCGCAGGCCCGAGTAAAAGGTCTCAGTATCGAGGCCGACTTCGCGTTGCTCGATGATGGATTGATTGTCCTCGAACACGTACTCGATGGGGTCTTCCAGGGTGACGATGTGTTTGCGGAAGTTACAATTGATGTGCTCGATCATCGCGGCGAGCGAGGTGGATTTGCCCGAGCCAGTGGTGCCGGCCAGCAGCACGATGCCGCGGGGCGACTCGGCCAACTGCCGCATGATGGGAGGCAAACCCAGATGCTCGAAGTCGGGCACCTGGGCCTTGACGTAGCGCATGGCGACGGCCATTTCGCCTCGTTGCTGGAAGACGTTGGTCCGGAACCGCCCGATGCCGTGGACGAGATAGGAAAAGTCCGCCTCACGCTTTTCATCAAAATGCGCCTTCATGTGGTGGGGAATGAGATGGGTGATCACATTATCCATCCACTCGACGGTGGGAATGGGAGCCTCGATAGCGATGAGCTGGCGACTGATGCGCAGAACGATCGGGCCGCCCACTTTTATGTGCAAATCAGAGGCGTGCGCGTCCACGGCCGCCCTGAGTATCCGGTTGAAAACTTCCATGCGCGGAACTTACACGCGCAGTGAGATGGCGGCGATAGAAGAAAAATCGTTGAGCCGTTCCTGGGCCTGCTTGGTCACACTGGTGAAGACCAGGGAGACGTGGTAGCCGGCGTGGCGGTTGCCGGAGCAAGCCACCACCACCCCGCAGCAACTGAAGGACTTGGTGCCGGGCAGTTGCAGTTCGACGGTCATTTCGGTCCACATTGCGACTTCCTTGTCGGACCGGAACTCGATGCCGCTCTTGCGGATGCGAAAGGCGGTCGGGCAGAGATTCAGAACGGTGGACGCTGATTGGATGCTGATGGGTTGCAGCAGGTCTGTCTTGGTTTTACTCGCACTCATGTGGCGGAACGTAGCACTCAGGATGGCGACGTCAATGTGGTCGCCAGGAGTTTTTTTGACGGGCAGGACAGGTGCGGCGGAGGGGCAGTTGGACGGCGCGCTCCGGCCCGGCTCGACCACGCGAGCAGCCGGGCCGCCCTTCGGCTGATTGCCTGCGGTCTAGTGCTACTCAAACCTGGAACCCGATTTTAGGTCGAGTTCTGAGAAGGAAGGAGGGCAAGAGCCAATATGAGTCTGTTCCAGTGTTGGGGTACGATTGAAAGTGGCGAGCAAAACGGCGCTCAGGAACGGCTGGTCCCGTCTTCTCGCCGTTTTGCCCGCCACTTTCAATCGCATCCCCACAGTTTGTGGTCCTTCCTGCCTCGCGGCAGTTCTCGGGACGCGGAACTGCGCACGCCTGGCGATTCGGCGGCCATTCGCAGGCCGCAGGCCGCTCAAGGATGTAAACAACACGCACGCCGACCTCATGGCCCTTCACGCTGATCCGCCGGTAGTAGTCCCTTCATATTCCAAAACCACCGCGCGGCGTCCACCCCCAGTCACATCAACTTCAGCTTGGGCAAATCCTGCGAGTCCACCAGGCCGACCGGCTCCTGCTTCGCGTTCACTACGATCAAGTCGTCGATGTTTCGCTCGTTGAAAATCTTCAGTGCCTCGGCCGCGAGCGCCTCGTCGCGCACACGGATCGGGTTCTTGGTCATCACGCTGGCGAGCGGTTTTGAGAGCAAGTCCGCATCGCCCGCCATGCGGCGGCGGAAATCGCCATCGGTGAAGACACCCGACAGTTTGCCGCGGGCGTTCACGACGCTCAGGCTGCCGGACTTGGCCTGGGTCATCACCAGCAAGGCTTCGCGCACCGGCATTTTTTCCGGGGCCACGGCGTTGCGCGTACCGCTGCGCATGATGTCCTTCACCTGGACCAGGAGGGCGCGGCCGATGGCCCCGCTCGGGTGATACTTGGCAAAGTCGCTCTGCTTGAAGCCGCGCGCTTCGAGCACCGCCATCGCCAGTGCGTCGCCCATGACGAGCATGGCCGTGGTGCTCGCGGTAGGCGCGAGGTTAAAGGGGCAGGCTTCCTTCGGCACCCGTACGTTTAACACCACGTCACTGTGGCGGGCCAGGGAAGACTTGGGCGCACCGGTGAAGGAAATGATCTTCACCGAAAACCGTTTGAGCGCCGGCATCAGGTTCAGCAACTCCTCCGATTCACCCGAGTAGCTGAGCGCGAGAATCACGTCGCCGTCGTTGACGATGCCGAGGTCGCCGTGCAAGGCATCCACACTGTTCAGCACGACGCAGGTGGAGCCGGTACTGGTCAGCGTGGCGGAGATTTTCTGACCCACATTGCCCGACTTGCCGATGCCCACGACGACAAGTTTCCCGCGCTTGGCCACGGTGTTGGCGACGAGCGCGACGGCTTGATCGAACGTCGCGTCCAGCCGCGTCCGCACGGCTCTTAGCGCAGCGATCTCAATGTCGAAAACTTCCCGGGCGCGGGCGAGATGATTCATCGGGCCGAAGGTTGCCAGTGGCAGTCATGTGGTTCAATGCTGGCGTACGGAAGTGCGCTACTCCGAGTTCGGGTAGGAGCCGAGCACCTTCACGAAGGTGCAGTGCTTCTTGAGATCGCCGATGGCCTTGGCCACGCGCGTGTCGTCGTAATGACCGTCGCAATCGACGAAGAAGAAATACTCCCAGGCCTTCCGCTTGCTCGGGCGCGACTCGATTTTGGTCATGTTCAACCGGTAGCGACGGAAGATGCCGAGCGAGGTGTGCAATGCGCCAACCTGGTGCGGGATGCTGAACATGATGCTGGTGCGATCCTGGCCCGTGGCCGGGCTGCACTGCCGGCCCAGCACGAGGAAGCGGGTCGTGTTGGTCGCGTTGTCCTGAATGTCCGCTTCGAGCACATCGAGTCCGTAACGCTGCGCAGCCAGCGCGCCGCCGAGTGCGGCGGAATGGCGTGTCTTCGCGGCCATCTCGGCCGAACGGGCGTTTGAGGAGGTTTCGATGATTTCGACGTGTGGCAGATGGTTTTGAATCCACGCACGGCACTGGGCCGACGATTGCGGATGGACGAAGAGCTTCTGGATGTCCTGCTTGCCGCCCTTGCTCATCAGGCATTGCTGCACGCGCATGACGATCTGGGCCACGACCTTCAGGTCGCTGTCTGCAAACATGTCGAGGGTGTGCGTGACCACGCCCTCGGTGGAATTCTCCACCGGCACCACGCCGTAATCGGCGCGCTGGCGGGCGACTTCGGCGAAGACGTCGCCGATGGTTTTCTGCGCGGCGTAATTGAGGCTGGAGCCGAATTTCCGCAGCGCGGCCTGATGCGTGAACGTCGCCTCGGGTCCGAAGTAGGCGATGGTCATCGTCTTCTCCAGCGAGAGCGCGCTCGACATCACCTCGCGGTAAATCGAGCGCAGCGAGTCGTTCGTGATGGGTCCCTCGTTCTTGCGGCAGACGCGGTCGAGCACGGCGCGCTCGCGGTGCGGCACGTAGATTTCCTCGCCGGCCTTGAGCTTGGCTTCACCAATACCGAGGACGTGCTTCGTGCGCTCGTTGAGCAGCTTGACGATCTGCGCGTCGAGCTTGTCGATGGCCTTGCGGTGTTCGGGAATGTTCATCGCGCGGAGCGAACTACTTGGGAACGTCAGTGGCTTCGGCGGGCGCGGACTCCGCCGGCGCCGACACGAGTTGTTCCGGCGGCGAAGTCGCCAGTCCTGGATCAACCGTCAGCAACGAATCCGGCTTGTTGATCGGGATGCGACGCAACTCATCTGCCGCCGGCAATTCCTCCAGATTCTTTAACCCGAAGTATTCGAGGAAAGCCGTGGTGGTGCCGAAGGTTCTCGGGCGGCCAATCACTTCCGCCACGCCGACTTGCTCGACGAGTCCGCGCTCGACGAGGGTTTGCAGCACGCCGTCCACGGCCACGCCGCGCACCTGTTCCATCTCGGCGCGGGTGATGGGCTGGCGATAGGCGATGATGGCAAGCGTCTCCAGCGCGGGCGCGGAGAGCCGCGAGGGGCGGGCGCGCTCGCCGACGAGGGCTTTGACCCACGGCGCGAATTCGGGCTGGGTGACAAACTGCCAGCGCTCGGCCACACAAATGAGGCGGTAGCTCCGGGCGGCGGCTTCGTGTTCCTTGGTCAGCACGTCGAGCGCGGCCACGACATCCTCAAAGGACGCCTTCTTGAAATCGCCGGCCTCCGGGCTGTACTCGGTGGCCTTCTTCAACAACTCGCGCAGATCCTTCACGCTGAGCGGCTCCTGGGCGGAGAACAAAACCGACTCCAAAATATTTTTCAGTTCCATGTGTTTCAAAAAAGCACCAAGCACCAAGCACCAAGCACCAGGGAAGATCCAAACATCAAACACCGAAACGCCCACGCTGCTCGAACGCCAGCGAGAGTGTCGAAATCCGAGCACCAATTGGAGCTTGGAGCTTGGTGTTTGGTGCTTGGTGCTTTTCTCACGTCTGCGTCTCCGTCGGCGTGCCCACCGGCTTCGCCGTCTCGTCTTCAAAGATGGCCTGCTCGGGAATCTCCGTCGGCACCGTCACCTTGGGCGGCTCGGCCCGGGTGATTTCAATTTCGGCAAAGGCATCCGGCTGCACGCAGATGATCTGCTTGAGGCGGATCAGTTCGAGCATGGCCAGAAAAGTCACCACGACTTCCGTGCGGCTGATTGCGCCTTCAAACAGGTCGGAGAACTTCACGCGCGGCTTCTCGCCGATCAGTTTCACGAGCATCTCGATCTTTTCGCTGACGCTCCACTTGTCCTCGAAAATCTCGCGCGACTCGCCCTCGCGCTCGGCCACGCGCTTGAGGATGCTGTTGACGGCGTTGATGAGGTCGAAGACGGAAACGTCCGGCTTGGACGGCTCGGCCTCGAAGACGGGCTTGGGCGCTTCGCGGCGATAGACGTCCTCCTGCCGGGCTTCGAGTTCCTGCAACCGCGCCGCCGCGTCCTTGAATTTCTTGTACTCGACGAGCTGGCGGATGAGTTCCCAGCGCGGGTCTTCGCCTTCCTCCTCGCCCTCGACCTGCACCTGCTGATCCACCGGCAGCAGTTCGCGGCTCTTGATGTACATGAGCGTCGAGGCCATGACGAGGAACTCGCCGGCGATCTCGAGGTCGAGGACGCGCATCACGTCGATGTACTCGATGAACTGGGTGGCCAGCTCGGTGAGGTTGACCTCATAGATGTCCACCTCCTGCTTCTTGATGAGATAAAGCAGGAGGTCGAGCGGACCTTCAAAGACCTCGAATTTGACTTTGTACTCGGACATCGCGACACGGGTGCGTTCCCCGGAATCGGCGAATCCTACGAGCGTCAATTGTGAGTTGGCAACGGGATTGTCGGTGTTGGAAGGTAGGCGCCCGATGTCCAACGGCTTGCGCCGTTGGCTGGTTTGTTTCGCTAGCCGGGGGAAGCGTTCAGTAAACCGTCACGGCCAGTGGGCGAATGAAGCCGTGCCGGTCGGCGAGGCGCAGTTCGTAAAACTCAACGACCTCCTCGCCGCACGCTAAGATCAGCTTCGCCAGGAGAAGGCACCAAGGAGTTTCACGGCTCCAAGCACACCCAGACCAGTTGGGAAGGCCGGAAGCTAAAAGTGCCATGTGTGGCAGCCCGGCTCAGAGCTTGGCCGGAGTGCTGACTTGAAGATTTCTTGTCACCCACCTCGGTCCTGTAGTTGGCCCCGACACAAAAACCGAGTCGAGGGACGGGTATTCCAGACTGACGCCTGGCACGACCAGATTTGGCTAAGTAAAAAATGCAAAAAGCCCCTTTGTTTTCGGGGATAATGTGCCGATGTAGCGTTGACAAGGAAGGGGTTGATCACAAGACTCCGACCAGATTTTTGATTCGGGTGACAGCACGTTTCTTCAGCGGGGTTCTTCACCCCCACCTCCTTGGCGTCTGTTGCCCGAATCTTTTCTTTTTCGGCAGAGTCGAATTCCCGATTGACGGGAAGAGGAGCGTTCAATACTTTGCCGCCCCGTTTGGCGCGGGGGTGTAGCTCAATTGGTTAGAGCGCTGCCCTGTCACGGCAGAGGTTACGGGTTCGAGCCCCGCCACTCCCGCCATTCTCCATCCAAGTTGGGGCACTCTCCTAAATTAGGATTAAACCGTACCTACGTACGGGTGGTGGTCTCTTCCACGAGACACGGTTGGCCGGAGCACTTGTTGATCAAACCCTCGCCTGGCAACCCGTTCAAACCGTCCTGGCGAACAACGCAGGGCGGGAAATTTATCAGCAATTGAAGCGGGGATCTGCCCTGCGTTTGCTTTCCTGAGGAATCGGAAAATGCTCAGAAGGGAGCGTTGTCCGGTATCCACTCAAGCCACCATCCAGTTTTGGTGCCACGGCCAGGTCGCCGCTTAACTCTGCTCCAAGGGTGAGCTGCCCTTGGAGCGTTGCTGCTGGAAGAAGGTGCGGAGCAGGTCGCGGCATTCCGCCTCGCGCACGCCGCCCGTGATCTCGCAGCGGTGGTTGAGGGTGGGGAACTGGAGCAGGTTCATCGCGCTGCCGGCCGCGCCGCCCTTGGGATCCGCCGCGCCAAAGACCACTCGCGCCAGCCGCACATGGACAATGGCTCCGGCGCACATCGGGCAGGGTTCCTTGGTCACATAGAGCGTGCAGTCGGTGAGCCGCCAGTCGCCCACGGCCTGCTCGGCCTGGGTGAGGGCGAGCATCTCGGCATGCGCGGTGGCGTCCTTGAGCAGTTCCACCTGGTTGCTGGCCCGGGCGATGATGCGCCCCGCGCGCACGATCACGGCGCCCACGGGAACTTCCTCCGCCGCGAAAGCTTTCGCGGCCTGGCGCAAGGCTTCGCCCATGAAGTAGTGGTCGCTGTGGAGATCGATGATGGGGTCCATGAGTCAAACACCAAACACCAAGCTCCAAACACCAGATAAACAGCAAGCTCCAAACACCAACCCGGGACGTCGGCAGCGCGCGCGGCTGTTGATGTTTGATGTTTGGGAGCTATTTGATTTTTGAGGTTTGGTGCCTGGTGTTTTCATTTTGGTCTCGATTCCTCCATCACCCACTCCGTCCGCCCATCCGCGTGCCAGTGCCAGTGCGCGGCGAAGAAGCCGCCGCGGTGCTGCCAGAAGAGCGGCCAGAGAATGTCGCGGTCGGTCTGGGGAATGTGCAGCCCGGCAATCTCGCCGCGCGGGAAGAAGCGGAAGACGCCTTCGGGATGCGGCGGCGGACATTCCTTGAGTCGCGTCTTCACTTCGAACAGGAACATGAGCCAGTGGCCTTGCCCCGCATAAGCGTGCTCGCTGACCACGGCGGCCAGGTGCAGGTCGGCCGGGGTGATGTGGAGATCGATTTCCTCGCGGGCCTCGCGGCAGGCGCAGGCGTAGGGTGACTCGCCTTCGTCGAGGTGGACCTTGCCGCCGCAGGGGCTCCAGAAGCCGCGATTGGGTTCCTGGGCACGTTCGAGCAAGAGCACTTCGTCGCGCTCGTTGAAGCAGTAGAGGAGGGTGGCGACTTTGTAGGGGAGCTTCATTGGGAAAAACTCCAAATCCCAAACTCCAAACTCCAAACAACCTTCAAATTCCAAACTCCAACGGGGGCGCGCAAGTCTGGTTGAAGTGTCACCCTCTGGCTTGTGCGAGTCTCCCTGCCGGTTGCGTTCATCGCTGCGCAAACTCCCGGTTGGAGTTTGGAGCTTGGAGCTTGGAGTTTATTTGGGATTTGGAGTTTGTCCCCGCTCACGCCCCGATCTGGTTCTTCAACTCAGTGCAGATGCGCTTGCTCCATAGTTCCAGCACCTCGGCGTCACGGCCTTCGATGAGCAGGCGGGCCTTCGGCTCGGTGCCGGAGTAACGCAGCAGCACACGTCCGCCGTCGGGCTTCACCACGGCCTCGGCCTGGGCCACGAGGTCGAGCAGGCCGTTGAGCTGATCAAAGGGTTTTTTCTCTCGCACTTTCACGTTGGTCACGAGCTGCGGGTAGCGCGTCCAGCATTGCTTGAGCTGGGAGAGCTTCGTGTCCTGCGACTTCATGATCTGGAGAATCTGGAGCGAAGCCACGAGGCCGTCACCCGTGGAACTGTAGTCGCGGAAAATAAGATGCCCGCTCTGTTCGCCGCCAAAGTTGTAATCCTCACGCAGCATTTCATCGATGACGTTCTTGTCGCCCACGGCGGTGCGGATAATTTTGCCCCCAGCCTCCAGGATCACGGCGTCCAGCCCGGCATTGCTCATCACGGTGGTGACAAGGGTCTTCTTCGACAGCGTGCCCTTGGCCAGCATGTCGAGCGCGGCGATGGCCATAACGTCGTCGCCGTCGATCAGCGCGCCGGTTTCATCGCAGAGCAACACGCGGTCGGCGTCGCCATCATGAGAGATGCCGATGTCGGCGCGATGCTCGGCGACCTTGGCGCAGATGGTGTCGGGGTGCATGGAGCCGCATTCCTTGTTGATGTTCGTGCCGTCGGGTTCATCGCCGTACACGATGACCTCGGCCCCGAGTTCGCGCAGCACGCAAGGGGTGGATTTGTAGGCGGCGCCATTGCCGCAATCGACCACGATGCGCAGCCCTTCGAGCGTCATGCGGCGCGGGAAGGAGGCCTTGGCGTATTCGATGTAGCGGCCCAGGGCGTCGTCGATGCGCATGGCCTTGCCGATGGCGCTGGCCGTGGGGCGGATGGATTCGATCTCGCCGCTGAAGACGAGGTGCTCGATCTGGCCCTCGATTTTGTCGTCGAGCTTGTAGCCGTCCGCACGGAAGAACTTGATGCCGTTGTCGTCGTAGGGGTTGTGCGAGGCGGTGATGACGATGCCGGCGTCGGCGCGCAGGCTGCGGGTCACGTAAGCGACGCCGGGGGTCGGGAGCGGCCCGATGAAGAGCACATCCACGCCCATGGAAAGCACGCCGGCGGAGATGGCGTTTTCCAGCATGTAGCCGGAGACGCGGGTGTCCTTGCCGATGGCGATCTTGTGGCGGCCGCGGCTGCGCGATTTGGCGGAGACGTTCTTGAAGACGTGCGCGGCGGCCCGGCCGAGCTTGAGCGCGGTCTCGGCGGTCACGGGTTCGATGTTTGCGGTGCCGCGAACCCCATCCGTTCCAAATATTTTCTGCTTGGTCATGGCGAAATCACTGAATTTGTCTGGGGCTTGTGCGGCAATCCCGCCGCCCCTCGATTCTGCTTATCGGCAAAATGAATGGTCAGCCAAATCAGAATCGCCAGCAGGAGGGAGAACAGCTTGCGCCGGAAATTGGTGAAGATGAGGTCGTGCAGGGACATGTCACTTGGAGGCTGGTTTCACGACCGCAGTGGCGGGCCGGAAATGATCCGTGGTTAGGCCGCGCAGCCGGTCGCGCCAGTTGCGCCGACGGCCGGCTTCCAGCAGCACCCCGCTGAGGAAGGCGCGCAAGCCCTCGACGGTCAGGCCGCGCACCAGTTCGCCCTTGCAGGCGTAGCTGATCATGCCCGTCTCCTCGGAGACCACGATAATGACCGCGTCTGTCTCCTCGCTCAGACCGATGGCCGCGCGATGGCGGGTGCCGAGGGATTTGTTCAAATCCTGTCGGGTGGTGAGAGGGAAGATGCACGCCGCGTAGGCGATTCGGTCGCCTTTGATGATGACGCCGCCATCGTGGATGGCGTTGTTCGGGAAGAAGATGGTTTCGAGCATTTCCGAGGTCGCGATGCAATCCACCGGGATGCCCGACTCGGCGGCATCGTGCAGTTGAATCGACTGCTCGACGGCGATGAGTGCGCCGATGCGGACATCCGCGAGGCGCTCCACGGTCTGGACGATCACTTCGATGTTCTCGCGCTGCTCGTGCGAGGAATAGAAAAGCTGGAGGCTGCCGATCTGCGCGAGCAGTTGCCGGATCTCCGGCTGAAAAATAACAATGACGGAGACGGCGAAGGCGGACGAGAAGACGCGCAGAATCCAGCCGAGGACGTGCAGCTCAAGGAGGTTCGACAACAAGCCCAGCGAGAGCATGAGCACGAGGATGCCGCTGAAGATGGCCGCGCCGCGCGTGCCCCGCACAAAGGACGCGGCGTAGTAGATGCCCACCGCGAGGATGAGAATCTCCACCACGGCCCGCCACAGGGGGCTGGCCCAAACTTCCTGGAAAAATCCGCCCATTATTTTCTTTTCGACTGAATGCCTTCGCTCATCCGCAGCGCCTGCCGGGTCGCCGCCACGTCGTGCGTCCGGATGATGTGCGCCCCCGCCTCCACCGCGGCCAGCGCGCAAGCCAGCGATCCTGGCAGCCGCTCCGTGATTTCTTTCGCGCCTGTGACCTGGCCGATGAAAGCCTTTCGCGAGGCTCCGATCAGCAGCGGTCGACGGTAAGTTCTAAATCTCTCCAAGCCCGCCAACAATTCCAAATTATGATCGCAGGTTTTTCCAAAGCCCAGCCCGGGATCGAGAATGATCCGCTCCCGATCCAGGCCGAACTCTTCTAGGCGTTTCAACCGATCGGCGAAAAACGCCCCGATGTCGCCGACCACATCAGCATATTCCGGCTGCTGCTGCATGGTCAGCGGCGTGCCCTGCATGTGCATGACGACGTAAGCAGCACCGGAGTCGCGCGCGATCTGCCACATCGTTGGGTCGGTGCGGCGGGCCTCGACGTCGTTGATGATGCTCGCTCCAGCGTCGATCGCAGCGCGGGCCACGGCCGGCTTCATTGTATCGATGGAAATGAGCGTCCGGCTCCCGCCCCGCCCTGCGAGGGAACGAACGACCGGGAGGACGCGGCGCAATTCCTCCTCCTCCGGCACGGGCGTGGCATTGGGCCGCGTCGATTCACCTCCGATGTCGAGGATCTCCGCGCCTTCCTCGAGGAGCCGTTCCGCATGGGCGAGAGCCAGACCGGGATCAAAGCACTGGCCGCCATCAGAAAAGGAATCCGGCGTGACGTTCACGATCCCCATCACGAGGGTGGGGCGCGGAAACTGAAACTCAAATTGGCCGGCGCGAAGCAGCATGTGTTGCGCTCCAGACTTTCGCGGTGTCCCCTGGCGTGTCAATGGCGACGAAGGCGGAGGTCGAGCCAGCGCGACCGAAGCAAGTCATGGGCTTTCGTCACTCGGATTGCCTCCGCTCGAACAGGCCGTTCCAGGCACCGGGGAAAGGGTAGCGCAGGATGGTTCCAAGGATGATTTGCCGCACGGTGGCGCGGTCCACCTTGACTCGCTGCGCGGCGTCGAGCGGGTTGGCCCGGCGCAACTGGCTAAGCGTCTTCACCCCAATCAGGATGGGCCAGGCACAGGCCAGGCGCACCCGCACTGCCGATCGCGGCAAGCTGTTCGTGTACCTCCAGCCGGCGGCGAGATGCGCTTGGGCGATCCCCAGTAATTCGTCGTAAATCGGGCGCAACCGGGCGTGGTTTCCTGGATCGAGCAGATCTCCCGGGGTCAGCGAACATTGTTTCAGCCGTTCCGCCGGAAGATAACAACGTCCTTGCCGCAGGTCGCGGGGCAGATCGCGCAGGATGTTCACGAGTTGCAGTCCCTTTCCGAACCGCTCGCCGTCGCGCAGCAGCGCCGGCTCGTCGAGTCCCGCCTGCGGGAAGACATGAGCGCAACACATTCTCGTCCAGAACTCGCCCACGCAGCCCGCCACGCGATAGGTGTAGTCGTCCAGCTCGGCGTCGCTCTGGAGCGCGACGATGTGCTCCACGCCCGCCGCGCCGAAGCGTTGCAAATCCAGTTCCTGCCCGCCGGTGATGGTCGCCAGCACGTCCCGAATGCGCCTTTGATCCTCGCGGGAAAATGATTCGAGCAGAGTCACCATCGCCTCGATGCGTTCCAGCAGCAGGCGCTCGGCATTCGTTCCGCCGCCCGCCTGCTCCGGTTGGGCCGCCGCGAGTTCTCCGCAAGTCACCGGCGCGTGGCGCTGTCCGAGGATGCGCGCCCGCAGTTCATCCAAGGCCCGCAACCGCGCCGCGACCGGGACCAGCTCCGTATCCGCGATGGTGTCGGTGGTCCGGGCCAGCAAATAAGCGAGGCCGATCTGAGGCCGCACCGAGGCGGGCAGGACGCGCAGCGTGAGGTAGAACGACCGCGACACGGCCTTGAGCAGGTCGGTCAAAACGGGCATCGTATCCGGTCGCATCGCGCAGAGGCAATCACGGGAGCGGAAACGAAGCAAGGGTGTGGACTGGAAGCACTTTCACACGGGTGCATCTCGACCCTGTTTCAGCGAGCAAGACCGGCGTGGTGGAACGACTCGCGCCTCGCCGGCTCCGAGCGACCACAGGGTCAAGCAGCACCGGGCGTGGGCTGCGATGGAAAGTGGTGGTCCGGCGGCGTGCCCGGCGGATCGGGCCGCGCGACTTTCAACGTCCTCAAGCGCACCACTGCTAGAATCCGGGTGGCGGGCGGCCAGTCCTCGACGGAGGGCGAGGCCACCCAACTCCTCGATGTGGCCCGCCACTTTCAGTTCCACCCCCAGGCGTGACAGTCGGGCCCGACCCGCCGATGATTCCCTCATGCAACAACCACGTCTGCGCTCATTGGCTTGCGCCGCCCTCCTGCTTGCTTTGCTGGCTGCTTGCGCCCCCCGCTCGGGCCTGGCCCGGATGGAATCCATCCGCGTCTCCGCTCCTGGTAATGGCTTTGTGCTGGAACCTTCAGGCCGCGCGTTTGTTCCGTGGGGGTTTAATTACGACCACGACGAAACGGGGCGACTGTTGGAAGATTACTGGGACGCCGAGTGGTCCAAGGTCGAGGAGGACTTCCGCGAGATGAAGCAACTGGGCGCGAACGTGGTGCGGGTGCATTTCCAGTTCGGGCGTTTCATGCTCAACGAATCGAATCCCAACACGAATGCGCTGATGCGCTTCGCGCAATTGCTTCGCCTCGCTGAACGCACCGGCCTTTATCTCGATGTCACCGGACTTGGCTGCTACCACCAGCAGGACGTGCCGGGTTGGTACGACGAGTTGAATGAACGTCGTCGCTGGGCCGCGCAGGCGAATTTCTGGCGGGCTGTCGCCCGCGTCGGCCGTGGCCACCCGTCCATTTTCTGTTACGACCTCATGAACGAGCCGGTCGCGCCGCACACTGCGGGCACGGGCAAGGAGTGGCTCGGTCCGCCCTTGGCCGGGAAACATTTTGTGCAATGGATTTCCCGCGAAGGTCAAGGCCGGGAACGTGCCGCCGTGGCCCGCGCGTGGATTCACCAACTCGTCACCGCCGTGCGCTCCGAAGACCCGGCGCACCTCATCACCGTCGGTCTGGTGGATTGGAGCCTGCCGCGGCCAGGACTTGATTCCGCCTTCCACCCCGCCGTCATCGCGCCCGAACTCGACTTCCTGAGTGTTCATCTCTACCCAGAAAAAGGGAAAGTGAGCGAGGCCATCGAGACGTTGCAGGCCTTCCAGGTCGGCAAGCCCGTAGTCGTCGAAGAAACCTTCCCGCTCAAATGCTCCGCCCAGGAGTTCGACGATTTCTTCCGACGCTCAAGAGAGCACGCTGCCGGCTGGATCGGCTTTTACTGGGGCCGCACGCCCGATGAATGCCGGCGCTCCAAGGAGATGGCTGACGCCTTCATGCTCGGGTGGCTGGAATGGTTTCAACAGGCGAAGCCGCCGCTCCCGCTTCGTTGAGGCGGTCGAGCCACCCGCCGCTGCTTTTCCGGATCTGAAACCAGAGGGGGAATGTGCTCTCCGGGGTCGTCGCCGTGCGGATGCTGGCCCCGGCGCGCACGGGTGGAGTCCAACCGAGTCCTCCAACCCCGAGGCGACCGTGGCTGAACCTTGCTCCGAGCTTGGCTGATTCGGCCCTGCCCAGTCGGCCACCCCTCAGGCGGCGAGCGTCGCCCAGCGGGATTATTCCTTCACCACAAAGTCGAAGACGAAGACGCCCTTGTCGGCGAGGAGGTCGTCGAGAAGCTTGGCGAATTCCTTGTGCTTGGGATGCTCCAGGTAGATGTCGCGATCCTTCGCGTTGGCGAAGGTGACCACGAACATCTCGTTGTAACCCTTGTCGAAGCCTTCCTTGCTCACGTTCTGACCGTGCTCCACGGAAATGATTTGAGGAATCTTGCCCTTGAGCGCGACGAGAGCGGCGGCAATTTCCTTCTGCTTGGCCTCGGGGACGGCTTTTTTGTACTTGAAGGCGACGACGTGAACGATTTTCCCCTTGGTCGGGGCGTCCGCAGCGAGCACCGGAAGGGCGGCGAAAGTCGCAAACGCGAGCAGGGTGGTGAGCATTTGTTTCATGGCCCGGAGGTTAGCGAGTTAGGGGTGGGTGGCAAGCGGAGAGAGGCGGTGCGCCGGTGCCTCGGCGCGGGCCGCGACGCCCCACCGCCGGCCGCCCCGCTGATTCACTGTCCCGCGCCCCACTTGCCTTGGCCGCGTGCCGTCGCTAGCGTGCGCGCTCGAATGCGATTGCTGGACCGTTACATTTTGCGCGAACTGCTCTTGCCGCTCGCGTATTGCCTCGGCGGTTTCCTCATCATTTTCATCACGTTCGACTTGTTTGAACAGCTTTCGACTTTCCACAAGAACCACCTCACCAGCCGGGACATCCTTCAGTATTACATTCACAAGACGCCGGAGTTCCTTGTGGCCAGCTACGTGGTGCCCATGTCGCTGTTGCTGGCGCTGCTTTACGCGCTGACGACGCACGCGCGGCATAACGAACTGACCGCCATGCGCGCGGCGGCCATTCCGTTGTGGCGCATTTGCCTGCCGTATTTCGGCGTGGGCATTGGGTTCAGCCTTGCGGTCTTTTACGTAAACGAAAAGCTGGTGCCGGAAGGCGTGGAATCGGCCGAGCGCATCCTCTACCAGCGCGCCGCCGACAACTGGAAGGCCGAGATGAAAATCTGGCGACCCAACGTCTTCTTCGTGAATCCGATCGCCAACCGCACCTGGCGCATCGGCAAATATCACATGCGCGGCGGGGTGATGATCAACCCGCAGTTCGACTGGCGGATCGAAGATGGCAGCCGGCTCCAGGTGATGGCCGAACGCGCGTTATGGATCGACAAGCGCTGGGTGTTCACGAACGTGGAGCAACTGATCTTCAGCCCGGAACCAGGCGCGCTGCCCGTGGTGTTGAAGACGAACCAGCTCGTGGTGCCGCAGCTCACGGAGACGCCCCGCATCATCCGCAGCGAGATCAAAATCAGCGGCGTGGGCGGGAACATGAGCTCGTTGCGGCGCACGCAGCTCTCCTCGGCCGAGATTTTGGATTACCTGAAGCTGCATCCGAAGCTGGAGCGGAAGCGTTCCTATGTGCTGCGCACCATCCTGCACAGCCGGCTGGCCGCGCCCTGGATTTGCCTGGTAGTGGTGCTGATCGCCGTGCCGTTCGGAGCCATTCCGGGGCGGCGCAATGTCTTCGTGGGGGTGGCGTCCAGCGTGTTCATCTGCTTCGCGTTCCTGATTCTAAAAGACCTGGCGCTGGCGCTGGGCAGCGGTGGATTCATGCCGCCGTGGCTGGCCGCGTGGTTGCCCAACGCGCTCTTCGCGACGACCGGCCTGGGCCTGATGTGGCGGGTGCGCTGAGTTGTGAAACCTTGACCCGCCCGGTCACGGACACGATAGTCCGCGCGTTCCGCTTGGTTGGGGGCGTACTGGTTTCGACCATGAAGATGCGCCAGAGGCGGCATGCCGAGGACGGTTCGTTGGCCTCGTTAAACATCGAACCAAAACATAAAAGCTAACGAAGAATTGGCTCTCGCGGCTTAAGGCCACGACGTTCTCATCGCACACCTGCTCAGGTGATGAACGCTGCAGCAGGTTAGGAAGCAGCCCGGGGACAGCGCGGGTTTGCTCTGAAACACTTCATGCTGGCTAAGCAGTGGGTCTCGGGTTCGGGCGCTATCCCACAGCCGACAAATCTCCCCGGACTAAGCATGTAGTCGCGGCTGGTTCTTCTCCTTGGGACCCGGGTTCAACTCCCGGCGCCTCCACCATTTTAACGTCCACGCTTTGGGGCTTCCGGCCTGGGCCGAAGCTTCGCCGCAGTCGCGGAAATCCTCCCGGCCGAGGGCTGAAAGTCACGGCCCCGCCCGGTCTCAACCCTGAAAATTGACCATGCGGACAAGAGGTTCGCGACTCACTCCTGCGGCCCGGTGTATTCGAGCCGGACGATCTGGGTGTCTTTGTTCTTCTCCCACGCGGTGCCAGTTTCGATGAGGTAGAGGCAGCCGTCCGGTCCCAGTTCCATGTCCATCGGGCGTTTGAAGGTCATGTTCTTTCCGATGCGCTCCATCCAGAACGAGCCGTCAGGTTTCTTTGCGATGTTGTCGTTGGCGTCGAGATGCACGGCGATGATCCAGTTGCGCGACCATTCGTAGATGAACAGCGTGTGGTCGAAAGCCTTGGGCAGCTTGTTCGGCGACTTGTTTTCGGCATCAAAGTAATAGACCGGACCCGCCATGGCCGTGCGCCCGCCGCCGCCATTCACCGCCGGGAAGCGGGCCGAAGGGCCACCGGGATACCAGATGAAAGCCGGCTGCGTCGGCGGCAGTTCTTTGAGGCCCGTGTTGTTCGTTGAATTGTTCACCGGATGCGCCGGATCGAACATCATCGTCTCGCCTGCCAGATATGAAACCGGCGGCTTGAGATTGAAGAGGGGCGGCGGTAGCGGTACTGGCAGCACTGGCGCTGGTTCGCCCTTGTCCTGCGCTTCCTTCGCCGCTTTTTCGTTGGCCGCCAGGACGGATTGATAGGTGGTTTTTAACTTGTCGTAAGTGGTCTTCGCCTTGTCGTATTCGCCTTTGTCCTTGGCGTATTGAGCACGGGCCGCGAAATCGATCTTCGCATACGGCTTGTTGTCCCCGCGGGAATAGGGCCAGCCGAAGAAGCCCGGCTTTTTCGCCTGCATCACTGCGTCGAAACCGCCCGGACCGAATTTCGGATTGAAGTTACCTGCGTCCGGACCCACGTCGCCCCAATACAAAATTCCATTGCGCGGATCGACCGAGATGCGGAAGCCGTTGCGCGTGCCTTTCACATAAACCTCCGGGCGTGTGCCCTCCGTGCCGGGCGGAAACAGGTTCCCCTTGGGAATGGTATAGGTGCCGTCCGGTTCGGGATGAACGCGGCTGATACCGCCGCGCAGGTCGTTCATGTTCGCGGATGATTTCTGCGCGTCCCAAGGGAAGCGCCCAGGCCGCTCGTCGTGGGGCGAATAACCATCCGAGTCGAAGGGGTTCGTGTTGTCGCCAATGGCAACGTAGAGATTACCGTCCTTGTCGAAGGCCAGTGAACCGCCCACATGGCAGCACTCCTCGCGCTGGGTGGGGATGTCGAGCAGCGCCTTCTCCGAGGCGAGATCGAGTTGTTCGTCCACAAGCGTGTAGCGCGAGACACGGATGACGCCCGCTTTCTTGCCCGCCTTGTCCTTCTTGGTCTCGGGCCGGGAGTGGTTAAGGTAAATCCAGTGGTTCGTGGAAAAACCAAGATCGAGCGTCAGGCCCAGCATCCCATCCTCCAGTCCGCTAAACACTTGGATGTTTGCGACGATGACCGTGGCCTTCGTGTCCGGCTTCCACATTTTGATCACCCCGGCGCGCTCGGCGTAAAAGACCCGGCCATCCGGCGCCACCGCCAGTTCCATCGGATCTTTGACCGTGTCCTGCCACACGCCGTCAACCTGCTGGTCGGCATCGAGAATCACCTTGCGCCAAGGGCCATCGGTCTGCTCGCCGGAAGGGATGGGCGTCTTGGAGGTGGCCGACCCGGTGGCCGGCGACAGGGTCTGTTGGGCGAGGGCGCTCGTCGCGGCCAAGGCTGACACCACAATAATCGTGCGAAGTTCGGCAAATTGCATTCTGGGAAAAATGGACGGGGCGAGGTCGATTTCATTCAACCTCGCCCCTCCGATCACGGGTCAAAATTATTTGGATTCGGCTGTCACGGCAACTGCGGCATTCCGCTTCTCCATGATCGCGTCCACGATCTTCCTGGCCAGTTCCGGCTTCTCCACCAGCGCAACGCGGGCCGCTTCCTTGCCCTGGCCGATCAACTCCCCCGCGAATTGCAGCCAAGCGCCCTTCTTCTCCACCACGCCGTGGGTCAGGCCCACGTCGAGGATACTGCCTTCCTTGTTGATGCCGTGGTTGTAGAGAATCTCGAACTCGGCCTCGGCGAAGGGCGGCGCGACCTTGTTCTTCACGATCTTCACCTTGGTGATGTTGCCCATGGCGTTGCCGGCCGCGTCCTTGAGCGTCTCCTTGCGGCGGATGTCGATGCGCACGCTGGCGTAGAACTTCAGCGCCTTGCCGCCGGGCGTGGTCTCGGGATTGCCGAACATCACGCCGACCTTCTCGCGAAGCTGATTGGTGAACACGCAGGTCGTTTTGGCCTTGCTGAGCACGGCCGTGAGCTTGCGCAGCGCCTGGCTCATGAGTCGTGCCTGCATGCCCATCGTGGCCATGCCCATTTCGCCTTCGAGTTCGTTTTTCGGCACGAGCGCGGCCACGGAGTCGATGACGATCACGTCCAGGGCATTCGAGCGCGCCAGGGTCTCACAAATCGAGAGCGCCTCTTCGCCGCTGTCCGGCTGCGACACGAGCAGATCGTCCAAGTTCACTCCGAGCTTCTTTGCGTAAGCCGGATCGAGCGCGTGCTCGGCGTCGATGAACGCGGCCAGACCACCCGCCTTCTGCGCGTTGGCAATGACGTGCAGCATCAACGTCGTCTTGCCCGAGGATTCAGGCCCGAAGATTTCCACCACGCGCCCGCGCGGCAGTCCGCCCACGCCCAGCGCGAGGTCGATGGCCAGACCGCCCGTGGGAATGACCTCGATTTTGCGCAAAGCCTGCGCCGCGCCCAGTCGCATGATGGCCCCGTCGCCGTAGGCCTTGGTGATGCTGGAGATGGCGGCCTCCAGTTCGCGTTCGCGGGTCGCGGCGAGTTTGGCGGCTTCGGCGGATTTAATATCCTTGGCTTCAGGGGCGATTTTTTCGACGGCTTTTGGAGGCATAAATTTTTCTTTAGTTGGAATTGATCAGTTCAGGTTTGCGACGGGTCGTAGTTAGAGCACTGCGCCGCATTCGTCAATGCGCGGTTCCAGGGAAATACATGAAGGCACCACCCGGTGGCGGGAAGCACCAGGGCTGGTGCGCCACCGAGAGCAAGCACCGGGCTTGAAACACCGGTCCTCCCGCGCTCCCGGCGGCACTTTGAACCGGGAGGATCGAAGCCTGAGATTTCACCCCGAACACCTTTCCCGTTGACTCATCCGGCACAGACTCGGCTAATGAGCGCGCCGTGGGAAATATCAAAACCGTCATGCTCTTCGCCTGGAAGTACATGCGTCCGTACTGGAAACGCATGGTCGCAGGTATTGTGCTCGGCTGCATCTGCGGCCTGACCGCGAGCAGCTTCATCTGGGCCACCCGCACTCTGGTGGATCGGCTGGAGCCGCTCAAAACGGTGGAAGAAAACCGCGCCGCCGAGGCCCGCAAGCTCAAGGCGAGCCCGCCCAAGATCATCAAATTCCCCGAGCTCCAGAAACAGATCGATGCGGCAAAGAAAAACGTCGCCGACACCATTGATCCCTGGCTGCCCCGCGCCGGAGTCACGTTTCATTGGAAGCATTTGGTGGGTGGTTTGTTGCTTCTGCCCCTGCTGGCGCTCATCCGCGGCTCCACTGATTACGCGAGCAGCTACTGCACGGGCTGGGTGAGCGAGCGCGTGGTCAACGACTTGCGTTGCGACATTCTCATCAAGCTGACCTCGCTCTCGCTTGATTACTTCAACCGCACCACCACCGGCGACATGTTTACCCGCCTCAGCGCCGATACCGCCAACCTCCACCGGGCCATGCGCCAAGGCTCGGCGGATCTGATCAAAGAATCGGTCACCATGATCACCGTGTTCGCGGTCCTGCTCTGGCTCGACTGGCAGTTGACGCTCTTTGCCTTTGTCCTGGTGCCGGCGGTGATTCTGCCCCTGTTCATTCTCGGCAAGAAGGCCCGCCGCGCCAGCCGCGAGGGCCGGAAGGCCAACGTGGGCCAGAATTCGCTGCTCGGCGAGGCCCTCCACGGCATTCGCGTGCTCAAGGCCTTCAATCTTGAAGCCCGCCAGATCCAGCGCTTCCGCGACTTTTCCAAGCAACTTATCCACCACAGCATGAAGGGCGTGCAGGCCAAGGAAATGGTGAATCCCATCCTGGAAGTGGTTTCGTCAGCGGCGGTGGGGGGGTTGGTCGTTTACCTGTTCTGGCGCGGCCAGTCGCTCGGCGATCTCGTGGCTTTCGTCAGCGGCGTCATCTTCTTCTTCGTCCCCGTCAAGAAGATTGCCGCCGTTCACATCCTCTTCGAGCAAGCCAGCATCGGCGTGGAGCGCATCGTGGAAATACTTCAGGAAAAGCCGACCGTCGTGGAACCGGCGAACCCGAAGCCGCTCAAGAACTTCGAGCGCGACATCGTCTTCGACAAGGTCAGCTTCAGCTACGGCCACGAACTCGTGCTGCACGAGGTCAGCCTGCGCATCCCGCGCGGCACGAAGGTCGGCATCGCCGGCGAAAGCGGCTCCGGCAAAAGCACCCTGGTCAATCTGCTTTTCCGCTTCTACGACGTCACCGGCGGCTCGATCAAGATCGACGGCATCGACGTGCGCGAACTTTCTTACGAGGACTTGCGCCGCCCCATGGCCCTGGTCAGCCAGGATGTATTCGTCTTCCGCACCACGGCGGCCGAGAACATCGCCGCCGGCCGCATCGGCGCGACCCGCCCGGAAATTGAAGCCGCTGCGCACTCCGCGCGGGCCCACGAGTTCATCATGAACCTGCCCCTTGGTTACGAGAGCGTGATCGGGGAGCGCGGCATGACGCTCTCTGGCGGCCAGAGAGCCCGGCTGGCCATCGCCCGGGCCTTCGTGCGCAACGCCCCCATCCTCGTGCTCGATGAAGCCACGGGATCGCTTGATTCTCAAACCGAACAGGAAGTGCAGAATCAAATCGACAGCCTGGAGCAAAACCGCACCGTGATCTCCGTGGCCCACCGCCTCAGCACCCTGGCCTCCATGGATTTGATCATCGTCCTCGCCAAGGGCCGCATCGTGGAGCAGGGCAAGTTCGACGACCTGGTGCGCGCCAAGGGCATCTTCGCCCGCATGGCCGCGCGGCAGGGGATTTACCCGGCCGAGTAGCCATCGCGCGTCCCCAGCAAGCTTCCCTCTCCCCTCAACGGGGAGAGGGATTGAGGGTGAGGGGTGGTGCGTCTCACGAGCTCGGCCGTGTCGGGATTCTCACCACATTCCCACCCCTCACCCCGGCCCTCTCCCCGTTGAGGGGAGAGGGAGAATCGCTTCCAGCGGTCGAAAAGATTCAAGCGCTGGGCCATCCACGCCGCTTTCCGAGATGTTTTCCGGCGCATTTTCGCCATTGCGATTCCTGCCTGAAGTGCCAACCTGCGATGCACTCGGCATCCTATGAAAAGAATTCTAATCCTGCTTCTTCTCCTCCTTGCGTGCCTGAGCGTCCGCGCCGCTTCCCCTCTCGGCGTGCCCGTGGCGATCGAAGTTCGCAAAACCAACGGACAGACCCGCGCCGATCTCAAGTGGCCGGCGGATGGAGATCGCCAATATGATGTTCTCACGACGACCAACCTCACGGGTGGCGCATGGCTGCTCGCGACGAACGCCCCCATCGTGCCGACGAACCTCATCGGTGCCTTTCAGCACTCCTCGACCAATCGGATGCAGTTTTTTCGAGTCGCCCAGCGTGACATCCTGGGGCCGGCAATCACCTCGCGCTACCCCGCCACCAATGGCATTGGGGTTGGCCGTTTCGCCACGCTCTCGCTCTCGCTCAATGACGAGACAGGCGTGGACCCCAGCCGCTTCGCCCTCACGTTCAATGCCCTCACTCTGAGCAACGGCAGTCCTGGCGTCACTGCCACCTCGAACTCCTTCCAATACGTCCCCGGCACGAACGCGTGGGGCGATTACGGCTCCACCTCCGCCGTGAGCTTCGTGTGTGCCGACGTCCTGGGAAACACCACCACTTCGGCGTGGACTTTCACGCTGGAAGTCCAGCCCGTGGTGACCAATGTGCTCATCCACCTGCCGCCTCCGGCGACGCTCAAGAACGCGGCGCTGGCCAGGGCGGCGAAGGAGCACGGAGCCAGTTTTGCCGAGGGGCTGTCCATCATCTCCTTTGAGACCAACCTCATCGTCTTCAGCTACACCGGCACCAATCACGGCCTCTACACCGATGGCATCCTGGTCAGCCACGACCCGGCGCGTTTCTTCTACCGGCAGATCACGAGCCTGACGAACGACACGAACAGTCACACCGTTACGACCTACACCACCAACGTCCTGCTCACCGCATTGGTGCAGGACGGAACATTTTCCTCGGAAGGCTTCGTGGACGTCTCGGACTTGGGCGCGGCTCAGAACTGGACGGCGGATCTAAGCTACGCGCGTCCGTTCTCCCGTGTCAGCGAGTTTACGGTGCTGCCGCTGGAGTTTGATGTGGACGATGATGGAGACGAGGACTTGCGCATCACTCCCGGAATTCTGTCCATCAACCTGCAAGGAAAGCTGGAGGTTTCCTGCCGGATCAAGGACTGGCAGGTGGTGGCTCTCGATGCTTCTGTGACCAGCCAACTCGCGGCAGAGATGAGGGCCAGACTCGAGTTCCTGGTTGGAGTTAATCTCCCGGACTGGACCAGGACCATCGGCCAGCCGGTGACCCTGGTGCGTGCCGTGGCCTACGTCGGCGTTGTCCCCGTGTGGCTGGATCTACAACTGGCCGTTGATTTTGGAGTGGAGGCGAGAGCCGAGGCGGCGGTGTCCTTCGAGACCGGGCTTGATGCGTACGCCAGCAGCGACTTTCGGTTGGCGTGGCGGCCGGGCCTGGGCTGGGATCCCTCCTCCAGCCCGCCGAGTTTCAGCGTGGTTCCTGTGCCGCTGGACATGGAATTTCAGGTTTCGGCTGAGGCTTTCCTTTACCTGAAGCCGCGGCTGTCGGTGGTGCTTTGCTACGTTCCAAAGGTGCTCGAGAAGGGTCTCGCCAGCGTTTCTCTTGATTACCGGCGGGGACCAGCTTTGGAAGCCACCTCGAACCCGGGTGATCCGCAAGCCGAGATCACGCTCTACGACAAGTGGACCATCAATGCCGGCCTAACTATCGTGGGCGTGCCGGATGGCCAACTGCCCAGCGTGACGCTCTTGCAGGCAAAGCGCACCGTCCAGACCTGGCACTGGCCGGAGGGACCGGACGCGGCACCAGTGTTCACCCGGCACCCTGCCACCGTCGCGACGGCGACAGGTTCCACCGTTACTTTGGAAGCGAGCGCGACCGGCAGCCCGAAGCCGACCTACCAGTGGTTCCAGAATGGCCAGGCCATTCCCTTCCAGACGCAGCCGGTAATGACGTTCACGATAGGCAACAGTGCCATCGGCAGCTACACGGTAATGGCCAGGAACCACGTTGGCTGGGTGCTCAGTAACCCGGCGACAGTTTCACTCCAGACAGAACCGCCTTCTCCCTCCGGAATGGCGCTTATTCCCGCCGGCTCATTCACAATGGGGAACAGTTTCAGTGCCGGGGAAGGTTTTTCCAGCGAGCTGCCACTGCACACGGTCTATGTTTCGGCCTTTTACATGGACCGGACAGAGGTGGCCAAGGCGTTGTGGGATGACGTATATCAATGGGCTACGAACCACGGCTACACTTTTGACAACCCCGGTTCGTATTACGGTGGAGCACTCCACAGCAAGGGGCCAAGCCATCCTGTCCATTACATCAATTGGTATGACACAGTGAAGTGGTGCAATGCGCGGAGTGAGAAGGAGGGGCGGACACCGGCGTATTTCACGAGCGGGACGCAAACGACGGTGTATCGCAGTGGGCAACTCACCGTGGACAACAGTTGGGTGAAGTGGAGCAGCGGCTACCGTTTGCCGACGGAAGCGGAGTGGGAGAAGGCGGCGCGTGGCGGAGCCAGCGGGCACAGGTTCCCATGGAGCGACACGGACAACATCACGCACAGCCGGGCGAACTATTACAGTTCCGCGAGCTACGCCTACGATACCAGCCCCACGCGCGGCTACCACCCGACGTTCAACGACGGGGTGACTCCCTACGCCAGTCCCACAGGTTATTTTGTGCCGAACGGTTACGGGCTATACGACGTGGCGGGGAACGTTTTCGAGTGGTGCTGGGATTGGTATTCGGACGGGTATTATAGTTCCTCGCCGGGAAGCGACCCGCGTGGACCTGGACCCACTGGACCCACATCAGGCTGGGCCCGTGTGTATCGAGGTGGCAGTTGGGTCGTCCCTGCGCGCTTTTGCCGGACGGCGGTCCGCTTCGCCCGCACTCCGTTGGACACGTACGACTACGTTGGTTTCCGTTCGGTCCTCCCCCCAAGTCAGCCATGAACAGGAACAACAAGAGCGAAGCAGGCAAGGCGAATTCACGCCGCCTCGCGATGGACCGACGTGGGTCGGGGCCATTTTGTCCTCCACCCAGGTCAGCCGCCCATTCCGCTCAATGCTCCGTGGCTGGATTGAAGCCGGACGCGCCCGGCTCCATCCGGAAGCAGCGCGGAATAGGAGTGGGCTTGCGGTGGGTGGCGATGCGAGGCAGAGTCGGACCCATGAAGGCTACGTTCACCTTGGATGAGGCCGGGCAGATCAATCTGCCCGAGGCGCTGAAGCGTGTCTTTGGGGCCGGGCCGGGTGTGCAGGTGCGGGCGGAGGTGACTGCGGATCGGATCGAGATCGTGAAAGTGCTCCCTGAGGTGACGGAAGGGATTCTGGAGGACGGCGTGCTCGTGCTGCCGCGCCTCGGCATCAACACGGACGCCGCCGCCGTCCGGGCCGACCGGGAGGAGCAGGCCGGGCGCGCCCTGCGGCGGTGAGCGCGTTTCTTCCAATCCCAACGGGATTGGGGGCAGGAAAGGTCACACTGCCGCGCCCTACCAACTT
Source organism: Pedosphaera sp. (assembly GCA_031414955.1). Lineage (GTDB taxonomy): Bacteria > Verrucomicrobiota > Verrucomicrobiia > Limisphaerales > SIBH01 > JANNGC01. The sequence continues at coordinate 6,941 of JANOQV010000012.1, read as the reverse complement.
TCCACTCAATACGGCAGCGGGAACTTCGCGGCCAGTTCGAGGCGGGGCCGTCTATGACTTCATGCACCTGGTGGCCGCGCGAAAGGCTGGCGCGGACATTCTCTACACGATCAATTCCACGGACTTCCAGCACCTGAGTCGCGAGGGCGATCCTGAAGTGCGGTCTCCGTGACTGGCCTTGCCCCGATTTGGCGGACAGGTTACGGGTGTCCGTAGCCGCCGAATTTTTTCGCCACGGATTTCACGGATGGGGAGCAAGAGTTTTCCCGCAGCTACTTTATCTGTGTCATCAGCGTCATCCGTGGTTGAACCTCCGTCCCCTTTCTCGACACCACTGCGACAAACGCGCAGAACTTTTACCGCGCGCGTGGAGCCGTAAGGCAGATTTGGGTTCGCCATAGCAGGAGGAACGGTTAGACTCCGAGCCATGAGTTATGTGACCGTCGAAGTGCAGATTGATCACGGGCGCATCGTGCCACGCGAGCCGGAAAAGTTGCCAGAGTCGGGTAGTGGGCTGCTGACCATCCTGTTGCCGACCAACGGCACGCCCGCGACCGACAAGCCGGCGCGTCAGCGGGTGGAGTTGCCACTGATCCGAGGCGACGGCCAACGCATCATCAACCCCACGCGCGAGGAATTGGATGCCAGTCTCTGGGGTGATTAAGCTGGCCGATGCCAACGTGTGGCTGGCACTGGCGTTTTCCGACCACCAGCATCACGCCAAGGCCGCGGCGTGGTTCGACACGCTGCCCGAAGGCGCCACCGCCTTCTGCCGGGTGACACAAATGGCCCTGCTGCGGCATCTGACGAATACGAAAATCATGGGGCTTTTCGTCCAGAGCCAGCAGGACGCCTGGAAGAATTACGACCGGCTGGCCAACGATCCGCGCGTGGCCTGGTTGAACGAGCCAGCGGGTTTGGAGGCGGCTTTTCGCAGCTTCGCCCAGTCCAATTCCCCGGCGCACGCGCATTGGACGGATGCATATCTGGCTGCTTTCGCCCGGGCCAGCGCCGCGCAACTTGTTACCTTCGATCAAGGTTTCACCCGGTTCGTCGGATTGGATTTGTTCGCTCTGCCCACGTAATCCCATCCGGCGACCGACCGGCAGGTTGTGCGCCACCCATCAGAATGGAACGAAGACGTCCGCGTTCCGACTATCTCGTCCCCATGCCGACGCTTTGCACGGTCTGGAAGAGTTTGCCTTCGGTCTTGATGCTCGAGGCGATGATGATCTCGGTCTCCTGAAACTCGCGAATGTTCGCCGCGCCCACGTTGCCCATGCAGGTGGTGATGGCGCCGACGAGTTTTTGTGAGCCGTCATCGACGGTGGCGGGGCCGAAGAGAATCTGTTTGAGCGAGCCGGTGACGCCCATCTTGATGCGCGTGCCGCGCGGGAGGTTGGCGTGCGGCGTGGCCATGCCCCAGTGATTGCCGCGGCCGGGCGCTTCCTTGGCGTGGGCGAAGGCGCTGCCGACCATCACGGAACGGGGGCAGCTCCAATAATCGGCCATCAGGGGAGGCTTTATTCGGTTGCCGCTCAGGTGGGGCACCCTACGCCCGCATCGCCCACATGGAGCATAAACCACCCGCTGGTCAGGCCGTTTTCCTGATGCGAATCTGGCCGTGTGAAACCAGACGAAGAGCTGGTTCAATTCATCGCCGCGCTGAGTCCCCGGGAGTTGATTGACTTCAAGCCTTCCGAGCCGGCCTGCCAGCGCGTCTGGGATCTCATCGAGCGCCAGAAAGCAACCGCCCTCCCCGCCGACGACAAGTCCGAACTGGACCACTACCTGGAGATCGAACACCTCATGCGGCTGGCCAAAGCCCGCGCCCGCCAGCTCCTCGCTCATGGCCAGTGATCCTGGGAAACGGGAGTTGAAACCACGCATTTCGCGGATGGCACGGATTAAAAAGGAAAGGTCTCCGAAATAAACTTCATCCAAGGGGGGAACGCGCCGGCCGTTTCCATTCCGCCAGAGAACGGTTCCCATCCGTGTCATCCGTGGTTCTTCCACTCCTGGTTTCAGACTGCCGGAGAACCTTGCCTGCGCCTGCTGCAACAACGCCAAGGGGAGTGACCTCGGCACGCTCGTTGGTCAGCCGCCGCAACTCCTCCGGCTGTTTCATCCGCGCACCGACCGCTGGGGTGGCAGTTTCGTGTTGCATGGCGTGCGCATTGACCCGGCGAACCCGATGGGTGAGGCCACCGTCAAACTGCTCCAACTCAATCACGACAGCCGCCTCCGTGAACGCGAAACCCTGTCTGAAACCGGGCGCTACCCGAGCATCGAAGCTTTGGCCAGGATGAAGGAGTGAGCCGGAACCGTGCAGTCGAGAACTGTTGTGTCTCACGCCAAGGCCGCGAAGGGCGCAAAGACGCCTGACTTCCGTTCCCTGGAACGCCTCACCAAATAGTCTGGGTCATGCGGTACCACAAAGATGAATTCCTTTGCGCCCATTGCGGCCTTGGCGTGAGGCATCTTCTACCTCAATCCGGCTCAGGCCGCTTCGCGATGGTCTGCCGCGTGTGGGTGGCTCTCACGCGCAGTGAGCGGAGTCACGCGATGGACCGGCTCGGCTTGCAGGGACGCAGCCATTTCAGTGAGCAACTCCTGCGCGAGTTTATAGCCGCGGCGATCCTCGTTGTGGCGCAGACTGCGGAACAATTCCTTCACTCGCAGTTTCGCGCCGCGGCAGGAGTAATCTGCCAGGGCCACGGCCTGTTCATCGGCTTCGTGTTCCACAGACGCCCGGGCGCAACTGGCCCCCATCGCAAAGAGTTCGGCCGCCACGTCCACGAAGCGGCCCAGCAGCAACTGCTCGCGCTCCAGCTTCGGCCCCAGCCGAGCCATCGCGTGAAACAAACTACGCGCCAGCTTGCGGCTGTTCCGCTCCACAAAGCGCAGATGCCCTCGCAGCCGTGCCTCGACCTTGGACACGTGCTCGCGATTTATCGGAGTTGGACTTTGGACCTTGGACCGGCTTGGCACCAGCAGCGCCGGATACCACCTTGCGTAAAACATCCCCGCCCTCACCGCCGCGCCCAACCGCGCGCGCATCGGCAGCTTGGTGTTGAAGACTGCGCCTGCAACTTTGAGGTGCGGGTCCAGCGCCTCGCGGGCGATGAACAGGCGCATGATTTCACTCGAACCCTCGAAGATGGTGTTGATCCGGCAGTCGCGCATGAATCGCTCGACCGGCTCCGCCTTCTCGCCGCGCGCCTGCAGCGACTCGGCCGTCTCGTAGCCGCGCCCGCCGCGAATCTGCATGGTGTCATCGACGATCCGCCACGCGGCCTCGGTGCCCCAGAGTTTGCAAAGCGCCGCTTCGAGCCGCACGTCGGCGTGCTTGTCCTTGTCCACCAGGCTCGCGGCGTAACGTGTCATGGCTTCCATCGCGAACGTGTTCGCGGCCATGCGCGCCAGCTTGTCGGCGATGGCGGCGTGCCGGCCAATCGGCGCGCCCCATTGCTCGCGCTGGCCCGCCCAGCGCCGCGCGATGTCGAGGCATCGCTTCGACAATCCGACACACGCCGCAGGCAGTGTGAGCCGGCCTGTGTTCAGCGTGGTGAGCGCGACACGCAGCCCTTTGCCCTCGCCGAGGAGAATGTTTTCGCGCGGCACTCGCACGTCGCGGAAGCGAATCACGCCGTTGTAGAGCGCGCGCAGGCCCATGAAGTGACAGCGCCGCACGACTTCCACGCCAGGCGAATCCATTTCTACAATGAAGGCCGTCACCTGATCCTTGGCCGAACCGTTCACCATTTTCGCCGGCGTGCGGGCCATGACCACGATCACGCCCGCCTTCGTGCCGTTCGTACACCAGAGCTTTTCGCCGTTGAGGATGAAGGCCGTGCCATCGGGCGTCGGCTCGGCGTGGGTCTGCATTCGCGCCGGATCGGAGCCGACGCCGGTTTCGGTGAGCGCGAAGGCCGAGATTTCACCTTGGGCGAACCGCGGCAGGTATTTCTGCTTCTGCTCCTCCGTGCCGAACAGAAGCAACGGCTGCGGCACCCCGATGGATTGATGCGCCGAGATGAGCGCCGTCAAGTTGCCGCAATGGCCGCCCAGCATCATCGCGGCGCGGCAGTAATTCGTCTGCGACAGCCCCAGCCCGCCGTATTGCACCGGCACCTTGATGGCAAAGGCCCCGATGCCTGCCAGAGCCGCGATCACGTCATCGGGAATTTCGCCCGTGCGATCAATCTCATCCGGGTCGGTCTGCTCGCGCAGAATCTTTTCGAGGCGTTGCAGGAAGGCGTCGCCCTGGTCGCGATCCTCGGCGGACTGCTCGGGGAATGGCATCAACCGCGACAGATCGCACTGGCCCATAAAAAGGTCGGCGATGAAGCCCGGCGCGCGGGCCGTCTCTCTCGCGGCCTCGGTCAACTCAACCGCGGCGCGCTGCCCGGCAGACATCTTCGAGGTGTCGATAGTTTCAACTGGAGCGGTCGAGTCGTGGGTCACAGTTTTCATGAGTGCTCTCCTTTCAGCGGATAGAACGACGCCTTGCTCTCCGCCATTTTCGTCAGCAAGGCACAGGGTTGGAAGCGGTTGTCGAACGCGGCGAGATGTTCCAGCGCGGCCACCAAGGCGGGCAGGCCCATCGCATCCGCATAGCGCAATGGCCCGCCCCGGAACGGCGCGAAGCCGGTGCCCAGCACCATCGCCAGATCAATGTCAGCGGGCGCACCGGCCACGCCCTCTTCTTCACAGCGCGCCGCTTCATTAACCATGAGCAGCGACATGCGCCGCGCCAGTTCATCGCGGGTGAACGGTGCGTGGCGGTGGACCGTCCGCATCGTGTCGAGGTCGTGGTTCAGCTTGTCGTGCGCATGATCATAGAAGCCACGGCCGGACTTCTTGCCGGTCATTCCCGCCGCCAGCATCCGTATGATCAAGGTTGGCGCGGCGACACGTTCACCAAAGTGTTTGTTAAGTGTGGCGACGACGTGGGCTGCGACGTCGAGGCCAACTTCATCCAGCAAACGGAGCGGACCCATGGGCATTCCGAAATCGAGCATGGCCTCGTCGATGTCATGCGCGCTCGCGCCCAGGTCGAGCAGACGCACGGCCTCAATGAGATAGGGCATCAGGACCCGGTTCACGATGAAGCCAGGACTGTCGCGCACCACCACCGGCACTTTGCCGAGGCGGCGCGTGAATTCGACCGCGCGCGTCAGCACATCCGGCGAAGTGGCCGCGCCCGCGACAACCTCCACCAGTTCCATGCGATGCACTGGGTTAAAGAAGTGCAGCCCGACAATGCGCGCCGCGGCGTTGGTGCCCGACGCGATCTCCGTCACCGACAGCGCCGAGGTGTTCGTGGCGAGAATGGTTTCCGGCGAAGTCTGCGCCGCCAGACAGCGGAAGATGTCCTGCTTGAGCGGAAGCTTTTCGGTCGCTGCTTCAATCACGATATGGGCATCGCGCAACGGCAGGTCGGTGGCAGCAGCGAAGACGCGATCGCGTCCATCGCGTGCTTCCAGCGCCGTAAGGTGATGGCGTTTAACGGCGTCCTCATAGAGCGCGGAAACGGACGACATGCCGCGGACCAACTGATCGAGATTTACATCGCGGAGCGTGACTTGCAGGCCGCGGGCGCTGAGCCATTGCGCGATGCCCGCACCCATGACGCCCGCGCCGATGACGGCCGAGCGTGTGATGGGCGGCGCCGGTGTGTGATCGCAGGTGTGAACCCTCCGTGATTTCTTCGCGTGCTCCTTCAGCATGAAGAGCCGCAGCAAGTTGTGGCAGGCCGAGTTCTGCGCGAGCCGGAGGATGGCTTCACGCTCCAACTCCAGCGAATGCTCCACCGGCAGCGTCACGCCATGTGTGACGACGTCGAGCGCCTCGAAAGGCGCGGGGTAATTGCCGCGCGTCTTGGCGACCAGCTCGCGCGAGGCCCGGGCGCGGATGAGCATGGCCGAGACAACGTTGTTGGACACGCGATGATTGGGCCGGTGCGGCTTGACTGGATGCACGATGCGCTCGCGGGCGGCTTCGGCGAGGCGCGCACGCGGCACGATCTCGTCAATCATGCCAGACTTCAAAGCACGATCCGCGGGCAGGGTCTTGCCGGCGAGAATCATGTCGAGCGCCTTGGGAATTCCGACCAGTCGCGGCAGCCGCGTGCAACCGCCCCACGCCGGAAGAATGCCGAGCAGAATTTCCGGCAGCCCCAGCTTCGTGACGCGTGCATCTGTGGCCATGCGGTATTGGCAGGCCAGCGCCAGTTCAAATCCGCCACCGACGCACGCGCCGTGAATCACGGCCACGGTAGGCATAGGCAACGAAGCCAGACGGCTGAAGACCGTTTGACCTAGCTGAATGAGTTCGCTCAGTTCGGGAGTCGCGGAGTTCGTGCCTTCAGAATCAGGAGCTGGCGCCGGGGCTGGCTGGTCTGCCATGCCGGCCAGCGCGTGAACATCGGCGCCAGCTATAAAAATGTTCTCCTTCGCACTGGTGAAGATGACGCCGCGCAGATCCGGCGCGCGCTCGATCCAGTCCAGGTGCGAATCGAGTTCGGTCAAAGTCGCGCGGTCAAGAATGTTGGCCGCCGAGTCCGGCCGGTCGAAGGTGACGGTGCAGATTCCGTCTGTCACTTCACTGAGGATGTTGCGCGTGCGATGGGTGGCCGCAGCCACGGAAGTCATCGCCATTTTTTCGAGTTCCATTGTTTTCATGTGATCCTTTCCAACCACAGCGCCGCGCCTTGCCCGCCACCGACGCACGCGGAAACGAGTGCGCGACGGGCCTGACGGCGTTGCAGTTCTTTCAAGCTCGCTAGGACCAGGCGAGCACCAGTGGCTCCGACCGGATGGCCGAGGGCAATGGCACCGCCATTCACGTTGAGCTGGTCGCGTGAAATGGTTCCGAGAGGGGTCTCGCGGCCGAGATGCTGGCGGGCGAATTCCGCCGAGGCCGCGCCGTGCAGCACG
>JANOQV010000011.1:0-48334 GCA_031414955.1 Pedosphaera sp. | reverse complement strand
AGTTGGATCCGTTCGAGTTGAAGAAAACCATTGAGGTCAAACTGAAGAAATTTTTCACTGTGCTCAGTAACCTGAATCGTGAGTCAACGAAGCCCTGATGGGCTCCCGCCTTCGGTAACATTTAGCCGTGAGTCAATACGGCCCCCGCTGTTGCCCCAACTTCGTGAAAGATCTGTGACCGACACTACGTGTCTCCGTTGGCGAAGGCCGGAAAGAAACAGAAACCTGGGGCGCGGGCGAGGAATTTGAAGGAGGGGGAATGGGCTGAAAAGTAGAACTGGTCAATCTGCGACAAGCAGCGGCACAACGGAAAACAGAGGGGCAGAAGGAGGCTGAACTGATTCCTTTACTTACTGCTAGTCGGCCGTTCTTCCTCGGTAGTTCTGCAAATCGGTTTCACTGACTTCCTCCGGTGGCACCAGCTTGTAATGCCGTTCCGAACTCACGCGAACACCGGCATCCGTCTGCTCGAACTCAAAAAGCACAATCACGCCGCCTTTGGCGAACTGCGCCCCGATGGGGCGGCAGATCAGCCCCGGAAACTTGTGTGCGCATACAGCAAAATCCTGTTCGATCTGGACCACACTCAATTTGTCGCTCCCGCCTTTGGCTTGCAGAGGAAAGACATAGTGAGCACCCTTTTTATCCAGTCCGACGTAAATTTCGTCGGTTTCCACCTGTCCCATGTTTGGGGCCGTGGTTCGCAGGTGGTTTTGGAGCGAGTAGCAGGTGACACTGGTGAAAATATCCACGAGCCGGTTGTAACGCAGTCGCGCCAGCAGCGCTTGCTCATCATTGAAGGCATATTTGGTAACGATGCCCGGCGTGGCATCCGGGATTTTGGTATCGACGAGATTGGGATTGGGAGTAAGGGGAATGTCCGGCACTAAAACGAAACGGTATTTGGCCTGACCTGTGGGTCTGATGATCCAAACCTTCCCCGCAGCAGCTTGCTTTTGGATCGACGCAGGCAACGCAGATCGGTAGCGAAACGTGTAGACCAGATCGCCAATATTCTTGGGAAGATGGATCTTGAGTTCGCGGGCCATGGTCACAATTTCTTCACGAACAAAATCCAACTCACTCATGCCCGACTTGAATTTGGACTTGAAGATGCGCTCGATGATCGCGGCGTATCGATTCTTGGATTTCATTAGAGTTGTGATGCGGAGACTAAGGACCAGGCCAACGAAGGAGAACAACCTCTTCGCGTAATTGATCACGGGTGGCCGTCGCGAGCCGCGTGCGGAATAGATCAATCCCCGTCACTTCATAGCCCAGAGATCCGGCGATGTCCGCGAGCAGTTGGCCAGTGCGGATCATGATCCGAAGGTACGACGCCTGATCTCCCACGACGTACGCCAACTGCGCACCGGGACGGAGCACGCGGCGCAGATCGGCCAAATGCCGCGACATGCCGCCAAAGTAAAGTTTGGTCACGCGGGCGTAGAGCTTCTCGAAGCCCGAGTCTTTTTCTAGGTCGATGCGCCTCTGCTCGATGGCCGCCGCGATGCGATCAATTTCTACGTGCCCAAATACGTGCGAATCATCGGTGTCGGCCTTGTAAACGCCTCTTGTGTTGGAACGAACCAGACGCTTCTTCAGTTCGCGCAGTTCCTCTTTGGAGTTGATAAAACCAAGCAATACAGACTCCAGCCTGGTCGTGCGTGTGTAGTCCTTTTCGTTGGGATAGGGAGGTGACGTGATGACTGCATCGACTGATTGGGGCGGCAGAACCGAAGCAACATCGCGAGAGTCTGCTTGGTGAATTAGGGCTTCCGTTTCGTCACGCCGCGGCAGGTTCTCCAAGTCCTGAACCATCGCCCGGACACCGTCCAACCAAAGCGACACCACTGCTGCGTCTGCTTTCGCAGGGCCAACGCCAACCTCCGGCCCAAAGTGCAAATTGCTAATTCCGTTCACGAGTGACGCGGCCAAAGCCAGACGCTCGTGATCACTGAAGCGCGGGTCGTGGTGCTCGGCCATCGCATCAATCAGGACTAGGGTCTTGTGCAGCGGCACCGGACTGATGGAATTTGTGAGCAACAGCTTCGCGGTTGCTACTGGCAGAGTCCGAAGCACCGCACGAACTCGATGGGGGCGTTCCAAAAGCCTGAGCGTGCCAGCGTCGTCATCAAATCCGTCGCGCTCTAACCGCCTGTAGGCTGCATCGGCTACAACGCGTGCGTGTCGCATTAACCCCTGTGCGTCAACTGCCCAGCGAACCTTCGTCCGGCTTGCAAAACTCACCACGGGGTTTGGCTCCAGGCCGTAGGAAGGAATCCCCAGCTTTTTGCATTCAACTACTGTGGTTCCCGTACCGCAGAAAGGGTCAAGAACCCGATGGTGGGGAGTGATCCCAAACTTCGCCGCGTAATCACGAACCAAGTGCGGCGGAAATGAGAGAACAAATCGATACCACTGGTGAGCCGCCCGGTCGTTCAGTCGCAGCTTATTGTCTTCTCGAAAGGCTGGTGCAGCGTTCTTCGCTCTCTTCAATGAGGACTTCGCAGGCCGCACGACTCCCGGCAGCGTGGGATCAAGTATTTCAGTGGCTTCTGGCATACGGAGTCGTGTTGCGGAGCTTCATTTCCCCGGACTTTGCCTCGCTGTTCTCACAGCGTCAAAAGTAAAGGGGGGCCACCCTCACAATTGACAATCGGAGAGAAATCGCGGCACGACCCGCCCCACCGCTCCAAGCACATTCGTTGGCAAATGAAGCGAAACACGCAAGCCTGCCGGCCATGAAATGTTTCCTGCTCACCCGGAGCGGCGTTCCGCTTGCCCGGAGGACACAGGCCCGGTAGCTTTGCGCCATGACTGCGACCCTGAGTTTCGAAATATCCCGTGATGTCCTGGAATCCGCGCGCATGACGGTCGCCGAGGCCAAGCTGGAACTGGCGCTCGCGCTCTTCGCCGCCCATCGCCTTTCGCTGGGCAAAGCCGCCGAACTGGCTGCCCTGCCGGTGGCTGAATTCCAGATGCACTTGGGAACGCGCCATCTGGGACCGCACTACAACGCGGACGACGCACGGGATGACCGGGAAACGCTGGCGGCCTTGCGCAGCGCATGATCGTCGTCGCGGATGCCTCACCACTCATCGCTCTGGCCCGCATCGGGCGGCTGGAGCTATTACACACAGTATTTGGAAAACTGCTTTTGCCCGAGGCCGTCTGGCGGGAGGTGGTCGCAGCCGGGCTGGACAAACCAGGGGCTGGCACGGTGTCGCAGTCGGATTGGATTGAGCGGCGCTCCGTTGCCGATACCGGGTTGGTCTCCCTGCTCCGCCGGGATCTGGGCGCGGGCGAGTCCGAGGCCATTGTTCTGGCACGAGAGGCTGGTGCGGACCTGGTGCTGATCGATGAACGCCTCGGGCGGGCAGCGGCGAAACGGCTCGGACTTCGAGTCACTGGCCTGGTCGGCGTGCTCATCGAAGCGCGGGAGCGCAGCCTGCTCCCGGATGCGGAAGCGATGTTGAACGATCTGCATCAAAAGGCGGGGTTCTGGTTGTCGGACGAGTTGCGGCGGATGGTGACTGGGAAACCATAACCGTCACGGACTGTTGGTCGAGAGACGGCGAACCTGCGGACTGGGCGATCCGCGCTCCCACAACGCGCGTTGGCAAATGAATCGAACCCCGTTAGCCTGCCGGCCATGAAATTTTTCCTGCTCATCACGTTGACCCTGGGGTGGCTCGTGTCGGGAGTCCGCGCGGCGGATTCGCCGCAGGCGCGCGCCGAACAATTGCTCCGCATCGTCAACGCCAGTTATCAGGCGCTCTACAAGGTCAACAGCGAGGCGCAGTGGCTGGCCTCGACGGACGTGAAGCCGGAGCACGACGCGGCGGCGGAGGTCGCGGGCAAGGCGAGCGCGGCCTTCAACGGCAACCCGGCGCTGATTCGCGAGACGCAGGAGTTGCTCAAGTCGAAGTTGAAACCCATCACGGTGCGCGAATTGGAGAAGGTATTGCTCAACGCCGCCGAGGGGCCGATGACGAATCCCGAGTTGGTGAATGCGCGCATCAAGGCCGAGACGGAGCAGAACTCCACGTTGAATGGATTCGTCTTCAAGCTCGGTGGCACGAACATTTCGGTGAACCAGATCGACAAACTGCTCCAGAGCAGCACGAACCTCGCGGAGCGCCGCGCGGTGTGGGAGGCATCGAAGTTATCCGGCCCGGCGCTCAAGCCGGGATTGATGAAGCTCCAGAAGCTGCGTAACGGCGTGGCGCAGGAGCTGGGGCACAAGGATTACTTCGCGTTGCAAGTGGCCGGCTACGGCATGACCACGGACGAGATGGTGAAGCTCCAGGATGATTTCCTGCGCGAGATGCGTCCGCTTTATCTCCAGCTCCACACTTACACCAAGCACGCGCTGGCGAAGAAATACGGCCAGCCGGTTCCGAAGCTGATTCCCGCGCATTGGATCAACAATCGTTGGGGGCAGGAGTGGAGCGGCATCGTGGAGGCGGCGAAACTAGAGAGCTATTTCACGAACAAGGCGCCGGAGTGGGTGACGAAGACGGCGGAGGAGTTCTACACCGGCCTTGGTTTTCCGAAATTGCCGCAGACGTTCTGGACGGCGTCGGACTTGTATCCGGTGAAGCCGGGCGAGACGCGGAAGAAGAACACCCACGCGAGCTGCTGGCATCTCGATCTGAACACGGACATCCGCTCACTGATGAGCGTGGAGGCGAACGAGCAATGGTTCAGCACGGCGCATCACGAACTGGGGCACGGCTACTATTTCATCAGCTACACGCGGCCCGAGGTGCCGCCGTTGCTGCGCATCGGGGCGAACCCGGCGTTTCACGAAGGCATGGGGGAATTGATTTCGCTGGCGGCGGGACAGGTGCCGTATCTGCAAGCGGCGGGCATTCTGCCCAAGGATTTCAAGGCGGACGAAACGGCCTTCCTACTCGACAACGCGCTCTCGCACTCGGCGCCGTTCATCGCCTGGTCCTCGGGCACGATGACGCATTGGGAGGCGGACGTGTATGCGAAGAAACTTCCGCCTGAGCAGTGGAACGCGCGCTGGTGGGAGTACGTGCAGAAGTTCCAGGGCATCGAGCCGCCGGCGACGCGCGGCGAGGAGTTCTGCGACGCCGCAACCAAGACGCACATCAACGACAACCCGGCCTACTATTACAGCTACGCCATCGCCACGGTGTTGAAGTTCCAATTGCACGACCACATCGCGCGGAAGATTCTCAAGCAGCCGCCGCAGCGCTGCAATTACGCGGGCAACAAACAGATCGGAAAGTTCCTGCGCGGCATCATGGAGAAAGGCGGCACCGAGGACTGGCGCAAGGTCTTGCGTGAAGCGACCGGCGAGAACCTCTCCACGCGCGCGATGGTGGATTACTACAAGCCGCTGCTCGGATGGTTGGAGGAACAGAATCGCGGGCGGCAGATCGGATGGGAGTAACTATTCCTGATTTGATGCTCGCTTGAGTGCGCGAAGCGGTTCAAACATGGGGTTGACGAGAGGGCTTATGAGCAACAAGCAAAATGACCAGGATCCCAGCACCATTCTGCACTTGGGCAAGTTTTCCCCAGGTGCGAAACCTAACCCGACGATCGATGAGACCACCGGCCTGACCATGATGATCAAGCGGGCGGCGGCGGAGAGCGTGCAGCAGGGCGCGACGCCGGTGCTGCCGAAGGATGGCGGCGCGTTGCCGGCCGGCGAGATGCTCGGCGCGGTGAGTTACTGCTACGCCAAGGGCGTTTACACCTCGGAGGAAATTGAGCAGAAGATGCTCAAGGACAAGGAACTGCGGGATGGCGTCCACGGGGACATTCCGGACGCCAAATCCATCCGCCGCTTCCGGCGGTTGAACCATGGGGCCATTCAGACGACCCTGGAAAAAGCCTTTGGGTTTCTGCGCCGGAAGGAGAAGGCGGAGATTCAGCAGCCCTTGCCCGGTCAGCCAGCCCATCCCCAGCCTGCCCAATCGCCCGGGGACAGCACCGTGCTCCTCGCACACAAGCAAGCCGAGCAGCGCCTCGATGAGGCTGCCTTCATCGACAATATGTCGAAGGAGTAAGGCCAGGGTCGGGTGCCCGCAGGGCCAGCCTTGAGACGGCCCGGGCCGAGGGCGGGCCTTCCAAAACTCGCCGCCCGCCGCCACCGTAGTCTACCGACGCGGCGCTCGCGCCAGAAGTAGAACACATCCAGCCCCGACTCACGTCAGTCGCTGCTTTTCCAACGGGCTGCTATTCCCGCCCCGGCCGGCTCGGCCGGCGAAATTTGCGATAGCCCCGCACCGTGACCGCGCCACTGCGCCAGAGAGCCTGATGCAATCGTTCCACCGCCGCCCAGGCCCGAATGAGACAACATCCGGCGCATCCGGACCCGGGCCGGGGATTAGGGCCGTCGGCCCGGGCAGGCTCCCCCCTGGAACTGGGGTTGGCTGGCTTTTTGGAATCCATCCCGTGCGGGTGTGCGCCTCAGTCTTTGCGGATCAATGGCTCGGACTCGGGCTTGGCCGAGGGAGCATTCTCCCGGGCGAGGTGGTTGGCGATCAGCACGCCGTCCACGTCCTCGTAGTGGAAAGTGATCTTATCGCCCAGGCGCAGGTCGCGGAGTTTCGCCCCGGTCCGGCCCTCGACGATAATCGGACAATCATCGCCCAGCTTGAAGGTCTTGCTGCCGAGCAACTGACGAGCCTTGAGCGTGCCGGTGCCCGCGTCCATCGCCTCGATGGTGCCGGTAAACTCGAGACTGCTCTGCTCGATCTTGAAGGCGAAATTCTCCGGCAGAGCCGAAGCGAAGCGGACGGTGACTTTGTGGCCAAGTTTCAAGTCGGCGAAGCTGCGCCCCTTTTCACCACGCACGACGATCTGGCAACCGTCGCCGAGGTTGAAGGCTTTGGTGGAAAGCCCGTGCTTGACCTTGAAGGTCTTCCCGGTGGCGTCGAGCGCGGTGATGTTTCCGGTGAAGGATGAGTTCTCCTGGCGGATGCGGGCCGCGACGTTGACGCCATCCCGGGCCAGATACTGCACCTGGACGCGATGGCCGGGACGCAAATCCTTGAGCGCGGCCGACGGCTTGTCCTCCAGTTCCACGCGGCAGTGGTTCCCGGCCGTGAAGGTGCGGGTGAGAAAGAACGATTCGATGACGAGAGTGCGTTCCTTGTCGTCCACGCGCTGGATGGTGCCGGTGAAGGAACGGTGCTCGACGGTGGTTGGACGCGCGCCGACCGCCGGGGCGGCTTCATCAGCCCGGGCAGGCTCGTTGAAACTGGCAAGCAGCGTGGCGGCGAGGACAATGAGGATGGATTTCATGCGGAGTATTTTCATATGGGTGAGTGATTTCATGTTTATGGAGATAGGAAATGGGGTTGAGTGCGGGCGCGGTTGCTGTCCCGCATCCTACCGGGGCGCGGGCCGCTGCGGGGGCACGGGATGGCGCTCGCGGTAGGTCTCGAAAATCATCCGGGCATCCGCCGGGACGTGCCGGGGCTGGTCGCCGCGACCGAGGAGTCGGCGCAAGCGTTGTTCCTCCGGTACGGCGAGCACGTCCTTCATGGTCTGCAAGAGTTTCGGCACATCGAAGGGTTTCTCCATGAAGGCGTCCACGCCCGCCGCCTGAGCGACGTGGTGCTGACCGGCCTGGCCGGTGATCACGATGACGGGCAAGGAAGGCCGGCGCGTGGTGAATTCGCTGAAGACCTCCCATCCGCTGCGGACGGGCAGATCGAGATCGAGAAGGAGCAAATCGATCCGCTGTGGATCAAATTGTTCCAGCGCAGCGTGTCCGTCCGCAGCGAGCAGAACCTGGTAGCCATCTCGTTCGAGAATCTTTTTCATGGATTCACGAATGGCCTCGTCGTCATCGATGATGAGCACTTTCGTCGTCATGGGAGAGTTTGCGGAAATCAGGTCGACCCGCCGGCAAAGAAGTCAGGCCTGCGGGTGGCGGGAGGGCGGACCGCCAAGAACGGGAAACAAGCCGCTGTTTTACCGGCGTTAACTCGTGCATTCTCATCAGCACCTCGGCGGGCGCCGCACCACCCAGCTTCATCATGCGGCCATTCGCGGCACCGGCAGCGGGCGGCGGCACGGCAGGAAACGAGACGGTCGCTGGCAAAGCCAGTTCAACCCAGGGTCGCGGCACCGAAGAGTGCATGGCGGCGGCGGGCGACTCATGTTCCTCCAGGCGAGGCGGAACCGCCTTCGTGAGGCGAACCTCGAAGGACAAAGCGCCAAAGCTTCCGGTGATGATTCTCGTTTTCATAGGCTCCGGTCCTGTGGAACAGTTTGGCGGCTCGCACAGAACCAGCTAGATACGCGCAAGAACGAGAGCGTGAGCCATGCCAGCGCGTCGGCCGCGCGGGATTCAGGCGAAAACGAGGCGATTTACATTCGAGGCAGTTCGGCACAGCACCATGAGTGGAACAAATTATACCAAGCCCAGGCTCCGGCAACTCGCCCCATTAGGCTTTCCATTGCGCTGGCGCGTGGTCGGGTTCGTGGCGGCGGTGGCACTGGGCGCGTTCCTCATCGGACGCATCGACACCAGCGTGTGGCAACGAGTCAAGCAACTGGAGCGCGACTTCGCCGCGATCAAGACCGAGCGGTTCTACAATGCCGTGCAGATCCGTGCCTCGCTCAAACAGTTGAATGAAGATTTGTTCCGCTTCCATCTCAAGGGCGACGAAGGAGACCTGCGACGGTTTCAAGCCGGCACGGAAGAGTTCAACGCCTGGATTATCGCCCGCCGCGACGACGCCGACTCCCCGCAGGAACTGGCCTTGTTTCACCAGATCGAAGTGGACTTTGCGAACTATGTGCAGGAAGCGGCGGAGTTGCCCAAGCGGCCGGCCATCAGCCTCCTGCCGCAAACCCGGCTCGATGAAATCAACCAGAAGCTGCGCCAGATTTCCGCGCCCGTCCTGGAGCAGGCCGACCGGCTGATGGAAGTGCAGCGCCAGAGTTTCAACGGCTTCTTCACCCAGTCGCAAAGCACGCTCGACTCGCTCCAGCACCTTATCCTGGTCTCGCTCGTCCTCCTGGTCACCCTGGCCGTCTCGGTGGTGGTGCTGGTCTATCGCGGCATGATCGCGCCCTTGCAACTCAAGCTCACCGAGAGCCAGGCGGCCATGCTCCGCCAAGAAAAGCTCGCGGCACTCGGCGGTCTGGCCGCGGGCGTGGCCCATGAGATCCGGAACCCGCTCACCGCGATCAAGTTCCGCCTCTTCAGCCTTAAGAAATCCCTGCCCGTCGCCATGGCCGACAACGAGGACACCACCGTCATCGCCGACGAGATCAACCGCCTGGAGCGCATCGTGAAAGATTTTCTGCAATTCGCCCGGCCCTCCGATCCCGAACTGGTCAACCTCCCGGCCGCGCGCCTCATTGAGCAGGTCCACGCACTGCTCCGCGCCCCGCTGGACAAGGCGGCCATTGAGGTGAAATTCGAGACGATGGATGACGGCTGGGTGCGGGCTGACCCGCAGCAGCTCAAGCAGGTCCTGATCAACCTGGTGCAAAACGCCGCCGAGAGCATCGGACGCGACGGCACCATCACTTTCCGCGTTTCTGGCGATGAGGCCTATCTCACGGGCGAGAACAGGCCGGCGGCGATTATCTCCATCACGGACACGGGCAAGGGCATCCCCGAGGAAGTCCAGAAGCGACTCTTCGATCCCTTCTTCACCACCAAGGACGGCGGGACCGGCCTCGGCCTGCCCACCGCCGCGCGGATCGTGGAAAAGCACGGCGGCGAATTGCGCTACGAAACCCACCTGAACCGCGGCACCACCTTCGAGGTCGTGCTCCCCCGAGTCACCGAACATGAAAGCTAAAATCCTCATCATCGAAGACGACGCCAGCACCTCCTCCGCCCTGCAAAAGGTGCTGCGAGAGGAAGGCTACCAGGTCGAGGCCGTGGATCGCGGCGACACCGGGCTCCAGCGCGCAGTCAGCGAAACCTTCGACATCGTGATCACCGATCTACGCTTGCCCGGCACAGATGGATTGCAACTCGTCGCGCAACTCCACGCCGCCAAGCCCAAGCTGCCCATCATTCTGATGACCGCCCACGGCACCACCGAGACTGCCATCGAGGCGACCAAGCTCGGCGCTTATGAATACCTGTTGAAGCCCATCGAGCCGGATGAACTTTTCGACCTCGTGGCCGCGGCGGTGAAAAGCGGTCAGTTGATGTCCGATCCGGTGGAGATGGGCGAAGCCCGCAACGGCCACTCGGCCATCATTGGCAACAGCCGGGCCATGCAGGCCATCTACAAGGAAATTGGGCGCGTCGCCGCCACGCCCGTCACCGTCCTCATCCGCGGGGCCACCGGCACGGGCAAGGAACTGATCGCCCGCGCCATCTATCAGCACAGCGATCGAGCGGCCAAACCATTCATCGCCGTCAATTGCGCGGCCATCCCGGACACGCTCCTGGAGAGCGAGCTCTTCGGCCACGAGCGCGGCGCCTTCACCGGCGCGCAGACCAGGCGGATCGGCCGCTTCGAGCAGGCCCACGGAGGCACATTGTTCCTCGACGAAATCGGCGACCTAAAACCCAGCACACAAGCCAAGCTCCTGCGCGTGCTCCAGGAAAAAACCATCCAGCGCCTCGGTGGCGGCGACAACGTAGCCGTGGATGTCCGCGTGCTTGCCGCCACGCACCGCGACCTAGAAGCCGCCATCCACGAGCGCGAGTTCCGCGAGGATTTGTTCTATCGCCTCAGCGTGGTCACCATTTCCCTGCCCTCGCTGCGCGAGCGGGCCGAGGACATTCCCGAACTGGTTAAATTCTTCATCCAACGTTACGCCCGCCAACTCTTCGTGGAACTGCCCTCGATCCAGACCGAAGCCATCGCCTATCTGCAAGGCCAGCCCTGGGCCGGCAATGTGCGCGAACTGGAGAACGTGGTCCGCCAAGCCCTCCTGCTGGCCAAGCCCTTTGCCATCGGACTCGACCATGTGCGCCAGGTGGTGGACAAATCGCATCAGTCTCCCGACGGCGGCCAGAAAACCCACGCTTTCTACATCAGCGAACTGCTCGCCGCCGCCCAGCGCGGAGACGTGGTCAGCGCCTACTCGAAGATGATCAGCGACCTGGAGCCGGAGCTTTTCAAGCAAGCCATCCAACTCGCTCAAGGCAATCAGGCCAAGGCAGCCCGCTGGCTCGGAGTTACGCGCCTGAAGATGCGCGAAAAGCTGTTTGAGTTTGGTCATCATCCCAGTCGCGACCAAGGCAGCCGTTGAACGCTGCAGTGAGAAATGATGTGGCGGAAATGCCCAATCACATCAGCCTGCGCACACGGCCGGCCCAAAAAACTTCAAATAGCTATTGCAACGACTTTCTCCTCTGCTAAATATCCCGGCTCCGTTTCCCGGCAAGCCGGGTGGACGGAATAAATCGCTTTAGCAAATGCCGACAATCAATCAACTCGTCCGAAAAGGGCGTAATAAAGTTCGCACCAAGTCGAAGTCACCGGCCTTGGAGAATGCGCCGTTCCGCCGTGGCGTCTGCCTTCAGGTCATGACGCGCACGCCCAAGAAGCCCAACTCAGCCATGCGCAAGGTGGCCAAGATCCGCCTGACCAACGGCCATGAAATCATCGCCTACATCCCGGACGAGGGACACAATTTGCAGGAGCACTCCATCGTGCTCGTACGCGGGGGCAAGGTGAAAGATCTGCCCGGCGTGCGCTATCACATCGTGCGCGGCACGCTTGACGCCGCCGGCGTGGAGAAGCGCCGCGTCAGCCGTTCGAAGTATGGCGTGAAGAAGCCCAAGGAAGCCAAGAAGGCCGCGTAATCCTGTCCGCGATTTAACCCACTTAACCTTTTAACGAAACCATGTCCCGCCGCCGCCAAGCTGATAAGAGACCCTTGATCGAAGACGCGAAGTTCCACAGCACCCTCGTCTCGCGCCTCGTGAACACCGTCATGAATTCCGGCAAGAAGAGCACTGCCCAACGCATCGTCTATGGTGCGTTCGACCAGCTCGCCGAGAAGAATCCCCAAAGCAGCCCGTTGGAAATCCTCCAGCGCGCCGTGGACAACGCCAAGCCGCGGCTCGAGGTGAAAGCCCGCCGCGTGGGCGGTGCGACCTATCAAGTGCCGCTCGAAGTCACCGTGGATCGCCAGCTCGCCCTCGCGATGCGCTGGCTGGTGGATTTCGCCGACGCCCGCAAGGGTGTGCCGATGAAGGAAGCCCTCGCCGCCGAAATCATGGAGGCCTATCAGGGCCAGGGCAACGCCATCCGCAAGCGCGATGAAGTGCATAAGATGGCCCAGGCGAACAAAGCTTTCGCGCACTTCCGCTGGTAGAAAATTTTTTTCAACCTGCGCCCCGACAGCGGAAGCCATCGGGGCGCTTTTATTATCTGAATTATGGCTGAAGCACCAATCCTCAACCCGCTCAATTCACCAAACCGCGCTTATACACTGGAGCGTACGCGCAACATCGGCATCGCCGCGCACATTGACGCGGGCAAAACGACCACGACCGAGCGCATTCTTTTTTACACCGGCCTGATTCACAAAATCGGCGACGTCGATGACGGCAACACCGTGACCGACTGGATGGAGCAGGAGCGCGAGCGTGGCATCACCATCACCTCCGCCGCCGTGACGTGCTACTGGACGCAGAAGGCCACCAAGCCGGGCGAAGACCAGTTGAACAAGTCGTACCTGAATCTCCCCCATCGCATCAACATCATCGACACGCCCGGCCATGTGGATTTCACGGCCGAGGTGGAGCGCTCCATGCGCGTGCTCGACGGTGCAGTGGCCGTGTTCTGCGGCGTGGCCGGCGTGCAACCGCAGTCCGAGACCGTCTGGCGGCAGGCGACGAAATACAAAGTCCCGCGCATCGCCTTCGTCAACAAGATGGACCGCACCGGCGCGAACTTTGACAACGCGCTCAACGACATGCGCAAGAAGCTCAACGCGTATGCCTTCCCGATTTTCCTGCCCATCGGCGCGGAGGATCAGTTCCTCGGCGTCATAGACGTGGTGAGCCAGAAGGCCATCGTGTGGGGGCCGGGCGACGTGCAGAACGAGGGACTGAATTACGAAGTCACCGACATTCCGGCCGAGCACAAGGAACGCGCCGTGGCCGCGCTCGCCGAACTCATCGACGCCGTGTCGAACAAAGACGACACGATTGCCGAGATGGTGCTGGCCGAGAAGCCCATTGACACCCTCTCGCTCAAGGCCGCCATCCGCCGCCTCACCTGCCGGATTGAACTGGTGCCCGTGCTCTGCGGTTCCGCCTTCAAGAAGAAGGGCGTGCAAGTGCTGGTCGATGCTGTCATCGACTATTTGCCCAGCCCGATTGACATTCCGCAGGCTGAAGGCCACGAACCAGGCACCGAGACGAAGGTCACGGTGGCCTCGGACGACCGCGCCAAGTTCTGCTCGCTCGCCTTCAAGCTCTGGACCGATCCGTATGCAGGCAAGCTCGTCTTCTTCCGCGTCTATTCCGGCCAGCTCAAGAAGGGCGACAACATTTACAACCCGCGCACGCGCCGCCGCGAACGCGTCAGCCGCCTGATGATCATCCAGGGCAGCGAGCGCAAGGACGTGGACTGCGCCTACTCCGGCGACATCGCCGCGCTCGTCGGTCTGCGCAACATCACCACCGGCGACACGATCTGCGACGAAGATTTCGACGTCGCGCTCGAACCTCCGACTTTCCCCGAACCGGTCATCAGCATGGCCGTCGAGCCGAAGACCAAGCAGGACCAGGAAAAAATGTCCGAAGGCTTGCAACGTCTGGCGGAAGAAGACCCGACGTTCCGCTGCTTCACCGACGAGGAGACGAGCCAACTCATCATCGCTGGCATGGGTGAGTTGCACCTGGAGATCATTGTCGATCGTTTGAAGCGCGAGTTCAAAGTCGAGGCCAACACAGGCGCGCCACAAATCGCCTATCGCGAAACGATCACGAAGGAAGCCGAAGGCGAAGGCAAATTCATCCGCCAGTCCGGCGGTCGCGGCCAATACGGCCACGCCCTCGTTACCGTCCAGCCCAATGAAAAAGGCAAGGGCGTCGAGGTGTTGAACAAGGTTGTCGGCGGCGCGATTCCCAAAGAATACATCCCGGCGGTCATCAACGGCATCGAGGAAGCCATCAAGAGCGGCGTCTATGCCGGCTATCAGGTCATCGACATCAAGGTGCAGGTCACGGACGGCTCTTTCCACGAAGTCGATTCCAACGAACTGGCCTTCAAGATGGCTGGGATCTTCGCGCTCAAGGACGCCTTCAAGAAGGCCGGCCCGATCATCCTCGAACCGATCATGAAAGTCGAAGCCACCACGCCCAGCGAATACCAGGGCGACATCGTGGGCGACATCAGCCGCCGACGTGGCGCCATCGAAAACATTGATGCGAAGTTCGGCCAGGTGGCGGTCAACGCCCGGGTGCCGCTCGCGGAAATGTTCGGCTACGCCACGGCCATCCGCTCCCTCTCGAAGGGCCGCGCCAGTTACTCGATGGAACCGTGCTCGTTCGAGCAGGTGCCCAACAGCGTGCTGACCACCATTCTGGACCAGGCGGCGAAGAAGCCGGCCGCGCGCAGCTAACGCGTCGGGGCTGTTTCCCTTTCACGAGGCAACTGGTTCTCCAGTTGCCTCTTTTGCTTTCGGAGATGTCCAGCCAAGCATTGTGGGCGCTCCCCTGCCCCGCAGGGGGATCGGTAATCCTGGCAGACGGCTGGCGTGTGACGGAAGGGACGGGGGGCCTGCTCGTGCTGCTTAAACGGGCGACAACTGTTCCTGGCGCGCGTTCGGCGTGGATTGAAATGGCTCGCGCATGGTCAGACCGAGCAGGTCGAGCAATTGTTTGTCCGCATCGTAGCTCGGCGAAGGCACGGCCTTGGTGAGCATGGTCTGTGTCTCGCTGGAGAAGATTGAGTTCGCGCCGGCGAAGAAACAAAAGGCCTGTTCCACATCGGAGAGTTTCGCGCGACCGGCGGTCAGGCGGACATCGGAACGCGGCACCACGATGCGCGTGGTCGCGATCATCCGCAGCACTTCCCAGAACGGCACGTCGGGATTGTCGGCCATTGGCGTGCCGGGAACTTTGGAGAGGATGTTGATTGGCACCGACTCCGGCTGCGGCTGCATGGTGGCGATGGTGTGCAACATGCCGACACGATCCTCGATGCCTTCACCGAGTCCGATAATCCCGCCGCAGCAGACGGTGACGTTCGTCTGGCGCACGTTCTCGATGGTTTTCAACCGGTCCGCATAGGTGCGCGTGGTGATGATGGTCTCGTAGAATTCCGCCGAGGAATCCACGTTGTGGTTGTAAGCGTAAAGGCCGGCCTCTTCGAGGCGTTTGGCCTGGCCTTCGCTCAACATGCCAAGCGTGCAGCAAACTTCCAGGCCCGTGTCCGTGACCGACCGCACCATGTCCACCACGCGATCAAACTGCGGACCGTCCTTCACCTCGCGCCAGGCCGCCCCCATGCACACGCGCGACACTCCGCTGGCTTTGGCGCGCGCGGCGATTTCCATGACCGATTCCTTTTTCAACAACGCCTGCGGGGTGATGTCCGTTTCGTAGCGCGACGACTGGGCGCAGTAGGAACAATCCTCCGGGCAGGCGCCGGTCTTGATGGAGATGAGCTTGCACACCTGCATCTCGCGCGAGTTGTGATGGGCGCGATAAACGGTTGCAGCTCGATAAACAAGGTCGAGCAGCGGCGCGTGATAGATCGCGCGAATCTCGTCGCGAGTCCAGTCGTGGCGAACAGTGTCAGTCATTGGCGTCAATCCGTCCTGGTGCAGAACGGCGCGAAGAAAATGCTCACCGGGAGTGCGGTTGTAAATGGAAATGACGGCCGGCGGAAAAATCAGGGCGCATCCAGGACTCATCATCCTGAGCGGCGAGCATCGGAAAGAGCCTGCGCCGCACCAGCCATGCGACCTTGCCGACCACGCCTCTTGGCTGATGCCTGGCCACTCGCGGTTCAGGCTTGTTCGACCGTGATCGCTTTTCGCTCCGAAGCGCTCGGTTCCCGGAAATCGCTCAACCTGCCCTTCTTCACGGAGCCATCCTTCAGTTTCAAAGTGATCTGCGGCGGCCAGCCAGCCTGGGCCTCGACCACACTCTCCACGACGCCCACTGCGCGTGAAATCCTGTGGACCATTGTTTCGCCGAGGTAGCCGCCGCCGGTCGCCGATATTTTGGATTTACCCATGTGACGGGACTATGGAAGTCCTCGGGGCCGGTTCAAAGCCCGAATCGCAAAATACAGTGCCGCCCCGCAGACTAAAGCAAACGCGCCGCAACGAATCATCATTGCGGCGCTCATTGGAATGGGAAGGGCTGGTCAGCGTTTCTTGGCGGCGGCGCTCTTGGCGGCGACGGCCTGATTCTTCTTCTGGTCGGCCGCGCTGGCCTTGGAATTCTTCTGCGAGGACTTCTTGTTCACGGCCTTCGGTGATTTGTCGCCCATAATAATCTGTCGTTTGATCTGTCGTTGACTCACCGGCGGAATGTAAGTTTCTCCGCAAGTGGCCGCGACCTTGAGGGCGCAGGCTCCGCAGAGTCAAACCGCAACCGCGCCAAATTCTGTTTCCGGCCACACCAGTTGGAATTTTATGGAAGAGAAGATTTTGGAATTGCTCCGGCGAAAGGACTACGTCCCTTTGAACGTCCCCGAGTTGCTCACCCAGCTTCACCTGCCCGCGAACCAGCAGCAGGAACTGCAACGAGTCTTGCGTGGGCTGGAGCAATCGGGCGCGGTCGTCCGCACCAAGGGCAACCGCTACATCGAGCCGCGCGAGGCGGATTTGATTCCGGGGAAGATCCGAATGAACCGCTCCGGCAAAGGTTTCCTCCAGCCCGATGATCCGGCCCTGAAGGAGATCGCCATCCCGGAAAACGCGACCGGCACGGCCTTGCACGAGGATCATGTGCTGGTGCGGCGCGACAGCCCGCGGAGGAGTTCACGACCGGGAACAGCAGTGGAAAATTCCGGCACGGTCATCCGCATTCTGCAACGCAAGCGCACCCAGATCGTCGGCACGCTGCAACGCAGCCGGCAGTTTCTGCTCGTGGTCCCCGATGACCCGCGCATGCCCCACGACATTTACGTGCCGGAGCCGCGCGATGTCGGGCGGCCCGCACAAATCGGCGACAAGGTGGTGGTCGAGTTGCAGGAATGGGAATCACGCAATACCAATCCGGAAGGCGAGATCATCGAAGTGCTTGGGGCGCCGGACGAAGAAGGCGTCGATATGCTTTCAGTGCTGCGCCAGTACAACCTCGCGCTCCACTTCCCCAAGAACGTGTTGCACGACGCCCGCGCCATCGGCAGCGAAGTGCGCCCGCAGGAACTGGCCGGCCGCACCGATTGCCGCCGCGATCAAGTCGTCACGATCGATCCCGACGACGCAAAGGATTTTGACGATGCCATCTGCCTGCAACGCGTCTCGCCCGAGCAATGGAAGCTGTGGGTCCACATCGCGGACGTGTCGCACTACGTGAAGCCCGGCACGCCGCTCGACGACGAAGCGCGCAAGCGCGGCAACTCGACCTACCTGGTGGACCGGGTGATTCCGATGCTGCCCGAGGCCTTGAGCAACGAGCTGTGCTCGCTCAAGCCAAATGTAGATCGCCTGACCAAGTGCGTGGAGTTCCTGATCTCGGACGACGGACGCGTGCTGAGCACCAAGTTCTACGCCGCGGTCATCCATTCCCAGCGCCGCTTCAGCTACAAGGAAGTTTTTGAGCTTCTGCAACGTCCGCCGGCCAATCCCATCGAGCAGATGCTGCATGACGCCAACGCGCTGACCCAGCGCATCCGCCGCCTGCGCTTCAAGGCCGGCTCGCTTGAACTCGATTTTCCCGAAACCAAGATTCGCCTCGACGAACGCGGCCGTGTCGCGCGCATCGAGCGGGTGGTAAACGACGTTTCCCATCAACTGATCGAGGAGTGCATGTTGCTGGCCAACGAAGCCGTGGCCACACGGCTCATGAGCCAGAATCAAAAGGCCATTTACCGCGTTCACGAGGAGCCGGACGAAAGGCGCATCCAGGAATATCGCGAGGATGTTCTCAGCCACAACGTGCCGTGCGGAAACCTGCGCAACCGCCAGGAAGTGCAAAGGCTGCTGCACAAGCTCGGCACGATCCCCATCGGCCAGGCGCTGAAGATTGGCTTCCTTCGCTCGCTCATGCGCGCCCGCTACGCCGTCGAACCGCTTGGTCATTACGGTCTGGCGAAGAAGAAATACACGCACTTCACCTCACCCATCCGCCGCTACGCCGACCTCGTGGTGCATCGCGCGCTCTTCCAGAGCAGCCACGGCCCCACGCATTCACTCAAGCAAACCGCCGATCATATTTCCGACACCGAGCGCAATTCCGCCGACGCCGAGCGCGACAGCAAAGACGTGAAGATGTTCGCCTTCCTCAAGGCACAGCTTGCGTCCGGCCAACCGCAGCGTTACGCCGCGCTCGTGACCGACGTGCGCAACATGGGCTTCTTCGTCGATGTGCCCGACCTGAGCATGAGTGGACTCGTGCCGCTCTCGACGATGGAGGACGACTTCTACATCTTCGAGCCAGCGCGCAATCACCTCATCGGCCGGCGCACCCGCCGCATCATCCGCCTCGGCGACAAGGTGGAAGTGCAGATCGCGAACGTGAACTCGTTCAAGAAGCAGGTGGATTTCCGGCTCACGCGCACCGGCCGCGAACGCCCCGCCCTCGGAACGCGAGGCCGCATGGAACAAAGAAAACCCGACAACCGTCGCCCTGCCCCTGCACCGCGGGGCCGCGCACCGGAACCCCGTCAAGGTGGCGGCCAGCGAAGACCGATCCCATCCTCACATCAGCAACCGACCGGCCGCAGGGCCCAAAGAAAGCCAGGCAACGGCGGCAGTCGGGGCTGATCCAATCTGGAAACAACCCAGACTTGCATAAACCTCGCTGTCGTCTGGTGGAGAGTTCCGATTCCATTCGTCTTGTCCCAAGAGAGTGAATGAATGCTGAGGACATGCTCAAAAGCCCGGTGCTCCAGAAAGCTGCGGTGACTTTTGCTTCTGGGTATGGCCGGCGCATGATGTAGGGGCTGAGCCTGACTGCGACCCTGAGTTTCGAAATATCCCGTGGCATCCTGGAATCAGCGCGCATGAAGGTCGCCGCTGCGAAGCTGGAACTGACGCTCGCGCTCTTCGTCGCCCACCGCCCTGCGCGGGCCAAGCCGCCGAACTGGCCGCTCTGCCGCTGGCTGAATTCCAGATGCACTTGGGAACGCGCCATCTGGGCCCGCCCTACGACGCGGCCGACGCGCGGGATGACCGGGAAACACGGGCAGCCTAGCGCAGCGCATGATCGTCGTGGCGGATACCTCACCACTCATCACCCTCGCCCGTATTGGGCGGCTGGAGTTGTTGCGCACGATGTTTGGAAAACCCCTTTTGACCGAGGCAGTCTGCCTGGAGGTGGTCGCAGCCAGGTGGCAAACTAAACAATGTTATTACGAACTGGAGCTGGCCCGAAACAGCTGGGGGATTTTCTAACAACAAAGTCGAAATCTTTTTCTCGCGCTGGCTTCCTGTCCCAGGTGTCGCCCTACTTCTTCTCGCTGATGCACCAGAGAGCCTGGTGCGTGCGGATGAACAGTTCGCCATCGGAAACGGCTGGCGTGGTGTTGCACGGCTCCTTGAGCGGATTGGTGGCGAGCAACTCGAACTGCCTTGGATTCGCGCGCAGCACGAACGTGTCGCCGGACTGGTTCACGACGTAGAGTTTGTCGCCCACGAGAATCATCGAACCCCACGTCTCGCCATTCGCCGCCGTGGCCTTGAGCCGCTCCTCCCAAATCTGCTTGCCCGTCGCCAGTTCACGGCACTCGCTCACGCCGATAGTGTTGCTGATGAAAATGTGGCCGTTCTTGATCACGCCGGAACTGAGCAGATGCCGCTTCTCGCGCTTCACCGACCAGACCTTCTGTGCGGACAAGTCCCCGTTGCCGCCCAACTTCACCGCCACGCTGCCGCCGAAATAGCCGCCCAAGCCCACCACGTAGCCTTCGCCCGCCAGCGGCGACGTGTAGAGCAGTGGATTCAATCCGTCCGTCTTCCACAACTCTTTGCCCGTCTTTGGATCAAAGCCTTTCATCTCGTTGGCGAAGGTCATCACGACTTCCTCGCGCGGCGGCGTCTTCACGATCAGCGGCGTGCTCCATGAACCCATCACGCCATCGCCCTTGCCCGCAAAACCATCGAAGCGTTCCGCCGGATGCTTCTCCGGCGCTTCCACCTGCCATACGGTTTTGCCCGTGTTCTTGTTCAGCGCCGTGAGGAAGCTGCGCGGGCCGGGACCGAAATAGAGAATGCACAAGTCGCCATGCAGAATCGGCGAACTGCCGTAGCCCCATTGGTGCTTCTGCTTCCCAAGGTCGCGCCGCCAAAGCTCCTTGCCATCGAGGTCGAGGCAAACCACGCCCGCCGAACCAAACCAGGCAATGACGTGCGTGCCATCCGTCACCGGCGTGGCGGAGGCATAGGGATTGGTCTCGTGGGTCTCCTCCTTCTCCGCGTAGGCCACGCCCTGCTGCCAGAGTACTTTTCCATTCGCGCGGTCGAAACACATCACCGCGCGCCGATCCCCGTCGCTCTGCGCGACCAACACCTTGTTCCCCCAGACGATGGGTGAGGAATTGCCTTTGCCCGGCAGAGGCGAGCGCCAGCGGATGTTTTCGGTCGCGCTCCATTTCACCGGCGCGGTCTTCTCGGCGGCGATGCCGGAGCCGTCATGACGGAAGCCGGGCCAGTGGGCGGCCATCGCATTGGCGGCGAGCAATGAAAACACGGGAAGCAGGTATTGGGCTGTCATGCCATGATTGTGGTTTTTCCTTCCGGGTTCGCAACTCCGAAACCATGCCCAGGGGCGAGGCTTTGACAAAGTGCTGAAGTCCGTTTGTCGGATGACCGACCAAACGGACGGTGTGAAAGTAAGGAATCAGAAATGATCAACGCCCTAATTGACAACCATTCTGGCCCGCAATTGAATCCAGGCGAAGCAAATCAATCCCAAAGGACACACTATGTCGCGCCCATTACATGCCAGAAGTCTGGAAGCCAGCCGTTCCCTGATGCCCCGTGACGCCGATCCCGCCGGGGGTCGCGTGAACCACCGCGGGAAGGCACTCCTGTCGATTCTGGTTGGCCTCCTCGCTTTGGTTGGAGTCAAAGGGGCCGATCTGGCTCCGTCGTTGCTCAAAGCGGCGAGACAAGGTGATCTCGCGGCCGTGCAAGCGGCGCTGGCGGAGGGCGCGGATATCAACACCAAGGACCGCGACGGCTGGACCGCCCTGATGCAGGCGGCAAAGAACAGCCATCCCGACGTGATCAAGCTCCTGCTTCAGAAAGGCGCGGACATTCACGCGAGGAACAATTGTTGCGGGAGCGCGGCCAACGGTGAAACCGCCTTGCTCATTGCGGCAGCCCAAGGCCAGTTGCGAGTGGTCGAGCCGCTTTTGGAAAAGGGCGCCGACGTCAATGCCACCAACGCCCTCCGTGTGACTGCGTTGATGAACGCTGCCCAAAAAGGTCACCTGGAGGTGGTCAAGCTCCTGTTGGCCAAGGGGGCCAGGGTCGATGCCAGGAGTTCCTGGTCCTGGGCGAGCGACGCGCTGGATGGGACAGCCCTGTTGATGGCAACGGACAACGGCCATCTGGAGGTGGTCAGGCACTTGGTGGAGAAAGGTGCCGACGTCAATGCCAAGAGCGCTTTTGGCGGCACGGCCTTGATGCAGGCTGCGGCCAAAGGTCATCTTCCCGTGGCCAAACTTCTATTGGAGAAGGGAGCCAAGGTGAATGCCCTGAGTACTCATGGTGCCGGTGCGTTAATCGCGGCGGTGTCCGCAGCCCCACCTGGTCAGACGGACATGGTCAAGCTCCTCTTGGAGAAAGGAGCCAAGGTGAACGCGAAAATGCCCGATGGCACCACGGCCCTCACTTTGGCCAAAAAGCGGAACAATGCCGCCGTCGTGCAGTTGCTCGAACAGGCGACCGCCTCGAGCAATAGTGGAGAGGCCGACCCTAATGATCAGTTGATCAAAGCCGCCCAGAGCGGCGATCTGGCAGCGGCCCAACTGGCCGTCAAACAAGGGGCCGAGGTCAATGAGGCCACGAGCGCCGAGGGCTACACCGTCTTGATGACCGCGGCCGAAAAGGGGCATCTCAAAGTAGTCGGACTACTCCTGGAGAAAGGCGCTGACCCCAATGCCACGGTCGTTACCGGAATGAACGCCTTGATGATGGCCGCGATCCAAGGTCATGTGGAAATCGTCGAGCAGTTGTTGGAGAAAGGCGCCAAGGTCAATGCTAGGAACGCCTACGGCCAGACCGCGTTGTTCGTGGCGGCCCAGACCGGGCACTTGGAGGTGGCCCGGGCGCTAATGAAAAAAGGGGCTGAAGTTGAAGTTAGGAGCACCAGGCAACTGAGAATGGGCGACTTCTCGGAACTGACCCCCTTGATGACGGCGTCGTTAAGCGGCCATCTGGAACTGGTCAAACACCTGTTGGAGAAAGGCGCGGAAGTTAACGCCGGGGACGCCAAAAAGGCGACGGCCCTGATGATGGCGGCGAGCAAAGGGCATCAGGAAGTGATCAAGTATCTGCTGGAAAAGGGCGCCGACCCCAACGCCAAAACGACCGGTGGCCTGACGGCGTTGAGTCACGGGCAGAAATATGACGCGGTGGCGGCACTGCTCAAACGGGCCGGGGCCAAGGAATAGTCCGATCAAACCTTCCGCCAGAGTCTCTTTCATTGCGACCTCGGAACAGGAACCGTTCCTTCCATCCGATCTGGAGCGCCCTCGCAATTGAACCCGACAAATCGCCGCGCGGAACTGCCAATGGTCAGTTCCGCCGTCCTCCGGGAACTCAGGCCTCAATCTTGATCTTCCACGGCCACTGCTCGTTCCCATCCCAGTTGGTCTTCTTCCACTTGCGGCGATCCTCCGGCTCCGGCTCCGGCTCCGGCTCCGGTGGCACGCGGCTTTCTTCGTCCGCGGCGCGCGCCCGGGATCGCGGATTGTTGACCGCGCGCAAGGAGCGTCTCCCCGGAACGCGCGCGAGCGTCCTCCCGCGCGATCAGAAGTTCAGTTGCACCCGGTAAAAGCGCTGGCCAGTTCCGGCTCCGGGGTCGGTGAAGCGCAGCACGCCATCCGTGTTCGTGACCTCGGCCACCGTGGCCCAGCCATTCAGGTCCGAGGAAACCTCCACGGAGTAGGTGCGGCCGATCTCACCATCAATGGCGAGTTCCACCGCATCACCCGTCGTCACCACGGGCCAGCGCAACTGGGGACGTTCCGAGATGAGGGTGAGCACGATGTTGCCGGACGCCCCGTCGAATCCGTCCACCACGATTTGGTAATTCACGCCCGCTTCGGCGAGGAACATCACTTCGGACGAGACCAGGTCGCTCGCGTCGTCATTGTCCGCCACGAGGATCAGATTCTCCAGCGTGGTTCCAGTATAGACGGCCAGCAGGGTGTCGAAGCCGCTGCTCGCCGTGCGGAGGCTCACCGTTCCCGAACGGGTCGCGCGCCATTCCCACCAGACGGACTTGCCGCCGATGTTGCCCGCGTGATCCGGTTCGCCGGCGAGCTTCGTCGCCTCAAGGTTCGAGGCCCGGATCCGGAAGTTCAGATCGGTGCCGGCGTCGGCCTTGATCCAGTCATTCAGGCTGGCCGCGCCGCTCGATTCCGATTCTCCGCCATCAAACAGCGCGGGAGCCGCCTGGCCTCCGAGGTTGTCATTACTTTCGTAGAGAATCGCCCCGCTGGCGCAGTCCACCAGCACGCGACACTCGTCGAAGCCACGGTTCATGGCGTCCACGGCGGCGTTGATGTCCGACAGGCTCGCACCGCCCGTGGTCAGGCCGGCCAGGCCGCGATTGGCCAGGGCCAGCAGACCCTGCACAGTCGAATCGTTGATCCCGAGCGCGGCATTGGTCAGCGCCACAAGCACGGAGGCGGGCACCTGGAAATTCTGGCGGTCGCCCACCAGCAGCACGTCATCCGCCGTGCCGCGCAGGTTGTCCGGACCGGGCAACGTGCCCTGGGTGCAGAAACTCGCCGTCGGGCGGAAGGCCCGCAGCGCCGGATTCAGCCGTCCATTCAGCGAGAGCGTGATGGTCTGGCCGAGCAGCACATTCTTGAACTTGCCCTTCGAGTCGAGCGGCAGCACGGCGGTCGCCAGGGTTTGCGCGCCGCTGTTCGGGAGCGTGGCCGGAGTGTCGCCGGCCGGCAGGCGTTTCTGGAGCAGATTGAAGTCGCCCGGCTGAATGCTCAACGAGCGCGCCCCGATCTGGCCCACGACCAGCGTGCCCTGCGCGAGCAGATTGCTCACGATGCGCGTCGAGGTCACGCCGTTGAACTTGCCTTTGGTGTTCCCGTAGAAGCCCTGCGTGACACCGCAGCAGGCCACGGCGTTCGAGCTGGCCGGACGGAAACCGAAGTCGAGCGTCAGCATTCCGTTGAAGTCGTCGCCGTCCACGGCTGCGGGAGCTTCCAGGCCGAGCGCCAGATTCACCACCGGGCTGACAGTCTGGGTGCCTGCGCCGCCGGACTGCCGGCCCATGTCGCGATTATCCGGGCCAATAGCACCGGTATCCGTGGTGATCGTCGGGGTCGAACTCACGGGCAGCGTTTCGAGGCGTCCGCCCGAAGTGAAGTTCAACCCAGGAATCACCACGTAATAATTGCCCGGTAGCAGGCGCGTGAAGTGGTAGCGCCCGCCGTTCGCCGTGGCGGCGCTGTTCAGTAGTTGATCATCGCCGCCACCGATCACGGTGTTCGCGCCCGGCGACCACAGTTGCACGGCCACGCCATCCAGGCCCGACTCGCCGCCCTCGCGCTGGCCGTTGTTGTTGTCATCCTGCCAGACGAGGTTGCCGAGGCTCAGGTAGTTCTCGCCGAAATTGTATTCCACGCCGTTGTCGCCGCCATTGAGGGTGATGCTTCCGATCACGTTGTCGAGCTGGTCCGTGTTATTCCCGCGCAGCGTTCCATCCACCGTGCCGCGCGTATCACTGACCGTGGCCCAGGTGCCCGGCTGCGTCTCCGTCAACGTGTAGGTACCTGGGTTTAACCCCACAAAACTGTACTGGCCGTCCTGATCGGTGAGCGTGTTCTGTGGCGTCACCGGCACGCCACACCAGTCGGTGCCGGTCAGTGTGACGGTCACGTTGGGAATCCCGAGTTCGCCCGCACCCAGTTCGCGCAACCCGTCGTTGTCACGGTCGTGGTAAACGAACCCGTTCAGGCTCACCACGTCCGCCGTGATGCAATCGAGCATGGCCTGGGCGCGATTGTCGGCCAGGTTCACCTCGGCGGTGCTGGTAGCGATAGTCGCCACGTTGGCCAGGATCTGATCGACCAGCGCGCAGTCATTGGCCAGCCGCGCCCTCAAGGTGATGACTCCGGTCTCGTTCACAACCAGCGTGCCGGGCGTCGCACCGAGGTTGTTCCAACTCACGGTCTGGCCGGCCACGCTGGTCGGCGCGGGCACGGCGGAGTCGAAGGTCAGACCCGCCGGCAGCAAGTCGTTCAGCACCACGTCGGCGGCGTTGCTGTTGCCGTTGTTGCCGTAGCGGAGGGTGAAAGTAATCAGATCGCCCGGATGCACGCAGCCGGGGCCGGTCTGCTGCACAAAGACGTTGGACAGCCGGCCCACGAAGGTCAGGGCCGAACCGGTGTTGTCGCAATCGGTCTCGCGGCGCGCGGTGTGGCCGGTCACGCTGCTAATCAAAGTCCGGCCCGCTGCGGTGGGTGCAATGACGGCCGCGAAACTGATGTTCCCGGCACTGTTCGGCGCGAGATCGCCAAGCGCGAAGACGATGTGGTTCGCGGTCGCCGTGGGAACGGTCCACGGGATCCAGCCGTTCGCCGTCGCGTTGTTCGGGTCGAACAAAGGCGGCGTGAGCGTGGAGGCGGGGTGGTAATACGCGGTTACGGCCGGCACGGCGATGAACGAAGTGAAGGTCACGTCGGCGACTCCGTTGCCATTGCCATCGGCCAGCACCACTTGCAGGTAAGCGCGGGTCGCGGGCTGTGGGCCGTCCGCGTTCCAACCGAGTTGGTAGGTCAAGGTCTCACCCGTGAGGGCTGCCGCCTTGTTCACGCTCAGTTGCACGCCCAACTCAGTGAGGCGCGTGTTCATCGAATAGCTGGCGCTGTTATTGGCCAGGCTGATCTCGGGTGTGGTCGTGCTGATCGAGACCACGTTGTTGATCGGCATTGGGCCGCCGCAGGAATCGTCGTTCACCCGCACGGTGAAGTCGAAGGACGGCCAGTTCAACGAGTCGTAAGTCATCAGCCAGGACTTGAAGCACGGGCTGTTGGTGCCGTTCCCGCTCGAAGGCTCGGCGCGGATGACCAGGTTGGTGTAGGCCGGGTTGATGCCCGAAAGGTCCAACCCGTCCAACCCGATGCTCACTGAAGTGTAGAGCGGGCCGAGGTCATAAACGGGAATCCCGAACTCCAGCCGTCCGACGCTATAAGTGATGTGCTCGCCGGCGGGAATGGTGTTCTCCACGAACAGCGTCTTCCAGCCGAGGAAGAGGTGGGGGTTCGCGGCCGCCACAGCCTCATAGACGCCATTCGTGTTCAAGGGCAAGCAGTCGCTGACCGGCGGCAGCGGGGGACAATTGGTCGTCGGGAAAACCGCGACCAAGGCCGCGACACCGTTCGGCACCACCGGCTCGTACGGACTCCACGCCCCGTTCAGGAAGTTGAACACATCAAAAGTTTGGCCAGCGGCATTCCATATGTTTAATTGGGTGCCGCAGACCGGCGCGCAACTGAAGAAGTTCGAGTAAGTCAACGGATCTGAGCCGATTTTGCCCACGAAGGTGAAGGCACCAAGCGGCGGCTGACAAGGCAGCGGGCACGCTGACGGGCAGCCGATGAAGGTGAGATGGGGAGGAGAGCCCGGCTCCAGATGGAGGACGAAGGCCTCCCCCGGAACGAGGAGGAAGTCGGGGGACCACTCGCCACCAATAAAGTAGGCAGGATCACTGAAAACCTGGAACACATCATTCCACTTCAGCACGTATGAATCCTCAGGCACTCCCGGCAGGAGCGTGCTGAGCATATGGTTGCTCCCTCCACCACATGCGGGAGCCACGAGGAAGTTGTCTCCATTGGTCACCACAATCGTGTTGGTCACCATCTCGGACGCCGTGCAGGAGGCGCAGCAATTCGTGCCATGCGGCTGGAGGACCGGCAAATTGTCGAACGCAACCACCGATGAAACAGAAACGACGTTCCCGGCCAGATCGCTCTGGAACATCGCTTCCACAAAGCTGCCGCCGAACGACGGGAATCCCGCTGGCTGGACAAGGTGCAACAGCACGTTCGAGCCGAGGTAATCGACGGAAGCGACCTGCGCCCCAGCAAACGCTCCTCCGACAAAGTAATTGCCCGTCTCCAACGCGGCACCAGGACTCATGAGTTCGTTCCAGGTGAGCCAAATGGTGGTGCGTGTGGGATCCAGCACGGCGCTGAGGAGCACGGGGCCGGTGGTGTCCGGAATTACCGTCAAGCTCGCGCTGGCGCTCGCCGACCCCAGCGCGTTGGCAACCACCACACTGTAAGTGTTGCCATTATCGGCCAGTGACACCGGGTTCAAAGTGAACGTCACGTTGGTCGCTCCCGGAATATTATTCGAGCCGTTCTGCCACTGGTAAAACAGCGTCCCGCCGCCCGTGGCCACGACGGTGAACGTGGCCGAGTGCCCCTCCTCCACCGTCCGGTTCGACGGTGGCGTGACAATCACCGGCGCCGTGGGGCAGCGCACCGTCACGAAGGCGTTGCTCGACATAAAGTTGCCGGCCAGGTCGGTGACATTGCTCACGGTCAGCACGTAGTTGTTGCTGGCGAGCATGGGGCTGGTGGTGAGGAAGACCATCCGGCCATCCGCCGAAAGTTCCAGCCCCTGAAGCGTCACACCAGGCGTGATGCGGTAGCTCGACAGGCTGGTGGCACGACCGAGGTCCATGCGCTCGCTGAAGGTGAGGGTCAGCCGGTTGTTCAGGCAATCGACGGCCACGGAATCGAGCGTGGGCGGAGTGTGATCACCGCCCGACGAACCGACCGCGCTGCGCACCGAGTTGGCCGGAGCGGTCAGCGTGTCGAAGCGGACGGAGAAGCTGGTCGCGCCAAATTCGTTCGGTGAATAGGTCACGGTGGAACCGGGCGGCGGGTTCACGCCCACCAGCGTCGTGCCGTTCGGCACGATTTCATCAATGACCACATCGTGCGCGGTGAAGCTGCCGAGGTTGTTGTATTCGATGGTGTAATGAATCAGCGCGCCCCGCTCGGCGAAGGCCGGATCGCCCGAGCCCACTTCCACACCGTGCTTGCGCACCGCCACGTCGGCCCGGCGCACGGTGACGCAGCTCTGGCTGGTGTTGTTGTCGAGCACCTCCTCCGTGACGCCGCCATCTTCCGCCACGACGTCCGCGAACACGGTGGCGGGATTGCACACCGGGGTGTTGTCAGCCACGGCCTCGGCCACGGTCGTGTGCAGTTGGAAGGAGCCTTTGCTGCCCGGCGGGAGTCCAACTTTTTTGTAGTAGAGCGCGTCACCCGGCGCGGTCGTGCCCAGATACCAGGTGACGAGGGAACCGCTGATCACGCGCGTCACCGGCACGGCCCCGACGATGGGAAGGCCGCCCGCATCCACCGGGCGAACCGCGTTGCCACCGGCCTCCGCGAGCGCGACGACGGTGAAGTTGTCGAGCGGACTGCCCATGACGAGCGTGGTCGGAATGGTGTCGGTGATGCGCACGCCGTGGGCGTTGACGGTGCCGAGGTTTTCAAACGCCAGGGTGTAAGTGAGCGGCTGGCCCGGCGCGAGGCCGGGGAGGGTGCCTTCCACCGAACCGGTCTTGGTCAGGGCCAGATCGAGCGCGGGCGTGCGCACGACGGCGGTGGCGGTGTTGTCAGCGGTGTCTTCACAGAGCGGCAGGGCCTGGGCGATGACCACGGTGTTGGTGAAGGAGCTGCCGGCCGTCGGGAGGATGTCGGTAATAGGATCAATGAGATCGACGCTGACCTGCGCGAAGAACGGACCGGTGTTCCCGGCCAGCGCGCCCACAAGCAAGGCGATGCGGTTGACCGGCGTGGTCTGCATGGCGGACCAGCCACAGCAGAGCGGATCAAGCGGATTAAACGGAGCCGCCGCGATGAGCGATCCGGCATGGTAGTAAACCGCCACACCCGGGGCGTTCACGCCCACAAAGGTCACGTCGCTATTCGCGTCGAGGTTGCTGTTCGGCAGCGTATCCACCAGATAGACGCCCGTCGCCGCTTGAAGACTCTGGTTGACCCACGAGAGATCCCAGGAGACGCGGTTGCCGGGCCGCGCGAGGAGCGGTCCGGATTTGGCGACGGCCAGTTCCGGCGGCGGCACGGTGACGGCGGCGCAGAAGGCATTCGCATACGCACCTTCCTCGACGGAGAGGGTGGAAACGTGCGCGCAGTTATTGAGCGTGGTGCAGCCCGGCACAGTCGCGCCAACCTCCACATTGAACTGGATGAGGATGTTGCCGGAAGCGCCGGGCACTTCGCCCGCCGGCAATCCGGTGCGGGTCAGCGCGTTTCCATTGGTCGTGCTCCAGGTGAGCGTCTGCCCGCTGCTGGCCGGGGCGGCGAGCGTGTAGCCGGGCGTGAGCACCACGAGGGAACCGGGCACGTAGCTTACGTCCGCCGGCAACTGATCCACGAGGGCCACTCCGCGGGCGTTGATCGGGCCGCGGTTGGCGATGACCAACTGGTAGGTCACGGTGCCGCCGGCCGGCACGGTGGCCGGAGCGGCATATTTCAACAGTTCGAGGTCGGGACGGAAAATGGTCACCTGATGATCATCGCAACTGGTGGTCGAGTCGCCGGTCGTGTCGGCGGTGCCACAGGCCAGGTTGATGCGCTGAGTGCCGGAGGCAGTGGCGGGATCGGACTTCACCTTCAGGGTGAGTTTACCGCCTTCGAGGCTGGCGAGCGGGACGCCGTTGCCGCGATACGCGACCGCCCCGGCGATGACGAAAGTCACCGTGGTGGAGCCATCCGGGTTCACGACCGCACTGGTGGGGACGACCAGGCCGTTGTCGTCCGGCGGCGCGCCAGTGACCACGGCGTTCCAAGCGTGCGTGGCGCTGAGGAAGGTGATGCCCGGCGGCAGCGTGTCGGTGATGATCACACTCTGGGCCGGAGTCTGCGAGTTGTTGTAGTAGCTCACCACCCAGTCGAACGACACCCCGGCCTCCATCACGGAGGGGCCGCTCTTCTGCACAATGATGGAGGGCTGATTCTTGATCGTGGTGATGACCTGGTTGCCGATGGCCTGGACAAGTTCGCCGGAGAAAATGCCGACGGTGTTGAACAACAACGAACCTTCGGGCGAGCCGGCGGTGCCCGCGCCCTGGGCGTCGTGGTCGTTGCGCGCGGTGAAGCCGACGGTGCGCGGCGTGTTGAGCGCAAGCTGCGGCGGATTCAACGCCGGCTCATCCACTTCCCAGGCGATCCAGTAGGTCTGCTCGCCAGCGAGCCCGCACGAACTGGTCCAGTAATCGTCCGTTTGGTCGAGGGGCGTGCCGTTGTCGTGGAAATCGCCGGGTGAGAAAAAGGCGGCGATGGTGCTGCCGTCGATCGGGGTGAAAGGCGTCAACGCCTGCGGCGGCAGGTTATCAACGCAAGAGAACCAGACGGCGGTGATGGTCGGGTTGCCCGTGGCCTGGACAAACACGGTCTTCTTGGGCACGCGGTCCACCACCCACGTCTTGGTGCTGGGGGCAGTGCCGAGGTTGATGTATTCCAACTCATAATCGTATTCGGCACCGCTGGTGATCAGGTCCACCACGTCGCGCTTGAACACCCGCAGCTTGGGGCTGGACTGCACCTTTCCGCGCGCGCCCGTGGAGGCGCTCACGGGGCCGCACCGCGCACCCTGGCCCGTGACCGTGGCACCGACGGTGTACTCCGTCTCGTCCAGAATCCCCGCGGGTAAATCCAACTGCACTTGAATGGAGCGCGAGGTGCCAGGAGCCATCAGGCCGAGCGCGAAAACGAACCGACCATGGAGCTGGTCATAGCTTCCCGCGGGCGAGAAGCCCTGCACGGAGGGATATTGCAACACGCCGTTGATCAAGATTTGGCTCAACTGGACGACCGCCTCCACGTTGGCCAGCGCGTCCAGGGGGTGAAAGTAGTCCGGGCCGCCATTGATCACCGACAACGAGTAGGTCGAGTGGCCTGGCAGCACCACCTCGCCCGGCGAGATGGCGGAATTCACACTTAACTGAGGCCGCGTCCCCACCACCTGCACCGTCCAGTCATTCGCAGAACGCAACGGGCCTCCCTCGATCAGATTGGTCACGCCGTTGAGCGCCGTCATCTCGTTCACCTCAAACAGGCCCCGGTTGAACACCACGTCATCGGAACACGGATTCGCCGGACTGAACACCGTCACTTCATAATAGCCCGCCGCGCCGGTGATCGGTGTCGGAGGATTGGCCAGCGCCGGCGTGCCCTGTGTAGGCAGGTGGGCCGAGTCCAATTGCGGGAGGTAAAACGCCACCCAGGTCACGTCGCTTGGATTTACCGGCGGATTCAAATCATAACGCTTCCAGTGGTTGTGTGGACTCACGTCCAGATCGGCAGGCGCTTGGGTGTAGTCCGTCGGCGGCGGGTTGCTCCAATCCTCCGGCAGGATCACGGAGGTTGAGTAAAAGATCACCGCCCCGCTGGCGATCAGGTTGGGGTTGTCAATCCACGCGCTGCGAAACGTCGTGTTCGTCGGCACACGGTCCACGAAAACCAGCTCGTTGAGTTTCACCAGTGAACTGTTGTGCCCCGACAAGGCGAAGACCGCGCTGCCCCCGTGGCGCACAGTTTCGGGTCCGGTCTTTCTAAACGAGGGGGGCGAGCCAGCGGGGGGCGGCGGGGCTGGCGTTTCATCCAGCCCGATCTTGACCGTGATCTGACTGCACATCGGAGCAGTCTGGTCCGAGGTCAGGCAGGCCTGGTTGACATACTGCGGCTCCGGCGGAGTCTCCAGCAATCGAACCGAGAACGAGAAGTAGAGATCCGCCCCCGGCTGCATCGTGCCGACATTCCAGACAATGGCCGGAAACGACCCGCCGCCCCCCGACGGAGTGAAGTTGGAAACGAAGCTACCCCCTGCGGAGACGGCAAAGAAGTCGTCCGCCGGCAGACCGGGCGTTCCCTGTTCGTCGATCATGTTCAACAGGTCGGTCACGTCATCGTACACCACCGAGTTGTACATCGTTTCGTTGCCGATGTTCCGCGCATGGATGCCGTGATAAGGATAGTTGGGGCCAAAGCTGTTCACCGTGCCGGCAATGGTCTGCCACACGCCACCGATTTTGTAAATTCCCGCGCCGCCTTCCTTGAGCAGCGACGGCCCCGGCGCACTGCCAATGGTCGTGACCACCCGGGGCGACTGCGTCAGTCCGGCGTTGGCGGCGTCCCCGTAGGCGTGATTGGTCAGGGTGGTTCCGTTCAGCGTGCCGTTCCTGGTCCGCACGGTGAAGCTCAGCAACTCCGTGGTGCCTTCGTCCACATCGCCCAGCTTCCAATAAACGCTGTTGGTCGGAATGATCACCCCATCCACGTCGAGCGGGGCCGGACCCGCGTGGAACACGCCGCCCCTGGTGGCGGCGAGGAAAGTGACGTTGTCACTCTGCCCCGGGTAGGGCGTGGGGTTGATCTCCGTCGGATACACCAGCGACGAGTTCGCGCCATGCGGCAGGGTGTCATAAACCACGAGCTTCTGGGCGCGCACATAGTTCACCGCATATTGCACGCGATAGACGATATTCCCGCCCGCCTGCACCACGGCCGGACCCTGCTGGCCGAGCAGCAACTGCGACACCGGATTCCACGTCACTTCCAAATTGTTCACCGTCGGGGCCACTGGCGACGTGGGCGGTTTGCTGAAAAATACCTGCACGCGGATGCCCGGCACCAGCGGCGAGTTCAGGCTGGCCAGACTGATCGGGCCGTTCACCGGTTGCAGCGCGATCAACTCATTCACGCCCTCCTCGTCGAGCACCCGCACCATCAGGTCGCCCGCCGCGAAGAGACTGCCCGGCGTCACGGTCAAATCTTTCCACCGGTCAAAGCTCGTCGGCACGATCTCGACCGTGGTGAAATGGCCCGTGACGTTCGGCGCGATGAGCGAGACCGCGCCCCCGGCCACCCGCACCGAACTGGCGGAGAAGACGCCCAGGTTGTTCCCGTAATCATCCTGGAAATAGCCGTCGTTGTCGTTGACCACCACCGCAGCGTGCAGCGGATGGAATGCGCCACCGCTCCACCACGCCAGCAGGACGAGCAGGAGGAAATAGCGCAGCGCCGGCCGAAGGTTGTTGATTCGAGTCTTCATAATGATTCCGAATTAAATTGCACGAGTCAGGCACCACCAGCCTCCACCCACCTCCTTGGGCAAAACCCGGCCGAGGTGTCAGAACTATTTCGCCCTGGGTGGCTAGGCCCAAAACACGGCCAGGAAACCCGTTCCAGAAAACCCGACTCAACCCGTCACCAGCGCCACAGCCGGGGCACCGCCTGACGGGCCTCGCCTTTGGCCCCAGTGATTACAGAAGGAAAAACCCGAAAAAGTTTCCCACTATTGAAAAGAATCTTGTCTCGGGTCCGGGACGGGCACACTCCGTGGTCGCCACCTTCACTCGCACCTGGCTCAGCCCTCGATTTTGATCTTCCACGGCCACTGCTCGTTCCAGTCCCAGTTGGTCTTCTTCCACTTGCGGCGGTCTTTTGGATCGAGTTCAGCCTCGGGCTGCACGCGGTCTTCCTCGTCCGTGGCCCGGGAGACGATGCGGTGCTCGCCCGCCGCCGGAGCCTTCCAGTCGTAGCTGAAAAAGCGCCAGGTGTATTTGTCGGTGGGTGTGCTATCGATTTGCGCCGGTTGCCACGGGCCGTCGTCAATCTTCACTTCCACGGTTTTGATCGGCGTGCCGTCGCCCCACGTCGCGCCGGCCAGGCGGACGGTGCCGTCCTTCAACTTCACCGCGCGGGCGATGACGGACTTTACGTTCATCGGCCCCACGCTGGTCAGGCGCCAGATGGTTTTGTCGCCGCGCTCCTCGCCCTGCAGCGTCACATACTCGCTCGCCATATATTTGCTCATGTAACGGCGATCGAGCACCTCAATACGCTGCAACCACTTCGTCCACGAGATGCCGAACCAACCGGGCACCACGAGGCGCAGCGGGAAGCCGTGCTCCTTGGTCAGCGGTTCGCCGTTCATCTCGTAGCAGAGCAGCACGTCGTCGCGCATCGCATCGTTGATGTGCAGGCTGCGGGCGAAGTTTTGCAGGTAATCCTTATCGCGAATCTTCTCCATCTTCTCGTCCGCGCCGAAAAACACGACCTCGATGCCGCGCTTGAGCGGCGCGCATTCATCGAGCAAGTCGGCGAGCGGCGTGCCGGTCCATTGCACGTTGCCAATCGCGCCCATGAAGCCGGCACTGTTGCCGTTGCCCCCGCACTCCAGCGTGGCGGTGATGGTTTTGCGTTTGCGCTTCTTAATGTCGTCGAGCGTGAGCGTGCGACCCTTGCGCACGAGGCCGGAGATTTCCAGCGTGTGCGCCTCCGCCTTTAACGCCGGCACGTTGTAATGAGTGACCACGTACAGATCCTCGCTCTTGGTGCGCCAGTTGGTGAGATCGGACCACTTCGTCTGCCGCTTCACGTTCGGCTGCGGGTCGAGGAACGGAATGAGCACGCCCTCGTCCACCTCCGGCCCGCCGAAGAGCGAGAGCGGATACTGCGTGAAGGCGAACGCGGCCGTGGCCACGCTGGCTTTGATCATGTCGCGGCGGGAGACGGCCTGGCAGCGGGTCGGTGTTTTCATGGTGTCGGGGATTAAATTCCGAAATCCAAACTCCGAAATCCAAACAAATCCCCAACTCAATCGGCGCGCACCCGGAAGCAGTGGGCGTATCAAGCGGGGCCTGGGCCAAAGGGCTCAGGCCCGGCCAAGACTTCATCGCTCGTATAACTGCTGCAACTCCTCCAGCGGAGTGCCATGCCAATACGCCAGGGTCACGCGACCCATCCGCAAATAGGTTCTCCCTACGCCGCGCTGGCGGAAACGCCGGGCCGAAGTGCTGACGGTGGTCGGGGCCAGGACCAACTTCCCCACGGCCCGCAGCGCGCGGCCCAGTTCATGTTCCTCCATGATCGGCACCTCGGGAACGCCACCTATCATCTCCAGCGCGTCCCGGCG
This sequence comes from Pedosphaera sp., assembly GCA_031414955.1. GTDB lineage: Bacteria > Verrucomicrobiota > Verrucomicrobiia > Limisphaerales > SIBH01 > JANNGC01. Next base: position 13,060 of record JANOQV010000011.1, on the reverse strand, counting down.
GACGAACATGGCCTGGTCGCCCATGAACCGGCGAAAGAGTCGAAAACGCAGCCAGCACTTGAAGCGCGAGCCGCGCATAAGCCACGCCGGATCGCGAAACACCTTCCAGCAGCCGCCGCCCACGGCTCCGCCGTGGTTGAGGGATTGAATGATGGCCCGCCCCGCGACTGGTTCCATCCACGTATCAGCGTGGAGGAGCAACACCACATCGCCGGCCGCCTGGACGGCCCCGCGCCGCATCTGCCGGCCGCGACCGCGCGGCGACTCCACGACGCGGCAACCCAGTTCAGCCGCGCGTGACCGGGTGGCATCCGTGCTGCCGGCGTCGGCCACGATGATCTCGCGCACTTCCGGCACGGACCGCAACCGGCGGACAGTCTCCGGCAACTCCGCCTCCTCGTTTAACGTGGGGATGACCACGGAGATTGATTCGACTCGCGCTCGGATCTTGAGTGGCGTGGTCAATGGCTTTGACTCGCGCACTGCCGCGTTGACGGCATACTTTTCGATTTCTACTCTGCTCATATGAAACAGCGCATTCTGTTCGTGTGCATCCACAATAGCGCCCGCAGCCAGATGGCGGAAGCTTTCGTCAACACGCTCTGCCCGGAAAATTTCGAAGCCCAGAGCGCCGGGATCGAACCGGGCAAGTTGAACCCCGTCGTCGTACAAGCCATGGCCGAACTGGGGATCGACATCGCGCGAAACCCGACCAAATCCACCGCCGAATTCATCCGGCGAGGTGACCTTTTTCAATTCGTCATCACCGTCTGCGACGAGACCAGCGCCGAACGCTGCCCGACTTTTCCCGGTGGCGCGCAGCGGCTGCACTGGGGCTTTCCCGATCCCTCCTCCTTCACCGGCACTCCAGAGGAAAAACTGGCCGGCACCCGCGAGGTGCGAGATGCCATCAAGATGCGTATCGAGACCTGGTGCGCAGAGAAATGCGGCCTGATTCCATGCTGATATGAAAAAACTTTTTGCGGAACTGCTCGGCACTTTCGCCCTCATTTTCGCCGGCACGGGGGCCATCGTGATTAACGATCTGAGTTCCGGGCGCATTACCCACCTGGGCATCGCCCTCACCTTTGGACTCATCGTTCTGGCCATGATTTACACCTTTGGCGACGTCTCGGGCGCGCACTTGAATCCGGCCGTCACGCTGGGCTTCTTCGCGGCGGGCCGGATGCCGGGGCGGGAAGTCCTGCCCTACATTGGGGCGCAGACGATCGGCGCATTGCTGGCGAGCGGCGTGTTAAAACTCCTGTTTCCCTCCCACCCCAGTCTCGGCGCGACCCTGCCGCAAGGCTCCGTGCTGCAATCATTCGTGCTCGAACTGATCCTGACCGCACTGCTCATGCTGGTGATCCTCTCCGTCTCGACGGGCGCGAAGGAGAAAGGCGTCACCGCCGGCATCGCCGTCGGCAGCATCATCGCGCTGGAGGCGTTGTTCGCCGGGCCGGTTTGTGGTGCCAGCATGAACCCGGCGCGCTCCCTGGCTCCGGCGCTCTGGTCGGGCCAACTGGCTGCGCTCTGGATTTATCTCGTGGCTCCGATTGGCGGCGCACTGCTCGCCACCGTGCTTTGCGGATGCGTGCGGGAGCCGGGTTGCTGCGCCCGGCCCAAGTTCCCGGCCTGATCGAGCGCGAACGGTGATTGTACCGGAAGACCGCGATCCTGATGGCTAACTCCTACGCAAAAGCGCCTCCACGCCCAGACCCGCCTTGGCCCTCGAGGTCGATCCGGAGGGCCGCTGTTTTTCGTGAACACCATCTCTTCAGCCACGCACACGCACATTGTTATCAGGGCCGAGGCACGTCGCTGACGCGCTGCGACAATTGATTTTCCACCTCCGCCTTCACCGCCACATCCATCTTGAGAAGTGGTGACCAGCCCCGAAAGTGTTCGGGGTTCGCCCGGAATTATCTTCGTCGCATCAATGCGGAGTTTGCGACCGCTGGCGATTTCGCTCGTCGCATGGTCGAGCACGTCGGACGGGCCTTTGGTGATTACTTGCGGACAGCCACCATGCGGTCGCGTTGCGGGTTGGTGTTGGCGCAAAGTTGGTGCCTCGCCAGCGGCTATTTATTCGGCGCCTTCACGTCGTAACAGAACAGCGTGTCTTGATCCCGAATGTAGAGCTTGCCGTTCGCAAGCACCGGATGCGCCCAAGCCGGTTTGTCCGTGCGTTCGGGCTGGTTGAACCGGCCGCGCTCCACGAATTCCTTGCGGCTGGGTTCAATCAGAACAATCGGGCCTTCCTCGGTGCGGTAGTAAATCCTTCCATCAGCAAACGCGACGGAGCCTTTGGTCACGCGGCGCTTGTCCGAATCCCGCTCGTTCCACAGCACCTCGCCCGTCTTGAAATCGAGACAAGCCAGATAGCCGCCACCGTTGCCGCCGTTGGCACCGAACAACGCGCCGTCGTGGAGAATCACGCCGCCGTGATGATTCTCCATCGACTTCGAGAACCAGACCTCCTCCACAGTGAACTCGCCCGTTTCCTTCTTAGCCAAGCGAGCCGATCCACCGCCCGCTCCATAAGCCGTGGCGGCGAACACATGGCCGTCGTGAAAGATCGGCGTGGAGACATTGATCCGCATCGAGTTGGCCGGCTTGTCATACCGCCAGAGCAACTTGCCATCGGCCGCGGAAATCCCAGCGACGGTCATGGCCAGAAGCTGCACGTATTGGCGCTGGCCGCCAAAGTCGATGGCGATGGCTGAGGAGTAAGCAGCGCCAGTGTTTTGCGGTCCCATCGACCTCATGCCGGCTTCCCCATCCGTCAATTTCCCGTCACGATTTTCATCCAGCTTTCGTAGCGCCACCGCCGCGTTCTTGATCTCGGCCTCTTCAATCGTGCCACTCTCGTCGGCATCCAATGCGGAAAGGGACTTGATCATGCGCATGATGCCGGGGCCGCGACGGCGCCCACCTTGACCGCCGCTGCGTCCGGCGGGACTGACTTCCTCTTCCGAAAGCTTCCCGTCCGAATTCTTGTCCAGTTTCAGGAGAGCCGTTGGCGCCGCGTCGAGCTCATCGGCCGAGAGTTCCTTGCTTTGATCCTTGTCCAGCGTTGAGAGCACGGGATCGGTTTGCATCGCGCTCGGGCGATTCCCACCACCATGCTGTCGCGTTGCAGGCCGGTGTGGGCGCCGAGGCGAAAGAGGATTTCGCAGCGTAGCAACCGAGGTAACGAGGCTCTGATATTGATTCTGCATTCCGCGTTCGTCATTCGACATTCCCGCCGAGCCTGCATCGGACAGGTCTTCTTGGTCCTCACGAAGACGAGGTTGTGGAAGACGCCTTCCGCCGGCAGCGCGAGGTCCACGATCTCGGGCAAGTTCATCTTGAAGATGTGAGTAGTCTGGAGAGTGGCCACTTCAGAATTGCCGAAACCAGCCCATGCTGTACTATTTTGTCCGATTTATTGGCCTTGATTCCGCTTTGCGCGGCGCGACTCTTCAAGAGCGGCACCATTCCCAATGTGAATTGGAGCATCGCTTATGAAGATTCAGCATTTCATGGCCCTCGTTGTTTTGAGCCTCGGGTTCAAGGCGCGAACTCCAGGCCTTCTTGCCCTGGTCTGCCTGCTGGTGGCGGCGCCGGCCACGGCGCAGGTCAACTACGCGGTTTCCGGCGGCACGGCTTATGTGGCGAGCAGCCCCGGCGCTACCGGTGCCGTTGTCATCGCCTCCACCTACAACGGCTATCCCGTCACCCACATCCAGGATTCGGCGTTTTACAACTGCACCAGCCTGACGAACGTGACCATTCCCAACAGCGTCACCAGCATCGGGTATTATGTGTTTTGGGGCTGCACGAGCCTGACCAACGTGACGATTCCCGGCAGCGTCATCAGCATCGGGAATTATGCGTTTCATAGCTGCACCAGCCTGACCAGCGTGACCATCCCCGAGAGCGTCACCAGCCTCGGGCGCGGGGCCTTTTCAAGCTGCGCCGGCCTGACGAGCATGACCATTCCCAACAGCGTCACCCGCATCGGGGGATATGCGTTTTACCTCTGCGCCAGCCTGACCAACGTCACCATCGGCAACGGCGTCACCAGCATCGGGGAGTGGGCGTTTGGGGACTGCACCAGCCTGCCGAGCGCGACCATTGGCAACGGCGTCACCAGCATCGGGGAGTGGGCGTTTTTGCGCTGCACGAGCCTGACGAACCTTTCAGTGGCCGCCGCCAATCCGGCTTATTGCAGCCTGGACGGGGTCTTGTTCAACAAGGCACAAACGGCCTTGATTATTTTTCCTCCCGGTCGCGGCGGCAGTTACGTCATTCCCGACAGCGTCACCAGCATCGGGAGTTTGGCGTTTTACTTCTGCACCAGTCTGACGAGCATGACCATTGGCAACAGCGTCACCAACACCGGGGTTTCGGCGTTTGCCAACTGCACCGGCCTGACGAACGTGACGATTCCCAGTAGCGTCACCGGCATCGGGAATGCGTCGTTTGGCGGCTGTACCAGCCTGACACGCGTGACCATTCCCAACAGCGTCAGCAGAATCGGGTTTGAGGCGTTTATGAATTGCACCAAGGTGACGAACTTCACCTTTCTGGGCCATGCGCCGGTGCTTGTTCCTTACCCTACTAATTCTCTCGGACGTTGGTTCGCCAACGTCGGCGCGGGCGCGAAGGCTTATTACTACTGCGGGACCACTGGCTGGGGCACAAACTACGGCGGCTTGCCCACCGTGATGCTGTGCCCGCCGCAAATCGCCCCGGGCAGCGCGGGCATGAAACCGGGCGGCTTCGGCTTCACCCTCACCCGCCTCACCGATCAAACCATCGTGGTCGAGGCCAGCACCAATCTGTCGGACTGGCAACCCATCTGGACCAACGCCCTGCCTGGAACCTCCGTCGAGTTCGTCGATGCAGAATGGCTCAATCACTCGAACCGCTTCTATCGCGCGCGCTCGGATTGAAGGGGCAGAAATGGCTTCGATGAAACTTCAGCACGTCATCTTATGAACATTCGGCATCTCATGGCACTGGTTGTTTTGAGCCTCGCAATCGTCCCCGCCCGGGCGGCGGCGGCGACGACTACATGGACGGGCGCCGATCCTTCCGGCTACTGGTCCGCACCGGCCAATTGGTCTCCGGCCGGCGTGCCCACCAACGGCAACGACCTCGTGTTTCCAAGTGGCTTGCCGCCCGGAGACAAGGTGAGCACCAACGATTTAACCGACCGCATCTTCCGCTCAATCAATTTGGCCGGTGGCCACACCATTCGTGGCAATTCGATGACGCTGACCAATGGTACAAGTGTCATAATCAACAGCGGAACCAATGAGATTGCCTGTGACTGGATTTTCAGTGCAATACCGTCACCGTCAGCTCCGTATTACCAGTGGCCCCGAATCAACATTCTTTATCCTGGAGAGTTGACGTTGAGCGGAAACATCGGGGGCAGCAATCTCTACGTTGCCGGCGGGCGGTTGGTTATGCGGGGACAATTCCCTGGAGGCAGCATTCATGCTTACGGGGGCATTCAGTCTTTCTATGGAGATTTCCCCCACGCTCTTTCCGTAACGAACGTGGGCGGCATAATCCTTGTCCAGGGTTCTCAGCCGAACCTCAACCTTACGACGCTCTGGGAGATGGAGAGTGCTGCCTGCGCTTCTCTGAGCGCCAGCGGTGCGGTCGCAAACATAGCGGGATGCGGTCACATCACTCTCGACTCAACGCTTTCGGTCAACAACCTCGGTCGCTACGGCGGTTGGGGTGGCTTGGATATTCGTCTCAATGGGACCAATGTCGGCGAATACGGCAAACTTGTTGCCTCTGGAGACGTGAGCCTGAACTACGGCAGCCTTGGTGCGTCTGGTGGTTTTAATCCGCAGGGAGGGCAAGTCTTCACCATCGTCGAGAAGACATCTCCGGGTGCGATCACAAACGCAATTTTCGGCCCCGAAGGGTCTATCACCATCTTGAACGGAAAGGCTCTTCGCCTCAGCTATGTCGGTGGTGATGGCAATGACGTCACGCTCACGGTGGAATCGAACAGGCTGCCCACCGTCACCATCACCAACCCGCCTGCTACCGCAGTGTTCAACGCGCCAGCCAGTTTCTCACTTGAGGTCAGCGCTTCGGATCCTGACGGCAGTGTTAGCCAGGTGCAATTCTTCCTCGACTCGACTTCCCTGGGCACAGATACGGTCAGCCCTTACAGCGCGAACGTGAACAATCTTGGGCCCGGCACCTACCTGCTCTCGGCTGTGGCGACGGATAATCAAAACGCCAGGGCGACCAACTCGATCACAGTGAGTGTCAATAACTGCGTTGCTGTGCCTTCTGGATTGGTGGCGTGGTGGCGCGCGGAAGGTAACGCGAACGACGCGACGGGAGCGCATGACGGCCAGTTGTTTTTTGGGACCGCATTCGCCCCGGGCCGCACCGGCCAGGCGTTCAGTTTCGATGGCGTGCGCTCACGGGTGAGCATCCCGGACTCAGACGCGTTCAAGCTGACAAACTCACTAACCTTTGAAGGATGGCTCCAACCGGCGTCCTGGGCACCGGGGATCATCTTTATCCGCGGGGATGATTGGGGCGGATTGGATCCTTATTACATGGGGCTGACCAGCTCCGGCCATCTGCATTGGGGAATCGTCGCTGAGGACAACAGTTTTGCGGATATCGAAGACCCGAACACTCTGCCCATCGGCGTGTGGACGCATGTGGCGGCCGTGCTCAATGGCGCCAATGGGGATTTGGATCTCTACGTCAACGGTTCGGTGGTGAGCCACACAAACACGCCGTTGCGTCCGCTCAGGAATCTGGACTCGAACCCGAGCTTGGAAGCGGCGGTGGGAATTGGAAATGCTGGCGGCACATTCCATAACTTCCCTTACCACGGTTTAATCGACGAATGGTCGTTGTATGGGCGAGCGTTGAGCGGACAGGAGATCCTGGCGATCTATCAAGCTGGAGCTTCCGGCAAATGCACGATCAATCAACGACCCGCCGTCACGACTCTGGCCGCGGATCAACTGACCACCAACAGCGCGCGGTTGAACGGCCAGGTCAATCCGCGCGGCTCGCCCACGACCGCGTGGTTTGAGTGGGGAACGGACACGAATTATGGGAATTTGATTGGCACGCAGGACGTCGGACAGGGTTCGAGCGTGTCGAACCTCAACGTCGTGCTCAACGGACTGACGACCGGGACGAACTATCACTATCGGCTGGTGGCCACCAATGCCTTTGGCGCGGGGTCCGGAGCGAATCAAACGTTCAAGCCGGCCCGGGCAGCCACAAACACATGGACGGGCGCCGATCCTTCCGGCTACTGGTCCGCACCGGCCAATTGGTCTCCGGCCGGAGTGCCCGTCAACGGCAACGACCTCGTGTTTCCAGGTGGCTTGCCGCCTGGAGACATGGTGAGCACCAACGATTTACCGGACAGCATTTTCCGCTCAATCACGTTTAGTGGAGCCAGCAGGCACACCATTCGCGGCAATCCGATTGCGCTGACGAATCGTGCGGATTGTATCATCAACAACGGGGGGACCAACGTGATTGCCTGTGACTTGACCTTCACTGGAACACCGGCAACTCCCACTTGGGGAGTCTGGTCAATCCGGGGTTTCTACCTTGGAGAGTTGACGGTGATCGGAAATGTTGGAGGTAGCAGTCTCTACGTTTACTCGATGCAGTTGGTCATCAGGGGACAATTCACTGGAGGCAGCCTTTTCGTGGAGTACGGCACTCTGGCTCTCCATGGAGATAATCCCCACGCTGTTTCCGCACAGATTCATGGCAGCAGCGGCAACACACTCCGTGTGGAGGGTTCACAGCCGAACGTCAACATTGCGATGCTCTGGGAGATGGAGAGTGCCAGCTGCCCTACTCTGACCGGTGACGGTGTGGTCGGAGAGCTAACGGGATGCGGCTACATCACTCCCGACTCAACGCTTTCGATCAAAAACTTCGGTGGTCCGGGCGCCTCTCCGGCGAGTTGGCGGACCCTGTTGATTCATCTCAATGGGACCAATGTCGGCGAATACGGCAGACTTGTTGCCCCTGGCGACGTGAACCTGTCCGGTGGCTACCTTTTTCCGTCTGCTGGTTTTAATCCGCAGGCGGGCCAGGTTTACACCATCGTCGAGAAGACATCTCCAGGTCTGGTCGCAAACGAATTCCTGGGACCCGAAGGGACTGTCACCACCCTGAAGGGAATGCCTTTTCGCCTCAGCTACATCGGTGGCGATGGCAATGACGTGACCCTCACGGTGGAAGCGACCAATACGGTCAACGTTCAGCCAATGGTCAGCATCATCAGCCCGACTAACAGCGCCATTCTCGCGGCGCCTTTCGGCGGAACGATTCAGGCAAATGCCGCGGACAGCGACGGCACGGTATTGCGGGTGGATTTCTTCTCCGACGCAGCGCTGGTCGGCAGCGTCAGCAACGCGCCGTTCCATCTGGCCGTGACGAACATCGCCGCGGGCCCGCATGCCCTCTTCGCCGTGGCCACGGATGATCGCGGGGCGACGAAAAGATCGGCGACGGTTACGGTCACGAACGTCACCCCGGTGCCGATCGTGCTCAGCGCAGTGCAACGATCCGGCACTCGGTTCGCATTTTCTTACTCGGCCAACCTCGGCCTGCGTTACGCAGTGGAACGCAGCGCAACGTTGAGCAATTGGACCCCCATTTGGAGCAACACCGCCAACTTCAATCCCATGACCTTCACCGACACGACCGCCACGAATCGCATGGATTTGGGTCTGTTCACGGAAACCTTCAACTCCGGCAACGGCGGATTCACCGTGACGACGCCGCAACCCTACGCTGGACCGTGGAATTATAATTCAGGCGCGGGAACCTGGCAGGAATACGGGCACGGGCTGCCGGACAACGGCCATCCCAATACCTCTTTCCTGGACAGCCCACCGCTGACGATTACGGCCGCTGGCCAGGCGGTTCTGTCATTCAACCATCGCTGGAGCCGCGAACAGGACTCAAGGAATTGGGATGGCAATCAGTTGCGTGTGAGTGTGAATGGCGGTGCTTTCGTGGCGGTGCCAGGCACATCATTCACCAGCAACGGCTACAATGGTACCGTGAATGGTACCGTGGGATCAGCGCTCGATGGCCAGCAGGGCTGGGTCGGCACGTCACCGGGATATACCAATGGTTTCCTCACCAGCGTGGCTGTTCTCGGAAACTTCAATACTGGTGACGCAATCCAGGTGCGGTTCATGGCGGCCAGCGACTCAAACACGACAGGGCCGTTTACGAATGGATGGGAGATCGACAGCCTCCAGGTGAATCAGGGCGAACCGTTCACTGTCGGCGCCAGCGCGGTCAACGACTTCTATCGGGTCAGGCGATTGCCCAATCCCTGACCGACGGCCTGCGCCTGCTGCCCGCCCTCGGCAACGCCCAAGCCGGAACGAACGCGGCTGCGAAAGCGTTGCCGCGCTGGGCGACGGATCGCGAGGCGTGGCTGGAGGCGGTGACGCACGATCCACTGCTGCCGGGCCGGATTCTGCCGTCCGATGACTTGCGGCAACCGGCACGGTGGCCGCCTGCTAAGGCCGGCGGCGGGTGGAAGTGCTCCGGGACGCCAGCCGGCAACTGCGCACGTTCAAACCCGAATAGCCCTGTGCAAAACTTTGTTGCCTATGCAACGAACACTTGCATGAAACTACAAAGGTCCAGTCAAGTTTTGACCAGCGGATTGCGGGCGGTCAGTTGCGGAAACGCGGAGAAATCACGATCCGCCGACCACAGTTCGCTGACCCCGTGATGCAGACACAGCGCGGCGATTCGGGCGTCGTGAATGCGCGGCCCCTTCAGTCGTGCGGCGCTGGCGAGCTCGCGCAGTCGGTCGAAGTAGCCAGAGCTTTCGGACAACAGGTGCAAGTGCGGCGCGGCAAACAACGAGTCCAGAAAACTCAGCGCTTCGGACAGGGTGGAGGCCGGTTTGTAGATGCCGGGATGCGTGACGATGCCGATGAATTCGTGGATACAAGGCCACGGAATGGCCCATGCCGTCCTTTGATGACGTAAGGAATCAACCAGTTCCGCCGCCGCAGTGTGGAATAGGCTGCCTTCCTTGTGCGCGTAAATCAGGAGGTTTGAGTCAACGGCGATCATGCGCCGTGGCCTTTGTATATCTCGTCACGAATCTTCTCCCACGGAGCGTTTTTGAATTCATCGGTCAGTCCGCCCGGAACTGTGACCAGCGGCGGAAGCTTCATGGGTTTGCCTTGCTTCTCTTTCAACACAAGTCGCAACCCTTGCTCGGTCAATGAACGAAATGTGGTCTTCTCCTGCCGCGCGAACCGTTGGGCACGCTCGAAAAGATCGTCAGCGATTTCAATCGTCGTCTTCATGATATGGCGGCCCATATTCACACCGCTGGCTGCCCATATCAAGCGATGTTCCCGGCGCGCTGCGGAACGACGCGGCGGCGAAGGCGTTGTTGCGCTGGGCGGCGGCGGAGCGCGAGGCGTGGCTGGAAGCGGTGACGAACCCCGAAAGCATTCGGGGCTGCTGCCGGGCCGGATTCTGCCGTCCGATTACCTGGGGCAACAGGCGTGGCGGCGGCCTGTCTTGCCGTAGCCTTGGCGAAGGCAGACGGGTGGAAGTGCTCCGGGCGGCCAGCCGGCAACTGCGCACTTTCAAACCTGAATAGCCCGGTGCAAACCTTTGTTGCATATGCGACAAAATCTCGTCGCGCAATTCTCGATGCTGTTTCGGAAAATACTGTTCAGCCCGTAGCAGGTTCGTGCTTCGCAAGATATTCCTCTGGCGATAGAGTCGGAATCTCACTGGAGGAATAATCGGCCTTGTTTCGCGTGACGATGGCGCTGACTCCACCTTCCGCCTTGGCGGCGAAATGCTGAATTGCATCCTCAAAGTCCTTGAAGCTCGACGAAAGTGCCGAATTGATTTCCGCGTCGGTCACGGCGGAAACCCGGGCGAGCAACTTCAACTTGCCGAGCAAGGCCAGCGCATCCGCACGTCCCTTCAGCTTCCGCAGGATGTAATAGAGGTTGCTGAATGAGAGGGACGAAACGCAGACGGTGAGTTCGCCGGTTTCTGCGAGAGCGAAGAGGCGGTGAGCGTATTCAGCGAACGGCTGGCGGTCGGCGAGATGATCCAGCACCACATCGGTGTCCAGGCAGATTTTATCCTTGGACGCCATGCTTCTTTTGCAATTCTTCCGTCAAGGCAGCGCGCTCGTCGAAATCTGGTGGCAGCTTCACCGCGCCGCGCAACGCATCCGTGACCGGCGTCTTGCCCGACCGGCTTTCCTGCCAGTTGCGGGCCATCACGCGCAACTGGTGGGCGACGACCTCGGAGAGCGTGGTGTGACGTGCCTTCGCCTCCAGCTCGGCGAGTTGGAGAACGTCCGCATCCAGATTGACCGTCAATGTTGCGCTCACGCCGAAGAAGTTGCCACGTTTCGGTGTGTGCGACAAGCCTGCGGATAGGATACCGGCAGCGCAGTGTTCACGCTGCCTCATCGTGAGAAAACACGCGAACGGGCAGGCAATCGAGTTGTTTGGAGACGCCACCGAGATACGAATGGAGCGCGTCGCGAGTGGGTTTATCGCGCAAGAGCGGGCGGCGGTCTTTGGTGGAGAAGACCAGATGAATGTAAACGGCGGAAAGGGATTGTGGCATGACGGGAGGATGGTGAATCGCGGTGGCGTTTGCGAGCGCGAATCGGTGTGACGCGGCGGCGGTGTTCAATCCCAAAGGGATTGTGTCCTCCAGCCCAGGATTGCGAGGAACGAGCTACCCTGGGTCATCGTTCAACAAACATTCCCAACCGCAACGCGGTTGTGGCAATGCCGTTTTCGTTCGTCGCGCGTGTGAAGACGGCCACAACCCCGTTGGGGTTGTCATTCTCTCCGGACGTTTTCCCAGGGTAGCTCGTGCCTCGCAACCCTGGGCTTTGGGACGGAATCCCGTTGGGATTCTCGGATGGCGCGAGCGCGTGGCGGTGTGATGAAATCGAATCGCGTTCGGGCGCGAACAATCCCAAAGGGATTGCGGCCACCAGCCCAAGGTTGGCGCACCCGCGCCTACCTTGGGTGGACGTGGCGAAACGGGAACAACCGCAACGCGGTTGCGGCAAATTCGTCGCGACCTCAAACGAATGGTTTTGGTCACAACCGCGTTGCGGTTGGTTTCCATTTGGGGACGCATACCCAAGGTAGCTCGTTCCTCGCAACCTTGGGCTTTGGGACGGAATCCCGTTGGGATTCTCGGCGGGACGAGTTTGAGCCTCCTCACGTCGGCTGCTACGGGTTGAAAAGCTTTTCCACCTTCGCCTTCACCGCCGCATCCATCTTGATGAGCGGCGGCCAGGGGCGTTTGAAACCTTCGCCGGGAATTTTCTTCGTTGCGTCGAGGCCGAGTTTGCTGCTGCTGGCGATGTCTCTGGTCGCGTGGTCGAGCACGTCGGACGGGCCTTTGGTGAAGAGGCTGTCGCGTTGCAGATCGGTGTTGGCGCAGAGGCGGAAGAGGACTTCGCTGGTGTTGTGCATGTCCGGTGGCCGTGTGCAAGCACTCGTCGTCCAGCACCACGGGTATTTGGTCCCGCAGTCGCGAGATCATTGGCCCGATGCCCTGAGCCTGAGCCACGAACGGGGCGGGCTCCTACGGCTTCGGTTTGATGAACATGACTTCCCCACGGTCGATCCAGCCCTTGGTCGGAAAGCGCGGCGGCGAGGTTCATCGTGCCGGGCAGCAAGATACCGCCCGTCGTTGCTGTCGTGGCTCGCAGCCACTGCCGTCGGGTGAAGTGTGATGCCTGTTTCATGGTGGTTTGCTGATTGCAGAGTTGCTGTGTATTGAGTTCAGTCAGGAACACAACATCGCGCTTTCGCCCTGTTGAATCGTTTTTACTCATGAAACAGCCATGAACACACACCGAACCCGTCTCACCTTCACGCTCCTTGCCTCCGTTTTGCACACCGCGCTTTTCGCGGCGGAGAATATCTCACCTGCGGCCGCTGCGGTCCCTGTCGTCAGTCCAGTCAAGCCAACGGGGGCAGCAGACAAGCCGGCGGCCAAGCCCAAG
>JANOQV010000010.1:0-17619 GCA_031414955.1 Pedosphaera sp. | reverse complement strand
ATCCACACCGGCCGCCTTTTCCGCGTTGTTGCGCCCGAAGACGGGCGCACTCCGGGGCCAGTGACCTGCGCCGTCCAAATGACTTTTCAGACAGGCTCTCAGGAATAGAAGTAGCCCAGCTCGCGCAGGGAGGCGTAATCCTTCGGCCGGTCGGCGGTGGCGCGTCCGAGGATGATATGGTCCAGCACCTCGATCTTCAGCAACTGTCCGGCCCGGATCAGATCACGCGTGGCCTTGATGTCAGCCTCGCTCGGTGTCGGATCGCCGCTGGGGTGATTGTGAACGATGATGAGCGCTGCCGCATTGGCAGAGATAGCCCCACGGAAGACTTCACGTGGATGCACGAGAATGGTGTCGAGCGTGCCTTGTGAGATTTGTTCCACGCGGATGAGGCGACGGCGGGTGTTGAGCAGCACGGACTGAAACGTCTCCACCTCGTAGAAGCGGTTCTCCTCGCGCAAAAGCTCGGCAATGCTCTCGGGCGTGTCGAGCATGGGCGCTTCGCCGCGCATCTCCCTCGCCATGCGTTGGGCGAGGGTGAAGGCGCTCTTCAGCGCGATGGCCTTGTCGCGGCCGATGCCTTTCACCTGGGCGAGTTCCTTGAGCGAGGCGCGGGCCAGGCCGTCGAGGGAACTGAACTTCTGGAGCAGTTGCTCGGCGATCTGGATGGCGGACACGCCCTTCATGCCGGTGCGGAGGAGGATGGCGATGAGTTCCGCGTTGCGCAGCGCGTCGGCGCCGTGCTCCACCAGCCGCTCGCGTGGCCGGTCTTGGGCCAGCATTTCACGAATGAGCAGGCTGGACATGGGCGTGGGTTAAGGCTGCGCCTGGAGGTTGATGTCCTTGTAACTCGCCTCGGCCATGCCGCCGCCGTGGACTTGGAGGCCGATGAGTCCGTATTGCGGCAGGGTCTCGTCCGTCTCCGTGTAATCAATCATGAGCACACCGTTGATCGAGGTCTGGATTCGTTTGCCGCGGGCGCGGATCAAATACTCATTCCATTCGCCGCGCTTGAGCGCCTTCTCCACGACGGCCGGATCGGGCTTCACCAGCACCTTGTTGCGGCGTGATTCATCATAGAGCGCGCCCCACCAGCCCTCGCCCAGATCGCACTGGTAGCCGACCATCTCGTTGGTCGGGTTCTTGGCCGGCTGGCTGCGAATCTGCACGCCGCCGTTGATGAAACCATTGGTGCCGGCGAGCTTGAACTTCACCCGCAGGATGAAATTGGTGAACTGCTGTTCCGTGCGCAGGAATTCATTGCGCGGCACTTTCTCCTTGAGCGAGCCGCCGACGAACGCGCCGTCCTCGAGGCGCCAGGTCTTGGTGGTGTCGCCCACCCAGCCTTTGAAGGACTTGCCGTCCGCCAGATCCAGTTGCGCGGCGAAAGACGAGAGCACGGAGGCGGTGAGCAAGGCGGTGATGGCTTTCATGCCGGGAGCTTTACTCGGGTCGCCCGGAAAGTTCCACTGCGAATTCGCCGGACCGGGGAGTCTTGTGCACTGGCGGCCACCCGAGGATTTTGTAACGCCCTCCCCCACGTCTTCGTCTGGAGCGTGGATTCATCACCCAGGCTGCACATGTCGTGCGATTCTGGAATGGCAAAAACAAACTAAATCATTATGCGAACGCAAACATTGTTCACTTCATTCCTGGTGGCCGCGGGCCTCGTGCTCGGTGCCGTCACCAGCCAGGCCGCCGACAGCAAGGCCGCCGGCACATGGTCCTGGACCCAGCAAGGCCGCGGCGGCGCAGGCGGCGCAGGCGGCGGCAATGCCCCGGCCCGCAAAACCACGCTTGTCCTCAAGGTTGACGGCGAGAAACTCACCGGCACGGTCACCGCGCCCGCGGGCGGACGCGGCGGTGGTGGCGGTGGCGCGGCGGCGCCGGCTCCGACTCCCACGGAGATTTCCGACGGCAAGATCAAGGGCGACGAAATCTCCTTCAGCGTGAAGCGCGAGTTCAATGGCAACGCCGTCGTCATCAAGTACCACGGCAAGGTCGAAGGCGACAAGATCACGGGCAAAATGGAACGGCCCGGCCGCGATGGCGCCGAACCCATGCCCATCGACTGGACCGCCACGCGGGAAGCGGCCGAGAAGAAATAACCTCAAGCCCGCATCCGTTTTCGCTGTGCCCGCCTGGCTTGCCAGGCGGGCACTTTGCTTGGGAGCACCGGGCGGGAGCGCCGCTCACCCGGCTAGGACGCGTTCAAGCTGCCGTCGGTGGATGCCATGATGCATGGCCGTCATACACAGCCAGCCGTGCGCGTTCAACGGACCAAACCACGGATGACGGTGACGGCCCGCGCCAGGCCAGCCGTCGAGACGCGACACACGGCGATCATACTCCGCGACGATGGTGCAAAAATCCATGACCGCAGTCCGATCTGCCTCCGGTGAGGGTTTGATGTTCGCCATGCGGACTTCGCCCGCCGGCACTTGTCCGGCACACAGCGCCTCCATGATCGCCAGCGCGTCGCGGTTCACGATGAAGAGATGCTGCGCGATCATGAAGGGCGACCAGTAACGGCTGCTGTCCTCCAGACCCATCAGGCGCGGCACCAGAACGCGGCGTGAACCTGTGTCGTCGTCCAACTCCTGCCACAAAGCGGCGAGGCTCCGGGCCTGGTGCGCAAACCGTTGCAACGCTGCGGTGCGCGACCAGATCAGCCGCACTCCGCTAAAGACCGCGCGGCCGAAAATCATTTCCGGCCCCGGCAGCCCCGCGCCGGGCGGAGCCAGTCGAGGTTCATGCTCATTGGTCATGGGTTCAGGATTGAAGGAGACACCAAATTGAGCGCCGCTGGAAGGACAGAGCGCGGACCGAGAGGCCGCAACGAAGAGTTCCCCAAGCGGACCAGTTCTAAAGCGCCGCCAAAATAAGATGTGTCTGCGCTGGTTAATCCAGTTGCCTCGCTGGGGCGAGTTTAGTAATCCTCTCGCCCTATGAAATTTCTCCAGTTGTGTCTGTGGATTTGCATTGCCGCGATGGGCGTGAGCCAGGTGTGCGCGCAACAGACACCCGAGCAGAAGAAGCAGGCCGCCGAAGCATTGCGCAAAGCCCTCGAAGCCGAACCCTACCCCGAGGGGAAAGCGGCCAAGCCGGCCAAGGCCACCAAACCCGCTCCTCCTCCTCCGGCGGAGAACCTGCCCGCGGGTGAGGCCAAGGCTGCGGATAAGACCGTCAAAGAAGCCGCCGCCCAGGCCAAAGCCCAAGCGGTAGAAGCTGAGAAAGCCTCCGCCAAACGTCTGGCCGATGAGCAGAAAGCCGCCGCCGCCAAGGCCAGCCTGGAGAAGAAAGCCCAGGAAGCAGCCACCAAGGCCAAAGCCAATGCTGAAAAAGCGCGTCTTGCCGCCGAGGAACAGCGCCTGGAGGAGCAACGCAAGCTGGCCGACGAAAAACGCCGAGCCGAGGAAAAACGCCTGGCTGCGGAAGCCAAACTTGCTGAAGCCAAGGCCAAGGAGGAGAAGAAGCTTAAAGCCGCCGCCGAAAAGAAGCGCCTCGCCGATGAGGAACAGCGCCTCGCCATCCAGAAGGAAGAAGCCGACATCCGTCGTCGTGCCGAGGAGAAGCGCCTGGTCGAGGAAAAGAAAGCCACCGAAGCCAAAGCCAAGCTCGATCAGCAAGCCAAGGTGGCTGCGGAAAAAGAACGTCTCGCCGCCGAGGAAAAGCGGCTCGCCGCCGAGAAGAAGATGACGGCGGCCAAAGCGGAGGAAGCCAAGCGCCTCGCCGCCGAACAGAAGAAGCAGCTCGAAGAATTGAAGCGCGTGGATGAAAAGGCCAAGGCGGACGCGCAGAAAGCTGCGGCCGCCGCCGCCGCCCAACCCAAGGCTCCGCCTGTCGCCCCTGCGCCGCTCGTGGTCAAGACTCCGCCTCCCGCCGAAGCTGCGCCCGTCGCCGCTCCGCAGCAGAACCCCGCCAGCCGCGACGCGCTCCGTAAAGCTTTGGATGAAGCCGCGGCCAAGCCCGCCGTCGCCCCCGTTGCCACCGCCGATCCCAAGGCGGCGGACAAGGCGCGCAAGGCCGAAGAAGCCCGCCTCAAGGAGGCCAAGAAATCCGCCGCCGCGGCGGAAGAACGTCGAATTGCCGAGGAGAAAAAAGCCGCGAAAGTGAAGGCCAAAGAAGCTGCGGACATGGCCCAAGCGGCCGCCGCTGCCGAGGAACTGCGAATTGCCGAGGCCAAAAAGACGGCGAAGTTGCGCGCCCATGAGGATGCGGCCAAGGCCAAGGCCGCTGAAGCTGCTGCCGCGAAACAGCCTCCGGTCAAACCCACCGTAGTGACCACTCCGGTGGAAACCAAGGCTACCCCGATCGTCACCACCACTCCGCCGGCCACGGATGACGCCGCTGCTCGGGGGGCGCTCCGCAAGGGTCTCGACAAAGCTCCGGCCGCCACCGCCGCCCCGGCGGTCACGCCCGAAGCCCGCCAAGCCCAAAAGGAGGCTGAAGCCAAGGCCGAGCAGCAGCGCAAAGCCCAGGCGGCGGTGGAGAAGCAGCGCCGCGACGAGGAGAAACGCGCCGCCAAGCTGGGTCTTGGCAAACCGCTGCCACCGATTGGCCCCGCCCCCGAGTCCAAGCTGCCTAAATCCAAGAATCAACGGCTGGCGGAGTTGCTGGAAAAGTATCGTCGCGATGAAATGACCCCGGCGGATTACCACTCCCGGCGCGGCAAAATTCTGGCCGAGCCGAATCAGTAACCGATCCGCGCGGAAGCCGTCCTCACCGCCGCGTCCGGTTGTTTACCGCCAGTCTGATCACCTGCCCCCCGTCGGCACGGAAAACTGGAGCGCGACCTTCTCCTCGTTGAGGAAATTGCGCCCGCTGTAACGCACCGTAATCTGCGCACCGTGGTCGCGAACTTGCACGTAGCCGAAACAGCCCTCGCCCTTGCGGCATTGGTAAATGCCTTGTGAATACGGCCCACCTTTGATGGACGGCGTTTGATCGAGCGGCGCGGCGGCCAGCACCGGAATCCGCGCGCCCCCGCCCGTCGCGTAATCGCCATGGCGGCCGTCATCCGCCGCCAGCATGTGTGCGTCGCCGTGGAGAATGCATAGACCCTCGATCTGGTTGTCCCGGATGAAGTTCGCAATTTCCGTCCGCTCGTGCGCGAACGCGCCCCAGAAATCCGCGTTGTTCCTCGCCTTGCGTTCGTCCTCCGCCGTGGACGGATCCTTTTTGAACAAGGCGGTGTTCGTGTGATGGATGAACCCCAGCACGCCATCGTGAAGCGGATAGTAATTCACACCCGCCGTCCCGATCCACGGCACCGAGCTGACCCAGAAGATCAGCGGATGCTTTCCCTTCGCCGCCAGCAGTTCCCGTTTGAACCACGCCTTCTGCTGCGTCCCCATCATCGACTTGTTCGGGCCGTCCGGGCTTTTCGGATCGTCCCGCTCGGAGCGGAGATCGGTGACGATGAACTTCACCCGGCCCACGGTGAAAGACTGGTAGATGGGCACGTTCCCGGTGCCGGCCGGCATGGTGTAGTGGGGCACATACTCCTCATAGACGTGCCGCGCGGCCCGATGCGACGGCGCGCGCCGGTCGCTGTTGTTCCCGGCGAAGTCGTGGTCGTCCCACACATAGACCAGCGGGGTGGAACGGTAGAGCAGCGCCTGCTGCGGCGAGGCCAGCACCTGGTCGTAGGCCAGACGGAACTTGACCAGCGCATTGCTCGTGATGTTGAGGTAGTGGAAGTCGCCGGTGTTCAAGAAGAAGAGCGGGCGCAGCAGGCGGATGGTATCGAAGACGGGATTGCGCGAACCGGTCTCCGCGCAGGAACCGTGGGCGAAGTTAAAGGAGGCGGGCTGCTCGGCGGGCGGGAAAGTTCCGAACATGCTGAGCCAGTTGGTCTGCACCACGCCGTTCACCTCCAGCGCGTAAAAGTAGCGCGTGCCCGGCTCCAGCCCCGTGGCGCGGAACTCCACCATGTTGCCCCGGTCCACCAGCGCCGTCATCGGCCCGAAGTAGCTCGGCTCGGCCAGATCAACGCTCCGGCTTACGATCAGCCGGGCGCTGGCCCCGCGGTAACGCAGCTTGGCTTTCACCCAGGCCGAGTGGTCCGTGACCGCGCCACAGATCGGCCCGCGCCAGATGGGCGGGTCCGCCGCGAACGTCTGGCTCGCGAACAAGCCGGCCAGAATCACGCTGCTGGAGAACTTCATCGCGCGAACGGGTACTTACCTGCGGTGAGAAAAGCAACTGCTGTGTCGCGGGCGGGCGCGATTGCGGCGCGCTCCGGCCCGGTGGTCGCTCCGGCAGCGCGCGGGCTGGAGGACTCGGCTGGCCATGCCCCGCTCGAAACCCCGCGCCGCCGCGCCGCCCTCCGCGCAAAAGAGTCGTTTCCGGCGCCCCTTCCTTTCCCTACGCTCAGGACCGACTCATCCGAACCGGCAACAACATGATGCGCTCTGTCATTCTCGGAATCATCGTTTGGTGGACGATCTTGGCGGCGACGAATCCCGCGTCGGGCGCGGACGAGTCGCTCAGCCCCAACCAGGGCGCCCGCGTCATCGAACTCAGCGTGCCCGCCACCGGCCAGACCGGCTTTACCCTCCTCTCGCCCGCGCAGACCGGCATCCTCTTCACCAACACGCTCGACGAACTGGCCGGCGCGGAAAACCGCGTGCTCAACAACGGCTCGGGCGTGGCGGCGGGCGACTTCGACGGCGACGGGCGCGTGGACTTGTTCTTCTGCGGCCTGAGCAGCGCCAATAAACTTTTCCGCAATCTCGGCCCGTGGCGCTTCGAGGACGTCACGGAAAAATCCGGCCTCAAGTTCCAGCCCGGCTTCTATCGCGGCGCGGTCTTTGCCGACGTGAACGGCGACGGCGCGCTGGACTTGCTCGTCGGCACCGCGAGCGCCGGGGTGCGATGTTTTCTCAACGACGGCCACGGCAAATTCTCCGACGCCACGGCGGCCGCCGGCACAGCCAGTCCCTACGCCACCGAGACGCTCGCGCTGGCCGACATCGACGGCAACGGCACGCTCGATCTTTACGTGGCCAACAACCGCACCGAGGACATCCGCGACTGGCCGCGCATCCCGATGATGTTCGTGAACCGCAAGCCGACCATCCCGCCGCAACTGCGCGACCGCATCGCGCTGGAGAACGGCCAGATTCAGGAGTCGGGCGAGCCGGACCTTCTTTACCTCAACGACGGACGCGGACATTTCAAAGCCGTGTCGTGGACGAATGGCGCCTTCCTCGACGCGGCGGGGAAACCGCTGGCCAGCGCGCCGCTCGACTGGGGACTCACGGCGACGTTTCGCGACCTCAACGGCGACGGCGCGCCCGACCTCTATGTGTGCAACGACTACTGGACGCCGGACCGCTTCTGGTTCAACACGGGCGACGGGCGTTTCCGCGCCGCCGAACCGCTCGCGTTGCGCAAGACCAGCGCGAGTTCGATGGGGGCGGATTTTTCCGACATTAACCGCGACGGCTTCCCCGACTTCTTCGTCGTGGACATGTTGAGTCGCAGCCTCGAGCTGCGCAAACGCCAGATGGTTGCGCGCCGTCCGGTGCCCACGCGCCTCGGCGAGATCGAGAACCGTCCGCAGACGCCGCAGAACACGCTCTTCCTCAATCGCGGCGACGGCACCTTCGCCGAGATCGCCTGCGCCGCCGGCGTGGTCGCGAGCGAGTGGGCGTGGTCGCCGGCCTTCCTTGACGTGGACCTCGACGGCTACGACGACCTGCTCATCACGCCCGGTCACCTCCGCGACATTCAGGACCTCGACACGTTGGAAAAGCTCAAGACCATCCCCGGCGACTGGCAGCGCCTCACCGACGAGGCGGCGCGGAAGAAGGCCTTCGTGGAAACAAAACGTGCGCACAGCAAATTCTATCCGCCGCTCAACGCGCCCATTGTCGCCTATCGCAATCGCGGCGATCTGCGTTTCGAGGAACTGACCGGCGCGTGGGGCCTCGACGTGCCCGGCGTGAATCACGGTCTCGCCCTTGCCGATCTCGATGGCGACGGTGATCTCGATCTGGTCGTGAACCGGCTCGGTGCGGCGGCGGCCATTTTTCGCAACGACTCGACCGCTCCGCGTGTGGCCGTGCGCTTGGTCGGCAAGTCGCCGAACACGCAGGCCATTGGTGCGTGCATCGAACTGCTCGGCGCGGCGGTGCCGAATCAAAAGAGCGAAGTGGTCTCCGGCGGCAGCTACATGGCCGGCTCCGATCCGTTGCGCGTGTTTGCGCCGAGCCGGGCCACGCAGGGCTTGAGCATCGCCGTCACCTGGCGCAACGGCGCGCGCACCTTCATCACCAACGTCGGGCCGAATCATCTCTACGAAATCAACGAGGCCTCCGCCGCGACCAACCCCAAACCCCAGACCCCAGACCCCAAACCCTACTTCACCGACGTGAGCCAACTCCTCTCGCATACGCATCACGAGGAGCCGTTCAATGATTTCGAGCGCCAGCCACTTCTGCCGCGCAAGCTCAGTCAGAACGGCCCCGGCGTCGCGTGGTTCGACGTGAACAGCGACGGCTGGGAAGACCTCATCATTGGTTCCGGCCAGGGCGGACAACTTGCGGTGTTGTTGAACAAGGGCGGAAAAAGTTTCGAGCGCCTGAGCGCACCGCCGTTCGATGCCCTCGCGCCGCGCGATCAAACCACGGTGCTGGGCGCGAACCTTGGTGCGGGCCACACGCGTCTGCTCGTCGGCCAGTCCAGTTACGAAGACGGAGATGCGACGAAGAGTTGTGTCGCGACCTACGACTTTGCCGCACGGTCGCTCGATGCCACTTCTTTCCCCGGACACACCTCGAGCGTCGGCCCGATGGCGCTGACCGATCTCGACGGCGATGGCGATTTGGATTTGTTCGTCGGCGGACAAGTCGTGCCGGGAAAATATCCGCTCGCCGCCAGTTCGCTGCTTTTCCGCCAGAACAATGGCCAGTGGAAACTCGACGACGAAGCCACGCGCACGTTCCGCGACATCGGCCTCGTCAACGGTGCGGTCTGGAGCGATCTCGATGGCGACGGTTTTCCCGAACTGGTGCTGGCCTGCGAGTGGGGACCAGTGCGCGTCTTCCGCAACCAAGCTGGCAAACTCACCGAGGCCACGCGCGAGTGTGGACTGGCCGAACACACCGGCTTGTGGAACGGCGTGACCACCGGCGATCTCGATGGTGACGGGCGGCTCGACATCATCGCCGGCAACTGGGGACTCAACAGTCATTACCAGGCCGCGCCCGGGCAGCCGTTGCGGCTCTACTACGGCGACCTCGCCGGGCGCGGCGTGGTGGACCTTCTCGAAGCGGAGTTTGATCCCGTGCGCCGCCAGCCCGCGCCGCGCCATTTGCGCGAGATCGTTCAGCCGTCGATGCCTTTCGTCGCGCAGCAATTTCCCACGCACCTCGCCTGGAGCCGCGCCACCATCAGCGACATGCTGCGCGGGCGCGCCGCCGCCACGAAGGAAGTCACCGCCACCACGCTGGCGTCGACCGTGTTCCTCAACCGCAAAGGGAAGTTCGAAGCCAGGACGCTGCCCTTCGAGGCGCAACTGGCCCCGGTTTTCGCTGTGAACGTGGCCGACCTCGACGGCGACGGACACGAGGACATTTTCCTCAGCCAGAATTTCTTCGCCTTCCGCAGCGAGGAACAGCGTCTCGACGCCGGACGCGGCCTCTGGCTGCGCGGTGATGGAAAAGGAAATTTGACGCCCGTCCCCGGCCAGGAATCCGGGATCAAAATTTACGGCGAACAACGCGGCGCGGCGCTGGCCGACTTCGATCACGATGGCCGCATCGATCTCGTGGTCACGCAAAACGGCGCGCCGACCCGGCTCTACCAAAACCTCCGCGCCCGCCCGGGCCTGCGCGTGCGTTTGGCCGGACCCGGGGGCAACCCCGACGGCCTCGGCACCGTCGTGCGATTGAAGTATGCCGACGGTTGGGGACCGGCCCGCGAAATCCACGCCGGCTCCGGCTACTGGTCCCAGGACAGCGCCACCACCGTGCTCGGCCTGCGCGCAAGGCCCAGCGCCCTTTCCATCCGCTGGCCCGGCGGACGCACCACCGAGCAGGAGATTGTCCAGGGCGCGAAGGAAGTGGTGGCCACCCCGTCCGCCATGGGTCTGAAATCGGCGGAGCCTTAACCTGAACAATCCAGTTGAGACGGGGAGCACGCGCGCCCTCGCCGGCCGGGTGCGGCGCAGATCCTGAGGGCGCGCGCTCCAAACCTCCGTTCCGAAGTGAAAAGAACTGGGTTCGGACGCACGCCCGTGGTCAACGGCCTGTTTCCCGTATTGCCCTCGTACGCGGCGTCGTTTAGTTTCGCCGCCTTATGACGTTGACGGAAAAAATCCTCGCGCGCGCGGCTGGCAAAGCTTCGGTGCAGGCCGGGGACAACATTTGGGTGAACGCGGATGTGCTCATGACACACGATGTGTGCGGGCCGGGCACCATCGGCGTGTTCAAGCGCGAGTTCGGCCAGACGGCCAAGGTGTGGGACTCGAAACGCGTGGTCATCATCCCCGACCATTACATTTTCACTGCCGACTCGAAGTCGAATCGCAACGTGGACATCCTGCGCGATTTCTCGCGCGAGCAGGGGTTGCCCTATTTCTACGATGTGATCGATGACCCGAACGGCCAATGGCATTTCGATGTCGCGAAGGGGCCGCTCCATCGCCAATACGGTTCGCGTTACGCGGGCGTTTGCCACACCGCGCTGCCGGCCAAGGGGCACACGCGGCCGGGCGAGATTCTGTTCGGGACCGATTCACACACCTGCATGGCGGGCGCGTTCAATGAGTTCGCCACCGGCATCGGCAACACGGACGCGGGCTTCGTGATGGGCACGGGCAAGCTGCTCATCAAGGTGCCGGAGTCCATGCACTTCCGCCTCGAAGGCGCGCTTCAGCCCGGCGTGATGGCGAAGGACGTCATCCTGCACGTTATCGGCGAGATCGGTTTCGACGGCGCGACGTATCGCGCGATGCAGTTCGACGGGCCGGGCGTGGCCAGCCTGTCGATGGATGACCGCATGACCATCGCGAACATGGCCATCGAGGCGGGCGGCAAGAACGCGATCTTTGAATTCGACGCGCGCACCAAGGAATACGTGGACGCGCGCACGAAGCTGAACAACACCAAGGCGAGCTACAATCCGGTCGAGCGCGACCGCGAGGAGAAGTTCGTGTACGAACTCGTCGTGGATTTGTCGAAGCTCGAACCGACGGTGGCGTGCCATCCCGACCCCGGCCAGCGCAAGAAGGCGAAAGACATGTCGAGCATGAAGCTGGATCGCGCTTACATCGGCTCCTGCACCGGTGGCAAGACCAGCGACTTCGTGGAGTTCGCGCGCGTGCTGCAAGGCAAGCATGTGAGCATCGACACCTTCGGCGTGCCCGCGACGCCGGACATCGTGAACGAGTTGCAGACCACGCGTTGGGGCGACAAAACCATCTGGCAAATCCTGCTCGATGCCGGCGTGCGCATGACGGAGAACGCCGGTTGCGCCGCATGCCTCGGCGGGCCGGTGGATACATTCGGTCGCATCAACACACCTGGCATCAAGTGCATCAGCGCCACGAACCGCAATTTTCCCGGCCGCATGGGCGACAAGGAATCGCAGGTCTTCCTAGCCAGCCCGATGACGGTGGCGGCGAGCGCGATCACGGGCTTCGTGACCGACCCGCGCGAGTTCCTGCCGGTCGCGGCGTGAGCGACCGCCGTGGTGGGTGCGCTCCTGCGCGGTCGGGTTTCTGCCCCCAAGCAGCGGAGCTTGGTCATGTTGGCCAGACTGGAACCCACCGTCCTCCGGCTTCCTCGTAACGGAAATGATTGCCGCGCGGGTTCGCACCGTCACACTCTCGCGGCGTTCCGGATGGCTGCGGCCGCCGGCCAATTCCAATATGATGAAATACCTTTTGTTGCTGATCACCGGCTCGGTGGCCTTCGCTGCGGTGCCACCGGCCGAGAAGTTGCTGCCCGCGAGCACGCTGGCCTTTTTCACCGTGCCGAATGCCGCGCAGGCGCAGTCGAATTACGCCGCGTCCGCAGTGGGGCAGCTCTGGAGCGACCCGGCCATGAAGGCTTTCAAGGACCAGTTCCTGGAGAAGTTCAACACCGATGGGCTTCAACCCCTGGAGAAGGAACTCGGACTGAAGCTCGCGGATTATGCCGGCCTGGCGCAGGGGCAGTTCACGCTGGCGATAGTGCAGAATGGCTGGGATGCGCGGTCGGACCAGCCGCCGGGCTTCATCTGGATCGTGGACGCGCAGGAGAAAAGCTCGCAGCTCACGACCAATCTTGCGGCCTTGCGGAAGAAGTGGGCCGAGGAGGGGAAGAAAATGCGGGCCGGGAAAATCCGCGAGCTGGAGTTCACGACTGTCACCGTCGATTCCAAGGTCACGCAGTCTCTGCGGGATGCGGTGCCCGGCCCCAAGACCCCGCCGGCACCAGACGGCGACGGGCCTGCCGCCAAGCCCGTGGAGTGGGTCATCGGCCAGTCCGGTTCGCTGCTGATCGTGAGCGACGTGGCCAAGGAGGTTGAGAATGTGATCTCGCTCCAGTCGGGCGCGACCGGGGCGGTGGCGCTGGCCGAGCAGGGGGGCTTCGCGGCCAATGCGCCCATGTTGCGCAACGCGCAGTTTTTTTTCTGGGTGAACGTGAAGTCCATCATGGGCACGCTGGCCAAGACGACGGTTGCGAAGAAGGGTAATGACGCCGCGCTTGGAGCCTTTCCCTCGATGGACAAAATTCTAGGTGCCATCGGCTTGAGCGGCGTGCAGAGCCTTGCCTTCAACCTGACGTCATCAGCCGACGGCGCGCTGTCCAAGGTGTCGATCCAGGTGCCGGAAAGTTCACGCAAGGGTTTGTTCAACCTCCTGGCGGTGGAGGCGAAAGACTCATCGCCGCCGCCGTTCGTGCCGGGTGACGCCGTGAAGTTCAGCCGCTGGCGCATCGATCTGCAGCAGGGTTGGACCACGCTGGAGAACATGCTGACGGAAATCTCCCCGGCCTACGCGGGCGTTTCCAAGCTCATGCTCGACACGGCGGGCAAGGACAAGGATCCCAACTTTGATTTCCGCAAGCAGCTTCTGGCCAACCTGGGCGACGACGTCATTACTTATCAGA
The DNA here is from genome assembly GCA_031414955.1 of Pedosphaera sp. GTDB lineage: Bacteria > Verrucomicrobiota > Verrucomicrobiia > Limisphaerales > SIBH01 > JANNGC01. The sequence continues at coordinate 4,513 of JANOQV010000010.1, read as the reverse complement.
AGGCGCCGCGCTCGCAGTCGGCGACGGATACCGCCTCGCCCCCGGCACTGACCTTGCTGGGCGCGCGCAATGCCGAGCAAGTGGCCAGTTCGTTGAGGGCCGTGAGCGGCATCTTTCCGCCGCAGATGGTGAAGTACCAGGAGCGGGATTTCCTGGGCCGAAAGATTTTCTCCGTGACCATCCCTACCGGCGGCGACGCCAACCCCCGGCCGCTGCACTACGCGGCCCACGGCAGCTACGTGGCTTTCTCGTCTGACCCGGTGCTGCTGGAGGAGTATCTGGGTGGCGAAGCCGCCACGAATTCACTGCGCGATTTGCCCGGCTTCAAGGCGGCGGCGGCCCAGGCCGGGGGAACGGGTAACGGCTACTTCTCCTTCGAGAACTACCATGAGACGGCCCGGGCGGCGTTCGAGGCGGCGAGGAAGGATCCCCAGGCGGCGGCGGCGTTGCTCGGCGGTGGACAGTGGCTGGGCGCGGCCTCGGGCAGCGGCCGGGGACTGACCGGTTGGATGGATTTCTCGCTGCTGCCGGAGTACAGCCGCGTGGCGAAGTATTTCCACTTCAACGTGGGCGCCAGCGCGGTGGCACCGGACGCGATCACGTTCCAGTTCTTCGCGCCCGCCGCGCCGTTGTTGAAGAAGTGAGTCTGGGGGGCTTACAGCCCTATGACCTTCATGACCGCTTCCTTGGTCGGCGGCACGACCGTGGCCGCGAAGCCTGCGGTCGTGATCGCGGTGTCGGGATCCTTCAAGCCGTGGCCGGTCATGGTCGCGGTGATGAGGCTGCCTTCAGGAATGATTCCGGCTTGCACGCACTTGATCAAGCCGGCGAGCGGGGCGGCGCAGGCGGGTTCCACGAAAATACCCTCGGTGCGCGCGATAAGTTTGTAGGCATGGAGAATCTCCTCGTCGGTCACTTTGTCGATCCGGCCGTTGGATTCTTTTATCGCGTCGGTCGCGCCTTGCCAACTCGCTGGATTGCCGATGCGGATGGCCGTGGCCACGGTCTGAGGATCGGCGATGGGATGGCCGTCCACGATGGGCGCGGCCCCGGCCGCCTGATAACCGAACAGGCGCGGCAGGGTGTCCGACTTTTCGGCGGCTTGATATTCTTTGTAGCCCTTCCAGTAGGCCGTGATGTTGCCCGCATTGCCCACGGGCAGAAAATGAAAGTCCGGCGCATCGCCCAGCACGTCGCAAATCTCGAAGGCCGCCGTCTTCTGTCCCTCGATGCGAAACGGATTGATGCTGTTCACGACTTCGACTTTTCCCGTCTCGCCCAGTTCGCGCACAATGCGCAGCGCTTCGTCGAAGTTGCCCTCGATGGAGATGGTGGTGGCGCCGTACATGAGCGCCTGGGCCAGTTTGCCGAGGGCGATCTTGCCGTGCGGCAGCAGCACCACGCACTTGAGCTTCGCGCGCGCGGCGTAGGCGGCGGCGGCGGCCGAGGTGTTGCCGGTGCTGGCGCAAATTACAATCTCTGCCCCGCGCTCCTTGGCCTTGGAGATGGCGAGCGTCATGCCCCGGTCCTTGAACGAGCAGGTCGGGTTCAACCCCTCGTATTTGAGGAAGAGGGAGAAACTGCCGCCAATGGCTTCGACAAAATTCGGCACCGGGATGAGCGGCGTGTTGCCTTCGTGGAGCGTGATCACGGGGGTCTCCGCCGTCACGGGCAAATACTCGGCATAGCGGCGGATGACGCCGGGCCAGCTTGAATTAGAACTCATAGGGCAAAATTATGGGCTGCTGAAAGCGCGACGCTGTTCATTCAAAATTCTCCACTCGAATCATCACCGGCGTGCCGCGCACCACCGGCAGCCGGGCGATCTTCGCCAGCGCCCGGGTCATCGCCGCATTCGTTGCGTCATGGATCATCAAAATCAACGGCACTATATCGCCAACATGTCCCTCGGGCTGAATAACCGACGAGATGCCGATCTTGGCCTGCCCGAGGATGGTCGCAACTTTGGCCATCGTCCCAGGTTTGTCCGTCACCTCGAGCCGGACGTAGTAACGCGAGACAACCTCCGCGATGGGCAGCACGGCTCCGGCTCGTTCGTGCGGCACAAACGGCGGGATGCGGCTTTTGGTGCCGAGCTTCAAATCGAGCGCGGCGTCGGCGAGATCGCTCAAGACGGCGCTGGCCGTGGCGTCCTGCCCCGCGCCGCGCCCGTAGTAAAGCGTGTCGCCCACGATGTCGCCGCGCACCAGGATGGCGTTGAACACATGGTTTACGCTGGCCAGCACATGAGAGTTGGGCACGAGGGTGGGATAGACCGAGACTTGAACCGGCGCGCACTTTGCTTCCGAACGCTGACCTCGGACCTCGGACTTCTTCACGATGCCAAGCAGCTTGATCGTGTAGCCCAGCTTCTCCGCAAACGCGATGTCCAGCTTCGTGATGTGCCGGATGCCCTCGGTGTAAATCTGTTTCGGATTGACCCAGAAACCGTGCGCCAGTGAAGCCAGGATGCCGGTCTTGTGCGCGGCGTCATGGCCGTCCACGTCGAGGTCGGGCGGGGTCTCGGCGTAACCCAGGCGCTGGGCGTCGGCCAGCACGTCGGCGAAGTCCGCGCCTTCCAGCTTCATGCGCGTGAGGATGTAATTGCAGGTGCCGTTGACGATGCCGTACAGCCGGGTCACTCGGTTCCCAATGAGCGCCTCGCGCACAACCTTGATGATGGGAATGCCGCCCGCCACGCTGGCCTCATAATAAAGATTGGTCCCGTGCTTCTGGGCGGCGGCAAACAACTCCTCGCCATGCGCCGAGAGCAGCGCCTTGTTCGCGGTCACGACGGGCTTGCCATGTTTCAAAGCCGCGAGCACGACGGCGCGCGCCGTGGTGGTGCCACCGATGAGTTCAGCGACGAGATCAATTTCCGGATCGGCGACGACGCTCTGCCAGTCCGTGGTGAGCAGTTGGCGGGGAATCTTTACCGCGCGTGCCTTGCGCAAATCGCGCACCACAATCCGCGCGACCCGCAACTCGACGCCGAGCCGCGAAGCCATCAGGGCACCGTTGCGCCGGAGCGCCTGCACGACTCCTCCGCCCACGGTTCCACCACCAATAATTCCCAGCCTGACTTGCCGCATAAAGCGGCAGACATTGCCGGGAAGGCGCGGAGGGGACAACGACTTTTTCGAGCCACGGAGTGTGCCATGCCGGGGCATCCAGGCTGCGCTCAAGCTTGTCTGTTCCCCGGGGCCTCCCCATGAAGGCCGGTCTGAGAATTCGCTGGCGGAGTGCGCCCGTCCTCGGGCGCAGCAAAGTGCGAAAGCCTGGGGACGTGGGTTTTTCCAACGCGCCCGGTGTCAGCACACTGTTGCGCCCGAGGATGGGCGCACTCCGGGACGGACGGTCTGCGCCGCCCAGGCGACTTATCAGACCGGCTCTGAGCCAGGCCGCTGCGGGTTGGAAATCAGCGCCCGGGGTTGAAGCATCATGGCCAATGGCCGAGGCCCCGGTCACACCCTGGATTCATTTCGGCCAAGTACGTTCTTTCGTAGGGGCCTGGGCTTCGGTAGCCTGCCGGCCATATGAAGAAGCTAATTGTTCGGATGCTCATCGTGGTCGTGCTGCTCGTCGTGGTGGCGCTGGTGGCAGGCATTTTTTTCATCGGCACCATCATCAAGACCGGCGTCGAGAAGGTTGGCCCGGTCGTGACCAAAGTGCCGGTCAAACTCGATAGTGCCAACATCTCGGTCCTCACCGGCAGCGGTGAGTTGAAGGGTTTCAGCCTGGGCAATCCCGAGGGTTTCAAGGCCCCCGAGGCCATCAAGGTCGGCACCATGTCCCTCTCCATCTCGCCCATGTCTTTGTTGGGCGACAAGGTGGTGATTCGCTCCATCAAGATGCTCGGGCCGGAAATCACCTACGAGACGGATTTGAAGAGCAGCAACCTCGGCAAGATTCTCGACAACCTGGGCGGCGATAAGCCCGCCGGTGAAAAGCCGCCCGTGGAGAAACCGTCGGGAGAGAAACCACCCGCGGAGACCAAGCCAACCTCTGAGTCCAAGGGTGCGCAAAAGAAATTGCAGGTGGACGAGTTCATCATCAGCGGGGCCAAGGTCCACGCCAGCGCGCCCATCCTCGGTGCCTACACTGTCCCCATCCCGGAAATCAAACTGACCAAGCTCGGCCAGGGGCCGGACGGCATCACCGTGGCCGACCTCAGCAAGAAGGTTATGAGCGCCCTGCTCGAAGCGACCACCAAGGCCGTGGCTGAGGGCGCGACCAAGAGCGTCAAGGGACTCGACGGAGCAGGCGCGGGGGCCACGGATGTCTTGAAAAAAGGCGTGGGTGATTTCTTCAAGAAAAAGTAAGCACGAGCCTTGGGCCGGGCAGAGCTTTGGACTTTGAGCTTTGCATGGTGGTTGGTCGCCGAGTCCGGATCACCGGTGTCACGCTGATCTCTTAAAGCCGGACGGAAAAGACACTGGTGCAGCGAAAGCTGCGCGCCCCGGAGTGCGCCCGTCCTCGGGCGCAGCAACCTGCGAACACAAGCGGGTATGGA
>JANOQV010000009.1:0-48671 GCA_031414955.1 Pedosphaera sp. | reverse complement strand
GGCACCAACGACCTCACGCAGACCGCGCTCGGCATGTCGCGTGACGACTCCGGCAGCTTCCTGCCCGGCTACGCGGAACTGGAAATCGTGAAGAAGAATCCCTTCGCCACGATTGACCAGACCGGTGTCGGCCAGCTCATGCAGATCGCCATCGAGAAGGGCCGCAAGACCCGGCCCGACATCAAGCTCGGCATCTGCGGCGAACACGGCGGCGAACCCGATTCCGTGAAGTTCTGCCACAAGCTCGGCCTCAGCTATGTGAGCTGCTCGCCCTACCGCGTCCCCGTCGCCCGCCTCGCCGCCGCGCAAGCCGCCATCGAGGAGAAGCGCAAAGCCGCCGCACCGAAGGCGAAGAAGAAGTAAGGATTGTCTCCGCAAGGAGACCTTGTGCGGACGCTTCGGCGTCCAGCACGCAGGGTTGCTCGCCCTCGTGGTGAGCGCCCATCTGGCCGCTCCGGGAAACCGGGGCGGTCTTTTTGTTGGCCAGCGTTTCGTGAAAGCCCACGCACGCCCGGCGGCTATTTTGAAGTTCTTGCAGCGGGCTTGCGCTTCACTCTCTTGACGGAATAGCGGACTGCGCGGCGCGGCGGAACTGCCCGGGTGGGTGGGGACGCAGGTTCCTCGCGAAGGGCAGCCGCGTCGTAGTCGGCAACGCTCCCGACTGATGGCGATGACTGTGACGATCCAGCCGGGGGCCAGTGCTTCAAAACTTCGGTGCTGTGCAGACCGGCGGCGACATGAAGGGCGAAATTCGTGATGGGTTCGTGTGCGCCGTTGTCGTCGTTCGTTTTCTTGATGGGGACGTTCAGGTCAAACAGTGGCAGCATCGTTTCATCGCTTTGTGTCGTGTCTTCGCGCTCCATCCGACGGACGAAATCGCCCATCGGCTCGACGCCTTTGGCGAAGCGGGCCAGCGTGGTGCGGATAGCCTCGGCACTGTTGTCCACGCCGAGCCAATGACGACCGAGACGGTGTGCGGCTTCGAGCGTGGTGCCGGAGCCACAGAAACAATCGAGCACGAGGTCACCGGGCTTGGAAGATGCGGCAATGATGCGCGCGAGCATCTCGGGGTTTTTCTCGGTCGGGTAGCCGGTGATGCGAATGTTCTGGTTGTGCGCGTCGCGAAACTCCGTCCAGATGTCCTGCACTGGAATGCCACCGCTTTGGTCGAGGTAAATTTTGCGGCGCGGGTTGCCGGTCGGGGACCAGTAGATTTCGCCGCGCGAATCCATTTCATCGAGGGTGCTGGGTAGATACTGCCAGTGTTTGCCGGGCGGCGGCGTCATGCCACGCCATGTCTTTCCGGTTTCGCCGTTGCGAACGCCGGGGGCGTGGATCGGAACTTTCTTGTAGCGCCGTCCTGTGCCGGATTCGACGTAGGTGTATTCGCGCGCGGCATGTTCGTCGGTCCACGTAATGAGCGGACGGTGCCAGACATAATCGTCGGTCTTTGTGTAGAAGAGGATGTAATCGGAGACGTTGCCGTAGGTCTTGCGCGTGTAGTTCTTGGGATTGCATTTCTTCCGCGTGATCCAGTTGCGGAAGTTTGACGGGCCGAAGATTTCGTCCATGAGCACCTTGGCTTGGAACGCCATATTTTCATCAAGGTGGACGTAAATGCTGCCGTCGGCGGCGAGGAGTTCGCGCAGGATGATGAGGCGTTCACGGAGAAATTCGAGATAGTCGGCCCCGGCGAGAAGGTCGTGATAAGCGTCGGCCTGCTTGCGCGACTGGAAGACGCTGCGCGTGGCGTAGGGCGGGTCGATGTAGATAAGGCGAACTTTGCCCCGCACTCGCGGGTCGTGGGAGAGAGCGGCGAGGACGGCGAGGTTTTCGCCGTAGTAAAGTGCGTTGCGGCTAGGAGAGGTTTCGCCTGACCACGCGACGGAAATTTTCGCGGGCGGCGTGGCGAGAATGGCCGCGACAGATTTCTTTCCGGGGTAGGTCAATGTGACTGTTGCGGCTTCGCCCATCCGTGCCGGGGTGCGCCCATTGCCGCCGTTGGAATTTGGAATGCCGGTGGCCATGTCAAGAGGCGAGCCATTCGCGGGTGAGCCGCTCCGGCACCATGCGAAGGGTGGCGACGAGGATGCGCCCCTTGTGACTGCGCTCCAGAGCGGCGTAGTCATTCCACATCGAGCCGAGCAGGAGGCCGGGGCCGTCGTTGATGAAGATGACTTTGGTGCGCAGTCCGTGCTTGCGCGCGTAGGCCAGCACTTCGTCTGCACAGTTGCTGTAACCACCGGTGCGGTCGTCTTCCTGCGCGCCGCCGCGATCTCCGTCGTAGCGTGCGAGGCCCACGGCGAGCACGTCGCCTTTCACCGGGTCGCGGATGATGAAGTCCACCGGGCGGCTGGGCTTCGGATAATTCGGGAAAACATCGCCAAGCAGAATGTCCTTTCCTGCGCGTTCCGGCCCGGACAGCGGAAGGTTCGGAAATTTATCCCGGAACATGGCGAAAAGGCGTTCAGTGAGGTCGTAGCCCTTTTTGCCACGGTCCTTGTATTCCCAAAGCAGCGCGCAGAGAGCTTCATCCGGCAACGGGCGCGTGGAGAACGCCGCCTGAACTTCGTGAACGGGACGGAAGCCTTTGCCGAATTCCTCGCAGATTTTCGCCGCTTTCGATTTCTGCTTGAGCATTTCCACCGGCGTCTCGGGGCTGACGTATTTGCGAAAGACGCGGGCGAGTTGAACGCGCATCCAGCCGTCCGTCTGCTCAGAAATCTGCATCATCAGCCGCGTCGAGGATTCCGATGAACGCAGGAGCTGCCCGAAAAGCACGAGGACTGGTCCGTAGAGCAGGCAGGCGTCCTTGAGGATGTCGGGAAAGTATTCGCCGGTCGCGAGGGTGATCCAATTGCGCCCGTCCGGCTTGTAGTCGGCGAAGGTCGTTGGCTTGGGCAGTTTCGGATGCGGCACAACGGGAGATTATTTGATTGGCAGTTCGCCGTCGAGGGCGGACGAGCGATTGGTGGGCGCGAACTTCATCTCGCTTGCCCTGGGCTATCACCTGCCGGGTTTACAGCCCTGGCCGACGAGATCGCACACACCGCCAGCCCGCGTGGCGGGATCAGCTTCGGCCCCAACGACCTCACGCAGACCGCGCTCGGCATGTCGCGCGACGACTCCGGCAGCTTCCTGCCCGGTTACGCGGAACTCGAGATCGTGAAGAAGAATCCCTTCGCCACGATTGACCAGACCGGCGTGGGCCAGCTCATGCAGATCGCGATCGAGAAGGGCCGCAAGACCCGTCCCGACATCAAGCTCGGCATCTGCGGTGAACACGGCGGCGAACCCGATTCCGTGAAGTTCTGCCACAAGCTCGGCCTCAGCTACGTGAGCTGCTCGCCCTACCGCGTCCCCGTCGCCCGCCGCGCCGCCGCGCAAGCTGCCATCGAGGAGAAGCGCAAGGCCGCTGCGAAGCCGGCGAAGAAGAAGTAAGGATTGTCTCCGCAAGGAGACCTTGTGCGGACGCTTCGGTGTCCAGCACGCAGGGTTAGCTCGCCCTCGTGGTGAGCGCCCATCTGGCCGCTCCGGGAAACCGGGGCGGCTTTTTGTTTGCCGCCTCCAAAGCAGGGCTGAAAGACCGACAGATGATAGCCCCGGGCAAAGCGAGTCCGCGAGCGACGCCCCGGGTCAACCGTCCAGAGAGTTCATGCACCCTGAAGTGGTGCCAGAGCCGCCTCTCTGATAAACTCCGACCGGACTCGCTTGGAACCTTGCGCGTCCGTCGCAGTTCTGGAAACAATGCGTGAAACATGAGCCGCCGTTCCTCACGCACCAAACCGGCACGCGCTACCGCAGTTGACATCTTCAGCGGCGCGGGCGGGTTGACGCGCGGCTTGCTCGACGCCGGGATTCCCGTCGCCGCTGGTTACGACGTGGATGCTGCGTGCCACTTCCCTTACGAACACAATAACCCCGGAGCCGAGTTCAAAAAAATCAGCGTCACCGAAGTGACTGGCGCAATGCTTGCCGCCCATTATCCCGCTGGGCACACGCGTATCCTTGTGGGCTGCGCCCCTTGTCAGACCTTCTCGAAATACACGCAAGGTCGCGACAACGGCGACGATCCGAAATGGAAACTGCTCAATGAATTCGCCCGCCTCGTGCGCGAGCTGAAGCCCGACATTGTTTCGATGGAGAATGTTCCTGAAATTCAGCGCCACTCCATCTTCGACCGTTTCCTCGCCACGCTCGCCGACGAGGGCTTTCACTTCACCGAGGATCGCGAGAAGCAAGTCGTCTATTGCCCCGACTACGGCATCCCGCAACACCGCCGCCGCCTTGTGCTGATTGCTTCACGTCTCGGCCCCATCGAACTCATCGCGCCCACGCACGCGCCCACCCAGCACCGCAAAGTTTGCGATGTGTTGCGCCCTCTGCCGGCGCTCGCAGCGGGCGACGTGTCCCCCGCCGACCCGCTCCACCGCACCAGCGAACTCTCACCGCTCAATCTCCGCCGCATCCGCCGTTCCCGGCCCGGCGGCACCTGGCGCGACTGGCCGCGCGAACTCGTCGCCAAGTGCCACCAGGTCAAGACTGGCAAGACCTACCCGAGCGTTTATGGCCGCATGGAGTGGGACAAACCCTCGCCCACCATCACCACGCAGTTCTTCGGCTTCGGCAACGGGCGCTTCGGCCATCCTGAGCAAGACCGCGCCATCTCACTGCGCGAAGGTGCAATTCTCCAATCGTTCCCGGAGGACTACGAGTTCGTGCCGCCTGGCGGCAGATACTGCTTCAAGACCATCGGGCGAATGATTGGCAACGCGGTTCCGGTGCGGCTGGGAGAGATAGTCGGGAAAACCATCAAACGACACTTGGAGGAACATCATGCCTGAATCGCCTTACCACATGACGTTGAGCCTAAACTTGCTCAACCATCTCGGCATCAATCTTTACAGCAATGTTCCTGCGGTTTTGTCGGAGACCGTAGCCAACGCTTGGGATGCAGATGCCGAAAGTGTGGACATCGTGATCGATAAGCGCGGCGGCACAATTGTGATAACCGACAATGGTCACGGCATGGATTTGGAAGACATCAACGGAAAATTCCTCACGATTGGCTACCGCCGTCGCGACCCAGGCAATCAAGGCGCAGTCTCGCCGACTCTGTTGCGCCCAGTGATGGGGCGAAAGGGAATCGGCAAGCTTTCACTGTTTTCCATCGCTAAGGACATCCGAATTTACACCGTCAAAAATGGCGATAAGCGCGGCTTCAAAATGCTTCTTTCCGAAATTGAGGCAAAAATTTCGCGGAAGGAATCTGATTATCAGCCCTCGGTTCTTTCCGACTTTCCGGCTGACCTCCAGAAGGGCACGCGAATTGTCCTTGCTGAACTGAAGAAGAGCCAACATCAGACCGAAGCGGCCTTACGGAAGCGACTGGCTCGCCGTTTCAGCATCCTCGGCGAGAAATCGTGTTTCGCGCTGAAGATCAACTCGAAGCCGGTCAGCATCGTTGATCGCGGCTATTTCTCGAAGCTCCAGTTCCTTTGGCACTATGGGACTATTGATGCGCTGCCCATCTCCAACCCTGACAAACTTGGTTCGTGCGAAGAGCGCGCGAATGAAATCGCGCTTCCTACCGAGGGAGACGACCCGGCGCAGAAGTTTCAGGTCACGGGTTGGATTGGCACCGTCCGGGAGTCTGGTGACTTGAAAGACGAGGAGGACAACCTCAACAAGATTGTCGTGATGGTGCGGGGAAAGATGGCGCAGGAAGACATCCTTGAGGACTTCAACGAAGGCGGGATGTATTCCAAGTATCTGATTGGCGAGATTCACGCGGACTTTCTCGACCTGAACGAGCAGGACGACATTGCCACCAGCAGTCGTCAGAAAATCATGGAGGATGATCCACGCTACGTTGCTCTGCGCGAGTTCATTCAACAGGAGTTGAAGCATATCCAGAACAAGTGGACCGATCTCCGCAACAAACGCGGAACTGAGGAGGCGATGCAGATACCCGCCATCAAAGCGTGGTTCAACGACCTCGGGGGTGACGGCAAGCGCAAGGCGAGTTCGCTGTTTGGCAAAATCAACCAACTCACCATCGAATCACCGCAGGACAAGAAACAGCTCTTCAAATACGGGGTCTTGGCGTTTGAGCACTTACGCTACAAAGAAAATTTGGATGCCTTGGAGAAAATTAAACCCGAGGATATAGCTCTCGTCGGTGAAATTTTTGCGGACTTGGACGACATTGAAGCCAGCCTTTATCATCAGATTCTTAGCGGACGAATCGAAGTCATTGAGGCACTGGAGTCGAAGGTGGACAGCAACGAACTCGAATCTGTCATCCGAGATTACGTTTACTCGCACTTGTGGTTGCTCGACCCCGCGTGGGAGCGGGCCACAGACACGGAATACGTCGAGTCCGGGCTGCGGAAAGAGTTCATCGATTTTGCCGAATCGGAAATTTCTGAGGATGAGCGAAAGGCGCGCTTCGACATCAAGTATTCCACAACCTCCAAGACCCACGTCATCATCGAACTGAAACGGCCTGAACGGAAGATGGAACTCGGCGATTTGCTCAAGCAGGGCGAGAAGTATCGCGATGGACTGACTGCATTGCTCGTGAACCGCAGGAGGGAGAACGAGCCGATTGAAGTCGTGTTTCTGATCGGAGTTCCGCTCAAGAACTGGAACAATCCGAAGCGGCGCGACGAAGATGAGGATGTCTTTCGCAGGAAGGGAATGCGTGTGTTGCTTTACAAAGAACTCTTGGATAACACGCGCCACATCTACAGCGAATACTTGGTGCAACGCAAGGAGACGGGGCGAATTCAACGGCTACTGAATAGCATTGATGATGCGGTTCTCACTTGATGCCTGACGACCTGCCGTTGTCAGCGTTCTATGCGGGCGGCGACATCGTTACCTCGCCCTTACAGGGCTTGAACAACTTGTTTGACGATTAACCCAGGGCGTTGCCCTGGGCCATCATCTGTCGGGCTTATAGCCCTGGCCGACGAGATCGCGCACACCGCCGAGTTCTTCAGCTTCGGCACCAACGATCTCACGCAGACCGCGCTCGGCATGTCCCGCGACGACTCCGGCAGCTTCCTGCCCGGCTACGCGGAACTGGAAATCGTGAAGAAGAAGTTCTGGCGGACGCCCACCCTTTGCCACGATTGACCAGACCCGCGTCGGCCTTTTGCGGCGAGACGCGCTCAGGCAGGCGAGTCGCCCGCCCTACCCCATGCAAATCGCCATCGAGAAGGGCGGCAAGACCCGGCCCGACATCAAGCTCGGCATCTGCGGCGAACACGGCGGCGAGCAGGCGGGGCCTGCATCCATGTTGTGAAGTTCTGCCACAAGCTCGGCCTCAGCTACGTGAGTTGCTCACCCTACCGCGTCCCCGTCGCCCGCCTCGCCGCCGCCCAGGCGGCCATCGAGGAGAAGCGCAAGGGCGCCAACCTGCGAAGAAGAAGTAATCGACTTCAGGATCACCAAGCCGCTCCGGGAAACCGGGGCAGCTTTTTGTTTCCGGGATTGGCAAATTCAACTGCCAAACGTATCGTTCCCGCCATGAACAGCTACGCCGCCACGCTGGAAGCTTTGGAAGCCTTGCCTCTTGAGGAACAAGAGTCTGTCTTGGAAATCATGAACCGCCGCCTGACGGAACGCCGCCGGGCTGAACTGATCGCGACTGTGAAGCAGTCCCGGAAAGAACAGGCCGCCGGCAAGTGCAAGCCCGCTTCCGTCGCCTCCATCATGCGCCAGGTGAAACCGTGAAGCACGTCCTGCTGCCCAGCCCGGCCTTCCTGCGCTCTGCCAAGCGATACCTCAAAAAACATCCGGGAGCATCGTCGGAAATAGAAAGCCTCCTGGAATGTCTGTCCGCTGACCCTTTCGCTCCGGCGTTGCGAACCCACAAGCTCAAGGGCGCGCTGGCAGGTTCTTGGTCGGCCAGCGGCGGCTATGATTTGCGCGTCGTCTTCCGCCTGACCAAACATGAGGGACAGCCAGCCGTTGCTCTCGAAGCGATCGGTACGCACGACGAGGTTTACTGAGATCGCTTTTCCCCGATGCTGACCAAAGCCCCGTCACCTTGTGTTTGCCCCGCTCGCTGACTTCGATCCCGCCCCGCTCGCGAAGCAGTTCGCGGCGTGGGGCTACAAACCCAGTCACGCGGCGCGGGTGTTGCGAGCTTTCTATGCGGGTGGCGACATCGTGAGTTCGCCGTCACGCGGGCTACCGCAGGGATTGGTCGAGCGGTTGCGGGCGGAACTCACACCGAGTGCGGCGACGCTGGCGGTGCGACAGGTGGCGACGGATGGGACGACCAAGCTGCTGCTGCGGCTTGGCGATGGGCGCACGGTGGAGTCGGTGTTGATGCCGGACTTTCGCGACGACCGCGCGGCGGGGTGCATCTCATCGCAGGTGGGGTGTGCGATGGGGTGTGATTTTTGCGCCACGACGAAGACGGGTTTTGAACGCAATCTCACCGCTGGAGAAATCGTGGAGCAGTTCCTGGCCTTGCGACGCGAGGCGCAGGCGGTCGGGCGCAAACTTCAGACGGTGGTCTTCATGGGCATGGGCGAACCGCTGCTGAATCTCGACGCGGTGCTCGCGGCGGTGCGGCGGATGGCGGATAATAAACTCGGTGCGCTGGGTTGGAGGCAGATCACTGTGTCCACGGTTGGCATCGTGCCGGGCATCGAGGCGCTCACGGCGACGGGGTTGAACATTCATCTCGCGGTTTCTCTCCACGCGCCCGATGACGCCACGCGCGCCCGGTTGCTGCCGATGGGGAAACGCTATCCCATCGCGGACATTCTCGCGGCGGCGGATCGTTTTCAGGCGAGTCGCGGACGGCCGGTGACGATTCAGTATTGCCTGCTCGCGGGCGTGAATGACTCGCTGGAACACGCGCGGCTGCTCGCAGAATTGATCGGCTCGCGACGGATGCACATCAATCTGCTGCGCTACAATCCCACCGGGTTGAGTCTGCGTGGCATTGCTTACGAGCCATCATCGGATGAGACGGCTGAGGCGTTCGCTGAAATTCTGCGCGCGCGGAAACTTGTCGCGCACTTCCGCCGCTCGCGCGGCAAGGACATCGACGCGGCGTGTGGGCAGTTGCGTCGGCGGACGGAGAGTTTCGCCCGGAGTTGAAGGTCTCTTCATGCTCGCGCTGGGGAAGTGCGGCTGACACCCTTGGCACATGGATTTGCAACGCGACGGCAATCTCATCGAGGCAGGCATGTGGGTTTTGCTGTCCCTCGTCCTGTTGGGCTTCGCATTCAGCCAGCCCAGGCCGCTGCGGCCCACGCTGTGGTTGCTCGCCGTCACGATGGTGGTGTTTGGCGGCTCCGATCTGGTCGAGGCGCGCACCGGTGCCTGGTGGAAGCCGTGGTGGCTGTTCGTGTGGAAGGCTTTGTGCGTGGCGGGATTGTTGTTTGGCTTTGTTCGCTACTTCAAAGTGCGGAAGTCAATTTCAACTTCACGTCTGCCGACGGATGGAACATCCTCGCCGCCGTGAAATTCTCGCTCACCATTCTGTTGTGCGGTGCCATCGGTGTGTGTGCCCAGTTTGCGCCCAAGCCCGTGCCGCGCATGCAGGCGTTGCCGCTGCCGCATCACCAGATTTCCTTTCAGCGCGACGGGTTGGAATTGACGCGATTTCATTTCGATCCGGCGGACAAGCGCACGTTTTTGTATCCGCTGAATGGACCGGGCGGACGATCCCTCACGCGCATGGGGCATCCGCATGATCCGGTGGGGCACAGTCATCACAATTCACTTTGGCTTTCTCATCACGACGTGGATGGCCTCAGCCTCTGGGGCGATGGGGGCCGCGGGCAGATTCGCGCCGTGCGAGTGGAGAAGCTTGAGGATGGTGATGACTCCGCGGCAGCCACGGTGTTGCACTCGTGGGGCGAGACGAATCGTGTGCTGCTCTGGGAACGGCGGCGCATGACGGTGCAATCCCTCGCCAGCAATGAGTGGCTGCTTCTGCTCGATGTGCGCTTCGAGGCCGCGCGGGAAGCGGTCACGCTCGGCAAGACACCGTTTGGTCTCGCGGCGGTGCGCATGGCCAAGAGCATGGGCGTGAACGACGGCGGGGGAATGATCCGCAACTCCGAGGGTGCCGTGAACGAAACCAACGTCTTCTGGAAACGCGCGCGTTGGGTGGATTACTCCGGGTCCATTGTCTCGAATGTCATTGAGGGTATCACTTTCCTCGATCATCCGAAGAATCCGAACCACCCCAGCCACTTCCATGTGCGCGACGATGGCTGGATGGGCGCATCGCTTACCTTCGACGGTGCCCGGACCATCGAGACCAACGCGCCGTTGCAGTTGCGTTACGGGTTTTATGTCCACGGCGGTTTGAGCGACACGAAGGCGTTGAACCGTCGCTGGCAGGAATTCGGCGCGAGCGTTCTGCCTGATCTGGCCGCGCCCAAGAAGAAGTAGCGACGCAACCCGGTGCGACAAATTTATGAGTGACAAGAAGAGAATCCCGACTGAGGGCGGCCCGGCTTTCGGGAACAATCCTTTTGCGGCTTTGAAAACCGAAGGTCTGCCCGTCGGGAAAGAGACCGATGCCTTGGCAGGACAGGGCGGGGGAGATGCTTCCTCCCTCACAAAGAAGAAAAGTCGCGGGCGCGTGGACATCATCCGCCAGACGGCCCATCGCGGGGGCAAGACGGTCACGGTGATCACAAACTTCGTCGGCATCGGATTGCCGGAGAAGGAAAAGCTCGCCCGCCAGATGCAGAAGACCTGCGGCACGGGCGGCACGGTCAAAGATGGCAACATCGAGATTCACGGCGACAAGCGCGCGGAAGTCGCGCGCATTCTCACCGAGGCGGGGTTCCGGCCCGTGTTTGCGGGCGGCTGACCTTGGGGGGCAGGGCCGAGTCGCGCCCGAGAGCAGCAACAACACGAGACTGGAAAGTCTCGCTACCTGCCGGCTGGAAAGCCGGCGTTACGCCCGGCGGCGTTCAGCCGATGCCGAGCAATTCCACTTCAAAGATCAGCGTGGAGTTCGGCGGAATGGCCCCGGGGTAACCTTCACTGCCGTAGGCCAGTTCCGGCGGAATGGTCAGCTTGACCTTGTCTCCGACCTTCATTCGCGCCACGCCGAGGTCCCAGCCGGCAATGACTTCTCCGGCCCCGAGCGTGAACTGAAACGGCTGATTGCGATCCACCGAGCTGTCGAATTTTCCGCCCGTGGTGAACAGGCCGGTGTAATGCACGGAAACCACGTCGCCCTGCTTGGGGGCGGCACCGGTGCCGAGGGTGATGGTTTCAATCTTCAATTCAGTATTTGCCATCGCGGATTTTCAACATGGTGTTTCGGGCAGGTCAATGCGACATCGCTGCCGAACTCCGTCGGCGCAGACTTGTAATTTCACTTTTGCCGTGCGTTCTCTTCCGCGTGCAACGGGTCATCCGGCCGGCTGAATTCGCCGAGCTTTCGCTTTTATTTTTTCTCCACGCCATGGCGATGGGAGCCTGGTTCGTTCCGTTGGGCACGGTGCTCGACGCGCATGGCTTGCAGGACATCAAGCCCTACGCTTTCGCCACCTCGGCGCTGGCGGCGTTCGTGTCGCCGCTGGTGTTTGGCGCCATGGCCGACCGGCATGTGGCTCCGGTGCGGGTGCTGCGCTGGCTGGCGGTGGCGACGGGACTTTCCATGGCGCTGGCGGCGACGGCCATCGAGCGCGGAGCGGCCCCGTGGCTGGTGCTGGGATGCATTCAATTGCACGCTTTGTGCGCGTCGCCGACCTGGGGTCTTTCCACCTCGATCGTGCTGGGGCGATTGAGCAATGCGCCGCGCCAGTTCGGACCAATCCGCGCGCTGGCCACCTTGGGCTGGATGGCCGGCTGCTGGCTGGTGAGCGCGATGGGCGCGGATAGTTCGTCGATGGCGTGTTACACGGGGGCGGTGATTTGGATGTTGGTCGCGGTGTTCACGCGCTGGTTGCCGACCCCGCCGCCGCTGGATTCCGGTGGCCACACCACGTTGCGGCAAAGGTTGGGGCTGGACGCGCTGGCGTTGTTGAAGGTGCGCGATCACCGGGTGGTTTTCATCACGGCCGCGCTGTTCTCGATTCCGTTGGCGGCTTTTTATCCGTACACGCCGACCCACTTGAAGGAGTTGGGATTGGAGCGCGTGTCGGCTTGGATGACGCTCGGGCAGATCTCGGAAATCATCGCGCTGGTGGGGTTGTCCCGCCTGTTGGGCCAGTGGCGGTTGAAGTGGACACTGGGCGCAGGGCTGGCCTTCGGACTGGTGCGTTATGCGCTTTGCACTCTGGACGGCAAGGCGTGGGTGCTGGCCGGGCTGACCCTGCACGGATTTGCCTTCACGTTGTTCTTCATCACGGCCCAGATCTATCTCGATCAACGCATTGACCCGGCGTGGCGGGTCCGGGCGCAGGCGCTGTTCAGCGTGGTGACGGGCGGGGTGGGAAATCTCTGCGGCTACCTTGGCACCGGCTGGTGGTTCCATGCGGCCGCGCGCAACGGCGTGGTGAACTGGCCGCTGTTCTGGGGCGTGCTCGCGGTCGTGGTTGCGTTCGTCCTCGTCTATTTCTTTGCGGCGTATCGGGGACGTGAACATCAGCAAGGCCGCCTTTGAGCGCGGCCAGGCACGTCTCCAAGTCCCTGTCCTCCGGTGCGAATGGCCTGAAGGCCACGACGTCGTGGCCTCAACAAGTCTCCCTGAAACTAGGCATTTCCGGCTTTACCAGTGGTCGCAGCGCGACTACTTCCACTTCGCCGGCTCCAGCGGATAACAGGGTCAAGATCATCCATCGCAAACTTGAGTTGTAAAACTGTTGAAACATTTCGCTCGGTTGCCGTCTTAATAGGCGCATGGGTTACAAAACAAAATCGCGCGGAGCCTTTACTCTGATTGAGTTGCTCGTGGTCATTGCCATCATCGCCATCCTGGCCGCCATGCTGCTGCCCGCCCTGGGCAAGGCGAAAACCAAGGCCCAACGCATCGCTTGCGTGAGCAACATGAAGCAGGCCGGCGTGGGCATCATTCTCTGGTCCATGGACCACGAGGGGAAATATCTGTGGATTGTGAATGCAGCCGATGGCGGTTCCTACGGCCTGAGCAATGCTTGGGAGCACTTCGCCGTCCTCTCGAATGAACTTGCCACACCCAAGGTCCTCCATTGCGCGATGGACAAGTCACGCACTGCCGCCGATGCGTTCACCGGCACTGGCAACACTTTGCTGAACGTCGGCAACAATGCCCTTAGCTACGCCATTGGTACCGAGGCCACGGAGGGGAACACTTCCATGCATGTCGTGGTGGACCGTAACATCAACGGCGCCTTTCCCAAGACCTGCACTAAGGCGGGCCTTACCAATCTCGTCACCACCCTGGTCCCCTTTAGCGGCGGCACGTCCTGGAACGCCGAAACGCATCAGAACGAAGGCAATATGGCGCTGGTGGATGGCAGCGTGCAGCAGTTCACTCCGTTTCAACTCCTGACGCACCTCGAGAACACTGGCGACACCAACTACAGCAACTGCATCCTCAAGCCGTAAGGGAGTGCGGTTCGCGGAAGTGTCCTTGCCCTTACCGCGCCTGCTTGCTGAACACGATGATGTGCTGCCACGGCAGGACCGTCAGCGTTTCCTTCCATGCCAGCGGATGCAACGTCACCTCTTTCTTCACCTGGGCTTCGCTCATCTTGTGGACGCGTTTGATTGGCACTGACTCATCCTCGGCACGGAACTCCACGAAGACGATGCGCCCGCCGGGCTTCAGGGCGCGACACATCGCCTCCGTCATCTCGAACGGATGATCGAACTCGTGATACACATCCACCAGCAGGATGGTGTCCATCGCGCCTGCTGGCAGTTTGGGGTCGGTGATCGTGCCGAGCACCGGCACGACATTGGTCAGACCCAGACGCGCGACATGGTTGGTCAGCAGATCCAGCATCTCTTGCTGGATGTCCACCGCGTAAACCTTACCGCCCGGCAGAATCTTCGGCGCGATGCGGCGCGTGTGATAGCCCGTGCCCACGCCGATGTCGGCCACCACTTCGCCGGGTTTGAATTTGAGGGCGTCGAGGAGCAACTGCGTGCGCTCCTCCTCCTCGCGAGTGCCCCGCTCCAGCCAAGACGCGGCCTGATGTCCCATCACATGCGCGATCTCGCGGCCCTGATAAAACTTGCCGATGCCGTTCGGATCGTGCGCGGTTCGGCTTTCGTAAAGATTGGACGCGGCTGGCCGCGGCGCGTCGGCGGAAAACCCCCGCGCCACGGCCAACGTAAAACTGATTCCCACCCAGAAGAGGCGTTGCATGAGCCGACGCTACGAATGAAGAGACCTCACCGCAACTCCGCGAAAACAGACAGCCTGCCTCGGCGGTCAAAAGTTGATTGCCCCGATTCGATCGCCGCTCCGCCTTCCGACGTGCCACTGGAGTTGAGAGTTAATCCGCCGCCGCGCGTTGCAACCGATCCTCGATGGCCCGCCACTCCGGCCCGTCCGGGAGCGCTTCCACCACGATCAGCGCCGCGCCGGTCTCTTCGCTGCGATGCAACTCCGCGTAGAAGGCGCGCGCGAAGGCCTCGGCATCGTGTGGAATCACGCTTACGTCGGCTCCGTGTGCCGCCATTGGAATGTGCGTGTGGGCAATGATGAGGATGCGCGCGGGTGCGACGCCGTGCTCCACCTGGAGCACGCCCAACTTCGCCGCCAACTCTGCGTCGCCATTCCAGCGCAGCACCACGAGTCGCGCCTGCGGTGAGTAATGTTTTCGCAACAGGCCCGGACTGGGCAAGGCGACCCCATCGCCGCCTCCGCCGCGTTGTACCGAGCCGGTCACGGCCAGGAGCGATTCCTCGTGAATCATTCCAGGGCGCAGCACGCGGGGCGGCGCCACCGTCACGTCCAGCACCGTGGACTCAAGACCTACTTGCGACTGCCCGCCATCAACAATCAGCCGAATGCGATCCCCTAGACTGCGCGCGACGTGCCCCGCATTAGTGGGTGAGACTTTGTTGGAGCGATTTGCACTCGGCGCGGCCAACGGGAAACCGCAGGCGCGAATCACCGCCTGCATGAAGGGATGACTCGGCCAGCGCAAACCCACGGTCGCGCCTCCCGCCGTGACCGTATCGGAAATTGCGCGGGCCCGCCGCAGCACCAGCGTGAGTGGCCCGGGCCAGAAGGCCGCCGCAAGCCGGTCGGCCAGTTCCGGCCAGGTGGACACACAGGCCCGCGCCATCGTGAGATCCGCGATGTGGACGATGATGGGGTTGCGCATCGGACGTCCCTTCACCTCGAATATGCGACGCACCGCGGCCTCGTCCAAGGCGTTGGCGGCCAGGCCGTAAACCGTTTCGGTGGGCAAGGCCACCACTTCGCCGCGGCTTAAAGCCTCCACGGCCCGCTCCACGGCCAAGCGAAACAACGCGGGTGTGTGTGTCGGTAAAATATCAGCTTGCGGCATTGGCCGGAGATGATTGGCGAGGCGGGCCGGAGAGCAAGCTTCCTATTTTGCGTGGTGTGCTGGCGCGAGATCAAAATATCGGAACTCGCACCCGTGTCCCGAAGTGCCACCGGGCGTGGTCACGATTTTCGCCCACCGACCGGACGCGCCCTCAATGACTAAAGTTTAACTGCACACGCCCGCTCGAAACAGTCACGACGGTGTTGGGGGCATTGCTGTAGGGCGGCCGCGAATTCGTGCCCAGGAAGGCGAACCGGGCCAGCACATAGTTCGTGCCGATGTAATCAAAAGTCACCCAGGCGTTCGTTACCAGGCTGTTGGTCAGTCCGCTCCGCGCATCGAAATGGTATTCGCGGCGGGTCGATAAATCAGTGGCGCGGTAATAGGCCGAGTTCTGGCCCACGCCCAGCGGATAGGTCGCCGGAGTGTTGGTGCCGATCCCCTCCACATGCAAATGGATCGAACGGACGACCCCGCCATTGGCCACAGCGGTCACGTCAAAAGTGCCCAGACCCGCGTCAAACAGCCCGTTGCTCGTGCCCGGAGTGGCTTGGAAATTTGTGCCCCCGGCGATGAATCCGCGCGTCGCTTGGAAGTCCAGAGCTCCGATTCGCGCCGACATGGAACTGAGTCCCACCGGTTGACGCAGCGCGTTCCGGACAATGTTGACCGCCGGGCCGAACCGCGAAGCGGCGTTGGCCAGCAAACGGAGTTTCGCCGATGTCGTGGCGGCCAGGGCGGCGTTCGAGAGTGAATCGTCGATGCGGCGCAGCAGGCTCCGCGCGCTGCTCTTGGTGGAGCTTCGCGGGGCGGCCCGCAGTTGATCAGCCAGGGCGGCACTGCGCGCGGTGAAATCGGCGAGGTAATCGTCTGCCGCCGCCTGGAGCAGGGCCGGATAATTGGGTTCGTCGTGAAGCAGGCTGTTGAGGCTGCGCAAGATGACCAAGTCGCCGCTCAACGAACGGGAGCGATGGTGGAATTCCTGGTTGGCGCGGCCCAAGGCCGCCTGGTTGCCCGCTCCTGAGTTGATGTCGTTGGTCAATTGCTGCGCGATGGGCAACTGGTAGGGCAGAATTGGATCAGCGACGGCGCGAAGGCCGAGGAGTGAAATCGCGCCGAACGCGAGTAAAGAATTGAGCAACAGGTGCATCTTCATATTTGGCGGGCGGAGTATGCAGCGGAGGAAAACAATTGCAACTGCCGGGCGCGGGCGAGCGTTGCGCGCTGGCCAGCAACCTGCCGGCCGACCTTGGCCCGTCGCATCGTCGGTTTGGAGGCCCGCCGTCCCAACGGTTCGGTTGGTCCTGGCCTGTATTCCTCGTCCTCTTTCGCCCGGCCACTTTGCTGTTGGATTCAACTCCTGCATCTGTCATCCATCCGCACCAACACTCTGCGCAGGAGCAACTCATGTATAAAATCATCGGGTCGGATCAAAAGCAGTACGGGCCGGTCAGCGCGGATGATTTGCGTCAATGGATGGCCCAGGGCCGGGTCAATGCCCAGACCCTCATTCAAGGCGAGGGCCAGACGGATTGGCGGCCGCTGCACAGCTTTCCCGAGTTCTCGCCCAGTGCGTCGGCTCCGGCCCCTGGCCCCGCGCCTTTCCCTGCAAGTTCTCCCGCACTCGCGGGCCAGAGTAACTCGATGGCGATTGCGTCCTTGGTGATGGGCGTCGTGAGTCTGCCGTTGGCCTGTTGCTGTTATGGATTCCCTTTTAATGTCCTCGCCATTGTCTTCGGCTGCATTGCGCTCTCACAACTGAAGAATGTGCCGGACGCGGGCAGCAACCGGGTGATGGCCAAGGCAGGAATCATCATGGGTGTCCTTCAGTTCATCCTGATTGCTGTTGTGGTGGCTCTGGGAGTGGCGGTGAATCTCAAAGACATTATCCAGAGGTTCAAAGGGTGAGGGAGGTGGACATGGAGGCAGTCGGTCACGCCGTCCCGATTCGCTCCCGCCCGGCGTTGATCTGGTCGATCACGATCAGTGTGCTGGTGGTCTCGTTCGTGGTGGTGGTTGTTCTGTTCGCTTTCAATCCGTCTGAAGCCCGGTTCTATCCTCGTTGCTTTCTTAAATCCTTCACCGGCCTGGACTGTCCCGGCTGTGGCGGGCTGCGCGCCATGCACCAGTTGTTGCACGGGCACTTCGGCGCGGCCTTCCAGTTGAACCCGTTGCTCTTTCTGCTCCTGCCGCTGGCCGCCTTCTACGCTTTGCGTCAGTTGCTTTTCCTCTTCACCGGACGGCGAGTGGCGCATCCGTTCAAGAGTCCTCGTTGGTGGGGCCTGTTCGCCCTGGTGGTGGTTGGGTTCGGCGTGTTGCGGAATCTTCCCTGGCGGTCGTGGTTTGGAGACTAGGTTCCAGGCCGAGGTCGCGCAGCTTGATAGTGCCACCCACACGAGACTGGAAAGTGTCGCGGTGACAGGCCGGACCACGGTGGCACTTCCAAGATGTGCCCCCCCTCCATGGTCGCGCTCCATTCCTGGCTTGCCCCGCGCGCACGCCGCGCAACAACATCACGGCCATGCGGGTGGTGAAAACAATTTCGGCGATGCAGCGACTGGCGCACCAATGGCGGCGGGCCGGAGCGCGCATCGGCTTAGTGCCCACCATGGGCTATCTGCACGAGGGGCACGTCAGCCTCGTGCGGCGCGCGCGGCGATTGGTCGGCCCCAAGGGCGTGGTGGTGGTGAGCATCTACGTGAACCCGACGCAGTTCGCGCCCGCCGAAGACCTGAGCCGCTACCCGCGCGATTTGGCCCGCGACACCCAACTCTGCCGCGAGGCGGGCGCGGATGTGATCTTCTTTCCCTCGGACGCGCAGATCTACCCCTCCCAGGCCGAAGGCGGTTACAGCACCTTCGTGGTGGAGGAGAATCTCTCGCGCCGCATGGAAGGTGCGTCACGGCCCACGCACTTTCGCGGTGTCACCACCATCGTGGCCAAGCTCTTCAACCTCGTGCTGCCGGAGGTGGCGGTGTTTGGCGCGAAGGATTTCCAGCAGGCCGCCGTCATCCGGCGCATGATCCGCGACCTGAACTTCCCGCTCAAGATTGTCGTCGCGCCCACCGTGCGCGAGCGCGACGGGCTGGCCCTGAGTTCGCGCAACAAATACCTGACGGACGCGCAGCGCTCCCAGGCCATCGTGCTTTGGCAGGCGATTCAACGCGCGCGAATCGCCGTCGCAAAATCATCACGTCCGATTTCCGCGCTCAAACTCCGGCGCGAGCTGAAAGAATTCATCGAGCAGCAGCCCGAGGCGCGAGTGGATTATCTCGAGTGCTTCGATCCGGAAACATTGCAACCCTCCCGCGCCGTGGGCCGCGGCACGCAGCTCGCGCTCGCCGTGTTCGTGGGGAAGACCCGGCTGATCGACAACGCGGTGCTTTGAGAGCGGAGGTGCTTCCGGCCACGGGGCAGCCTTCTCCCACGGAGGCGTTCCGCTACGGCGTGCGGGCGCGGTAGAACAGGTTGCTTTGGCCCGCAGTGCCGTCATCGGTGATGGCCGTGTTGGGAGCCAGGGGCACGAAATTCGTCAAGGTCACCCAGTTGATGAGATCGGCGGTGCGTTCGAGGGTGTAACTGCGGGCAGGCGGCGCGCGCAGATCGAATTGGAACCTTCCACCCGCCACGCGGGCCGGGTTTGAGATGACGGGGCGTTCCGGCGAGGTGCAGATGTCGTAGCCGCGCCACGATCCGCCGGGGGCATCGACGATCCAGACCCGGCCGGCGCAGTAGCTGAAACTGTACTTGGAATCAAAACCGGTGCCGGCGTTTTGCAGCACGGTGGTGGCGAGGCGGGCCCCGCTTTGGTTCCAGACCGACAACACCCGGCTGCCGTTCCCGGTGAGCCAGACGTTGCCCACCGCGGCCAGGCGCACATTTTGATAGTCGCTGCTCTCTCCGGCGAGGGTGCCGAAGCCGTCGAGAGTGACGGTGCCGAGGAAAGAGCCGTTCGTGCTCCACCGGCTGACCACACCATTGTTCAGCGCCAGGTACTCGTTGGCGTTGCCGCTCAAAACGACGGCGGACGCTTCATCCAACGGCCCGCCATTCAAGACCAGATGAGGAAGGAAAGTTCCCGGCGTCGTTTGACGCAGGATGGCCGGGCTGTCCGAGCCGCGCGCGTAGAGCCGGCCTCGGGCATCGGTGAAGAGGGATCGGAAATCGATGGCCGGCGCGTAGGAAGCCACGAAGGTTCCCGCCGCCGTGTAGCGGGCGAGGCGATTGCCGTTGGTGTCGCCGCCGCTGGCCGACCAGAAGTTCGTGCCGTCGAAGGCCAGGCTCATGGTGTTGCCGCCCAGGCTGTCCGTGAAAGTCAGGTCGGCGGTGTAGTTGGTCTTCAAGGTGCAGTCGGGCAGGGCGGCCCAGCGCAAGGCGTTGGCCATGAGCTGGCCGCCGCCGCTGTTGGTGCGCCAGAGGTTGGCCTGCAATGTTTCCGAGGGCGGAAAAAAGTTCAGCCCGGCCACGCGACCCAGACCCGTGAGCTTGTTCATAATGAGCGGACGCCCGTTGCTCCAATGCGCGATCAAATCCGCATGGCTGGCCACCTCCGCGATATTGTGAAAACTGGAACTGCCTCCGCTCATCGATCCCACCCCCGCCAGAATGGGATGCCCGGTTTGATCAGGCAACATGGTGACCTCGGTGCCCTGACTCTGCGACACTCCCACGAACGGCAGATAGCCTCCAGAACGGAGGCGTCCCTCAACTCCATAGCCCGAGCCCAATTCGTGCAGGGCGAAGGTGCAAACCACGATGCCTCCACCCGCCTCGGTGTAGTCGGCCAGCACATCGCCCAGCGTGGTGGCGTTGTCGAAAGGCAAATCCGAATAGACGAGCACGGCCGAGTAGGGTCGCAACTGCGCCAGGGTCGGAGTCATCGTGTCCACCTGGAACACATCCACCGCCTCGAACGCCGCCGTGCTCAGGAGCTTTTGGCGCACGTCCTCGTTCCAGCCCGTGTTGGGTTCCGCGCCCAGCACGGCCACGCGTCCTCCGCCCTTCAGGGGCGCGAGCAGGTAGAAGATTTCATTCAACGCGAACTGACTGGCCTGGGCCGGGGCGCTGGTTGCGTTCTCCAGGGCCAGCGCGTTCACGATGGTCCGGCCGGCGTTGCCGATCACCACGGCGGCTTCGGCGTCCTCCGGGACAGCCGTGTAGCCCGCCACCGCCACACCGCCCGGGGTCGCGCGCAGCCGGTCGCCATCATCGGCGTTCCCGCGTTCCGAGAGGATGAGCGGGCTGGCGACGCGGGCGAAAAAATAAGTGCCGTCCCAGTTGGAGAGATTCAACGGCGTTAAAACATCCTGCGTTACGGCGACGTTGAAGGCGGCGGCGAGGGCGGCGTCCCCATCGAGGTTCTGATATTGGAGAATGGCCCGTCCGCCGTTGGCCACAAAGGTGATGAGCGGCGAGAAGTTGTGATTGCTCACGGTCGAGTTCACGATCACCAGCGTGCTGACCGGATTGCTCGCGGCCACGGCGGCGCTGAACAGAGCTTCGTTGGTGAAGTATTGGTGGCCGAGTCCCGCGAAATCCAAGGCGGTTTTGTAGGGCGAGAGCGAACCCGGATCATCCACAAAGAGCAGGATGGAGGTGACGCCGCCATTGGTCGGGGTAATGGGCGGAATGAGGCTCGGCCCGCTGACGGTGATGTTGCGCGCCTGCGGATTGCTGTTCGCCGGGCTGTCATTGACCAGAAAAGTGACGGTGCGGGTTGCGGTCGAAGGGTTCGCGCTGCTGTTCGAGTAGGTCACGCTGCGCAAGGCCGCCTGGTAATTGCTCACCGCGCTGGCACCGATCAACGACATCACACCCGAGCCGGCATTGTAGCTGGCGGAGATCCCGTTTTGCGGATTGGGCGTCATGGCCAGCAGATCCTGTCCGATGTTGAAACCCGCCGTGAGGCTCACCGTGCCGCTGACGAGATTGGTGCTGTCCGCATCGCTGGCGGTGAGTGTCGCGGTCACGGGAGTCGCCGCCTGACTCGCCGCGTAGCCCAAGGCTCCCGGCTCGAGGTTGGCCAGCACCGGCGCGTCGTTGACTGCCGCCACGGTGAGGTTGCGCGATTGCGGGTTGCTGTCCACCGCGCCGTCATTCGCGAGGATGGTGACCGTGCGTAGCGCGGTCGAAGGCGTGTCGCTGGTGTTGGTGTAGCTCACGCTGCGCAGCGCCGTCCGGTAGCTCACGACCGTGCTGGAGCCGCTCAAGGTCAGGACGCCCGTGCCGGCGCTGTAGGTCGCCGTGATGCCGTTCTGCGGATTCGGATTCATGCCCAGCACGTCCTGGCCGCTGGCGAAATTGGTGCTGAGGCTGACCGTGCCGCCGGTGAGGGTGGCGCTGTCGGCATCCGTGACCGTGATGGTTGCGGTCACGAGCGTTGCCGCCTGGTTCTCCGTGTAGGCCACGGCGCTGGCCCCGATGCTCGCCAGCACCGGCGCGTCGTTCACGCCCGCCACGGTGATGTTGCGCGACTGCGGATTGCTGCCGCTCGCGCCGTCATTGACGCGAAAGGTGACGGTGCGGGTCGCGTTGGATGGATTCTCACTGGTGTTCGTGTAGGTCACGCTGCGCAACGCGGATTGATAGTTCGCCACCGCGCTTGCCCCGCTCAGGGTCAGCACGCCGGTACCCGCAGTGTAGGCGGCCGTGATGCCGTTTTGCGGATTGGGCGTCATGGCCAGCACGTCCTGTCCGCTGGTGAAACCCGTCGTGATGCTCACCGTGGCACTGGCGAGATTGGCGCTGTCCGCATCGCTGGCCGTGATGGTCGCGGTGAGGAGCACCGCCGCCTGATTCTCCGTGTAAGCCACGGCCCCAGCCTCAAGGCCCGCCAGCACCGGGGCCAGCGCCACGGTCACTTGATCCAAAAAGCCCGCGTCGCTGCCCGCGCTGGAACTGCCGTCCTTCGAGTAGGTCCACCGCACCGTGTGCGCGCCCGCCGGCACGGCCAGCGTGCGGAGCTGCCAGTTCACTTCTCCCGAGATGGAGTTGGAGACGTTCCCATCCATCGCCACGGTCAGGGCGTCGAAGGTGGTCTCCGAGGAAACTTTCCACCAGAAGCTCAAGGCCGCCGGGCCGGTGACGGAGGCCTCGACGAAGCTCGACTGGCTGTGGGTGATGCCGCCGCTGCGGGCAGCGTCCACGCCGTCGTGCGTGACGTTGGTTTGTGGAAACCAACTCACATTGCCGCCCGTGGTCCACGTCAGGCCCGTCGCATCCAGGGCGATGGGCAGCGTGAGCCGGTTGTAGCCGATCACTTCCAGCACGCGCAGGTCCACTTCGGTCAGATCGTTTTTCACGTCGGCGCTGCTGAGGGCGTTGAAGGCGTCATTCGCTCCGCTGGCCCAGTCTTGGGCATCCCTGCCGTTCAGGTCGTAGTTGTTGAAGTCCTTCAGGCTCGTGGTGCCGTTATCAATCGAGAAATACCGCCCGGCTCCGGTGTTAAAAGCCGGCACGCCCGCCGCGCTGAAATGGAACAGATCCATCACCATGTAACCGGGGCTGCCCTCGGCTTCCGCCCCCATCACAAAGCCGCGCCCCATGATCTCCGTGAATTCGCGCAGGGCCAGGCCGATGAAATCAAAATTCCCCACCACCGCCCGGTTGGTCGGATCGTAGGCGAAGCTGTGCCCGCCTCCAAAAGTGAAGGTGCCATCCAGCGTCACCGCGTCATCCGCCAGGAGACCCAGCGCCTTGGCCTGCGCGCGGCTGACCACGAAGTTGGTGCTGCCGCCGAACGGGTCGGAGGAGGGCAGGGAACCGCCCGGGCCGGTCGCCGTCGCGTCATCCGGCCCCGTCGCATCCGCGAGCAGCCGGGCGCGAAGCGTGGCGAAGTTGGTGGCGATGAGCACGGTGCTGCTGCGGCCGAGCGTGTTGGTGCCCGGCTCCGCCGTGATGTGGATGTTGACGTTGATCTGGTCGGTAAAGTTCGTGGTGAGCAGCGCGGCGGCCTGGGCGCTGGCCGTCTTCATGTTCACGATGTCCACCGCCGACAAACCGGCGTTGGTGAAAGTTCCATCCGGATCGTAGGTCAGGTTGATGATCAAGGCTGAGGCTGATGCGGTGGCGGCGAGGAAGAGCGCCGTGAGCGCGACGCCCACCGTGGATTTGACCAGGCGCAGAGTGCGCGGAACGAGGTGCAGCCGGGCTTTGTTCATTTCTTCTTGGGTTGTGTCAGTAAGGTTGATGGCCAGTTTAATGCCACGCCGGACTGACTTTCACAAGTCTTGTCCCCGGCCCGGCCATAGAAAAGGCCGGCGTCACCGCGGGTGCGATGACGCCGGCGTGAAAGCCAGGCGCGAACGTCCGGGCCGCGCTTACTGGGTGCGGGCGCGGTAGTAGAGAATGCTGCCCGCCGCCCCGGTGTCGGTGATGATGGTGTTCGGGGCCAGCGGAGTGTTGGTCAGGAACGGCGTCCAGGTGGTGAGGTTGGCCGTGCGTTCGAGGATGTAAGGGCGGGCGGGCGGCGCGTGCAGGTTCAACTGGAACTGGCCGCCGCCCAGGCGCACGGGGTTCGAGAGGATCGGCCGCTCGGGCGAGGTGCAGATGTCGTAGCCGCGCCACAGTCCGGCGGGGGCATCCACTACGAAGACCTTCCCGGCGCAGTAGCTGAGGCTAAACTGGGCCTCGATGGTGCCGGCGCCGGCATTTTGCAGGGTGGTGGTGGCGATGCGGGAGCCGCGCTGACTCCAGATCGAGAGCACGCGATTCGCGTTGTAGGTCAGCCAGTTGTTGCCCACCGCGGCCAGCCGCACGTTTTGAAAGGATGCGTTTTCTCCGGGGACGGCACCGAAGCCGGCGAGAGTGACGGTGCCGAGGAAGGAACCGTTGGTGCGCCAACGCTGGATGACGCCCGCGGTTAACGCCACGTAATCATTGGCGTTGCCGTTCAGAACCACGGAGGCCTGAGAATCCAGGGCACCGCCCGCCAGGGTCACGTGAGTTACGAAGGTGCCAGGCACCGTCTGGCGCAGAATACTCGCCACTCGGATAGCCGCTGTTGACCTTGAAGGTCTGCGAGACGGTTTCCGCCCGACCGATATTGTAAGTCCCGGCACCGATGACCGTCGGCACCGTGAAGTTTACCTGCTGGCGGCACCAGGCGCTCAATTGCGGCGGGTGATATTGCGTGCCGTCGAAGCCCCACGAGTTCGCCATCAAACAATAGGAGCCGATGCCCGCGCTGGTGCCATCACTGTCATACAAGTCCGGCAATCCGAAGAAGCGACCGGTTTCATGGGCAATGACGCCGACGCGCAGGATGTTGGTGCCACTGGTGTCCCAGAGCGCGGCTTCGGTGTGATAATCAGAAGCTTTGACGCTGACACCCAAGCCGTTCAAATCGCCGCTCGACCTGGTGGAGTTGAGACCCCAGCGATGGGACCACATCCAATTGCCGCCTCCACTGCCCGTCTCCGCCGCGTAGCCGGAATGAATGAAGTCGATGGAATCGACGAAGCCATCGTTGTCCGAGTCGAACTGGCCAAAGTTCACGACGGCATTGGCGGCATTCAGCGCGTCCTCCGCCATGCGCTGGCCATTGTTTGGAGCGCTACCAAGTCCGTCATTCCCGTTGCCATAATAAGCCTCGGTCTGCGGGAGCGTGACCCACGCGACCACGGTGCTCGTCAGGGTCATGGTCCCGTAGGAGTTCGTTTTGTAATAATCCAGCAGGCTGCCTGTGGGAGCGAGAACTGGATCTCCCCCAATGGCGTTCATCAAGGTGGTGTAATCAGAAGGTGCCCGGGTGTGAACACCCAGGGTGTGGTCGCTGAATTGGCACAGAATGATGAGGTTCTTAATTGTGCCCACGGGCGCGATGGACGGCGGAGGTGCCGCGGCCTCGGCGGGCCCAACACCGCGGCCCGCTTTTGGCTTTTGAAGGCCGGCGTAGGCCCGCTCTTGATCGTGACATTTGAACTGGCTGGATCGGCGACGCCAACTGCCAGAGCGGTCGGAGCCAAACCACCCTGTGTGTCGCGGACCGCGTACACGTAGGCGCCCTTGTTCAATACAACCGAGTAGCCATTCAGATCCTCGAACCAGTGACAGTATTCGTCGCCGCGCACTCGCAGGGTAATGCTGCGTCCATCCGGTTGCTTGAGTTGGACGGGGGTGGGACTCGCATTGATGGCCAGGCTTCGGCTGGTCATCACGGAAAGCGCCAGCACCGCAGCCAGCAGGCGGATACTGGTGCCAATGGCGCGCAAGCGAGGCAGCGAGATCGGTGCGTAGGATTTGTTCATAGTGTTTTTGTGAGCGTTTTTCCGAACGGGATTCTTTCTGTGGATAACGTGCCGCCGTTCACAAGGTTTGATGTGAACATCTATGTTACTTTTTCGCGCTGGCGTTCGTTCGGCGAGACAACTCAATCGTAGATCAAAGACCCATCACGACACAATTTGCGGCGCGTAGTTGACCGCAGTCATGCCCGGACTCGCTTTCCCGAAACTAGTGGCCCAAGCTCCGCTCATGCGAATTCTCATCGTGGAGGATGAGGCGCGGCTCGCCGATTCAATCGCGCGCGGGCTGCGCGAGGAAGGCTTCGTCGTCGAGGTTTCTCACGACGGCGAGGACGCGCTGCATCGTCTGCGCACCGAGCCATTTGATCTGGCGATCCTCGACGTGATGCTGCCCAAGCGCGACGGCTGGGCAGTGCTCGACACGCTGCGCGCGGAGCGTCGGGCCACCCGCGTGCTCATGCTCACGGCGCGGCAATCCGTCGAGGACCGCGTGCGCGGGTTGGAGGCGGGCGCGGATGATTATCTCGTGAAGCCCTTCGCGTTTGCGGAACTGCTGGCGCGGGTGCGTGCGGTCTTGCGGCGTCCGGTGGCGGAGGAATCCTTGCACCTGCGCCACGCGGATCTCGAACTCGATTACCGCGCGCGCACCGTGACGCGCGCCGGGCAGGCGCTCGCGCTGTCGGCAAAGGAATTTGCCGTGCTCGCGTTTCTGCTCCGGCATCCCGGCGAAGTCATCAGCCGCACGCGGCTCGCCGAGGAAGTATGGGACGAGAACTTTGACTCCTTCAGCAACGTGATTGATGTCACGCTCTCGCATCTGCGGGCCAAGGTGGACAAGGGTTTCGCCACGCCGCTCCTCCACACCGTGCGCGGCGCGGGCTATGTGCTGAAGGCGGAGGCGTGAAGAATTGAACCGCAGATGGACGCAGATAAACGCAGATGCTGATGAACCAAAACATTTCCAAAAACTGCGCCGGCTGTGTTCAACCACTTTCTATCTGCGTTTATCCGCGTCCATCTGCGGTTCAAAACCGGGCTGGACATGAAAACTTTTTCACCCGCGCTTCATCCGCCTTTCACCCGCGCTCCGCGACGCTGAACCGATGAGCACCTTGCGCCAACGCCTGCTGACCACGCTGCTTACCTGGCTCGGGCTGGTGCTGGCGGTGTTCGGCGTGGTGGTGTTTCTGCTCGTGCGCCAGACGTTGCTCGGCGACGTCGATCAGTTCGTGCGCGACAAGGCGTTCATCCTCGGCAGCCAGGTCAATCCAACCGCACCCTCGTCCGTCGCGGCGGACGAGCGGCCGTGGCGCGGGGATCGCTACACCGGCTTTGGCCAGACCTTCGACGCCGGGTGGAACGTGCTCTACAAGAGCGCGCGCCTCGCCCAGCCCATCCTGCCCACTGAGGAAGTCAAACGCCTGGCCTCGCATCCCCTCGGCGTGCTCGTCCACGACGCGACGGGGCCGGACGGCGCGCGCTACCGGATGGCGACCGTGCGGATCGAGCAGCAGAAAAAATTTGTCTGCTACTCGCAGGTTGGAATCTTGATCCGCGACCGCGACCGTCCGCTGCGGCAGTTGATTTTCTGGCTGGCCGGCGGGAGCGCCGCCGCGCTGCTGCTGGCCGCGCTGGGCTTGAACTTTCTCATCCGCCAATGGAACGCGCCGCTGGCCGCGCTCAGTGAAACGGCGCGCAACGTGAATCTCGGCAGTCTGGGCCGCCAGCGCCTGTTCGCGCCGCCCGAGGCACCCGAACTCGCGCAGCTCGCCACCACCTGCAACGAACTGCTCGACCGCCTCGAAGCCGCGCACGCCAGCCAGCATCGTTTTGTCGCGGACGCTTCGCACGAACTGCGCACACCGCTGGCCGCGCTGCGGGCGGAGATCGAAATCGCGTTGCGTCGCGAGCGCGCACCGGCCGATTACCAGCGCACGCTCGACTCGAACCGGCACGAACTGGAACGCCTTTCCAGCCTCGTGGAGAACCTGCTGGCGCTGGCGGCGCTCGACGCGGTCCGTCCGCAGGGCGAGAAGTCGCCGGTGGACCTCGCCCTCGTCTGCCGCGATGTCACCGAGCAACTGTCCCCGCTTGCTGCCGCGCAGAATGTCCGGCTCCAGCTTGAGTTGGCCGAGAGCGTCAACATTCCCGGCGATGTGTTCTCGCTCGAACGCGCGGTGCGCAATCTGGTCGAGAACGCCCTGCACCACACGCCGCCCGGCGAGCAGATCGAAATCCGCGCGGCCACCGTCGGGAGCGAGGCGCGCATCGACGTCATCGACGCCGGCGTGGGCATCGCGCCGGAACACCTGCCGCACATCTTCGAGCGCTTCTACCGCGTGGACACGGCGCGCACGCGCACGCACGGCGGCGCGGGTCTGGGCCTGTCCATCGTCAAAGCTATCGTCGAGGCGCACGGCGGCACCGTGTCCGTGGAGAGCAAGTTGGGCGCGGGCAGCACCTTCACCTTGCGAATGCCGCTGGGCCACTGACCAATCGCGGAGCGATTGAACGTGAATGGCCCCGGATGAAATCCGGGGTGACGATGCATGATGAAACGCAACCCCGGAGGGGTTGAACCATTCCGCCGCTTCCAGGTTCGCGCGGTTCAACCCCTCCGGGGTTGTGAAATTTCCCGGAGGTTACCCCGGATTTCATCCGGGGCTATTCACGTTTGGCCCCTCCGGGGCCGGACCTTCGGCATCCAACCTGAATACTTTTTCATGTGCCGTTCACGTTCGTTTAACGCCCGTTCACGCATCGTGCGCGGGTATGAAGAAACAAAACATCGTTCCCTTTCGCAGTCTCGCCCTGTTCACGCTCCTGCTCGCGGCTTCCTGCGGCCAGGCGCAGTTCGCCATTGATTGGTTCACGCTCGATGGTGGCGGCGGGCAAAGTTCCGGCGGCCCTTACACCCTTGCCGGCACCATCGGCCAGCCCGACGCGGTCATGTCCAGCGGCGGCACCTACACATTGCAGGGCGGCTTCTGGGCAGGCGTGACGGCCGAGAGTGCGCCCGCGCTCCGCATCCTGCGCGACAGCACGAACGTCGTTCTGGCCTGGCCGAATCCCGCCACCGGTTTTCAGTTGCAGGAATCCACCAGCCTGACCACACCAGACTGGACGGATGTCAACACGGTGCCCGCCGTGGTTAGCGGGGAGAAGCAGGTCAGCCAACCCATCGCGCCCGCCGCGCGGTTCTACCGGCTGCGCAAACTTTGAAATGCTTTCCAACGATCCGCTCGCCAAATAACCAGCCATTGAAATCACGACTATGAAAACATCACTCCTCATCAGCCTTCTCCTGGCCGCTTCCTTCGTGCGCGGCCACGCCGCGTCCTTGGGCAGCGCCTTCACTTACCAAGGCCGCCTCACCGACGGCGGCGCGCCTGCCAACGGACAGTATGACCTCACCTTTACGCTCTACGATGCGGTCGCCGCCGGCACCACCGTCGGTGACAGCAACGTGCTTAACGACCTCGGCGTCACCAACGGCCTGTTCACCGTCCTACTCGACTTCGGCGGCGCGGCCTTCGACGGCAGCGAACGCTGGCTGGAAATCGCGGTGCGGCCGGGTGCCAGCCTGGGCGACTACACCAACGTCGCCCCGCGCCAGCCGATCACGGCGACGCCGTATGCTCTTCGGGCGCTGAACTTCAGCGGCGCGATTTCCAACGCGCAACTGGCCGGCACCTACGGCAGCGCGGTCGCCATCACCAACGCGGCCAATCTTTTCGCCGGCAGCTTCAGCGGCGACGGCGGCGGGCTGACCAATCTGAATGCCGCGAGTCTCGTCGGCCCGGTGCCAGTGGCGGCCTTGAGCAACGCGTGGCGCATCGGCGGCAACAACGGGACGCAACCGGCGAACCACTTCCTCGGCACCACGGACAACCAGCCGCTCGAACTGCGCGTGAACAATTCCCGCGCCTTTCGTCTCCAACCCGACTCGTCGCCCGCGAATGCGCCGGGCGTGCTCGGCGGTTCGCCGGTGAATCTCATCGCGCCGGGTGTGGTGGGCGCGACCATCGCGGGCGGCGGCTCGGCGGATTACGAGGGCAACGGCCCCGCGCCGAACACCGTGGGCCTCAGTTACGGGACGGTCGGCGGCGGCGTGGGCAACGATACGGCGGGCGTCGGCGCGACCATCGGCGGCGGCTACAACAATACCAGCATCGGCTTCTTCGCCACGGTGGCGGGCGGTGGCGTGAACCTGGCCAACGGCGACTACGCGTTCGTCGGCGGCGGACTTTTCAATCAGGCGACCAACACCGCGAGCACGGTCGCGGGTGGAAGGAACAATCGGGCCATTGGGTTCTACAGCACGGTGGCGGGAGGTCAGAACAATACCAACGCTGGTGCGTGGGGGACTGTTGGCGGAGGACAAGCCAACCTCACGAGCGGGAGTTATGGCGCAGTTGGCGGCGGTTTCGGGAACGAGAGCAGCGGCTTGAGTTCCACCGTCGCGGGTGGCAGCGCTAACACCAGCAGCGGACCCCACGCGGCAGTGGGAGGTGGTCTGCTTAACAGCAGCAGCGGGGAATTCACTTCGGTTGGAGGCGGCATGCTCAACGCGGCGACCAACACGGCCAGCACCGTCGCGGGAGGCAGAAACAATCGCGCCTACGGCCTCTACAGCACAGTCGGCGGCGGGACGAATGGGCTGGCCTCGGGTGACTTCAGCACCGTGGCGGGCGGATGGAATAACCAAAGCTCCGGCCCTGGTGCCACGGTGGCTGGCGGACGTGATAATCGAGCCACCAACTCCTACAGCACCGTCAGTGGCGGCTTCCAGAACGAGAGCACCGGATCGGCTGCAACGGTCGGCGGGGGTTTCGACAACACGGCCAGTTCGTACTACACCACGGTCGGTGGCGGAGTTGATAACACGGCCAGTGCCGTGTTCGCCACCGTGGGCGGCGGCAATGGAAACCAAAGCAGCGGTCTGGGCACCACGGTCGGCGGAGGTCTTCTCAACGTCAGCAGCGGCAACTACGCCACGGTCGGGGGCGGGCAGTCAAATCAAGCGACCAACACGGCGAGCACGGTCGCGGGTGGGAGGAACAATCGCGCCTACGGCCTCTACAGCACGGTCGGGGGTGGGACAAATGGAGTGGCTTCGGGTGACTTCAGCACGCTGACTGGCGGGGCGAACGGCCTGGCCTCGGGTGACTACAGCACCGTGGCGGGCGGGCGTGGAAACCGCGCGAATTCTTTCGGAGCCACGGTCAGTGGCGGAGACGAGAACACGAGCAGCGGCACTTACTCAATGGTGGGTGGAGGCATTGGCAATGTCGCGGACGGATATGGGGCGAGCGTCCCGGGCGGATGGTTCAACGAAGCCAACGGTGGTTACAGCCTGGCCGCCGGGGTTTTAGCCAAAGCCAACCACGATGGCTCGTTCGTTTGGGCTGACTTCGTTAATTACACGAGCTTTGCTTCTACTGCTCCCAATCAATTCCTCATCCGGGCGACCGGCGGCGTGGGCATCGGGCACAACAATCCCGATGCGCCACTGCATGTCGTCGGCGGTTCGGACGTGAACCTCACCGGCGGCGGCACGCTCGTTCTCGGAGCCGTCAGCGCCGGCAACGTGGCCCTGGACGGCAATGAGATTCAGGCCCGCAACAACAGCGCGGCCTCGACGTTGTTCCTGAATGCCGGCGGCGGCAACGTCTCCATCGGCACCGCGTCGTCCACGGCGCGGCTGCGCGTGGTCAACGCGACCTGCGACGGCAGCACCTGGAACAACGCCTCGGATCGCAATCTCAAGGCGGGCTTCGCGCCGGTGGACACGCGCGATGTGCTGGCCAGGGTCGCCGCGTTGCCGCTGCAAAGCTGGCACTACACCAACGCGCCCGGCACGCGCCACGTCGGCCCGATGGCCCAGGATTTCCAAGCCGCGTTCGGCCTCGGCGCGGACGACAAAACCATCGCCACCGTGGACGCCGACGGCGTGGCGCTGGCGGCGATCCAGGGGCTTGATCAAATCGCCCGGGCACAGGCCGCCGAGATCACCGCGCTGAGGAAGGATTTGGCGGAGCTGCGCGCGCTGCTGCGGAGTGCGGGCGGATCCCGAGCCGTCGCAATTCCGGACCATGACTGACCCTCACT
Source organism: Pedosphaera sp. (assembly GCA_031414955.1). GTDB lineage: Bacteria > Verrucomicrobiota > Verrucomicrobiia > Limisphaerales > SIBH01 > JANNGC01. The sequence continues at coordinate 16,870 of JANOQV010000009.1, read as the reverse complement.
CTACTCTCACCGAAACTCGCATCAGGAAGATCAAATTATGAAAACAATCCCCACCATCACACTGGCGCTCTTTGCCGTCGTCGCCTCCGTGGCCGCCGCGCCGCTGGACACTGGCTTCTTCTACCAGGGTCTGCTCACCGAGGCAGGCAAGCCCAACCCAGGCAAATTGAATTATGAACACTATTACGACTTCTACGACAGCCCGACAGGCGGCATCCGGGTGGCCGGGCCGGTCACCAACATCGTGGAGGTCACGGACGGCGTGTTCTCGACGGTCATCGACTTCGGCGGCGCCGTCTTGGACGGCAAACAATACTGGCTGGAGATTGGATTGCGCACGAACAGCACCGCCGCCTTCACCATGCTGTCTCCGCGCCAGCCAGTGCGCCCAACGCCCTATGCGCTGCACGCACTCACAGCGGGAGGAGTCGCCTCCAATGCCGTGGGCAACGCGGCGCTCGCCACCAACGCGGTGAGCGCGGACAAGATTGCGCCGGGCCAGGTGGTGAAAAGTTTCAATGGGCTGGCGGATGACATCCAACTCGTCGTGGAGGGCGAACTTTTTCTGCGCACGAATCAGAATCAGCTCGTGCTCGCCGCCGCAGTGAGTTGCCTCACCTACAGCAATTGCTACTGGAACCTGCTCGGCAACGGGAACATCACGGCGAACGTAAACTTCCTCGGCACCATCGCCGGTGAACTGGCCCCGCTGGATTTCCGGGTGAACAACAATCGCTCGCTGCGGCACGAATTCACCGGTGCGGCCAGCGCGCCGAACATCACCGGCGGCTTCGTCGGCAACACCGTGACCAGCGTGGGCGGCACCATTGCGGGTGGCGGACGCGCCGGGGCCAACAACTCCGTCCAGGGCGGCTACGGCTTCATCGGCGGCGGGAGCGGCAATCTCATCGACATCGTGTCCGATGACGGCGTGATCAGCGGGGGGGTGAATAACACCATTCGCGGCTTCACGCTCGCCGGGGTCATCGGTGGTGGCAGCGGCAACACCCTGGCCACCTCTATTTACACGCCGACCCTCGGCGGTGGTGCGGGCAATTACGTCGGCGGCCTCGTCTCCTCCACCATTGCCGGGGGCGACTTCAACACCAATCAGGCCACGCACGGAGCGATTGGGGGCGGGCGGCGCAACTTCCTCTCCGGCACCAGCACGGACGGCAGCATCGGCGGCGGTGAGTTGAACAGCGTGCTCGCGGTGGCGGCGACGATTGCCGGCGGGCGCACCAACCATATCGACAGCGACTCGGACTTCGGCAGCATCGGCGGCGGCGCGACCAATTTGATTCGCTTCGACTCGCCCTTCGGCACCATCGGCGGAGGAGGCAATAACCGCATCGAAACGAACAGCCCGTACGGAACCATCAGCGGCGGCCAGCGCAACACCATCGATCCGCGCACCAGTCTCGTCACCATCGGCGGTGGCGGGACGAATGCGGTCCAAGCGCTCTCCGCCGCGTCAACCATTGGCGGCGGCGTGACCAACCGGATTCTGGGCAACTCGGCTAACGCGACCATCGCTGGCGGCGCGGGCAACTTGATCGACGCGGCGGTGGCGGGCGGCGTCATCGGCGGCGGACGCCAGAATTTAATCGGGTTCAACTCGCGCGCCTCCACCCTCGCGGGCGGCGAGCGCAACCGCGTGGACATCAACGCGCCGGGCGGGACCATCGGCGGCGGTTCGAGCAACCTCGTGCAAGAGTTCTCCGTTCACGCGACCGTCAGCGGCGGCTACAGCAACACCATCGGAACCACGGCCTCGTACGCCGCCATTGCCGGCGGCGCGCGGCATCTGATTGAACAACAATCGATCGGAGCGGCCATCGGCGGCGGGCAGCGCAACACGGTCGGCCCGCGATCCACCAACAGCGTTGTCGCCGGCGGATTCCTGAACAGCATCGGGAGCGACGCGCCTTCCAGTGCGGTCGGCGGCGGTCGGGGCAATGTGATCAACCAGGGCTCGACCAACAGCGTGGTGGCCGGCGGCACCTTCAACGTCATCGGCTTCAACGCGCCTGCCAGTACGATTGGCGGCGGCGAGTCCAATGTCATCGGCAACCTGGCCAACGCCGTCTCCGCGACGAATGCCACCATCAGCGGTGGGCGCGGCAACCTCATCGAACCCTCGGCTCAGCACGCGGTCATTCCCGGCGGCCAGTTGGCCCGGGCCACCAACTACAACCAGCACGCCTTCGCCAGCGGCGCGTTCGCCCGGACGGGCGACGCCCAGCATTCACAGTACGTGCTGCGTGGCACCTCGACTGGCGTCGTCCAGACCGAGTTGTTCCTCGACGGAGTTGATCGCGAGATCATCCTCTGGACCGGCAGCATGCTGACCTATGACATTCTCGTGGTGGGCAGCGACGGCGCGAGCGCGGGCGGCTACCAGATTCGTGGCGTGATCAAGAACATTGGCGGTGTGACCACCCTGGTGGGCGGACCGGACGTGACCACGCTGGGCGAGAATGTCGCAGCCTGGAGCGTGACGACGCAGGCGGATAACATAGACGATGCGTTGATCATTTTGGTCACCGGTTCGGGCGCGGTGCCGGTGCGCTGGGTGGCCCATGTGCGCACGGTGGAAGTCCGGCTTTGAGAACTTTGGTGCGGTAAGCTAATCTCGCGTGAATTGATTCCAGACCGATTTATGAAAATCCTCATCGTCCGGGCTGCGGCCTTGCTGGTCGCTAACGCCCTGCCTTGGCTGGCATCGGCCCAGTCGCTGCCCACGAATTATCGCGTCACGAACAACCTGCCTTACGTCACCGGCGGGCAGGCGCGACAGTGGATGGACTTGTATTACGTGCCGTCCAACTCTGTGCCCACGCCGGTCGTGGTGTGGGTCCACGGCGGCGGTTGGGCTTCGGACAACGAGAACAATCCCCGCGCCCTCGCTCTCACCAATCACAACATCGCCGTCGCCGCCATCAGCTATCGCTACACCACGAATCCACCGCCCTCGCCGTATCCGTTGAACCTGCCGCACCCGGCGCAAATCCACGACGTGAAGTCCGCCCTGCGCTGGTTGCGCGCGAACGCGGCGTTGTTCAACCTCGACACCAACCGCATCGGCATCTGGGGCTTCTCCTCGGGCGGCCATCTCTCCGCGCTCACGGGCGCGAGCGGGCATACGAACCTGTTCGACGTGGGCGAACATCTCGGCCAGTCGAGCCGCGTGCAGGCCGTGGTCGATATGACCGGGCCGACGGATTTGCTCCAGGTGCCGACCACGGTGCCGGGCTTCGACTACGACCGCTGGCTGCTCGGCGATTACGCGACGAATAATCCGCTCACGCTCGCCACGGTGAACCCGATCAACTTCGTGCGCCCGGACGCGCCGCCCTTCCGCATCATCCATGGCGAGGCGGACCCGAACGTGAACATTCTCGCCAGCCAGTTGCTTTACACCGCGCTGACCAACGCGGGCGTCCCCTCGACCTTCATTCGTCTGCCCGGCGTGGGTCACCTCATCCCCGCCAATCAAGACGCGCCCGCCGCGCTGTGGCTGGCCGAGACGCTGGCCGCCGTGGGCACGACCGCGCTGGTGGTGAACAATCACAGCTTCGAGTTGCCCGCCCTCGCGCCGGGAGCCTTCTCCGCCACGGCCGCCCCGACGGGGTGGTCGGTGTATGGCAGTAACATAAATTTCAACAACCGCACCATCGGCGCACTGCGTCCGGCCCCGACCACGCTCTACGTCGAGCCGGCGCCTGACGGGAACAACGTGGGCGTGATTTTCCTGATGGACAATCAGGCGAACCAGACCTTCTTCACCAACATCGAAGCCGGATTGCAACAGACGCTGGCCACCACGCTCCAGCCACGGAGGCATTACGTGTTGCGCGTGGAGGTGGGCAACATCGGCAATGATGTGAACGCACCTTTCGCCTTCGGCGGTTTCCCGAACTACCGCATCGACCTGCTCGCGGGCACGAATGTCCTCGCGTCCGATCTCAATACGCTGCTGCCCGGCGAAGGGCGGTTCCTCACCTCCACCGTCAGCGTCGCCATCGGCACGTCGCATCCGTTCCTCGGACAACCGCTCGGCATCCGATTGGTGAATTTGAACAGCGCGCCGGGCATTGAGGTGAACTGGGACAACGTGCGGTTGGAGGCGGGGCCGCTGCCGTCTTTGACGGTGTCGGTGTCGGGTAATTCCATCCGGCTTGCCTGGTCCGCCGCAGCGACGGGCTTCAGCCTGTATGTCGCCACCAACCTGGCGGCCCCGGTGAACTGGCAGCCCGCCGGCGTCCCCGTGGTCCAGTCCAATGGCCAGTTCCACGCCACCGTGCCAGGCCCCGCCGCGGGCGAGGCCTACTTCCAGTTGGCCGTGCCGTAGCCGTTCATAACGCCAGGCGCTGGTAGAGCCAGGCCAGACCTTGCGGGGCCTGGAGGGCCACGAGCACCATCAAGACGATCCCAATCAGCGGCACTAAATCAAATTTCCCCAGTCGCAACGGCAGGACCGCGCCCGGACGCAGCAATTGGCGGGCAATGGCATTGACGAAATTCCAGAAAGGCGCGCGGCCGAAATAGACGTAGCTCGAAACCAGGTGCAACCCGAGCAGAGCGGCGATGACGCAGGGCCAGACCATCCACCCGTGCAGCCCGATGATGGAGGCCTGGAGGCAGAGTTGGTAAAACGATGTCACGGGCAGATGAACTCTGATGAGCGCCAGCAACGGACCGGCCACCAGCCAGAACAGAAAGGTGACCACGAAGGGCAGCAATAGGCAGAGCCACCCCGGGAGGCGACCGAGTAAACCGAGGTGCGCTCGGATCAGGGCAGGCCACGAACCGGCGGTACCGGCGCGATTCAAGGCGGTCAGCAGGAGCAACGTGAAATAGAATCCGCCCAACATTCGCAAGAATCCAAACAGCGAGAAGGCCAGCATTCTGGTGAAATGGTCCGGCCGAAAATGGAGCACCACGGCCGAGAGAGAAATTTGCGGCGCCCAATGGTGGGCGGTTCCCACCTGCCAGTAGAGAAAAGCGCGGACGATGAGCACGGCGACGAGCACCGCTGGTGAACTCCACCGGTCGCGCTTGGAATCGCCGGCCCGCCGCAACGTGCCGACGAGTGCGATGCCAGAGACGTGCGGGGTGCCCGCCAGGCCCCGGCTCCGCCAGTTCAGCCAGAGGAGCAGGCAGGCGCAGTTGAGGATGAAGTCGAGGACGGGCATGGAGGAATGCCGAATGACGAATGCCTAATGACAGAATGTCGAACGGAGGCCAGCGCGCAAAAGGCAATCCGTCATTCGTCATTCTCACATCATCTTCAGGAGCGTGTCCGCCATTTCGCTGGGCGTGATGGCGATGCCAATGCCCGCGGCTTTGAAGGCGTCAATCTTGGCCTGGGCGGTGCCTTTGCCCCCACTGACGATGGCGCCGGCATGGCCCATGCGGCGTCCGGGCGGAGCGGTGGCGCCGGCAATGAATCCAGCGACAGGCTTGGTGCCGTGCTTCTTGATCCACTCGGCGGCTTCCTCCTCGGCGCTGCCACCGATTTCGCCGATCATGATGATGCCCGTCGTCTCCGGGTCAGCCATGAAGAGTTGGATCACATCAAGGTGCGACGTGCCATTGACTGGATCGCCGCCGATGCCAACGCAGGTGCTTTGCCCCACGCCGCGCGACGTCAGTTGCCAGACCGCTTCATAAGTGAGGGTGCCGCTGCGCGAGACGACGCCGATGTGGCCCTTCTTGTGAATGTAGCCGGGCGCGATGCCGATGCGGCAGCCGCCGTGCGAGTCCTTGCCCTCGCCGGGCGTGACCACGCCGGGGCAGTTCGGGCCGATGAGCCGCGTCTTGCTGCCGGCCATGGCCTGCTTGGCACGCACCATGTCGCGCACCGGAATGCCCTCGGTGATGGCGACGACGAGATCGAGTCCGGCATCGACGCCTTCCAGAATCGCGTCGGCGGCAAACGGCGGCGGCACGAAGACCGCGCTGGCGGTCGCGCCGGTCTGTTTCACCGCGTCCGCCACGGTGTCAAAGATGGGCACCTTCATCCCGCCGTGTTCGAAGAACTGCCCGCCCTTGTTCGGCGTGACGCCAGCCACGACCTGCGTGCCGTAGTCGATGGAGAGCCTGGCGTGGCGCGCGCCGAATTCGCCGGTGATGCCCTGGATGAGGAGTTTGGTGTCGGGTTTAACGAGAATAGCCATGTGGATTTACGATTTCAGATTTGCGTTTTATGAGTCAATGACCGCTTTGCCGACGCTCTAGGATGGCCCGGAGTTGTTTGACGGCGGCCTTGTCCTTGTCGCGGCCCACAGCTTCCTTGGCTGCGATGATGGCGTCGAGGTTTAGAATGCGAAACCGCCCGTATGACATCTCGTGAACGACCGAGCTTCGCGAGCAAGCGTCGAAGTCACCAACGCCCAAGACTTCCCCGAGGCAGTCGAGGGTTCCCAAGCAACCGCAGGAGGAGTGCTTTGTCATTCTGCACCATAAGCAGGGCTGGCACTCATCACCGCGAGAACCATGTCCAAAGCCCGTTGATGCTGTTCCACTCGCTGTTCGGGGGTCATCTGCATCGCATCTTCAACGAGAGACATGTCGAAACCGTAGTCACACGCCGCTCGCCACGCCGGCCCTGCGTCCGGAGGGCAGACGTAGCCGCGATTCAGTTCTTCGATGAGCGCGTCATCCATCATGTCACGAGTGTCCGGCCTTGCGCTTGTGGATGCAAATCGCGTTGCCGTCGGGATCGAGAATGAAAGCCATCTGGCAGACTGGCGTAGGGAACGGCTCCATGTGGAACTTCACGCCACTGGAGCGTAGGTGCGCGATGGCCGCATCAAAGTCTTCCACTTCCAGACCGACGGAGCAGCCATTCGCGCTCGGTTTCCAGTCCGGCGCACCGGCCCCGATGGAGAGCGTGCCGTTGGCAATGTCGTATTCTGTCCATTGCATCCCACCGGCTGCACCGTGGGCCATGGTCATCTTCAACCCCAGCATGTCTTCATAAAACGCCCGCGCCCGCGCCATGTCGGTGACGGGGTAGCAACTGAAGGCAATCTCGGTGACTTTGAGCATGGGTCAGCTTAGTTCGGAATCTCCGTCGCGCGACTGGCTGTGCTTGGAAGAAGCGTTGGAAAATATGCCGCGCAAAAACATGGACCAGCGTTGCCGCCACGATGGCGGCCGCGTCCCACGCGCCAGATCGTGCCGCAGCATTTCACATTGTTTCTCCGTAAGTTCATTTTGTCTGGCCAACTCGACGATCTGGCTCTGAATCTCGATCAGACGCTTGATCTGCTCGACTTCCGCTTCCCGGGGCCGGGCTTTCGCCCGCCGCTCAACGCCCACAATCGTCATTCGGCCACCGATCTATTTCACGGCTTGAACCACCTTCTGCGCCGCGTCCGCCATCGAGTCGCCACGGATGATGGTCAAACCGCTTTCCGCCAAAGTTTTTTTGCCGGCGGCGACGTTGTTGCCTTCGAGGCGCACGACGAGCGGGAGTTTCAAGCCCGTCTCCTTCACTGCGGCCACGATGCCGGTGGCGATGACGTTGCAGTCCATGATGCCGCCAAAGATGTTCACGAAAATCGCCTTCACCGACGGATCGGTGAGGATGATTTTGAAGGCCGCGCAGACTTGGTCCTTGCTCGCGCCGCCGCCCACATCGAGGAAGTTGGCCGGGTTGGCCCCGAAATGCTGGATGATGTCCATGGTGGCCATCGCGAGTCCCGCGCCGTTGACGAGGCAGGCGATGGAGCCGTCGAGCTTGATGTAGTTCAGGTTGAACTTGCTGGCCTCGATTTCGAGGGGCGATTCCTCGGCGAGGTCGCGCATCTCCTGGATGTCTTTGTGGCGATAAAGCGCATTGTCATCGAGGCCGATCTTAGCATCGACGGCGACCAGCTTCTCCTTGCCGTCCGCACCGACGCAGATGCAGAGGGGGTTGATTTCCACCATGGAGGCGTCGGCTTCCCACCAGGTTTTGTACACGCCCGCAAACAGCTTCGCGGCCTGGCCGGCCAGGTCGCCCTTGAGTCCGAGCGCGGCCGCGATCTTGCGTCCCTGCCAGGGTTGGAAGCCCATGGCGGGGTCGATGTGTTCCTTGATGATCTTCTCCGGCGTCTTCTCGGCGACTTCCTCAATGTCCACGCCGCCCTCGGTACTGGCCATCAAGAGCGGTAGCGAATTCGCGCGGTCGAGCAGCACGGCGAGGTAAAACTCCTTCTTGATGTCCTCCGCCGCCGCGACGAGCACAGTGCTAACCACGCGGCCATCCGGCCCGGTCTGTTTGGTGACCAGCGTGTTGCCGAGCATGGCCTTGGCCTGCGCCGTGGCTTCCTCGGCGGACTTGGCGAGTTTCACGCCTCCTTTGAAACCGTCCTTGAAGACGCCCTTGCCCCGACCACCGGCGTGAATCTGTGACTTCACGACGGCAAGTTTGTTTCCGGCGGCGAAGATTTTTTCGGCGGCAGTTTTCGCTTCCTCAAGCGTCTTGCACGCGTCGCCCGGCGGCACGGCGACACCGTACTGTTTGAGCAACTGCTTGGCCTGGTACTCGTGAATGTTCATTTTGTGTAGGTTTCTGGGGTTGAAACGAAGCCGCCGGCGGATGATTTCGACGGCGGCGGCTCAAAAATCATCGTTGATCGATCGGCACGACCTTCAGCCCGACCGGACCGGTATAAAGGGACTGCGGACGGATGAGCCGGTTGTCCGCAAGTTGTTCGAGGACATGCGCCGTCCAACCGCTGGTGCGAGCGATGGCGAAGATGGGCGTGAACAAGTCCGTGGGAATGCCGAGCGACCAATAGACTGTCGCCGAATAGAAATCCACGTTTGCGTTCAGGCCCTTCTTCTCCAGCATGATCTGCGCAATGCGTTCGCTCATCTGAATCCACTTGGGGTCGCCGCATTTGGCGCTGAGAATCTGCGCCATGCGCTGGAGATGGGGCGCGCGCGGGTCGAGCACTTTGTAAACGCGATGCCCGATGCCCATGATCTTGCGCTTGTTCGCCAGCGCGTCCTCAATGAAAGCGTCCACTTTGTCCAGCGTTCCAATCTCCTGGAGCATCCGGATCACACCCTCGTTCGCGCCGCCGTGCAGCGGGCCTTTGAGCGTGCCGATGGCCGTCGTGATGGCCGAATACATGTCGCTCAAGGTCGCGATGGTCACGCGCGCACTGAAGGTCGAGGCGTTCATGCCGTGGTCGGCGTGCAGCACGTAGCACATGTCCATGGTGCTGACCATTTCGTCGTTCGGCTTCTCGCCGTTGATCATCCAGAGGAAGTTCGCCGCCTCGCCGAGGGAAGGATCGGGGTGAATCAGTTCCTTCTTCAACCGCGCCCGGTGAAAGTAGGCGACGCAGATCGGAATCTGCGCGATGAGCCGTCGCGCTTTGCGCCGTTGCGCGTCCATCGTGTCGTCGTCCGCCACGGTGTCGAAGCAGCCGAGCGCCGAGACGGCGGTGCGCAACGCGTGCATGGGCGGGGTGGTCTTGGGCAGCTTCTTGATGATGTCGATGACGCCCTTGGGAATTTCGCGATAAGCCACCAGTGCGGACTTGAGTTCCTCCAGCTCGGAACGATTGGGCAGATGATTGTGGTGCAGCAGATACACGACTTCCTCGTAACTGACCTTGCCGGCGAGTTCGTCGATGTCGTAGCCGCCGTAGATGAGCTTGCCGACGTCGCCCTGCACGTCGCTGAGAGTGGTGCGGGCCGCGACCACGCCTTCCAGACCCTTGCTTGTCGTTGCTGCCGTTGCTGTCGAATTGCTCATGAGAAAAAGTCCGCTGAAAATTCGCGCTGCCTCGCGAACACAAATTCACCGCCAAAATAGTTGCCGTGAAAACAGGGCGTCAACGGTTTTCCCGGAAAGTGGAGGTTGTTCGCGCCAAACACTTGAATCATCGGCGCGCGGCGGGCAGATTTCGCGCTTGTGAAAATCTTGGCCACGCTCCTCCTGCTCCTCTGGGCGGCGTGCTGCCCGAGCGCGAACGTCCCGCCGCCGCGCGTGGAAAAATTCTCCATCGCCGGCAAGGAATACGTCCGCCTCGACCAGTGGGCGCGGGCCAATTCATTCCAGCTCACCTGGATCTCCAAACAGGATGCCGTGCTGCTGAAAGGGGCTACCCGGATCGAGTTCACGGCGGAATCAAAGAGGATGTCGGTGAACGGCGTGCTGGTCATCCTCTCGGAAGCCGTGCGCAACTTCAACGGCACGCCCTGCATGGCCAGCCTCGACCTGACCACAGCCTTGCAGCCCCTCCTGTTTCCGCCCAAAGGCCGGCCACGCAGCACGGTCAAACACATCTGCATCGATCCCGGCCACGGCGGGAAGCAGGCCGGTTACCTCGCAGGCAAGGAGACGGAAAAAAAGCACACGCTGCTGCTGGCGATGGAACTGGGCGCGCAGTTGCGCCAGGCCGGCTACACGGTTTCGTACACGCGAACCGCGGACACGCTCATCGATTTGGGCGAACGCCCGGAGATCGCCCGGCGGCGCGGCGCGGATCTGTTCGTGAGCCTGCACTTCAACTCGGCTGGCTACACCAGCGCGGACATTCGCGGCGTGGAAGTTTATTGCATGACACCACCGCGGGCCAGTTCCACCAACGCGCGCGGCGAAGGCGGCAACAGCGGCGCCTACCTTGGCAATCTGAACAATGCGCGCAACATGGTGCTCGCCTATGAATTGCAGAAGGCCATCACACGCGGCACGGGACTTGAAGATCGAGGCGTCAAGCGTGCCCGCTTCGAGGTGCTGCGCGAGGCCCAGATGCCGGCTGTACTCATCGAGGGCGGCTTCATGAGCAACCCGTCCGAGGCGAGAAAGATTTTCAGCCCGGTCTGGCGCAAGCAAATGGCCCAGGCCATTGCGGCGGGCATCGGGAGTTACCGGAGGATCGTGGAACCGTGAAAACAAACTCCAAAATCCAAATCCCAAAATCCAAACAAATTCCAAGGTCCAAACTCCAAAGGCCGCTGTGGGCCATGTTCGCCAGGTTGGGATTTGAAATCTCACCGCTCGAGTTCCCGGCCCGGCGGCCCGACCCGCTTCCTTGCGCTTCTTCGTGAACAATTCATCCCTCCCCATTGGCATCTTCGACAGCGGCGTCGGCGGGTTGACCGTGGTGCGGCAAATCCACCGGGTGCTGCCCAGGGAAAATCTCATTTACCTCGGCGACACGGCGCGCGTTCCTTACGGCACCAAGTCGCCGGGCACCGTCGTCCGTTTCGCCTGCGAGGACACTCGCTTCCTGCTTCAGCAAAGGGTTAAAGCCATCGTCGTGGCTTGCAACACCGTGTCAGCCTGGGCGCTGCCTGAGTTGGAACGCCAGTTCAAGCTACCAATCTTCGGCGTCATCCTTCCGGGCGCACAAGCCGCGCTGGCCCAATCCCGCACCCAGCGCATCGGCGTCATCGGGACGAACGCCACGGTGCGCAGCCAGGCTTATCGCCACGCCATCCTCGCGCAATGCCCCACCGCCCAAGTCTTCACCTGCGCCTGTCCGCTGCTCGTGCCGCTGGTCGAGGAATCATGGCAAGACCATCCTGTCACCGTGCGCGTGTTGCGCGAATATCTGAAGCCGCTTCTGCGCGAACGCATCGACACGCTCGTGCTGGGCTGCACGCATTATCCCCTGCTCAAGAACGCCATCCACGAAGTCACGCAAGGCAAAGTGAAGCTCGTCGATTCCGCCGAGACCTGCGCTCGCTCCGTCAAAGAACAACTCGCCGGTCTGAAGCTTCTCAGCACCAGTCGCCGTCGGCGCGGTCTCATCCAGCCCTTCGTCACCGACGAGGTGGAAAGGTTCGATGAATTGGCCGCGCGCTTCCTGGGTCAGAAAACAGAGCCGGCCGTGAAGATTGATTTGATGGCGTGATGAAGAAGAGAGACCAAAGCACCGGGAAGCAAAGCACCAAGATCCAAGATCCAAGATCCAGGGAAACACCAAGCTCCAATGTCCATACCCTCGCTGGGGTGCGCGGCTCTTCGATGTTTGGTGTTTGGAGCTTCCCTGGATCTTGGATTTTGGATCTTGGATCTTCTTACGGCCCATGAACCTCTCCAACGCCATCGCCGTCGGCCTCAAGGAAATCTGGGCGAACAAGTTTCGTTCCCTCCTGACCATGCTCGGCATCATTCTCGGTGTCTCCTCGCTGGTCGGCATGTCAGCCATCACCAAGGGCATGGAGAACGGCATGAAGGAAGCCCTCATCGCCATGGGCGGACTGGACAAGGTCGTGACTGATGATCAGGACGTGCCCGCCCACCAAGGCCACCGGGCCGACGAGGCACCCGGCCGCACCATCCAGGACGTGCGCGCGCTCCGGGAGAGCGCGCCGCTGCTGCGCCTCGTATCTCCTGAGATGGGCGTGCGTAACTCCATCATGACGCGCGGCACCAAGAGCGTCATCCCGTCCGAACTCGTCGGCGTCTGGCCGGAAGTCATCGAGATGAACCTGCACCAGATTGCGCACGGCCGGTTTTTCACGGCGCTCGATGACGAACTGGCCCGCAACGTCTGCGTTATCGGCACGGGCATCCGCGACGATCTGTTTGGCAACCCCGAGGAAATAGGACGAGAGATCATTCCCCTCGGCGAGACAATCAGCATCAATCACCAGCCGTTCACCATCATCGGCCTGTTTGAGCACTACGAAAGCGAGGCGGAGAAAAAACTGCGCGAACGCAAGGCCTCCGGCGATTTTCTGGAAAAAACCCAGACCGTGGCGCGCGCGCGAGGCTGGGGCTCAGGTCAGCGCGGACGCAGCGGCGGAGGCTGGGCCTTTCGCCGCAAAAACTACACGGCCTACATTCCCTTGAACACCATGTGGCTGCGGTTCCGCGCGGCCGGCGGAACCAACGGTGTTCCGGATCCGCGCCTCAACGACATCGACTTCAAGGTGCAGAGCCTGCCCAAGCTCGAGTCCGCCCTGCAACAGGCCCGCAACGTGATGATGATGACCCATCGCGGCATCGAGGACTTTGAATTCCGCACCCAGGAGAACAACGTGGAGAACATCAACATCGCCATCCGCAATGCGCGGGTCAGCGGCGGCATCATCGCCGTGATCAGCCTGCTCGTCGGCGGCATCGGCATCATGAACATCATGCTGGCCAGCATCGCCCAGCGCGTGCGCGAGATCGGACTGCGCAAGGCCGTCGGGGCCACCACCCTCGCTGTCTTCACGCAAATCCTCGTCGAGAGCGTAGTCATCGGCGTGGTGGGTGGACTCGCCGGACTGGGTGTGTCGTGGGGCTTCGTGAAACTTCTGGCCGACCTCACGCCCACCGGCAACGCGCCGGTGATCACGGCTGATGCCATGGTTCTGGCCTTCATCTTCAGCGCCTGCGTTGGGCTGCTGGCCGGACTCATCCCCGCCATCAAGGCTTCACGCCTCGATCCCATTCAGGCGCTCCGCTACGAGTGATCGGAACTAATGGCGGAAGTGATTACGGCGGATGCTTGGCCAGATCCGGACGTGGCATGAAATGGATCGTTTGTGATCAAGGCGGCCGTCTACGCCGGTGGGCGTGACTGACCGGCGAGCAGTTGAGGTTAGCCGTGCGGTTGGGCGCGGCAATGATCGCCGGCTCGTGGACGGGACGGTAAATGTCGCAGCGCGCCGCACCGTACACGATGCGAATGGTCTTCAAAGTTTTGTGGTTGGTGTCCGGGCTGATTTTGATTTTCTGATGGGGGACGTGTGGCCTGGAGAGAGTTTGTGTTCTACGCGCGTACCGGAAAGCCTGAAGCAGCGATTCGAGCAGCTTCGCACTGGCCTCAAGAGTCACGAGATTCAGTTGGAGTTTCGACCGGACAATGATTGGGGCGTCTGTGGATCGGTCGTCTGACCATGCGCGGCCGTGCTTATGAAGGCCACCCACCGGATCGTGAAGTTTCGGTCGGATTTTTCCGGGCAGCGGGCGACGAGACCATGAGTTCTCAGCTGAAACAACTGCGGCCGAATCTTGAAACCGCCCGGCCCCGCCGCCGGGATTAGGCCGCGTTCAGCGCGGCCGCTCTGGAGGTGGGAATCTTCTCCAAATGATAAATCATGAAGCCATGCAGGAACTGCCGGAGTTCCCGCTCCTGGGCGTCACTCAATTTCAGTCGGGCGAGCGCATCCCAGTTGCGACGGGTCAATGCGTCCGCCACCTGCCGGGCTCCCGCGCTCAACTTCGCCTCCGCGAGATCCGGACTGAGGCCGAGTTCTTCGAGCAGCTTCAACTCGAAGGCGAATACGGTGCGAGGACTGGGCGGGACGGCACAGAGTTGCGCGAGAACTTCGCGCCCGAGCTGATAGACTTTGGGCAGCGGCGTTTCGGTCTCGGTCGTCTGCTCGACCAGCGCGGTGAAATAACTGGCCTGCTGCAACCAGCCGAGATTTTCGCGCAACGTGCGGTGGGTGTCGCCCAGGACCACTTCGCGCAAATTATGCAGCTCGCTCCGGCGGCTGCGGGCGAAGGTGAACTCCGCCTCGTAAAACAAATCCAGCTTTCCGCGGAAGGGCGACTTGGGCCGGCGCGCGCCCTTGGCCACGGTGGCGATGCGGCCGAGATCGGGCGTGAGCCATTGCACGATCAGGCTCGTCTCGGTGAGCGGACGGGTGCGGAGGATGATGCCGGAGGTGCGCTCGTCCATGGGTCAGGCCGGACGGGCGAGCGCGCGCAGGGGGAAGAGCGTGGCCACCTTTCGCAAGAGCCGGTTCTCCTCGCGCTTCATCAGTTTGCGGGCGGCGGGCTCCAAATCGTCAAAACCGCGCAGGTGCAGCAAAGCATGGATGACGTAGCGCGTGACCTCCCCCTGCCAGGTGGTGCTGAACTGGCGGGCTTGGCGCACCGCGTCGCCAACCGAGATGAAGATTTCACCGTGCAAAGTCTCGCCCGGCAATTTGGCCGGCTCGTTCACCTCCCGGTAATCGAAGGTGATCACATCCGTGGAGCCGGCATGCTGAAGGAACTGCTGATTCACGCGTGCCATCTCCGCCGGGGCCACGAAATGAAAACCCAGCTCGTAGGCCCGGACCGCGAACTCGTTCTGCAACAGGTGGAGGATCACGCGGCGGAGCAGGGGAGTGTTCAGGGCGCGGGTGCGCTGACGGTTGCGGAGGGCGAGCGCGCGGCTCATGGGCAGGAAGGGGAGCTTTGAACTGTGAAACAAGGGGCTGGCGCGGCCCGCTGTTCCAAGTTTTGAGTTCGGGGTTCGGGGATCAAATGTTATTCCTTCGTCCGCTTCGCGAGCTGCCGATGCTCTTCGTACGCTTCGATAATCCTTTGCACGAGCGGATGCCGGACCACGTCCTGGCGAGTGAATTGCACGATGGAAATGCCTGCGGTCTGGCGCAAGGCCCGGGCGGCCTCGATCAGGCCGGACTGTTTGTGTGAAGGCAGATCGATCTGGGTCGGATCGCCGGTGATGACCGCCTTGGAACCATGCCCGAGGCGGGTGAGGAACATGAACATCTGCTCGGCGGTGGAGTTCTGGGCTTCGTCGAGAATGATGAAGGCGTTGTTCAGCGTGCGTCCGCGCATGTAGGCGAGAGGAGCGATTTCGATGACGGCCTTCTCCATGTGCTTCTGAATGTCCTCGGCGGGCATCATGTCGTGCAGGGCGTCGTGAAGCGGGCGGAGATAGGGTGTGATCTTCTCGTAGAGGTCACCGGGTAAAAAGCCGAGAGCCTCGCCCGCCTCGACGGCCGGGCGGGTCAGAATGATGCGTGAAACTTTCTCCTCGCGCAGCGCCGAAACGGCCATGGCCATGGCGAGGTAAGTTTTGCCCGTGCCGGCTGGGCCCACGCCGAAGGTCACATCGTGCGCGCGGATGGCCTGGACGTATTGGCGCTGGCCGGTGGTCTTGGGCGTGACGCTGGCTTTGCGCGGCGAGGTGTTGATGCGCTCGGCGTAGATCTCTCGCAGCGCCTCCGGGCCTTCGAGCTGCACCACGCGCAAAGCCTGGGAGAAATCGCGGGCGCGAATGGTCGTGCCGCCGCGCAAGGCGGCTTCGAGCGATTGGAAAAGCTCCTTGGCGCGAGCGATGTCCGGGGCCGCGCCGTCGAGTTTGATCCAGCCTTCGCGGGCCGTGGCCTTCACGGCCAGGGCGGTTTCCAGGGCGTCGAGGTTGTGTGGATCGTTGGCGAACAACTGCTGCGCCATTCGAGCGTTTTCAAAATGGAGGGTTTCAGTGGGCATGGGAATTCTATGGGTCGGCGGCGAGGGCGGCGCGCAGCTTGGCCGCGGTTTCCTTCAGCGCCTCCGGCACGACGGTGGTGTGGGCCAGCACAGGCATGAAATTGCTGTCGCCCGTCCAGCGCGGCACGACGTGGATGTGGAGATGTTCCTGGATGCCGGCCCCAGCCACTTTGCCGAGGTTCACACCGAGGTTGAAGCCGTGTGGTTGCATCACCTTGGTCAGCGCCTGCTGGCAACGGCGCGTGAGTTTCATCAGTTCGAGCAATTCATCGTCGAGCAGGTTGGTGAAGTCCGGCACTTCGCGATAAGGAATCACCATGAGGTGACCACCGTTGTAGGGATAGTTGTTGAGCAGGGCGAAACAGCTTCGTCCCCGCGCGATGACCAGGTTCTCCTCGTCGTCACTGGATTGGGCGATGCGCGTGAAAACAGAGCCGTCTCCGGGGGGTGCTTTCGGTCCCAGAATGTAATCAATGCGCCACGGCGCGTGCAGAGCTTCCATGCGGCGCGAAACTAACGACGCGCAAATGGAGTGTCAAAGCAACGGTCGGCGGGGGGGATTGAAAGTGTCGGGCAGCGAAGCCAACGAGCCGGAGTGCGCCCGTCCTCGGGCGCAGCAATGTCCGCCCGTGCGAAGAGTTTGGAATTTGCCGACACCCTGCCGCGCTCCAGCTTGCTGCGCCCGAG
>JANOQV010000008.1:0-12740 GCA_031414955.1 Pedosphaera sp. | reverse complement strand
AGGGCGCGTCACTCCGTGCGCGCCGTCGGGCGGCATTTGCAATTTGAGGTCTCGGATATCAAATCGGCTGACGGCGCGCATGGAGTGACGCGCCCTAGCCACGCCGCACGCCGGCCGCGATGAAGCCGCGCCTTTCCAAATGAAAACACCGCGCATCTACGTTGATACATCCGTGGTGGGCGGCTGTGAGGATGAGGAGTTCGCCGAGGCGAGCCGTGAACTGCTGGCGCAGGCGCGGAGCGGGCATATTCGGCTGCTGGTCTCCGAGCTGCTGCTGCTGGAACTGGCGCGGGCACCGGAGGCGGTGCAGGCCCGGCTGGCCGCACTGCCGCCGGACTGCGCGGAGTATGTCTCCGCGACGGAAGAGGCCCGGGCCTTGCAAGGCTGTTACGCCGCCGCCGCCATCGTCGGCCCGGCGCAACTGAACGATGCGCTCCATGTGGCGCTGGCGACCGTGGCGGGGGCGGATGTGATCGCGAGCTGGAACTTCAAGCACATCGTCCACTACGACAAAATCCGGCTGTTCAATGCGGTGAACCTGCGCGAGGGCTACCGTCTGGTGGACATCCGCTCACCGTTGGAAATAATCTGAACCATGAAAACAAAGCCTTTTGACTGTGTTGAAATGAAGGCCGGCATCCAGCGGGCTATGGCGGAGGAGGAGGCGCGGCTGGGGCGCGAGGAGGCGCGACGCCGGTGCGAGGCCTGGAAGGAAACCAGCACGTCACCGCTGGCGCTCTGGTGGCGCACGCTGGCACAGACGGAAGGCCGATACGCCACGGCACGGCTGCGCGAGGAACCGCCCAAGCCGCAATGAAGAGGCCAGCACCCTTGAACCAACCATGGCCGAAGCCGACAACATCCTGACCAAGCTGCACGACCTGTTGCTTTACGTGATTCCGCAACTGGGCAAGTTTCCGCGCGATCAGAAATTTGTGCTGGGAGACCGGATTGAAGTGAAGCTGCTGGAGGTGCAGGAGAACTGCCTGCGGGCCTACTACAGCCGGGAGAAGCGCCCCCACCTGCTCGAGGCGAACATGACGCTGGAGATCACACGCCGTCTGATCCGGCTGGCCCACGCGCTGCGCTACTTCAGCAACCAGGCTTACGCCGTGGCCTCCGAGAAGCTGGATGAAGTGGGCCGGATGGTGGGCGGCTGGCTGAAAAGCGCGGCCAGCACCGGAGCGGCGCGATGAAGACGCATAACCATCTTTGGGAGGAAATCACCTCGTTCGAGAACCTCTGGTGGGCCGTCCGCCGGGCCGAACGGGGCAAGCGTCTGCAAGCCGGCGTGGGCAACTTTCGGACGAACGTGGAGGCGGAGGTGTTGCGGCTGCGGCGCGAACTGCTGGACCAGACCTACACGCCGGGGGCCTACCGGGAGAAGATGATCACCCGGCCCAAGCCCCGGATGATCAGCGCCGCGCCCTTCCGCGACCGGGTGGTGCACCACGCGCTCTGCCAGGTGGTCATGCCGCTGTTTGAGCGCCGGATGATTTCCGACCTTTACTCGAACCGGGAAGGAAGGGCACACACGCCGCGATCCGGCGCGGCCAGGAATTCTGCCGCCAGTTTCCCTGCGTACTGAAATGCGATGTGCGGAAATATTTTCCGAGCATGGATCACGCGGTGTTGAAGACCGCGTTGCGCCGGACCATCTGCTGCCCGCCCACGCTCTGGCTGCTGGAGCGGATCGTGGACGGCAGCAACCGGCAGGAGGCGGTGTGCAATGTGTTTCCGGGGGACGATCTGGCGGAGGCGGGCGCGCGCCGGGTCGGCCTGCCCATCGGCAACATGACGAGCCAGTGGTTCGGGAGCATCTACCTGGATGCGTTTGATCATTGGGTGAAGGAGGAACTGGGCTGCCCCGGCTACGTGCGCTACGTGGATGATTTCCTCCTGTTCGGAGCGAGTAACGCGCAACTGGCGGAGTGGCGCGCGGCCATTGTGGAGAGGCTGGCCGAGTGCCGGTTGCGGCTGAACGAACGCAAGTCGCGGACGTTCCCGACGCGGAGCGGGATCACGTTCCTGGGCCAGCGCGTGTGGCCCGGACGGCGGCGGCTGTGCCGGGCCAACGTGGCTTCGGCCCGGCGGCGACTGCGCTGGAACGTGCAGCAATACAAACGCGGGGAGCTGTCGAAAGAGTCGTTGCTCACGCGCTGGAACAGTTGGCGGGGCCATGCGGCGCAGGCGGACACCACGGCCTTGATTGACCAGGTGAAAAAGGAATTGCGTGAAACTTTGGGTGCGACCGGAAACTGAGCAATCGTGTGCTGCGGGGCGGTTCGTGGGGCGATACCACGACCAACCTGCGGTGCGCGCAGCGCAACAACAACACACCAGGCAACGCCAACAACAACTATGGGTTCCGATGTGTGAGGGGGATTCGAGGGGGAGCCGGTTCGCCGGTCACCACGGGCGGAGCGCGCGGGTTTACGGACCCGCGCGGTGTCCCAGACGGAAGCCCACCGGATGCAGCCTGTTTTCCGCCGCGGCGCGGCGGGGAACGAATAAGGAAGTGGCGCGGGGGCTGGTAGCGGCGGCGCAGGCCGTGGCGAACGTCCTCGCGCCACCATTCCAAACGTCGGCAACTCCGGCATGAAGCTTGGCGAACATTTTGAGTGGGATGACGCGAAGGAGGCCTCCAACCGCGCCAAGCACGGCGTGAGTTTCATGGAGGCCGTCGCCGCCTTTGCCGATGCGGATCGCGTCATCCTGCCCGATCTCGGGCACAGTGGCAGGGAGCCACGCTGGCATTGCCTGGGGCGCGTGGATGGGAATATTCTTACCGTGCGCTTCACCGAGCGCCAGGGCCGCGTCCGCATCATCGGCGCGGGCTGGTGGCGGAAGGGCAGACAACTTTATGAAAAGCAAAACGCGACACGCTGACATGACCGAGATCAACGGCGAACCCATCGGCGAGATGGGGCCACCCGTGCGGCTGGATTTCCTGCCCGCGCCGGCACAGGTGCGCCGTGAACTGAGGACGGTGAAGGTGACGGTCGAACTTGAGCCCGTGAGCCTGGACTACTACCGCCGCGAGGCGAAACTGCGAGGCGAAACCCCGGCCAAGCTGATGCGCCGCATTCTCCGCGCCCATGCGCTGGTCGGGGCGTGAAAGCCGCGCCCATTGATCCGTCCTATGAATAAGAACCCGATCCTCGAAGAAATCGCGCGCGCGCGCAATCACGACATCCACGCGATGGCCGTGGCGGCACGCGAGCGCGAGACGCGGCTCGCCGCGCAGGGGTGGAAGCTCGTGTCGTTCGCCGATGAAGCGAAGCATGATGAGTCGTGTGCGATGCGCGAAGAACCGCCGAAGCCGTAATGAACGCCGGCGTCGGCAAGGCCCAGAAATGAGAAGAACGCCACACGCTACGGAATGTCCGGCGACCTGGGAGGCCGCGCTCCGGTGTTACGGCCTCGTTCTCGCGCTCATCCTCACCGGCGTGCTCGGGCGGGCGGCGAATTATGATGTGTCGCCGGACTTCACGGTGGACACGCGGGACTCGAACTCCAGCCACGCTTCGGAGTCAGGGGCGTTTCTCCTGGACACGCGCGATTCCATTTCCAGCCACACTTCGGAATCAGCCACGTTTGTCTTCGACACACGCGATTCCAATGCGACGCATGTTCAGGAGTCGGGGGTGTTCACCTTCGACACGCGGGCGTGGGATGGCTTGGGCGGCTGGGCAGAGAGCGGCGTGTTCACCTTTGATACGCGCAGTGCGAGCGGTTGGTTTGGGATGGTGGAGTTGGTTCAGTTCACACCGGCGAGTGTCAATGCCGGGCAGAACGTGAATCTGAGTTTCCGTGTCCGCACCCCCGCGGGCACGCCCGCCACCACGGCCCGGCTGCTCCTGAGCGCGGACGCCATCATCAATGCGGGCGACGCCGGGTTGTCGCCATTGGATGTGGCCGTGCCCGCGCTGGCGGCGGGTGGCGTGTTCAACTACTCCGGCTCGGTCACGGTGCCCGCCGGCACGCCGCCGGGCGCTTATTACGTGGGAGTGTGGGCGGACCCGAATCGGGTGCTGAACGCGATCACTCCCGCCAACGCCACCGCGCGCTCCGCCAGTCGCCTGACCGTGGCCGGCACTGGGCCGCCCGCGCTCGCGGTCAGCCCCGGAAGCAGTCCCGCCCTCGCCTCGGGCAGTGTCAGCACGTTCACCATTCGGAATGGCGGCGGTGGTTCGCTCTCCTGGAGCGCGGCCATCAGCGGCGCTGCTTGGCTGCATTTCATATCGGCGGCGAGCGGGGTGGCCGGGGTGAATGGAAGCAGTCTGATCCTGTCGAGCGACGTGAACCCCGGCACCAGTCCACGCACTGGCACCATCACCATCTCCGCACCGGGAGCCACGCCCGCCTTGCAGACGGTGACGGTCACACAGCAGGGCAGTGCGGCGGCACCCGCGCCGGTGACCAGCTTTGTTTTCTCCCCCATCCCGTCGCCGCAGACGGTGAATGCGGCCTTCCCCGTGACCATCACGGCGAAGAACGGCGGCGCAGTGCAGACGGCCTTCAACGGACAGGTGAGCCTGCGGGCCGAAGGAGGCGGCGCTCCCAGCCGCCGCTACGCGAATCTGGTGAACGGTGTGTGGAACGGCACGGTGAGCATGGACGCCGACGGGGCGCAGACGGTGCTTGTGGCGTCGAGCGACATCTTGGATGGACGGAGCGGGGGGTTCTCAGTCGAGAGCGGGAATCCGTTCAGCGGTTTTTTGAGTGTGCGGGTGCAGAAGCAGGATGGCTCGGCTGTGAGTGGTGCGAACGTGACGTTGACGCCTGCACCCAGCGGAATACCGATGGTGAAGACCAGCGATTTGCTCGGACAGGCCGGATTTAGCTTTTCCAGTGACAGTGCATTCATGCTGCGCGTCACCAAGGCAGGCTTCTGTGATTACGAAGCGCCCGTGACGAGCGTGGTCAGGTTGTCGAGTGGGCTCGGGAGCGCGTTCACGGTGACGCTGCGCGATCCAAACAAGCCCGCTGTGATTTTCGTGCCGGGCATCATGGGGAGCCGATCCGAGGCCGTGTGGCTCAAATATCCAGTCCTGCCAGCCACATATCCGGCCAAAGCGGAGGAACTGCGGCTGCACGATTCCCCTATTAGGATTAAGGAAGTGGGATGGAGGCCCCTCAAGGCGCTTCTCCAGGATTCCTTTGAAGTATATGAAGCGCCGTACGACTGGCGGATGCCCGCGATTGGCCGGGTCGGCGAGGCGAACATTGCCTGGCGCAAATATCTGCTGCCGATCATCGCCGAGGCGAAGCGGTGTGGAAACCACACTACGGTGGACATCGTGGCGCACAGCACGGGAGGGTTGCTGACGCGCGCCTACATCCAGAGCAGCGAATACGCGAACGACATCGGCAAGCTGGCGATGGTGGCAACGCCCAATGAGGGTTCAGCAAATGCCTACTACTTGTGGTTTGGTGGGGACACGAGCCATGACACGGAGGGATTTTACGAAGGCGCGTCGCGTTACAACTACGAGAAGATGAATCCGGGCAAGAAGTGGGATGCGTCGCACCCCACGCAGGAAGGGAAGATGAATTTCTATCGGACGGTCATGAAGGAGTTGGAGGAATTGCTGCCCGTCTATGACCGCAGTCTGTTTTATCTCCGGTTGGAACTGCCGGAAACCAGCTACCGCGAACGAGAGTCGAACCCACTCTACCTGTTAAACCAGGGGTCGTTCGGCCGCTATTCCGCAACCCCGATGCCGGACAAGGTGCTGTCCAAAGTCTTTTACTCCACGAGCCGATCCACGATCAGCCAAATCTGGCTGACCTCGGCGAGGAGTTCCACGGTGAACCAACTTTACCCCCACGGCACACCGGTGAGCCTGCTGCTGACGGCGGACGGCGATGGCACGGTGCGCGCGAGTTCAGCTACTATGGATCCAGTGCAGGCGCGCTTTGACCACGATTCTTCCCTAGCCGGCGAGCACCCTCATTTGGTGAAAGAGTTTGCGCGCGAGGTCGCATTCTTTTTGGGCGTAATCAGCAGCCTCGCCGACGACGCCGGGAAGTCGCCGCCGTCGAATCTAGTTTCACCCACGAGCCAGTTGCTGGTCTCCGTGGGCGGGCGTTCGCAAGTGTGGCTGTTGAACCCCGCGCTGGCCGGGGCGGGCGTTTCGCCGAAGACCGGTTCCTTCAGCAATGACTGGACGGCAACGACGGTGGAGATCGGCACGGGCGGTTCCACGTTCACCGCGACTGATCCGGCGGCGGGCCTGTATCAGGCCAGCCTCCGGCCCATGCCTGGCGAGGTGGTGTCGGTGGACATTGCATTTTACCAGACCAACCAGATCGTTGTGACGAACCTCACTTGGATCGGAAGCACGAACGACATTGCGTTCAGCTTCCAGATCAATCCGGCGGCGAGCAACACGCTCACGCTGACCTACGCCCCGCCCGCGCCACCGAATCCCCGCTGCGTCTCATCGAATGGCTTGAGCGTCGTGGCGTGGGATGCTTCGCCGGGAACCAACGTGGCGGGCTACCGGATCTACGCGCGGCGTGATGACGAGACGCTTTATCAACCGCTGGCCACAACGACGAACCTGAGCCACGACACGTTGCATCCGTGGATGGCAGACGGCACGGGCACGAACTGGTTTTACGCCGTGGTGGCCGTGACGGCGGATGGCACGGAGGGACCGTATGCGGAGGTCGTGGACAACAGCGCACCCACGCTGGCGAACTTCACCGCGAGTCCGGTGAGCGGCACGCCGCCGCTGGTCGTGACGTTCACAAACACTTCGTCCGGCGGGGTCACGAACTGGGCGTGGGATTTTAACAGTGATGGCGTGATTGACAGCACCGAGGAGAACCCCACGACGGTGTTTGCCGAAGCAGGTGGTTACACGGTCACGCTCACCGTCACCGGCCCGGAGGGAACGGACACGCGCGTGGCGGTGGGTTTCATCGGCGTGAGTCCCCCGCTGTTGACGACGGTGCGAATCATGCCGGACGGGGCGATTGGCTTCGATCTGCTGGGGCAGGCCGGACGGAGCTACGACCTCCAAGCCAGCACCAACCTGACGACCTGGACGACGCTCACAAATCTGACGGCCACAAACGCAACCACGAGCTTCCGCGACGGCCCGGTGACGAATCAACCGTGGCGGTTTTACAGGGCCGTGGTGCCATAACCATGAACGCCGCCGGGCTATGGCGGCGGTTTCCCGCAAGCACCGATCGGGAAGCGGACGAGGCCGTCCGCGCTCCGGGCAGAATCACTCCTTGAGGCTGAAGAGCGCCTCGGCGAATTGCTTGGAATCAAACGGCTGAAGGTCATCCGCCTGCTCGCCCACCCCGATGAACTTGATCGGGATGCCCAGTTCCTTCTGGATGGCCACGACCATGCCGCCTTTGCTCGTTCCATCGAGCTTGGTCACGACGAGGCCGGTCAGCCTCACCGCCTTGTGAAATTCCCGCGCCTGGTTCAGCGCGTTCATGCCCGTGGTGGCGTCGAGCACGAGCAACGTCTCATGCGGCGCGCCGGGAAATTTCTTGTCGATGACGCGGTGAACCTTCTGCAACTCCTGCATCAGGTTGTGCTTGGTGTGCAGGCGTCCGGCGGTGTCGATGAAGAGATAATCCGCGTTGCGGGCCTGCGCGGCAGTCACGGCGTCGTGCGCGACCGAAGCTGGATCGGCCCCATGCGCGCCAGCAATGACGGTGACGTTCAGGCGCGTGCCCCAAATCTTGATCTGCTCCACGGCCGCCGCGCGGAACGTGTCGCAGGCACCCAGCACGGCGGTGTGGCCGCGCTGCTGGATCAGATGGGCGAGCTTGGCGCTGGTCGTAGTTTTGCCGGTGCCGTTCACGCCCACGATGGAGACGACGGTGACGCCCTCCGGCAACTTCTTCAGCTCATGGTCATTGGCGGCCAGGCTTTGCTGGACTTCGCGCGCGGCGATTTCCAGAAAATCCAACCCCGCTTTGCCCTGGGATTCAAAAGCCTTTTTCGCCGCCGCCAGAATCTGCTGCGTCATGGGCAGGCCCAGATCGGCGGCGAGCAGCGCGGCCTCCAGTTCGTCGATCGACTCGGCCGTCAGCCGCGGCGAGCGCGTGACGATGCGTTTGATTTCCGACGTGAGCTTGTCGTGCGTCTTGGCCAGCCCGTCCTTGATTTTCTTGAAGAAGCCCAACATGGGAAGATTTCAGTTTGCGGACTGCGGATTGCGGATCGAGTTGGAACGGCGGCGGGCGACAGCGGTCTTCATTTCCTCCACGCGCCAGTAGGGGAGCTTGATCCCGCCGATGAGCGGACGCCCCTTGCTCAGGCCGTGGCAATCCGATCCGCCGGTCACGAGCAGGCGCGATTGCTCGGCCATTCTCAGGTAATGCTCCGAGTGCGCCCGCGCGTGCTTGGTGTGGAAACATTCCAGGCCGTCCATCCCGCACTCGGCCAGGGCCGGGATCAATTCGTCGCAATTGTTCAGCCCCGGATGCGCCATCACGGCCAGCCCGCCCGCGCCGTGAATCAGCTCAATGGCCTCGGTCGCCGACATCTTGCATTTCGGCACCCAGGCCGGGCGGTCCTTCTTCAGGAAGCGCTCGAAGGCCTCGTCGAGATTCCGACACAGGCCGGCCTTGACCAGCGCCCGCGCGACGTGCGGACGTCCCGGCGCGCGGCAGTTGGCCACCTCGAAAACCGTTTCCTCGCGCAGCGGCACGTTCAACTGCTGGATACGCGCGACCATTTCGCGGATGCGCTCCTGCCGCACGACCTGGAATCGCGCCAGTTCGGAAAGCAGATGGGCGTCCGTGGTGTCGAGGAAGTAACCGAGCAGATGCAACTCGTGGCCCTCCAGTTCCGCCGTGAGTTCCGCCGCCGGGATGAACTCGATGCTGGCCGCCGCGCAGGCCGCCGCCATGCGGCCGCAACCTTCCACCGTGTCGTGGTCACTCAAGGCCAGGGCGCTGAAACCCAGCCGCTGCCCGTGCCCGGCCAGTTCTTCGGGCGTGAAGGTGCCATCGGAAAAGTTCGTGTGGAGATGCAGGTCGGCGAACATGAATCAAACGCGAAACGCGAAACGCGAAACGTGGAACAGCCAGGCTGACCTTGGACCTTGGACCTTGGACCTTGGACTCACTTCACGTCCCCCCGCGCCGGGCGCATCAGGTCGCCCTTCACCTTGTCGAGGATGCCGTTGACGAATTTGCCGCTGTCTTCGGTGGAAAACTTTTTCGCGATGTCCACCGCCTCGTTGATGCTCACGATGGGGGGAATGTCTTCGCGGTGCAGCATTTCATAGATGGCCAGGCGCATGATGTTGCGGTCCACGGTGGCGATGCGGCGCAGATCCCAGTTCTTGGCGTGCTTGACGATGACGGCGTCGCATTCGTCGCGATGCTGGAGCGTGCCGCGGATGAGCGGATCGGCGAAGAGGCGCAGCGCGGCGTCTTCCACGCTGGGCGGCGGCAGCTCGGGAACCTGGCCGTAGGTTGGTTTCGAATCATCGACCAGCGCGGCCAGGCGCTGCGAATTCCAAAAATGCCCCAGCGCCACGTCCAAATCCTCCGGCGGATTCAAGTCGTGCTGGAACAGGAACTGAACGGCGTGTTCGCGCGCCTCTCGTCTCTTGCCCTTCATCAGCAGGCAGGATGGCGCAGAAACGCGGGGCGAAAAAGCTAATTGTCACCCGCGTCTGCTCCCGGCCCTCCCGCCTGGGCCGCACACGCCTGGATCGCTCCATCCCGCAGGGCGACTCGCCCGTGTGCGGTGTTGCTCAGGATCAGAGCGCCTTCAGATTCTTCGCCCCGTTCACCGTCGAGTTCACGCGCAGGCGCAGGCCGTTCAGGCGGATGAAGCCCGTGGCGTCGTCCTGGTTGTAGGCCTTGGTCGGATCGGCCTCCATGGTGGCGATGTGCGGGTTGTACATGCTGAACTTCGACTTGCGGCCGGCGACGTAGAGGCCGCCTTTGTAGAGCTTCACACGCACGGTGCCGGTGACGTTCTTCTGGCTTTCCTCGACGTAAGCCTGGAGGGCGAGGCGCTCGGGCGCATACCAGAAGCCGTTGTAAACCAATTCGGCATACTTCGGGATCAACGCATCGCGCTGATGCATGACTTCACGGTCCATCGTCAGGCTCTCCATCTGGCGATGCGCGTAGTGCAGGATGCTGCCGCCGGGAGTTTCATAAACGCCGCGGCTCTTCATGCCGACGAAACGGTTCTCGACCATGTCCACGCGGCCGACGCCGTGCTTGCCGCCGAGCTTGTTGAGGAACTTCATGACTTGGAGCGGCGTCAGCTTCTTCCCGTTCACCGCCACGCAATCGCCCTTCACGAAATCGAGTTCGACGAACTCCGCTTTGTCCGGTGCATCCTCGGGCAGCACGGAGAGCGTGGTGAAATAATCGCGGTTCTTCTTCGGGTCGAAGCTGTCATACCACGGGTCTTCGAGAATGCCGGCCTCGTAGGAGATGTGCAGAAGGTTGCGGTCCATCGAGTAAGGCTTCTTGGCGCTGGCCTGGACGGGAATGCCCTTGGCCGCGCAGTAATCAATCATCGCCTGACGTCCGGGGAAATCCTTGCGATACCGCTCGTCCCGCCACGGGGCGATGATCTGCAATTCGGGCGCGAGCGCGGCGGCGGTCAGTTCGAAGCGCACCTGATCATTGCCCTTGCCGGTGGCGCCGTGGGCGATGGCGTCGGCCTTCTCAGCCTTGGCAATCTCGACCATGCGCTTGGCGATGAGCGGGCGGGCGATGCTCGTGCCGAGGAAGTATTGCCCCTCGTAAATCGCGCCCGCGCGGAGCATCGGATAGATGAAGTCGCGGGCGAACTCCTCTTGCAGGTCGTCGATGTAGATCTTCGACGCGCCGGTCTTCTTGGCCTTGGCGTTGAGACCCTTCAGCTCGTCTTCCTGGCCGATGTTGGCGCAGAAGCAGATCATCTCGGCGTTGCCGTAGGTGTCTTTGATCCAGGAGAGCAGCACCGAGGTGTCGAGGCCGCCGGAGTATGCGAGAACAATTTTCATAGTTGAAAAATCAGGCGCGCATCATTGCCAAAGTCCCGCCCGTGAAAAGCACAAAGTCGCCGATCTCGCCGCCAAAATGACTACATTCCAAACCAGCGGGCGCGACGGCTCGAACCAAAATGCTCCTTGTCGGCTCGCAGGGCGACGGACGGCTCGTAATAGGTGCCCGTCGGACCATCGGGATTGGAGAAAAAGTCCACATCGACGCGGCCGATCCGCCCGGCGCCGAACTCGATGTAGCACGAGCCTGTCCCTTGGTGCGTCACCGGAACCTGCTCGTTGCGCAGGCGCGCAATCAACGCCTTGGCGACGGCGCGCGCGGCGCCCTCGGCGAAAACGCCGGCCTTCGGTGTGCCCTGTTTCGCGCAATCGCCGATGGCGTAAACGTCGGGAAAGCGCGTTTCGAGGGTCTTGGGTTTGACCGTCACATATCCGTTCTCCGTCATGCCGCTGGCCTCGAGCATTTTCGGGGCGCGAATCGCGGGGACGCCGAGGAGGAGGTCGTAGAAAAACTCGCGGCCGTCGTCGAAGGTCACCACCCGGCGCTGATTGTCCACCAACCTCATTTCGCGGTCGGCGACAAAGGTGATGTTCCGCTCCGCGAACGCGGCGAGCAGCGCCCGCGAGGTTTCGGGTGACGGCGGCACCGGGGTTTCGAGTGGGAGGATGAGCGTGATCTCGCACGCGCTCCGAATCCCGCGGGTCGTGAGATAGTCGTGCATCATCAGCGCCGCTTCGCTGGGGGCCGGCGGGCATTTGAAAGGCGCACCGCCGACCGCGATGAGAACGTGACCCTGGGTGAACGTCTTGAGCATTTCACCCAGCCGCGTCGCCCCGGCCAAAGTGTAGAACTCGGTGGCCTCCGCCAGGCCCGGCGTCGCCGCCAAGTCGTAGTCAGCGCCGAGTGCGATCACCACGAAATCAGCCTCGTGAGTTCCGCGATCGGTCGTCACGCGTTTGGCGACGGGATCAACGCATGTGATCGTCTCCTGAAGGAAACGCACGCCCGGCTTGAGGAATTTCTTATAGGGCAGCAGCACGGCGTCGCGCGTGGTGCGCCCGAACATCACGTCGAGCTTCGAGAAGCCGAAATAGAACGAGTCGTTCTTGTCCACCAGCGTCACTTCAATGGCGTCGCCCAACGCCTCCGAGAGCATCGTGCTGAGTTCCAGCCCGCCGAATCCGGCCCCGAGAATGAGAATGCGCTTTTTCATAAATTGGTGAACCTCCCCGCCGCGCTCCGGTCCTTTCCCATCCTTTGGTGATTTAGGCGGCGCGGCTCTCATACTCAACTCTCCGTCTCCGTCCCACGCGCCAATAACGCGCCCAAGCGCCGACTGGTGACGAGCAGCAGAATGCCGGTGACGGCACTGACTGCTCCCGGTGCTAACCACGCATCCTCAACGTGAGAGATGACGTAGTAGGTGTCGTGCAAGAGAAGGTCTGAAGTCGAAGTGCTCGTGAGCGACGTTGCACCCAATGCGCGCATGATGCCGCTACTGCCCGCGAAGACGACGCCGACCACGAGGGCAGCGACTCCGAGAACTCGGATGCTGACTGTGGCGAAGTGTCGTGTGGTCATATCGTCGAGTGCGTAGTGCCGCCTAGACAGTATGGCTGGCGATGAAAGTGAAAGTGGTGCCTGCTCTCCGGGAACGTGGATTGCGCCGCGTGGGCGGTGCCGAGCCCCAAGGTTGGGAACGGAAGTTCCCACCGCAGTTGAAACAACAGCTCCAACAA
>JANOQV010000007.1:0-5199 GCA_031414955.1 Pedosphaera sp. | reverse complement strand
CAAAGCCGGCGAGGACGCCGGCGCTCCTTTGCTTGGGGTGTGGTGGCGTCCGGTCTCCCTGCGCGGCTCGTCAATGTGTTCGAGGGTCTGGAAGGGGAGGATGGCGGTGCAGACTTCGCGGGACTTGCCGTTCCAGACGAGTTCGACCTCGCGTTTGTCGGCGAAGAGGAGGAAGCGGTATTTCTCCGGGAGCGGCCTGCCTTGCTCGATGAGCTTGATGAGGTCGCGGTAGTCGCCTTCGGAGAGTCCGTAGCGGTCGTGGTCGTTGGGACGGGCCATAAAAGTTGTTACCTAATTCATTACCTAATTGGGGCCGTTATTACCCAATTGAAACGGGCGGCGAGGGCCGAGGGCGCCTGAGAGCGCCGGCAAGGATGCGGGCGCTCCCCGGCCTCGGCCTGGAACCGTGTCGGGATGCGCCCGCCTGGAACCGGCCTTTCATTACGCTCATTTTAGTCAATACCCTCACTGCTACCCTTACTTGAGGTTAATACCCTTACTCGCCAAATACTGCCAACGGGCAGCGGGGCCTTTGCCCCGACAAGACGCCTCGCCCTTCGCTTTCAAGTCGGTGAGCAAGGAGCGAATCCATTCACGGCCAACCCCGGGACAGGCGTGCTCGATGTCGGCGAGACGGAATTCGCCCGGTTGCTGGCGTATGGCGTTAAGGACGATTTCCGCCTTTGAGCCGCGTGGAGATTTAAGCTGGCCGACACGTTCCTCAAATTCCTTGCAGGCGTGCGTGAGGATGAACAGAAGGAAATTCATCGCCGGCCACGCGTCGTGGTGGCCGTCGTGCCAGCGTTGCGAGCTTTGTTCGAGGACTTCGTAGTAACGCTCCTTGTTGTCCTCGATGATGCGTTCGAGGCTGACGTAGCGTCCGGCCTCGAGGCCGCAGTGGTAGCACGCCAGCAAAAACAGCAGGCGCGAGGCGCGGCCGTTGCCGTCGCGGAACGGATGGATGCAGAGGAAGTCGAGGTTCAACGCGGCGGCGAGCACGAGCGGTTGCGCCCATTTCTCGCGCATCCCGCGCTGCCAGAGCTCAATCATCTCGGCCATCGCCTGGGGGGTGTCTTTCGCGGGCAGGGTTTTGAAGCGGACGCGGCTGCGCCCATCGGCGTAGGTCTGGATGATGTCCACGTCCTTTTCCTTGTAAGCGCCCGCGTCCCAGATTTCGCCACGAGAAAGCTGGTGGAGTTTTTTGATGGTGGCCTCGCTGATGGGGAGTGTCGCGCCGCTTTCGTGGATGAGCTTCAGGGCATCACGGTAGCCGCGCACCTCCTCCTCGTCGCGGTCGCGCAGCGCGGGCTTGCCGAACAGGAGCGTGCCGATGCGGGATTGGTCCACTTCCACGCCTTCGATGCGGTTGGAGGAAACGGTGCTTTCAATGAGGGCGTGTTCGCGCAGCACTTTCAGTTTCTGCGGCGACTGGCGGGTGAACAGCTCCTGTTTGCCTTTGGCTTCGGCGAGATCGGCCAGATACCAACTGGCGCGCGTCGGAATGGTCGGCGGTTCGGCGGCAAGCTGTCGCAAGGTCATCATGGTCAGGTTTGGTAGTCGGTGAAGCTGGCGGCGAGCGCGGCGAACGTCTTGGGCGCGTGCTTCTCGAAGCCGTTCTGGTCCACGAACACGAAGGCGTAGCGCTGGCCGTTCTCCTCGGCGGCGGTGGCGTCGGCGCACCATTGTTGGAGCCGGGCCATCTTCTGCGGCAGGTCGAGTTCCTCGCGGCCCTTGGTTTCCACGAGCCAAATTTTTTGATCGCCGGTGCGGACGATGAAGTCGGGGGTGTAGTTGGAGAGGTCGCCGTTGGCGCGCACGTAGTCGAGCTTGAAGCCGACGGCGAGGTAGTTCTTGGCGAAGGCCGACACGTCGGGCGCTTCCTCCAGGAAGGCGGCGAAGCGGAGTTCAAAGCCGCCGGAGTTCGGCTCGCCCACCACCTTGTTGAAGATGCTTTTCGTGGCGGCGAGATGCGCGCGGTAGTCGGTGCGGAAAGGGCGCATCTCGCGCAGACGAATGCGATCCTCGATGCGGGTCGTACCGGTTTCCTGAATCGTCAGCGCATTGATGGCGGACTTGAAAGCGTCGTAGAGAATTTTGCCGGCGTCCGGTTCGGAGAGATTGCGGAGCACGACGGGGTCTTCGAGGTTCACCGGCGACGGGCTGAACAGGAAGTCGCGCATGAAGTCGCGCACCCGAGGGTAAAGCACCTCGTAACCGCCCACGAGCCGCAGGTCTTTGAGCAACTGCCGCGCGAAGAACGCGACCACGGAGCGGTAGTCCGCCGGCCCCGAGCCGTCGAGTTGGATGGTGTGATGCACCGCCGCGTCGAGCATGGTCTTGAAGACGATCTCGCGGGTTTCTTCTGGGGTGAATGGTTTCAGTGGCAGGAGCTGATTGCCAAAGGTCGCCGGGTTGAGCGCCTCCAGATTCTTGAACTCGCGCTGGAAACGGCGCGTGAGCCTGGGCAGCGGGATGTCGAGGGCGTCGAGATTCTTCTCCTCGTTCTCCGCGTCCACTTCCACGATGAGGGATTCGTGGCGCTGCGCCCCGCCGCCCATCGGCACGCGCTCGAAGGTCACGCCTTCGCTCTGGATGGACTCGACGAAATCCATGAAGGCCGGCGTGCCCATGACGGAAACGGTTTCGCGCACCACGTCGTTGCCGAAATACATCCGGCGCAGCCCGCGCCCGAGCGTCTGCTCCGGCAGGATGTTGCTCTGCGCCGCGTAGGCGCGCAGGCCGACGATGGTGGTCACGTTCCGCACGTCCCAGCCTTCCTTGAGCATGAGCACGGAGACGATGGCCTTGTAGGGCGAGTCCCACCGGTCGATGTCGTTCGAGGCTTTGCGGAGCTTTTCGAGTTCTTCCTTGTTCTTGCCGGAGGCGGCTTCGGAAATCTCGCCGTTGTTCTTGGTGTGAATGACGAGCACCGCGCCTTGCAGTTCGGGACAAATCTTTTCGAGATACACGCCCACGTCGTCGCAGTTGCGGGTGTCGTCCACCATGACGAACAGCACGGCCTTCTTGCCGAGGGTCTTGTGCTCGGCCTGGCTCTTCTTCCATTCCTCGATCCCGAGCTTGAGGTAGTCGTCGTATTTCTCGGTGAATAGGGCGCTCTTCTTTTCGGTGAGCTTGGCGCGGCTGGCGGCGTCCGGCAGGACGGGATGCTTGACGACGTTCTGATGGATGGCTTCGACGAGCGGATAGTCGGAAACCGTCTGCACGAAGATCGCGCCGTTGTCGTGGCGCGGCGTGGCGGTGACGTCGATCTGGAGCGCGAGCCGGCGATCCTTTTGCAGCATCTTGTGGTGGATGTCCTGAATGGATTTGAACCATGCCATGCGCGGGTCGTGGATGTGATG
This sequence comes from Pedosphaera sp., assembly GCA_031414955.1. Classification (GTDB taxonomy): domain Bacteria; phylum Verrucomicrobiota; class Verrucomicrobiia; order Limisphaerales; family SIBH01; genus JANNGC01. Next base: position 1,837 of record JANOQV010000007.1, on the reverse strand, counting down.
CGCCTCGTCGTTGAACACGGCCAGTTCGTCAATCTCGCGGATGATTTCGCCGAGGTCGGTCTTGCTGTCCGTGGTCTTGCCGGCGGGCTTGGCCCCGAAGGCGTCGCCCAGAAAATAGTCTCGCAAATCGTCGTCTTCCAAGGACGGCTCCACCACGTCGCCGAGATAAACGCGGTGAATGTTGGTGAGGAAAAAGTTACCGGTCTCGCGGACGATCCGCACGTCGTCCTGGATGTGCAGGGTGATCTGGAAGTCATCCCGCCAGTTCTGCCCGGCGTGTCCGTTGTCCGGAAGAATCGGGTCGTTGAAGAAAATTTTCAGCCCGTCGAAATCGGCGCGGAGCCGGTCCAGGACAATGATGTTCGGCGCGATGACGAGGAAGTTGCGCGACAGCGTGGAGTCCGGTTCGTAGAGCTTGTGGAAGAAACTCCAGGCGAGGAGCAGGGAGATCACTTTCGTTTTGCCCGCGCCCGTCGCCATCTTGAGCACGTAACGAGGCCAGTCCTCGGCGAACATTCCCGACGACACCGCGCCGGACGCATCGAAGCGGAGCAGGTCGAACTTGTCGCGCGCACGGCGCACCTCATGCAGCCAGATGGCCGTCTCGACGGCTTCACGCTGGGCGAAGTAGTAACGGAACGGCGAGCGCAGCCCGTCCGCGCCTTCAATCAAGTGCTCCGTTTCAAACCACCAGCGCAGCAACGCCACGGTCGTGGGCGATGCGCCCGCGTAGCCGCTTTTCCGCCAGTCGTGAATTTCGCGACGCACCTTCGCCACCAGTGGCGGCAGCAACTTCTCGTAAGCCGTGCTGCGCAACGCCTCGTCGGCGGGAAACCAGCGGTGTTCCGGCAGCAGCGGTGCGTAAGGTGAGGCGGGAAGTTTTGGGTGCAGCGACATGGCGGTTCGTGGCTCGCGTCGTTCAGGGTGCGATGTTCATTTTGTTCGCGTCATCCTAAGTATGGAGCGCGCTTTCCAAAAGCACGTTTATCCTGGGTGAACAAGTTTGCGTGCCCTGCCTCGGATGGCACTTCTTTGATGTCTGCCCGCTTAATGAATTTCAACCACACGTTTCCCCAACACATCGAGCTTCGGCCGGATGCCGAGGCCGGCCATCCAGTAACGGGCGCGACGCGGTTCAAGTCCCACCAATGAAGGCCCGGGCGCTGGCGGTGATGGCGGTCGCGGCGGGATGACGAATCCGGCGTTCGGCGGTGATGGCGTGGAAGCGCATCCGGCAACCCTTCGCGTGGCCGATCATCTGGAAGCCGTAGCGCTTGACGGCTTCGTCCAGCGCCACCGTGGGCACGGCGATGAAGCCGCGTCCTTCCGTCGCCATGACTTTCATCAGCGCCAGATCTTCAAACTCAACCACGACGCGCGGCTCGATGGCTTGCTCGCGAAACCAGGTTTCCAACGCGCGCCGCAAGACGGTGTTCTCCGCCGGCAACAGCGCGGGCGCGCCGTGCAGCGACTTGGGGAAGCCGCGCTTCAATCGCGCGGCCAGCTTCTTCTCGGCGCAGAAGGTCGCACCGCTCTCGCCGAGCGCATGGGTGAACATCTTGAAGCTTGTGCTGCTGGAGGCCGGCTCGTCGGAGAGCACGAGGTCGAGACGATGCGCCGCAAGCTGGGCGAGCAAATCCTCCATCTTGCCCTCGCGGCAGATGACATGCACGGGCTGGGGCAACGCAAAGGCCGGTTTGAGAATTTCGTTCGTCACCAGTTTGGGGAACGAATCCGTCACGCCCACATAGAGCCTCAAGGTGCGCGTGCCCGGGCGCTGCTTGACCGCGTTCATCAGCTCGCGACCGAGGGAGAAAATCTCCTCCGCGTAGCCGAG
>JANOQV010000006.1:0-3480 GCA_031414955.1 Pedosphaera sp. | reverse complement strand
CAACCAGCCAATAGTGTTCGGCATGGCGGTGGGCCACCGCCCTGCCGAACACTATTGGCTGGTAGCCTGTGCTACCCGAACCGACTTCGGGGTTCGGGCTAAACCGACAAGATGCTACTCCGTCAGGAACGTCACATCATTGCTCTCCACCTTCAGCCCGTTGGCGATGTCGGTGGTGGTCACCTTGAGGAAGAACGTGTGCGGGCCGGCGGATAAATCCGTTACGAGATCGCCGGCGCCGCCGATGGGCTTGCCGTCCACCCAAGCCTTGGGACTCGGCGTGCCGGAGACTTTGAAGGTTGCCGTGCCCGCCTTGCTCGTCTGGAAACGGCTCGCCACCCACACGGTGGTGTCCTTGGCTTCGAGTTCAGCCATGATGTCGCCCTTGGGCAAAGTGCCGCCTACGGTCGCGTAGAGCGGCGTCCAGTCCTTGCTCGTGCGCACGTCGGTCTTGAGCATCTCGTCGGCGTTGACGGTGCCGACCTTGCTGTTCACGCGCCACACACGCGCCACGTTTTGCTTCGTCGCGTCGTAGGGGCCGGGTTTGCCCAGTTGCGCGAGGAAGGCGTAGAGGTCGAGGCGTTCCTGCGGCGTGATGTAATCAATCAATCCGGCCGGCATCAACGAGCCGCCCATCTTGCGTGAGGCAATGGTGCGCTTGGGCACGGAAACTTCCCGCGCCGTGGCGTCGCGGAGAATGACCTGCTCATTGTCTTCGCGAATCAGATTGCCCGAGACGTCCTCGCCGTCCTTGGTCGTGATCTGCACGGAGTTGTAGCCTTCCTTCACGCGCTTGTTCGGGAGCAGCACGGACTCGACGATGTAATCCACCACCGGTGTGGACGCGCCGAGACTGGTCATGTCAGGGCCGACCTTGCCGCCCGCGCCGCCGATGGAATGGCAGAGCACGCAGCCGAGTTGCTTGTTGCGATAAATCTTCTCGCCGTTCACGGCGTTGCCCTTCGTAACTTCGTAGGCGATGGCGTGAATCTCATTGTCATTCAGCGCCGCGCTCGGGTCGCTGATGCTGCCGGCCTTGTTCAGCGCCATGATCAGGTTCGGGTCATTGCGTCCGCCTTCGCGCGCGGCACGCAAGCCCGCCTTCGCCGCCGGTTCGGGCAAAGAGTTGGTCGCGAGCGCCTTCGTCAAAGCGGCTGAAGCGCCTTTCGTGGCGAGCAGCGAACGCCAGAGCGCGAGCGCGTCGTCTTCCTTCGTCGTGGCGGAAACGACTTCGAGAATCTGCGGCATGGAGCCGTTCAAGTCCGTGGTGGCGAGGGCGGCGGCGGCGGCGCGTTGTATGGAACCATCCTTGTCCTTCGCCAGAGAGCGCAATGCCGCGATGGAGTTGCGCCCGCCCAAATCGCGCAAGCCTTCGATGCTCGCTTGGCGCAGCACCACGGGCGTGGCGGAATCACCGGCCAGCTTCGTGAGTGTCGGTGCGGCGCTGGCGAGCTTCCAAATGCCGGCGAGTTTTGCGGCGGCGGCTTGCTGCGGAGCGCCGATTTCCAAATCGGCGCGTTGGGCTTCGGCTGGATCGCGCCGATTTGGAAATCGGCGCTCCAAGAGCGCGGCCACCCCGTTCAAATCGCCGCCCGGCTTGGCGTTCCGCAACCGTGCCGCCTCGCCGAGTTGATTCAATGCGCGCGCCGTGGCCTCGTCGTTGAAGCCGCCGCTCAATGCTTGATCAAACAACTGGCGCAACTGCGCGGGACCGCCGGCCTGGCCAATGAGTTCAATCAGGCCGCCGGAGCCGTCGCGCGGGAGCGGCTTGGTGCCGATGACTTTGGCCATGAGGCCGGAGGCGAGTTTCGGCTCGATGGCTTTGAGGGCGTATTGCAGTTGCTTCTCGCGGCCTTCGATTTTCCACGCGCCGGATTCGACGGCGGCGGCCCACGGCTCGGCGAGGTCGTTGATGGTCAGCCAGAGCGCGTATTCGAGGAAGCCTTCGACCTGTCCCTTGTCGAGCACGCTCAACGCGAGTTCCGCCGCGCGCGCCGTCGGGATGCGCGCCAGCGCCCGCAACGCTTCGATGCGCACGCGCGGGTGGTCGTCTTGCACCCGCGCAGCGAGTAAATCGAAAGGCGAGTTCTTTCCGTCCGCAGTCGAAGAATTAACTCGTGGTTTAGCGAGGCTTGGAATGCCCGGAGTGTTACCAGCCCATGCCCCGATCACGCGGGTAGCTGCCGCGCGATAGCGAGGATCCTTTGATTCCAGCAACCGCAACGTGGTGACTTCGGTAAGATTAGTGCCAACGACATCAAGTGCTTGGTGCATCCAAAGCCCTTGGAGCACGACGGGATCATTTGTGTAAAACCTTCCTCCCGCTTGCCACACCCCGTCAACCATCCACCCGTACAAATCTGACTTCGCCTTTTCGCGCGCCGCAGGATTCTCTCGGCCGCGTTCCAGAAATACGCGACGCGCTCCGTTTTGATTGAACCCATTCGGCGAGACTAATTGGTCGAGCAGATCCTTGTTCGCCGCCTTCACCAACTCCGGCGGCTTCACATCCTTCCCGCCCTTGTAACTCACCCGCCAGATGCGCCCATGCTCGCGGTCGCGGCGCGGGTCGCGGAAATCTACTTCGCCGTGCTGGATGATCGGATTGCTCCAGTCCGCAATGTAGAGCGCGCCGTCGGGGCCGAGCTTCACGTCGATGGGCCGGAACGTGACGTTGGTGCTGCGCAGGAATTCGTGCTGCTTGGTCGTGTAGCCGGCGCCTTGCTCCAGAATCTCGAAGCGCACCATGCGGTTCGCGCGGAAGTCGAGCGTCACGGCGTTGCCCTGCCACTCTTTCGGGAAGCGCTCGCTCTTGATCAGTTCCAGCCCGCAGAACTTCGGATACGAGCCGGGACTCACGCTGCCGATGATGCGCCGCGCGCCTTCGTAAGTGAGAAAGGTCGCCTGGGGAAAATTCCAGTTAAGGCCCGCGCCGCCCGCGCCGTCGGTTTGAAACTCCTGGCCGAAGTCGTCCCAGACGTGGCCCCAGCCGTTGACGAGGCCCTTCATGGTCACGCCGAGTTCCATCGTGTCCGGGCGCAACGCGAGCGTGCCGCCGCTGTTCAGCCGCACCACGCCGTGCGGCGTCTCGGTGTGGGTGTGGATGTAAATGGACTGGTTCATGTAGAGCTGGCCGTCCGGTCCCCAGCGCAACGTGTGCAGGATGTGATGCGTGTCCTCGGTGCCGAATCCGCTCAACACCACGCGCCGCTGGTCCGCGATGCCGTCGCCGTCGGTGTCTTTGAAGTGCAGCAGCTCGGTGCTCTGACCGACGTAGCAGCCGCCGTCGCCCGGCTCAATGCCGGTGGGAATCAACAGGCCGTCGGCGAACACGGTGGTCTTGTCCGCTTTGCCGTCGCCGTTGGTGTCTTCGAGGATGAGGATTTTGTCGTCCTGCGCCTGGCCCGGCTCAATCTGCGGATAGAGGGACGAACTGGCGATGAAGAGCCGCCCGCGCGCGTCCCAATTCATGGCGATGGG
>JANOQV010000005.1:0-2696 GCA_031414955.1 Pedosphaera sp. | reverse complement strand
GCGGTGGCGTAGCCAGCGGCCTTGAGGGATTTCGGAATGGTGTAATAGGTAGTCGCGAGGCGGGTAACCGTTTCAGGCATGAAAGCCGGAGACGTGGGGCCAGCCTTCGTGCCCGCGGTGGCCTTAAGGACAACATTGGGCAAGTGGCCGTTGGGCGTGGTGATGCCGGTGCGCGCGGGGCTGAGGCCGGTGAGGATGGCGGAGCGCGTCGGCGAGCAGAGCGGGCTTGCGGAGTAGGCGCGGGAGAAGGTCATGCCGCGCTTCGCAAGACGATAGAGGTTGGGCGTTTGGTAGAATTTTGTGTGCCCGTAGAGCGTGGTGTCGGCCCAGCCGAGATCGTCGGCGAGAATGAAGATGATGTTCGGCTTCACCGCTGCGCTGACGTGGAGGCTCGACAGGACCAGCAATAGCAGGGCGAACCATCGCCTCAGGGCGGTGAGCAGGTGGGAATGGGTTTTCATAAGACGAGAATTTGCACCGCAGAGGCGGGATGAGCGCAGAGGGTTTTGGGCGACAGCACATCGTCAATCCTTCTCTGCGCCCTTCCCGTCTCTGTGGTGTCATCAGGGAGGGAAGCGAAGAGACGGATGATTTGTTTCATAGAGAAATTTTTGGAGGTGAAGTTACTTCGCGGCGGCTTTGAGTTCGGCGAAGCGGGTGCGCATTTCCGTCAGTCGCGCGGTCTGCTTCGGGTCGCGGGCGAGGTCGCTTTCCTCGCGCGGGTCGGCGGTGAGGTCGAAGAGCTGTTCGTAGTTCGCCCCCGGCCACAGCATGTATTTCCAATCCTTGCGAACGAGAGCCTCCGAGGCCGGGATGCGTCCATTGGCGCCCATCGCATGTTCGTAGAAAAACTCCGTGCGCGTTCGCAACAGGCGTGGCAGAGGGCGCTGGCTGGGCGGCGGCCGGCGCGTTCCGACGTTTTCTCGCCGCCGGCTTCGGAGCATCCGCAGGTGGAGTCGCAGCGGGCGCGGCTTCTGGCGGCGCATCGGCCTTCGGCGGCGCGACGGCTTCCGCCTTCTTGCGACCCATTTCCTTCGCCTCCGCCGGAAGGTTCTTCTCCGAGAACGCGACCACGACGCCCGCCGGCAGTTCCTTGAGCATCACGTCCTTGATTTGCACCTGCATCGCCGGACTGCGATGAATCTGCAACGCCAGCAAGCCCTCCAGCGAGCGCGCCTTCTCATCGTGGTCCGTGAACTCCGCCGTCACCTGCCCGTCGAGCTTGTGCGTGAGACGATTCCCCTGCGCGATGACCGTGTATTCGTGCCACTCGGCGACGTCCACCTTCACCGGTTCGCGCTGCGCGACCAGCCAGCGCTGACCCTGCGGCCCCGCCACCACGCTCTGCCCGTTCGCCGCCACGATGCCACGCGCCCTTTCCTCATAGAGCATCGCGTTGATTTTCGCCACGGGATGAATGTCGCACTGGTAGCCCCCGACCGACCACTGGCCGACCTCCGGCAATTCCTTGCTGCGATACTGAATGCCGGTGTTGTTCCCCGCGACTTTCACCTTCGCGCGCAGCTCGAAGTTCTTCACCACACCGCCGCGCCAGATGAGAAACTGATTGTAACTCAGCGTCTGCGGCCCCGCCGTCTTCCCCGTGATGCAACCCTCCTCAACCGATCACAGCGCAGGATTGCCCTCCCAGCGGGTGAGGTCCTTGCCGTTGAAGAGGGTGCGAAAGCCCTCCGCGCCGGACTGCGCGTGGGCCGTGGCGATGGTGAACAAGCAGCCGAGAAAGCCGCCGAGGAATATGTGTTTCATGGTGTGCAGATAGATCTGATGCGCGTCAGCGCGGTTTGAATCAGTCCTGCTGCACGAGGTCGGCGGCGAGCGTTGGCTTCGCGGGGGTGGTCGCTGCGGCGGACTTTGGCTCGCGCTTTTTTACCGGCACACGCGCGGGGTCAAAGGCCGGATTCGCTTTCGGAATTACCGCGTCTGTTTCTTGCAGTACAGCGTCCAGTCGCACCGCGAGTTGCTTCACCCGGTCGGGCTGCGTGGAGGAAAGGTCGCGGCGTTCGCCGGGGTCATTGGCGAGATTATAGAGTTCATGCCGGTCGGTGCGGTCCGCGTTGTCGCAGTAGAAGCGAATCAGTTTCCAATCGCCCTGCCGCAGTGAACTGGCTGGCGTCGCCGGCGTGGGCGCGGGCATTTTCTCGTAGTCGCCGCGCGCCTGTCCATGCGGGAAGTGACAGAAGATTTCCTCGCGCACCGGCCCGCCGCCTTCCAGCACGCGCCGCTGGCTCACGCCGTCGAAGCGCAGGCTGCCCGACAATTTCCAGCCCAGCGTGTCGGCGAAGGTGGGAAAGAAATCCGTGCTCTGCACCGGCGCGTCGCTGGTGGAGCCGGGCTTCACGTGGCCCGGCCAGACGACCAGCAGCGGCACGCGCGTGCCGGCCTCGTAGATGGTGCCCTTGCCCGCGCGCAACGGCTGCGCGCTCGTCACTGGCACCGAATGAAACTCCGCCGGCATGTGCTCGCGGTTCGGGATGAAATACGGGCCGTTGTCCGACGTGAAAACGATGACCGTCCGCTCCAGCACGCCCGCTGTATCCAGCGCCGCGACGAGGCGGCCCACGACTTCATCGAGCGTCTCGACCATGCCGGCATAGACCGGATTGCGCTGGAGCGAATCAGGCTTCGCCTTCCCGCGATACTTGTCGATCTGCGACTCCTTTGCCTGCCACGGCGAA
>JANOQV010000004.1:0-4276 GCA_031414955.1 Pedosphaera sp. | reverse complement strand
AAGGCCAACGACGAAATCCTCGTCATCATCATGGCCGAGCATGTGGACGCGGTGGAGCGCGCGGATGAAATCTTCTCCGTGCCGGGCATCGACGCCGTGTTCATCGGGCCGAACGATCTGCACGCCTCGATGAACCTGCCGCCGATGTTCGACAGCACGCACCCGCAGTTCAACGCCGCCGTCGAGCACATCCGCGTGACGGCGAAGAAGCACGGCGTGGCCTCGGGCATTCACGTGACGGACGCGGCACAGGCGCAACGCCGGGCCAAGGAAGGCTTTCAATTCATCGCCGTGATCAGCGACGCCGGCTTCATGATGTCGAAGGCGAAGGAAGTGACGGGGGCGCTGGGGTTGGGTGCGGGCAAGGCGGTGGCGAAGTATTGAGGAATGAAAGTTCGGGACGTAATTCGATTGGTGGAGGACGACGGCTGGTTTCCCGTCCGCACGCGCGGAAGCCATCGCCACTTCAAGCATCCGACCAAGCCCGGACTCGTCACGATTGCCGGGCATCCGGGCGTTGACATGCCGAAGGGCACCTTGAACAGTATTCTGAAACAAGCAGGACTGAAGGACTGAGCTATGCGATACACGATTGTCATTGAGCAAGGAGACGAGAGCTTTGGTGCCTACGTCCCCGATTTGCCGGGCTGCGTGGCGGCAGCGGCGACGCGCGAGGAAGCGGTGAAGTTAATCCACGAGGCGATTGATGAACACCTCCAGGTCTTGCGCGAGGAAGGGATGCCCATTCCCTTGCCGCGATCCTCGGTGGAATACGCCGAGGTCGCGTGATGACCGGCGCGCTCGACCTCGGCGCGGGCAAGGCGGCGGCGAAGTATTGAAGAGCTTAACGTATGAGCAAAGTCCATCCACGCCCCGAAACAATTCCATCTGTCCTAACGGGGGTCGCAGGTGAGTATTTCGTTGCAGCAGAGTTATCAAGGCGTGGCTACATCGCCTCGATTTCACTTCGGAACACACGAGGCATCGACATCCTTGCTACGAACCAGGAGGCGACTCGTAATGTGACAATCCAGTGCAAAACCAATCAAACTGGTGAGAGGAAGTGGATACTCAGTGTGAAATGCGAAACGTTTTTTGCTCCGAACCACTACTATGTGTTCGTTGGTTTAGGCGTGCCAACGGCACGACCGCGCTTCCACATTGTTCCCAGCGAGACGGTTGCGAAATTCGTCCAGAATAACCACCACACTTGGCTGCGCACTCCCGGAAAGAAAGGGCAGGTGCATGTCGATTCCCCGGTGCGCAATTTCTTTGACCGAGATGACGAGTTTCTTGATCGGTGGGACTTACTTGGCCTCTGAATTTCGACTCCGCAGAAGGCCGGCGTCCTCACCGCCCCGCCGCCACAGCACCATAGGTGCGCCATCTTTGTAGCCTGCGCTCCCCAATGGATTCCCCAGCCCCGTCGGGGCGGCATCGTCCGTCGTGCTGGGGATATGCCGCCCCTCCGGGGCTGAATCTTTTCTTCGGCCTGGTTCTACAAGGATGCCGCGCCACCGGCGCTCGCTCCGGGGTGGAGGGGCAGCCTGGTCGTTCGCCCCCTCCCCGGCGCGCTTTTGGACTGCGGTTGCAAGCGCAGCGCGACACCGCTTTCGCACGCACGACCCGTCTCGGAAATTCCAACTCTCTTCTTACGCTCGAAAGTGCCGTCGCCGCTGTCGCTCTGCCGGCGCAGTCCAGAGAAGCTTGCTGCTTACGTAAGACCGCACGCCTTCCGCGCCCGTTCCAACACCGGACGAGCCACGGCGCGGGCGCGTTCGGCGCCGTCGCGCAGGATGGCGTGGACGTGATCGAGGTTCGCGGCCAGCTCGGCGCGGCGGGCGCGGGCGGGCGCGAAGTAATTCCAAGTGTGCTCGAAGAGGCCCTTCTTCAAATCGCCGTAGCCGAGGCCGCCGGCGCGGAGACGTTCCTCGAAGTCGCGGGCCACGTCGGGCGTGGCGACGAGCTTGAGCAGTTGCAAGGCGAGGTTTTTCTCGGCGTCGGGCTTCGGCTCGGCGGGTGTGCGGCTGTCCATGACGATGGCCATGATTTTCTTCCGCAACGCTTTTTCTTCGCCGAAGATTTCCAAGGTGTTGCCGTAGCTCTTGCTCATCTTCTGACCGTCGGTGCCGGGCACGACGGCGACTTCTTCTTTGATGCGCGGCTCGGGCAGGATGAAAGTTTGCCCGTAGGTCTCGTTGAACTTGATGGCGATGTCGCGCGTGACTTCGACGTGCTGCTTTTGGTCGCGGCCCACGGGCACGATGTTCGAGTCGTAGAGGAGGATGTCCGCCGCCATGAGCACGGGGTAGGCGAAGAGGCCGTGACTGGCCGCAACGCCCTTGGCGATCTTGTCCTTATAGCTGTGGCACTTCTCCAACAGGCTCATGGGCGTGAGCGTGGTGAGCAGCCACGAAAGCTCGACCACTTCGGGCACGTCGGATTGTTTCCAGAACACCGACTTCTTCGGGTCGAGGCCACAGGCGAGGAAGTCGAGGGCCACGTCGAGAGAATTCTTGCGCCGCTCCGCCGCGTCGTAGAGCGAGGTCATGGAGTGGTAATCGGCGATGAAGTAGAAGGCGTCGCCCTGGGTTTGCAGTTCGATGGCCGGGCGCATCATGCCGAAATAGTTTCCGACATGGAGCGCGCCCGAAGGTTGTATGCCCGACAGAATTCGCATGGCGCGAGAAGGTAGTGGAAATGCCGGGGCAGGGAAGCAGGAAAGCGGCGGATGTCACATGGAACCAAAGGCATCGAAAACTATGATGCAGGCAGGTGAAGTCGATGGATTGGGCGCGGCGGATGATCGAGCCAGATGCGGTGGTCGAGATTGACGCGGTCGCGGAAGAGGAGTTCAGGCGGTGGCTGGTCGCCCATTGCAGATGCCAGATCGGATCGTGGCCGATCTCCGTCGGGGCAAACTATTTTTTGGAAAATGGATTGGCGCAACCCGCCCTCAGGATGCACTCGTTCCGCGCAGCGGGGCATAATTTGGAGGGGCATAATTTTTGTTCCCTTTTCCCCGCTCGATCCTAACATCCGCCGCTTGACTGGCGGAGAAGCCCGCCGGACACCCAATAAACTTATGCCATTGACTCATACAACGGACTTGTTCGCGAAGGCGCTCAAGGGCAAATACGCCCTGGGCGCTTTCAACGTGAACAACATGGAACTCCTCCAGGCCATCATCGAAGCGTGCGAAGAGGAAAAAGCACCGGTGATGCTGCAAATCTCCAAGGGCGCGCGCCAATACGCCAACCCAGTTTACCTGAAAAAGCTGATCGAGGCCGCCGTCAGCCTCTCCAATATCCCCATCGCGGTGCATCTCGATCACGGCGATTCCTTCGAACTGTGCAAAGAGTGCATCGACGAGGGCTTCACCAGCGTGATGATCGACGCCTCGCATGATCCGTTCGAGAAGAACGTCGAGGTCTGTCGCCAGGTCGTGGAATACGCGCACAAGCATAACTGCGTGGTCGAAGGCGAACTCGGCATGTTGGTCGGCGCGCAGCACGATGACGGCGAGGAGGGCGGCCATTACTCCAAGGGCGGCTGCTATACGCATCCCGAGGAAGCGGTGCAGTTCGTCAAGCAGTCCGGCGTGGACTCGCTGGCCGTCGCCATCGGCAACAGCCACGGCGCGTACAAGTTCAAGGGCGAGCAGCACCTCGATCTGGAACGCCTCAAGGCCATCAAGAAGGCGCTCATGGACGCCGGTCTAGGTGATTATCCCCTCGTGCTTCACGGCGCCTCCAGCGTGCCCAAGGAAATCGCGCAGGAGATCAACAAGTATGGCGGCGCGATGGGCGAGGAAACCGCCGGCGTGCCCGAGGCCGACATTGAAATCGCGCGCCGCATCGGTTGCACGAAGGTGAACATCGACACCGACCTGCGCATGGCCATGACCGCCGCCATCCGCAAGGTTCTGGCGACCAACCCGAAGGAATTCGATCCGCGCAAGTATCTCGGGCCGGCCCGCACCGCGGTGAAGGAACTCGTGCGCCACAAGGTGCGCGATGTGCTTTGCTGCGCCGGGCACGCGTTCGACTGATGCTTGATTCCACTTTCACCAAGGCCACCCTCACGGGCGGCCTTTTTTGTTGGCCACGAGAACTGGAGCGATGGTCTCCGACCCGGCGGGCGGATTGGCGCTTAGAGCCGGTCTGAAAATTCGGGGGCGGAGTGCGCCCGTCCTCGGGCGCAGCAACGTGATGACTTGGAGCGCGTCGGAAAAACCCAGACCCGCTGACGTTCGCACGTTGCTGCGCCCGAGGAC
>JANOQV010000003.1:0-45469 GCA_031414955.1 Pedosphaera sp. | reverse complement strand
GCCGCTTCAAGCGGGCCGGACAATTTTGGACGCGGCCCGGCTTGCGCGCTCTGCTCGCCCTCGACGAAGCCCGCCGCAACCACCATTGGGATCAACTCTGGCAACCCGCCTAATTAAGAACGGTGTACGGATGCACCCGTGCGGTTGAAAGTGACGGGCAGGAAGCCGTCGGGCCAGGCCCACTCTCCCGGCAGCACCTTCTAGCTGTGCTCGCCTTCACTCTCGGGCCGAAAAGAAGATTGAAGTGCCGGTGGGGCTTCGCGATATTGCGCGCCGCCCGTTTTCGGACGGGCGTGGTTCGGGGCGTAGCGTAGCCTGGCTAGCGCGCTTGCTTGGGGTGCAAGAGGTCGAGAGTTCAAATCTCTCCGCCCCGACCATTTTTCCTTCTCATTCACTTCCTCGTTGAGACCTCCCACTCCGTCCGGTGGCAGCTCGCGATCTCGTCTGGCCGTGGTTTCGACCCTTCGATGCGCAGAGCAGGGAGGAGCAAGGCCAAAGAAATTCCCTCCCCAGCTCCAGTTATCAGATCGAATTACCCCACCCTCCGGCCAAGCGACTCCCTGGAACTGGCGCACGAGCTTGACCAGAACATCTTCACCGGCGGGGCGTGCAAGGGCCGCGCCCAGGCCGGCTTTATGGCGCCCCCACTTCAAGACACGCCTCTCCGCGCCTCACCTGGGGCGAACTTTGTCTTGCCCCCGCCCGCGACTCTCCTTGCAATGGCCGAATGTTGTCCCGTTCTGAAATCAGCGCCCGCATCGCGGAACTCGGCCTGGTGGCGGTCATTCGCACGCCCACCTGCGAACTGGTCGCGCCCGTGTGCGAGGCGCTCGCGGCTGGCGGGATCCTGGCCCTCGAAGTCACTATGACGGTGCCGGACGCGCTCCGGGCGTTGCGAGAGGTGCAGGCGAAGTTCGGTGGCGCGGTGTTGCTCGGTGCCGGCACCATTCTGAATGCCACCCAGTGCCATGCGGCCATTGATGCCGGAGCGCAATACGTCATCAGCCCGATCACGAAGTTGGAAATCATCGAAGCCGCTCATCAACGGGGGAAGCCGGTGATGCTTGGAGCCTACACGCCCACGGAGGCGCAACTCGCGCATGAGGCGGGTGCGGACTTCATCAAGATTTTCCCGGCAGACAAGCTCGGGCCGGGCTACATCAAGAATCTGCGCGCGCCGCTGCCGCATTTGCGCCTCGTGCCGACGGGGGGCGTGGATTTGGCGACCGCGCCGGAATTTCTCAGGGCGGGTTGCGCCGCGCTGGGCGTTGGCTCGTCGCTGGTCTCGGCGGAAATCCTGAAGACGAAGAATTGGACGGAGCTGACCCGGCTGGCCGGAGAATTTGTCCGCCTGGTCCGCGAAACCCGGCCGGTCATGAGCCACCCGGCGGCCAGCCCGGTGCGCTGAGGGACAAGGGATCGGGGTGACGGCGGTGGGCCGGCACCGGGACCACCGCCAGGCAACCGAACGCCTGCGCTTGGCCCGGCGATGGCACCGGACTGGTGCGCCCGAGGTTTTTGGTGTTGGGTCTTTCCGGCGGGCTGGCAAACTCCCGCGCGTGTCAGTGAAAAAATTACATCCCGTCCGCGTGGCCGTCATCGGCACCGGCTCGCTCGGCAAGGAACACGCCCGCCTTTACGCCGCGATGGCGGCGGCGGGCGCGGTGGAGTTCACCGGCGTCTTCGATTCCAAGCCGGAGACCACGCGCGCCTACGCCGAGAAGTTCCAGACCCGCCCCTTTCATTCCGTGGAAGAGGCCGCCGAGCACAGCGACGCGCTCAGCATTGTCACACCGACCACGACGCACTACGAGATCGCGAAGCAGTTGCTGGAACGCGGCCGCCATGTGCTGATCGAGAAGCCCATGACCAATGACCTGGCCACGGCGGGCGAACTGGTTCGGCTGGCCCGCGAGAAGAATTGCCTGATCCAGGTCGGCCATATTGAGCGTTTCAATCCGGTCTTCAAGTATCTCGAGTCCGTCGTCACGGCCCCGCGCTTCATCGAGTCGCACCGGCTCTCGCCTTATCCCGCGCGTAGCACGGATGTGGGAGTGGTGCTGGACCTGATGATTCACGATCTCGACATCGTGCTGGCCTTCGTGAAGTCGCCGGTGGTGAGCGTGGACGCGGTGGGCATTCCGGTCTTGAGCCAGTCGGAGGACATCGCCAACGCCCGGCTGAAATTCGCCAACGGCTGCATTGCCAACCTGACCGTGAGCCGCGTGAGCACGGAGCGGATGCGAAAGATTCGCGTCTTCAGCGGCGGCCCGGAGCCGAGCTACATCTCGCTCGATTACCGCGCGCAGGAGGGATTTGTGTTCCGGCTGGCCCCGGACGGCGAGCCGGAGAGTTCGTTGTTGAAGAAACTGCTGCACGCCAGCGAGACCACGATTGTCAGCGAATTTGGCGGCAAGAAAATCACCCGCGAACCGGTGCCCATCACCAAGGAAGAACCGCTCAAGCTCGAACTGCAACACTTCGTCGATTGCGTGCGCGAAAAGCAAAGGCCGCTGGTCGATGGCGAGTCGGCCATGCGCGCGCTCGACCTGGCCTTCAATATTACGCGCCAGATCGAAAACGCGGGCCGGGTCGACTCCGCCATCCCCAGTTGAACTCCGCAGCCCGGACGTGCCATTCCTCAACCATGTGACCAGTGTGAAGCCATCGCAGTTCATGCTCATCGCCGGCGAAGCCAGCGGAGACACGCTCGGCTCGGAATTGATCCAGGCGTTGCGCGAGCCGTGTGACCGCCAGGCTGGATTTTTCGGCGTGGGCGGGCCTCGGATGCAGGCGGCGGGGATGGAATTGATCTTCGATTTCACCCGTAACGCCGTCTTTGGCCTGGAGGCATTGACCCACTTCTGGGAATTCCACCGCCGCTTCAAACATCTTCTTCATCTGGCCATCGAGCGGCGCCCGGACGTGATCGTCTGCGTCGATTTCGCGGGATTCAACCGGCGCTTTGCCCACGCGGTGAAGGAACATGTTCGCGGCCACGGGGCGGGCGGCTGGAATCCGAAAATTGTGCAATACGTTTCCCCGCAAGTCTGGGCCTCGCGTCCGAGCCGCGCGGACAAGCTGGCCCGAGACATCGATTTGCTGCTGGCGATTTTTCCCTTCGAGAAGGCCTGGTACGCGAAGCGCACGCCGCAGTTGCGGGTCGAGTTTGTGGGGCATCCGATGGTGGATCGCTTTGGGGCGAAGGTCGCGCCGGGCGACCGCGACTTCCGCACCGCGCCGCGAATCGTGTTCCTGCCCGGCAGCCGGCGCTCGGAGTTGCAGCGGCACCTGCCGGTGATGAGCGAGGTGCTGCGCCGCATCCGCGCTGAATTTCCCGGCGCGTGCGCGGTGATGGTGCTCTCGGATCGGTTGGTCGAAATTGCGCGGGAAATTGGCTTGCCGCCAGAGTTCGAGCTGCGCTCCGCGCTGGCGGAGGAACTCGCGCACGCCGATCTGGCCGTGGCCAAGAGCGGCACGGTGACGCTGGAATGCGCGTTCTTCCGCGTGCCGTCGGTGGTGATGTACAAGACGTCGGCGCTGACCTATCTGATTGCCAAGTCCATCGTGCGGGTGAAGTGGATCGCCATGCCGAACATCCTGGCCGACGAGGAAGTGTTCCCGGAGTTTGTCCAGGAACAGGCGACGGCGGAGCGGGTGGCGGGCGCGGCGCTTGAATTACTCCGCGACCAGACGCGTCGCAGTAGGGTCAAATCGCGACTCGACCGCATCGCGGCCTCGCTCGGGGAGCCGGGCGCGGCGGGGCGCGCGGCGGAGCAAATCCTGGGTTTGTTTGGGCCCTGAATTGCGCCCTGTTGCCGGCGAAATTTCCGAGGCATCTTCAGAATCAAGTGAATCGAATCATCGCAGTCATGGTCGTGGCGGTCCTCAGCGCGACCGCCAGCGCACGCGCCGCCGACGGCGCGGCGGGCATTGAGTTCTTCGAAAAGAAGATCCGGCCGGTGCTCGCGGACCAATGCTACAAGTGCCATGCCTCGACCTCGGATAAGGTCAAGGGCGGACTACTGCTCGACACCCGCGCCGCCACGCTCAAGGGCGGCGACACCGGACCGTCGATTGTCCCGGGCGATCCGGAGAAAAGCCTCCTCATCAAAGCGATCCGTTACACGGACGAGGAACTCAAGATGCCGCCCAAGGACAAGAAGCTCTCGGCGGAACAAATTGCCGACTTCGAGGCCTGGGTGAAAATGGGCGCGCCTGATCCCCGCACCAACGCGGCGGCGGCGGTGACCAGTCTGGTCACGGACCAGGCCAGGAAACATTGGGCCTATCAGCCCGTTCGTCCGCCCGTCGTGCCTGCGGTCAAGAACACCAAGTGGGCGCAGACCACTGTCGACCGATTTGTGCTGGCGAAACTGGAGTCGAAGTCGCTGAGGCCTTCGCCGCGCGCCGACCAGCGCACACTCATCCGCCGCGCGAGCTACGACTTGATCGGCCTGCCGCCCACGCCGGAGGAGGTCGAGGCTTTCCTCGCCGATAGGACGCCGGACGCCTTTGCCAAAGTCGTGGATCGCCTGCTGGCTTCGCCGCACTACGGTGAACGCTGGGGCCGGCACTGGCTGGATGTGGCGCGCTACGCGGACACCAAGGGCTACGTCTTCGAGGAAGAACGGCGCTACGCTTTTTCATACACTTATCGCGACTATGTCATTCGTGCGCTGAACGAAGATTTGCCCTACGACCAGTTCATCGTGCAGCAGATCGCGGCGGACTTGCTGCCGCTGGGCGAAGACAAGCGTCCGCTGGCCGCGCTCGGTTTTCTCACGCTGGGCCGGCGCTTCCTGAACAACCAACCGGACATCATCGACGACCGGATCGACGTGGTGTCGCGCGGCCTGATGGGGTTGACGGTCAGTTGCGCGCGCTGCCACGACCACAAGTTCGACCCGGTTCCGACCAAGGATTACTACTCAATCTACGGCGTGTTCGCGAGCAGCGAGGAGCCGGCGGAGAAGCCGTTGCTGGGCGACAAGGCGCTGCCCAAGGATTATCCGGATTACCTCCTGGAGAAACAGAAGCGCGAGGACGAGGCAAAAAAGTATCGCGCGGAGAAAGAGGCCGAACTGCTGACCAAGCTGCGTTCACAAGTCGGAGAGTATCTGCTCGCGGCCGCGGACACCAAAGGGATGGACAAGGAGAAGAAGGACTCCGTCGCCCGCGAGCGCAAGCTGACGTCGCGGGTCGTGGGCAAGTGGAACGAGCGGCTGGCGAAGCAGTCGGACGCCATCTTCGGTCCGTGGCTCGCGTTCACCGCACTGGCGAAGACCAATTTTGCCGAGGCGGCCAAACCGCTGGCGGAGAGATTTGCCATGAACGACGGCGCGACGAACCAGTTGAACCCGCTGGTGGCGGCGTTGTTCACGAACGCGCCCGCTTCGCTCAAAGAAGTGGCCGACCGTTACGACAAGCTGTTCGAGGCGACCGACAAGCAATGGCGCGAGCTAGCCGCGAAGGCGAACGCGCCGACGGCCTTTGCCGACAAGAACCGCGAGGCCTTGCGTCAGGTGCTCTATGCGGACGACTCGCCGTTCAGCATGGAATCGGAGGAGATGTATCGCCTCTTCGACACGCCTGCGCAGCAGAAGGTGCGTGCGCTCCGGCGGAAAATTGACGAACTCGATGCCACGCACGCCGGCGCCCCGCCCCGGGCCATGGTGCTGAAGGATCGCGCGACGCCGGTCGAGCCGGTGGTCTTCGTGCGCGGCAATGCCGGCAACCACGGTCCCAAAGTTCCCCGGCAGTTCCTCGAAATCCTGACGGAAGGCAAACGCGAGCCGTTCAAGAAAGGCAGCGGCCGTCTGGAGTTGGCCCGGCAGATCGCGAGCACGAACAATCCGCTCACCGCGCGGGTCATGGTCAATCGCGTCTGGCTCCATCATTTCGGCGCTCCGCTGGTGCGCACGCCAAGCGACTTCGGGCTGCGCACGGATCCGCCGGTGAATCCAGGGCTGCTCGATCACCTGGCCGCGCGCTTCATGGCCGAGGGCTGGTCGCTCAAGAAGTTGCACAAGCTGATCCTGCTCTCGAGCACTTACCAGCAGTCCAGCGACGAGAATGCGGCGGGCTTGAAAATCGATCCGGCCAATGATCTCTGGTGGCGCATGAACCGCCAGCGCCTGAATTTCGAGGCCATGCGCGATACGCTGCTGGCCGTTTCGGCTCGCCTGGACCAGACGATGGGCGGGCACGCGAGTGACATCACCACCGAGCCGTTCACTTCGCGCCGGACGGTGTATGCGTTCGTCGAGCGACAGAACCTGCCTGGGATTTTTCGCACCTTCGATTTCGCCAGCCCGGATGCGACCAGTCCACAGCGGTTCTACACCACGGTGCCGCAGCAGGCGCTCTTCCTCTTGAACAGTCCGTTCGTGGTGCAGCAGGCGGAGAGTCTGCTGGCGCGGCCGGCGGTGAAGGCAGCGCGGACTGATGCGGAAAAGATCGAACGGTTGCATCGCCTCGCTTTCCAGCGTGCGGCCGACCGCGAGGAAGTCGCCTTCGCCAAACAATTTCTAGCGACATCGGCGGGCGTGGCTCCGGCGCTGATGGAGACGCCGGTGTGGCAGTATGGCTTCGGTGGATTCGACGAGCAGGCCGCGCGCACCAAGGGCTTCACCGCGCTGCCGCGCTTCATCGGATCGACCTGGCAGGGCGGGGAGAAACTGCCCGACGCCAAGTTCGGCTGGGTGATGCTGACCGCCGAGGGTGGGCACGTCGGAAATGATTCTCAGCACGCGGCCATTCGCCGCTGGCGCGCGCCGCACGATGGCGCGATCAAGATTTCCGGACAATTGAGGCACGAGACCGCCAATGGCGACGGCGTGCGCGGGCGTGTGGTCAGCAGTGCCGCCGGCAAGTTGGGCGAGTGGACCATCCACAACAGCAAGGCGACCACGAACGTCGAGCGCGTGGAGGTGAAGCGTGGCGACACCATCGACTTCAGCGTCGATTTGCGAAAGAGCGTGGATTCGGATTCGTTTACCTGGGCACCGAAGGTCCGCTACCTCGACGCGTCCGGCGGCAAAGGCGGGGCGTGGAATGCAAAGACGGATTTCGGCGGCCCGCCCAAGCAGCACCGCGTGCTGACCGCGTGGGAGAAATACGCCCAGGTGCTGCTGCTCTCGAACGAATTGATGTTCATAGACTGAGCCGCGCTTGCTTGCCCGCCTGCTTTGAAGTAATTGTCCCGCCGCTTTGAAGAAACCGAACCGCCCCGAGATTCCGCGCAAGACGATTTATCGTCTCTCGATTTATTTGCGCTGTCTCCAGCGGCTCAAGACCAATGGCATCCGCACGGTGTCCAGCGAGGGGCTTTCCAAGGTCGCCGGGGTCAAGTCCACTCAGTTGCGCAAAGACCTCACTTACTTCGGCCAGTTCGGCACGCGCGGCCTGGGCTACGACGTGGATCAACTCGCGCACATGATCACTGATCTGCTGGGCACGAGCAGCCTGCAACCGGTGGTGCTGGTCGGCATCGGCAATCTCGGCACCGCGCTGCTTTCCTACAAGGGTTTTCAGGAGCAGGGCTTTGAAGTGGTCGCGGCCTTCGATGCCGACGCCCGGCGGTCGAAGGATCGGAAGCTGCCCGTGCCGGTGCATGGCATGGATGAACTGCCAGGAGTTCTTCAGTCTCACCACGTCAAAATGGCCATTATCTCGGTGCCGGCCGTAGCTGCGCAGGAAGTGGCGAACTCCCTGGTTCAAGCGGGCATCACAGGCATTCTCAACTTTGCCCCCATCGTACTGGTGGTGCCGGAGGAAGTGATGGTGAGCAACGTCAACCTCGCCATGGAACTCGAAAACCTCAGCTACTTCATTCAAGGTTGAGCCGCCATGCTGTGATCGGCCCAAAAAAATCACGCCGACTTCGAGCGGCGCTCCCCTTCGTGCTCGGGGGGTTGCTGGCCGGATGCGGTGGCCCGGCCTATAACCCGTTGAGTCCCCCACCGGAAGCGAGGTCGGTGCTGGCCGCCCCTCCGGAGGCGGAAGTCGTAGTGCTGCCCAACGAGCCAGTGCCGGTGGTCGGACTGGATAACATTGAGGTTGGCCCTCCGCCGATTTTCACCCATACGGCGACGACGAACCTGGCGCTTCCGCCCCCCTTGTCCACCATGAGTTTTGGGCGCGGCTGGATTCCGCTGACCGCGTGGAGTTCGCGTTGGTCCACCGCCCAGCCGGAGCGTTCGGCCTCCGGCGGCGCCATCCTCTACCGCGTGCCAACTCGTTCGGGAACCTGCGTCCTGACCATCGGCAGCCGGTTGGCCCAGTGGAATGGGACGTCGATCTGGCTGGGCTTTGCGCCGCAGTTGGTCGGCGGCCAGCCCCACATTCACGCCTTGGACGCGGAGAAGACTTTGGAACCGCTCAACAAGGAACGGGCGCAGGCACCGACGCCCATAAGGATCATCGTGCTCGATCCAGGCCATGGCGGCACAGACGGCGGCACTCGCGGAGCACGCAATCAATTGGAGAAGGAATACACTCTGGACTGGGCCTTACGCACAGAGCGCCGGCTGACCAATGCAGGCTGGAAAGTTTTTCTCACCCGACGCACCGATGTGGATGTATCCCTCACCGAACGAGTGGCCTTTGCCGATCGCGTGCGGGCCGACCTCTTTCTGAGCCTGCATTTTAATTCCACCTTTCCGCAGACGCAGCCTTCCGGCATCGAGACCTATTGCCTCACTCCGAAGGGCATGCCCTCGACGCTGATCCGGGGTTACAGCGACGACGAGCGAGTGGCGTACCCGAACAACGCCTTCGATGCCGCCAATCTGGAATGGGCCTTCCGCATCCACCGGTCCGTGGTGAAGGCGGCGCGCGCCCACGACGATGGGGTAAAACGGGCGCGCTTCATGGGCGTGCTGCGCTATCAGAACCGACCGGCCGTGCTGGTCGAGGGCGGGTTTCTTTCCAACGCCCGCGAGGCGGCAAATATTTACTCCGCCGCCCACCGCGAAACGCTGGCGCAGGCCGTGGCCGAGGCAATCAAATAGAAAAGACGCTTCCGGAAACCGGAAGCGCCTAAATCAACCTGGCCTCTCCAGAGCACAGAGGACTACCTAGCCCGAAGGAAATGAACATTCCCATTATCATCCGCGCGCTTCATGAAGTCGTACATCAGGGTTGAACTCGTCTGGCTGACACTACCGTCGAGGAGCACCACGTTACCGGCTCCCACCCCATGAACGGCGTTGGTCCATGAAGGAACGAAGCCGCCTGTAATATTCATCCGATCGGCATTATTCACCCCAGAACTGCACCCCGTGGCCACGTCACTAAAACTCGTGTTTCGATCCAGAAAAATAACGTGATCCTGGGAACTCTCCAAAGACAGAACCGAATTGCCAGCAGCATCACGAATGGAGCCTGCGTCCAGCCCAAGGCTGAAGCTGGTGGCAGTCGCGCGGCCCAGAGTGGGTGATTGCGTGTAGCTGCCAAGCCCATTGAATTCAGAAGACACATTGACTCCCTTGTCCCCGGCACAGGTCAAGACCTTGGGGGTCACCAACTCGTTTGAAAGCCAAGCATACTCATACCAAGCTGCACCCGTTTTCGCTGGTGCATAGGTGCCGCCATCATTAGTGCCAACGCGCCAGTGCAAGTTGTTTTTTTCGCTGTCATTGACCCAGACCAATTCAGCCAGGGCCATCTGCTTGAGGTTGCTCACACAGCTGATCCGCGTGGCACGCGCCTTGGCTCTGGCTAGGGCCGGAAGCAAAAGAGCAGCTAGAATCGCGATGATCGCGATGACGACGAGGAGTTCAATCAGCGTGAAAGCACGCGTTCTTTTTTGATTTTCGATCATACTATTTGGTGTTGGGTTCCGCTCGAAATATGACGGCGCAGGGTTGGGCTTGTCAACTGCCCTACCGAGAAAAAACTGCATCATTTGATGAATCTCCGGGAATAATTCCTGACTTGGCACGTATAATCAGCATCGTTGATGCGATGAACCGGCTCGTCGCAACATCTTGGACCACCATCCAACTCCACGATTGGGACTCTGAACTGCCAATTCCTCCGGTCGTTTCATCCTAAACCCGTCACTGTGAAATCGCTCGCACTTTCAAGCCCTCCAGACCATTTTTCCTTTTCCCACGAGACCCTTCACTCTGGTTTCATGCTTGAGGCAAGACGCCTTTTGGAGCCATCGGCTCACGGTGGAGCGATGCCGCTGGAAAGGGTTTGGGCAAGAACTCCAGACGATCCCATCCAGCGTTGCTTCGCAATCTGACAGCCGTTGGATCGCGCCCGCTAAAAAGCCAATCCGTTGAAAGAGGCATGGAGGGTTCCTGGCAACGAAAAAGGCACCCTTGCGGGTGCCTTTGATCGCGTTCAATTGAAATCAAGGATAAACAAACCGAGTAGTGTTGGCCGTGGTGGATCCGTTGGCGTTAACAATCTGCTTCTTCAGGAGAATGGGTGTCACTTGCTGTGCGCTGCCATCACCCAAGCCGATATTGCCGTTACGTACATGAATGTCAGTGAACCAGTCCGCGTCGGGCGTGCCGGGCGTGCCGGGCGTGTAAACCGTTGCATTCCAAGATCTGGTCCCTGGAAAACCACCAACGCCTCCAGTGACATTACGATCTCCAGAGATGATAGTCTGCGGCTTACTTTCGTCGCCGTCGGTACCGGCGAAGTAGGAAAGGCCAGGATAGATTCCCGGCGTGACGACTGTCTGCTGACTAAAACTGATTGCAGTATCGTTCCTGAAATCGCTGGCTTTCACTGAACTGCCATCGCTGTTACAGGTCAGCACTTTCGGGGAAACCAACTCGTTGGACATTGAGCGGTAAATTTCCACCGACGTGCCACCTTGAGCACCACCTTCTGCAACAAGAACATCAAATGGAAATTTGTCACTATGATCGCCAGACCACATGCGATAGGACAAGCCTACCTGCTTCAAATTGCTCGTGCAGCCGATGCGCTGGGCACGGGCCTTGGCGCGCGCGAGGGCGGGCAAAAGCAAGCTGGCCAGAATGGCGATAATGGCGATGACGACCAGCAACTCAATGAGAGTGAAGCCGGACGACTTGGTTTTACGAATTTGTGTCATAATTTTTCTGCAATTGTTTGGGTAACAGCCCGCGCACTTTATGTTTTTAGTCGATGCTGTCAACAGCTTTCACGGTTTGCATAGCACTCGCGGTACCAGCAGTGCCCACCCCCTCAAACACACCGTCAAACGGGACTTAAACGATGTTTTATAGCGTGGTTTTCACGCATTAAGAGCGAGGCTCACGCGGTCTGCCTTGTCCGCCAGTCTGGGCCGCCATTCCATCTGCGGAACCGATCCCTCCGCATCGGTCGAAGCCGGGCTACAGTCTGGACAGCTATTTCCAGATGGAGCGCAGATCGGTGGCGCTGAAGCGTTGAGATCGGAGCGCGGCCCCGGTCAAGGCCACCGTGGCCTCGCCCTGCCTGCCCTTGGCTAGCACCGGCATGGGCACATACACCAATCCGTCGCTGGCGAAAACTTCCAAAACCGTGCGGTCGGAGATGATGGTGAGACGCTGTTTCCCGCCGCGCATCGGAGCAGTAACACGGTGGCCATTGACCGTGAGTTCCTGTTTCGCGGCGCTATACGACACGGGCATGTTGTTCACCGTGAACTTCAATTCACTGTCGGCACCCGGCTCGAATTCCGCCTCCATGGCCATGAGACCGGTCGATTGCTTCGTCAGGGCTTTCGTGTCGCCGGGTTTGACCTGGACCCGTCCATGTCGAGACATCGCCTCGGGCATAATCGGCTGCCAGGAGAGCCGCGGGCCTTCAGGCGTGCTGAGAAGCTTCAGTTCGAGAGGCAGGCTCATCGCCTGATTAAAGGGCATGCCCGGCGATGGTGCCTGCAGCCAGCCGATCTGGATGCGGCGGCCATCTTTGGCCGGGATGTCGCTGAAGGTTTGCGCAGCGTAAAAGCTCTGGCCCCGATGGCCGGGCAGTTTCGGGGTTTCGGACGTGAATTTCTGCCCGTCGAACGTCCCAATCATGTACTCGCTGCTCGCCCCGGTCAGAATCCACTTCTTGTTCTTGATCTTGCCGTCGATGGACAGTTCGAAGAAGTCCGGGCACTCGAAAAAACCATCGGTCTGGCTCACGACTTTCCAGTCCTTGAGGTTGGGCGAGGTGAGGAAGTGGATCGTGTGGCGCGTGGTCTTTTTGCCGTCCTTGGTTTCATCGAAGCCCACGTAGAGCGTCATGACCCAGCGTTGCGTTGGCTCGTGCCAGATGACCTTTGGGTCACGATTGCCGCTGGTGATCTGTGGCACGACCGGATTGCCACCGTGCTTGGCAAAAGTTTTTCCCCCGTCCGTGCTGTAGGCGAGACACTGCACGGCCGGATTTCCCGCCGCCGTGTAAATCAGCACCAACGGTGGCTCGTTGTTCGTGCCGAAGCCGCTCGTGTTCTTCCAATCCACCACCGCCGAACCGCTGAACATCGGGCCCATCGCGTCCGGGTAAAGCGCCTCGGGCTGTTCCTGCCAGTGCAAAAGGTCGCGGCTTTTGGCGTGGCCCCAGTGCATGTTGCCCCAACCCCAACCGTAAGGATTATGCTGGAAGAACAGGTGGTATTCGCCTCGGTAGAACACCAGCCCGTTTGGATCATTCAGCCAGCCGCGCCGCGCGCTGAAGTGCAATTGCGGGCGCAGCGGCTCGCGATAAAGATTCTCCGCGCCCTTGATTGCATCTTCCTGCGAGATGGATTCCAGCGCGCTTGAATCCTCGCCCAGCTTGTTCACTTTCACCGTCAGCTTCCGCCCTTGCCACGCCGACACGTCTAGGAAGGCCCACCAGTCCGCGTCGCCATCGGCCAGCTCCAGGTCAAAGAAACGCTCTACCCGGCCCGCTTCGAGCACTTCCACGATTTTCTTGGCCGCTCCATTCTTCACCGGGAAATGCAGGTAGCGCTTGCGGATGACCAGCTCCCGCGTGGCGTTGCGGCGCTCGACCGGCGGTTTGCGCTCCGTCTGCACGATTTGATCGACATTGATGTGCCCCCAACCGCCCGTGCGTCGGTCCACGATCTCGAGGACGGCCTCGCGCCCGAGGAACTCGATCACTTCCCAACCGCCCGGCTGCAACCGCTCGCTCCCACCCGATTGGAGGTTCGGACCGCCCGCCGTGCGGACAATTTTCCCATCCACCCGCAGGTTCAAGCAGGTCTCGTTTGGATAACCACCTCCGCCAATGAGAAAACGAAAGTAAGGCCGGGCGATCTGGAACGTGGCCGAGGTGAGCGTGCCCGTGCTCTGGTCTCCGCCCACAAATGAATTCACCAGCCCCCGGCCCTCGAAACCATCCACCGCCATCTGCCCAGGCAACGCCCCGCGCGCCGGGGCTGGGCCGAAAGCCTGGCCAACGGCTTTCCACGCGCCGTAGTTGGGGCCCTCAAAGTTGGCGACCACAATATCCTCGGCCGCGCGCGTGAGGACGAGGCTGCCGAGCAAGGTGACCAGCGCGAGATGGGAAAATGTGGCGGCTTTCATGATTCGCCCGAATCGAAGGTGCAACCGTGCCGGCTGTAAAGGACTGATTGATCGGCGTCGCGCCCAGGAGTGAAGCGGACGGGCTTCGCGATCCGCAGCGCACTTAAACCGCTTTGCACCTCACCCGACGGCGTATTGCGAACAGCCATGCCCCTCGGCCAGCACCATCCGAATCGCTCCCTCCCGCCAACACCCTCGGGTCAGCGCGGCTTCGTTCTCCACGCGATGAAATGTCGGCAGTTCACGGCGTCCTTCACGTCCGAATGCGCGCAAGGGTTGAGACCCGGCGTCCTGAAAATCGTGGTGGACAGGTTTCACTCGTAGAAGGGTTTCTCGATCACGTCCACGTCGCGCTGGCCAAGCTGCGGTCCCGGCCCCGAGCCCAGCAGCGGCGAACGCGCCATCGGCGCGCACAGGAAGCGATGGATTCGATGATCGAGCACCCTGGCCGGTGGAACCCCGCTGATGGACCAGGACCAAAGTCCGTCGCTCAGGAGTTGACCGCGCCCGCGCCTCCGTTTGAAGTAGCGCCCAACGATGAACGAGATGCCGAATTCCAAAAGCCCGCAGTCCAAGGCCACCCTGGCCAGCTTTATTTTCCTCAGCCGCTGGCTGCAGGCTCCGCTCTACTTCGGCCTGATCGTGACACAGGCCGTTTATGTCTATCGCTTCATTCTAGAGTTGTGGCACCTGATTGATTTCGGACTGATGGGCGGAGCGATGCCTGCCTCTGTCCCTGTCACGGTTAAAGACCCCGAGCAGGCCATCATGCTCATCGTGCTGGGACTGATCGACGTGGTGATGATCGCGAACCTGCTCATCATGGTCATCGTGGGCGGCTACGAGACATTTGTCTCGCGCCTGAACTTGAAGGGGCACCCCGACCAACCCGAGTGGCTCTCGCACGTCAATGCGGGTGTGCTCAAAGTTAAACTGGCCACGGCGCTCATCGGCATCTCGTCCATCCATTTGCTCAAAACCTTCATCACGGTGAAGGACACCAACTTGGTGATGGGCGAGGTGTTCTGGCAGGTGATAATCCACACCACCTTCGTCGCCTCCGCCATCGCGCTGGCCTGGATTGATCGACTCACGTTCCGGGGCGAAACCAAGACGCACTGACCGGCTTAGTTCGCTCCGGCCTGGGCAGGCTTCCCATTCCACACGGCCAGCGCGTCGGGTGATCCCTGGCTGCGCACTCCGTTGTCGCTCAACAATTCCTCGGTCGCCGCCACCATCTGCTGCCGGGGAAAGACAATGGCTTCCGCGCCGCGCTGGTCGAAGTGGATGGTGACGAACTCATCCTTCAGATCGCGCAGCACGGCCACGAGATGGTTGAGGTTCTTGATCGGCGTGCCATTGATGGTCTTGACCACCTGGCCCATGGGGTTCGAGTAACCCTGGGCCAGCTTGTGGGGAAAGAAGGGCGAGGAAACAATCACGAGCGCTTCGCCGGGAAACGCCGGCTTGTCCCCGAGCCGCCGCGCCAGCGGGCTGCCCACGTAGCTCAACATGCCCGACCAGCCGCCGCCGTACTCGCTGCGCGTCAGCCCGCCGACAAATTCCGAGGTGGCTCCCGAGAAAACCAGCGGACCATAGATGAAGTAAGAGGGATACACACCGCCCAGCGACGAGATCAGCATGTCGCGGTTGGACGGCACAGGCAGTTCTATCTGAAGTGTCCGGCCCGCGCGGATGATGGTCAGCGGTGTCTGGCCGTTCTTCGCGGTCTTCTGGATGAGGTACTGGAAACGCACCCGAAGGTTCGATCCCAATTTGATCATCCCCTGATCATCCACCGGCGTCTCACCGATGCGGGTGATGAGATCCCACTCCTTCAACGGATAGGCCGTGTTGGTGCTTTCGGGCCGGTGGACAAGAATGCCCTCGGCGGACTTGGGCAACTTAAGCCAGGAACGTAAGGCCGGATTTTCCAGCGTCTGCAAATCGTCATACATCGCCGGCTTGCCGTCGTAACGGCCGTCGCGCACATCGTTGAGAAACAACTCCACCTCCTCGCACGGGATGATGTAGCCGATGTTGTCGGCCATCC
The DNA here is from genome assembly GCA_031414955.1 of Pedosphaera sp. Lineage (GTDB taxonomy): Bacteria > Verrucomicrobiota > Verrucomicrobiia > Limisphaerales > SIBH01 > JANNGC01. The sequence continues at coordinate 29,902 of JANOQV010000003.1, read as the reverse complement.
CGAGGCGGCTGAAGACGAGGCCGATCATCTTGTCCCCCGCGACCACCGGGCCGCCGCTGTTGCCAGGATTGATGGCGGCGTCGATCTGAATCCACAGGCCCGAGACGGGATAAGTGTAGGGCGCAAACTCAATGCGGGACACGATCCCCTTGGTGATGGAGAGGCTGTTGCCGCCCTGCGGATAGCCGTAGGCCATGACCGCGTCCTTGATGGCCGGCAGCACTTTTTCGCGCGGCAACGGCGGATGCGTGTCGAAGAACGATTCGTCATCCAGCTTGAGCAGGGCCAGGTCCATGCCGGGCGCGACGGCCACCACGGTGGCAGAAATTTTGTCGCCGGCCTGGTTGGCCTGAATCTGAATCTGGCCGGCGTGTTGCACGACATGGGCGTTGGAGAGAATGCGTTTGCCTTCGATGACCACACCGCTGCCCGTAGCCTCGGACGGTGGTTGCTTGGCCCAAGGACGGAAGAAATCCGGATAGCGCACGGAAGAAAAAACCTTCACGACAGAATTCTCCACCGCGGGCGCGGCGGCGTTCACCCTGGTCTCGGACGCGGCCAGCGCGGCGGCGAGCAGCAGACAAAACGCTGTGACGGAAAACGGATTGCGTAAGGCAAATTGCATGGGCCGCAGCATGGCAGTGGCCGGGAGGGAGACAAGCCGCTTGTGCAGTTCAGGTGCGCGCATCCGACTCTGTGGCAGGAAGGTGCGCCATGATCCAGCCGCGGAACGGCGGCAGAGAATAGCCCACGGCGTGAGCCGTGGGCTACGCTCTGCCGCGCCTCTGGCGCTAAAGCGTCCGGAAGCGGAAGTATCTTTGCGGCACGCCCGGGGCCGTGTTGTTCACGACCTTCACCGTGCCGTCGCCGTTCACGTTGGGCAACGGCTGCCAGCTCGGGGCGGCGAGGTCGTCGGCGTATTCGATCACGTAAGTCCGGCCGTCGAGGGTCTGGATGGCGAAGCTGAAGGTGTCTCCCACCTTCGCTGGCGTGAGCAGGCGGAACTGATCGATGGGCGCGAAAATCACCTGCGTCACTCGCGTCGTCGAGTTCGTGCCGCCGCCCAGCGCATCCGCGCGGATCGTAAACGTCCCTTCGACCAGGTTGCTCCAGACGAAATCCCAGCGCTTCGCATTGCCGATGAAGTTCGTGTCGCGCGCCGCCGGGCCGCTGGCGAACAAGTTCGGACTGAAGCTGATCATCACGTTGGTGGGGGTCAGCGTGGTCTCGGTGGTGATGGTAAACCGGGGGATCAGCGGCACGCCGTTTTCGGACGGAAAAATGATCTGATACGGCGAGCGGCCCTGCGCGTCGGCGGCCGGCGGCTGCACAATGTTCACGCTCGCGCCGCCGATGCTCACGTTCACGAAACGCGCGGCTTCGAGCGCCAGTCCGTCACCGTTGAAACTCACTTCGATGAGGTGTTGACCGGGGATGATGCTCGTCCAGGTGCAGCGCAGCTCGTTCTTCTGGTCGCCCGGCGTCTGGTCCTGAAACACGTAGAGCGGTGTGTTGCTCGGCGAGAAGCGCGGCTGCACCGCGTCGTCGATGCGGAGGACGAAGTTGGTCACGTTCGCGGTGAGCACATCGCTGAACCGGAAGACCAGCGTGTAAGAGTCGTTGGGATTCAGCGCGAGCGTCTGGCCGTCCGTGCTGGGGAACGCCACATCAAGCGTCTGCGACAGCGCGAGGGTGGCCACGGTGCGGGTCAGCAATTTCACGCGATTGGTCAGCACGCTGGAAGTGGCCTCCTTCAAGCGCACGCTGATGGTGGCGTTGCTACTCGAAGGCACGGCGTAGTAGTTGAAGCGGAACTCCTGCGGGAAACTCGGATACTGCGTAGTGAGCGAACCACTCGGGGAAACCTTCGTCGCCAACGCCCAGGCGTTCGAGCCATTGCCGTTGGTCAGGCCGGTCAGCGCGTCGTCGTTGGCCGGATTGCTGTCGAGGAGGTTGTATTCAACAGTCGTGACGGATGAATCAGCCCGTACCACCACGCCATACTGCTGACTGGTGAGCGTGCTGTTCGTCGCCGGGAAGGCGATCACCCCGTCGGGCGGCGCGGCGTCGTAGTAGAAGGTCTGCGCGAAAGTGTTGAACACACTCGACTTGCCGGAGCGCGGTAGGAAGGCCCGCGCGCGCGCGATGTGGAAGCCTTCCTCCAGCCCGAAGTGCGACGAGTTCGTGTTGCGGTTGTTGTGCAGATACACGAACGCGGTCACGGGGTTGAAGTTCGTGATTGCGAACTGCGTCACGCCGTATTCCTTGGCCTCGTCCGAGTCCGAGATGGGCGATCCAATGTTGTCGTAGAAGGCGATTTTATACTTCACGACGGTGTTCGTCGCCTGCGCGGGAATGATTCCCTTCCACCAGTCCACCACGCCGCCCGGTTCGGTTTCGTTGTGATCGAAGCTCAGGCCGACCACCTGCGTCGAGCCGCGCCCGGTGCCAAACGCGCCTTCGGGCTTCGAGCCGTCGGTCGTGTAGTAGAGGCTGCCCGTGTCGATGTCGAACTGGTAGCCGACCTTGATCCACAGCTCGCAGGCCTGCCCGCCGATGGGTTGCAACGGCACGCGCTGGGTCGCGGGCGGACTCACGCCACCCGTCACAGGCCGCGCCGGACTGTGATACACCCAGTCGGCCGTCTGCGTGTCGATACTCGCGCCGCCGCCTGAACCGACGACCACGAGCGAGTTCGCCGTGCCCACGGTGTAGTGATACGTTTCCGCACCCGCCGAGAAGACGTTGTTGTTCGCCACGTTGGTGGCGGCAAATTTCTCCGGCCCGCGCCGGTAGCGGAAGAGCGCCTGCTCGTAGCCGAGGAAAACATCCGTGGCCGCGCCGGGCCGGTTGTCGCGCCGGTCGCTGTTCGTCGAGCCCAGCCCCATGTGGAAGTTCAAATCCATGCCGCCGTCCAGCTTCACGAGCACGTTGTTCACGCTCGCATCCGGCCGCACCACGATGTCGAAGACGGCGTTGGTCACGATGGGGATGTCGATGGAATACTGGCGCGGGCCAGTGTTCGTACCGCGCACCGTGCTGCCGCCCGTGTCCACGCTGCCGCGATTCTTGAACGGATACTTGGGATTGAACCCACTGTCGCCGTCGCGGCCATCGGTGCGGGTCACGAACATGCGGGGCACTTCGATGTTGTTGTGACGGAAGGTGATCACGTCGCGCCCGCTGGCGCGGCTGGCCTCGGGCCATTGGTAGGCGTAGGCCACGTAGCCGCCGCTGGGAATCTTGAATTCAATCGCGCCGCCACCGGAGGCGAGCGCCTGCGTGCCGACATAGACTTTTCGGTTCACCGGGTTCGGGTCATCCTTCGAGCTTTCCGCGTCGGATTTGATGTTGGTCGCCAGGCGCACGAGCAGCTTCGAGCAGGCGCGATCCTTGCCGGGCGAGTCCGCAAGCTGCACCAGCACCGAGCCGGGCGGGAAGCCCACGACGACGCCCTGGCCGCGCGGATTCTGCGCTGGAAAGCATTCGTAGAAGGTGCCGCCCGTCATGTTGTTCACCCCATCGTCGAAACTCACATCGCCCGGATTGCCAAAGTTGTCGTTCATCGCAAAGAGCACCACGGTCTGATCCGCCGCACTACCGCCTTCGCGATAGTCGTAGCGCTCGAAGGCCACCACATCCGAGTCGCCCCAGCGCGCGCGGGTGCCGCCGCGCGCGAGTTGTCCATGCAGCCAGGCCAGGTCGGGCATCTTGTGGTCGCTGAACTGGCCGAGATACGGCGCGTAGGCAATGCGCGGGAACGGATCGCCGCCCCCGCTGCTCTCCTGGTTGTAGCCGTCCGTGTAAATCAGCGGGATGCCCTCGCGCAGGAAGTAGTAGGCATTCTGCAACTCGCGATGATTCGAGTAGCCGTTGTCGTGACTCGACGCGTGCATGATGCGATTGGGCGCGCTGAACCCGCCGCCATCGCGCGTCTCGTAGCCGGCGAGCGACGCGCCGGGATTACCGAGGATGTTGTTCAGGTTGTTGCGCAGCGGATTGTCGAGCAGCCTCATGCCGCGCCCGAGATAATCATCATAGCTCGGCGGCTCCCCCAGATGTTCGCCGAAGATGAGCGCGTCATTGCGCGTGGCTTCCGCGTCGTAGTTGCTGTTGCGGTTGTCGTCGCCCTCCACGTAGCCGTTGCCGAGCAGATTGTTCCCGTAGCCGTGGACGTAATCGAACATGGTCTGGATCGCGCCGCAGTAGCCGTTGGCTGAGGCGCTGCCGTAGTCTCCGAAAAAATAGCCCGGCGTATGCTTCACCGCGTCGAGCCGGAAGCCATCGCACTTGGTCTCGGCCAGCAGCCAAGTCACCGCGCGAATCAGATACGCGCTCGTGTTCTCCGCGACCGGATCGCCGTTCGTGCCGTTGAAGCCATGCAGTCCGCCCGGCAACGACGTCAGCGCTGTGTCCATGTAGTAATCGCGATTGTTCGGATGCCGGATGAAGAATGGGCTGCCCGCCGTGTTCCCGTAGCTCGCGCCGAAGTTGATGTTCGGATTTTCCTGCGCGATGTCCACGAGGCCCGAGAGCGGGTTGTTCTGAATCTCGAAGGTGTTGTTCCAGTTCCCGATGTTATCCCAGCTCCGGTAGAACGGCCCGGCGATGACCCGCAAATGAAAATCCCCCGGCACCATGCCCGGATAATAATTCGTGGACGTGTTCGCGTCGTAGCCCGGCACCGTGAAGCCGCGATGGTTCATGATGTTGTCGAAATACACCCGCAGCCCGAAGCGATGCGCCATCTCGACCACGCGTTGCAACTGCGCCTTGGTCCCATAGCGCGTGCGCACCGTGCCCTGCTGATCCTTGTCGCCGAGGTCGAACGGGTCGAACACATCGTAGCCCACGGAAAAGATGGAGCCGCCCTTGGTCGGCGGTGGCAGCCAGAGCGAGGTGTAACCGGCCTCGGCAATCTCCGGCATCTTCGCGATCAGTTCCTCGTAGTTGACGTTGAAAAGCTGGAGCATCGCATCCGCGCGGGCCGAGCGTGGCATGAGCAGGCAGCCGGCGCAAAGCGCGAGCGCGACCGGCCATCGTTTGAGAACGTGAGTGAGAGTCATTCGGATTGCCCCGCAAGCTGCCATTCGCGAGGCGGATTCTCAACTGTGAAGGTGAACACCCAAGCTCCCCTGCGCCGGCCCCCAATCCGAAAACTCCAGTGACAGCCGGGCGGTGGCTCGCTAAATTCTTGGACGTGAAAAGTGACAAGCGTGTTTGCTCTGGAATGAATGTCGCCGCCGCTTTGGTGCTCGCGGTCTTCAGCACCACGACCGGTTGTAGCTGGCGTGGGGAGAAAAAGGCCGGCGTTCCGGCCGAATTCTCGGTCAAGCCGACCACCAGCCCCAACCTTGTGATCCGGCCCGCCGCTTCGGCCGTGGGCCGGGTGGCCTCCGTGAATCTGCCGGGGAAATTTGTCGTGTTGAGCTATCCGGTGGGCCAACTGCCGACGAACGACACCCGCCTGGCCATTTTCCACGCCGGATCCAAAGTCGGTGAGGTTCGTGTCACCGGGCCGGCTCAGGAAAATCTGACCGTGGGCGATATCACTGCGGGCACGGCCGAGGACGGGGACGAGGCGCGGGGCGAGTAGCCAATGTAAAATCCCGGTGACGCCGGGAGTTTTGCGAATTTCTTCCCGTCCCTGCCGTCGAGAGAATTGCATGTGGGGGAAACGATTCATTCTGGTTCTGGCGCTGTGGGGGGCGTGCGGAAATGTCCCGGCGGCTGACTTCAAGAAGAACAAGAGCAGCGGAGCGGAGGCGTTGTTCCGCGAAGGCAACATCCGGACCTTCCGCCTTGAGCTTCCCGAAGCCAGCCTCCTGGCCCTCAAGATAGGCAACCGAATCGGCACTCGCGATTATGTGCGCGCCACGCTTCGTGAAGGCGACACGGTCTTGCGCGACGTAGGGCTCCGGCTCAAGGGCCACAGCTCCTTTCAGGACATCGACCGCCGCCCGAACTTCAGTTTGAAGCTGAACGAGTTTGTCACCGGCCAGGAGTATCGCGGCTTGAACAAGCTCGTGCTCAACAACTCCGCCGAGGATCCGGGTCTGATGCGGGAGATCGTGGCCGTGCAACTGTACCGCGACGCCGGACTCCCGGCTCCCATGGTCACGCACGCGCGGGTGGAATTGAACGGGCGCGAGCTTGGCTTCTACCTGTTGGTGGAGCCGATCAACAAAGGGTTTCTCAAGCGCGAGTTTGGCTCGGCCAGCGGCAATCTCTACGAAGGTGAGTCCCGCGACATCGATCAGAAGCTGGATCAAGAGAACGGTGAGGACACCTCGCAACGCGATTTGAAGGCGCTCCTGGAGCTGCTGAAAACGCCCTCCGGCGTGCGCCTGCAAAAGCTTGGCCCGGTGCTCGACGTGGATGAGTTCACCACTTTCCTCGCCCTGGAGATGCTCACGGCCGGCATCAATGGCTATGCTTACATGCACAACAACTATCGCATCTATCACGACCCGAAAACGGATAAGCTGCGGTTCCTGCCCCACGGGTTGGAAGCGACGTTTGGCAGCGCGGGCTTCCAACCGCCCACCGGAAGCCTGGTGGTCAAGGCGTTGTGGGAGCTGCCGGAATTTCAAAGCCAGTATCACGCCCGTCTCGGCGAACTGACGGAAAAATTCTGGCGGGTGGAGACGCTCACCAACCGTGTCCGCGCCGCCGCCGCGAAACTCATCACCGCCGCGCCGGATCGGAAGTTCGCCGATCTAATCAGGGGGGAAGAGTTGAACCTGCGTCGGCAAATCGTGAAGCAGCACGAACTCGTGAAAGCGGAGTTGGGCCGGGTGAGGCGGCGGGCTGGGCCGGGGGACAGGTAGTCAACGACCGTCCGTGACCGAGCGAAACAGACGCTCGTGAGTCACTTGGAACCAACCCACCCTTCAGCCTTCAGCAACCGACGCTTCCACTCCAGTCCGCCGGAAAATCCACCCAGATGGCCGTTGGCTGCCAGCACACGATGGCAGGGAATCAACAGCGGGATGGGATTTGCGCCGCACGCGCTGCCGACGGCCCGGGCGGCCCGGGGCGAACCCAAGGCGGCCGCCAGAGCGCCGTAGCTGCGCGTCCGGCCTGGAACAATTTTCCGCAAAGCCGACCAGACCCGCCGTTGGAACGCGGTACCGACACTGACATCCAGAGGAGGAAACTCTGCCGGACGTTCGCCGGCCAGAATCGCAAGCAGCACGGCCTGCGTAAGTCCAATCCACCGCGCCATCGAACCGGCCGGACGCGCTTCCGCCGCCCCGTCAGTCCCAAGACGTGGGCCGCCTGGAAAATCCAACTGCGCCAGGCCGCGCTCGGAGAATCGCGCGGTGAACGCGCCCGCCGGGGTGTCGATGACCACAACGGTCAGCGCGCCGCCCGAGATGGGTTGCTGAGGTCGAGACATAGGAGATCGCGTCCGTCGCGGACGTAGAGTTTGCCCTCGGCGAAGGCTGGGGAACACCAAGTCTTGCCGCAGACTTGCAAACGTCCCAGTTCGGTGAACTTCTCGGGATTGGCCGAGATCAACACCAATTGTCCGTCGTAGGTGAGCAGGAGAAGATTCTTTCCCACCGCGATGGTCGAGGCGTAATCGGTCTGATCCTTGCCGAGGCCGAAGCCCGTTTCCGTCCACTTCGTGACGCCGGTGGCGGCATCCACGCAGACGTAATCTTTGGTGCGGATCGGGCCGTAGCAGTAGAGGTGGCCGCCCGAGAGCACAGGCGTGGCGAGGTTGATGGCCAGCGGTTTGTTCACCCATTGCGGCGCGGCCACCAGCCCGCTTGCACTCTGGCTGATCTTCACCCGCACCAGGCCGAGCGTCTGCGAAGTCACCGTCACGGTGTCGCCGTCGATGACGGGTGTGGCGGCGTGGCGCTTGGCTCCCGTTCTGAGGGGAAGGCGCCAGAGAGTGGCGCCGGTTTTCAAATCCAGCCCGGTGAGCGCCTCGGCGGTGAAGGCGACGAGCTGCCGGGTTCCCGCGAGCGTGGCGACGACGAACGACGAATAGGCCGCCTCATCATCGCCGCTCTTCCAGATTTCCTTCCCCTGGAGTTTGTCGAAGCAAACGATGCTCGCGCCCTTCGCGCCGACCGGCACGTAAACGAAGTTGCCTTCCACCGCGCCGCTGCCGTTGTTGCCCCGGCGGGAGGCCGTGCCTTCGGAGGACTTGGTGCTGAAGCTGATGCCGTAATGTCGGAAGTCGAAGTCCCAGACGGGCTGGCCATCAGCCAGCTTGAGGCAGCGAAAGCCGCCGTTCATGGACTGGAAATAAACATGCGCGCCATCCATGAAGGGCGTGGTGCGGGGACCGCGGCCCCACTCATCGCCTTCACTGGGCGCGTAGGGTGTGCGCCAGACTTCCTGACCGGTGGCGGCGTTGAGGCAGTGCGCGACTTCCTTGCCTTCCTGCTCATCGAGATAAATGAGCTGGCCGCCGGCCATGATGGGCGAGGAGAAGCCCGGGCCGATAGGCCGCTTCCAAACCGGCTTCGATTCCTTGGGCAGGGAAACCACGCTGCCAGCGGCATGTCCATCGCGGTTCGCGCCGCGCCATTGCGGCCAGTCCGCGGCGGGCAGCGCGCTGACCCCTAGAGCCGCCACCAGACAGGCCACGAAATTGATTTTGGTCGGAGTGCGCATGGGTGGATGGACTTTTGTGGGCACCGTTTTCTTCACCATTCCCCATCCACGATGGCGGCCGTGATGTTGCGCGCCAGATCCTCGGCCAGGAGCGGCAGTGCCTGCCGCTCGGCGCTCGACTGGTCGGCCCCAATGCGCACGGAGGTGTGGCCGAGAAATTCGCGGTTGACCAAGTTCTTCCCGCTCACGCGATCGTAGGCCGTGACCATGGCGACCATTTGCACGCGATAATCCCGGACGGTCAGGGTGTCGCGCGGCTGGAAAGTTTCACCGAAGCGCTGGTACTTGAGAATGGTCGTGGTCACAATCACGTCGCCCTCCTCGCGGGTGCTGAGGCGGTAGGTGCCGTCGCGCTGTAGTTGCCGGCGCAATTGGTGGTTCAAAACCTCGGCGGCGCGAGGCTCGAAGGTCTTGTTGACCGGCGGAAGAATCTGGACGGTGCGCGCCCCGGCCTCCAGACCGTTGCTCGGCCCCAACTGATAGCCGGCGCAACCGCCCAGAAGCAGGACCGCCGCGAGCGCGAGCAGTGGAGGAGGCGGCTTCACTGGTTGGTCCCGGAGCGCCGGTTCAGCTCCTCAATGCGCAGCCGCGCGATCTCGGCGTAGACCGAGCCGGGGTCCTTGTTCAGTGCCTCGTTGTAATAAATCTTCGCGGCCAGGGGCTTGTTCCGCTGCTCGTAAAACTTGGCCGTCTCGAACGCGCCGCGCGACTGCTCCGTGCGCAACGTCTCGATGCGCTTCAGGGCGTCGGGCGCGCGCTGGTCGTCGGGATGCAGGGTGGTGAAGTCACTGAAGGTCTCAATGGCCTTGGAGGCGATGGTCTGATCATAATCCGCGGTGCGGGCCTGCTTGAGATAGGCAATGCCGGTTTTATACGTGGCATCGCCCAGGATGGCGGGCCGGTCGGCGTAACGATCCGCCGCCCGTTGGTAGGCGCGCACCGCGTAAGGGTAATCTTTCTTCTTCTCGTGGGCCGCGCCGACGTTCATCTGCGCGGTCGCACCGACCTCGCTGTAGGGGCCGTTCTTCACGATGTTCTCGTACATCTCCACCGTGCTGAGACGCTTGAAGAAAATGGTGGAGAGCGAGAGCGGCGGGAGCGTGAAGCCCGGAACCTTGCTGCTCGTCTCGACGCCCAAGCTGCCATAGACGTGCTCGGCCCCGAGTTTGCGATGGGCAATGGCAAGCTGGCGCTTGAGCACCTCCTCGTACTTGTCGGTCTTGGGATATTTCTGAAGCAGTTCCTGGTAGTGCTTGAAGGCTTTCTGCTCAAAGCCCTGGGCCTCGTAGCAGCGGCCGATCAGGTATTGAGACTGTGAGGCATAGTCGGAGAGCGGCCACACCCGCACGGTGCGTTGGGCCGCCTTCATGGCGAGACCAATGTCGTGGGCGTCGAAGGCTTGTTGCGCGACTTCGAGCTGATCCTTCGCGCGCGTCTTCTGCCAGCTCCCGATCTCACCCGGCTTCTCATAAACCCAGCCTTCGCCCGGCTTGTAGATGAGCGGCGCGGGCGAGCGGTAGGGGAAAGCCACCACGCACACCACGACGAGAAACCAACGCACGGACCAACGAGTCATGCCGCGATTTAAGCGGCAAATGGGAACGGGGCAAAAGGAAAATTAACCGGCGTGGCCCGCCTCTCCATCGTCCGTGTGCGGACAAAAACCTTGTCGCCTCCGTCCTGCCCCGCCATAAATTCGCGCGATGAATTCCTCGGCGCCATCCAAGTTCACGAGCACGCACTGGCTCATCTGCATCATCGCGTCCATCGGGTTCGCGTTCGACATTTACGAACTGCTCATGCTGCCGCTCATCGTCAAGCCCGCGCTGGCCGCGCTCGGTGGCGTGGGCGCGGACGGCGTGCCGCTGCTGCTGCCCGGCTCGAAGGAATTCACGAACTGGGCGCGCACGCTGTTCTTTGTCCCGGCCCTGGCGGGCGGCGTATTCGGACTGCTCGGCGGCTATCTCACCGACCGGCTCGGGCGGCGGCGCGTACTGACCTACAGCATTTTGCTCTACGCATTTGCCGCCTGCGCGGCGGGCTTCTCGACGAATCTCTGGCAACTGCTCTTCTTCCGCTGCCTCGTGTTCATCGGCGTGTGCGTGGAATTCGTCGCCGCCGTGGCGTGGCTCGCCGAGTTGTTCAAAGACCGCGAGCAGCGGGAAAAAGTGCTCGGCTACACGCAGGCGTTTTCCTCCGTGGGCGGTCTGCTGGTCGCGGCGGCGAATGTGCTGGCGGCGAAATGGGCGTTGAGCCTGCCCGCAATTCACGGCGGACACGAGGCGTGGCGCTACACGCTGATCTCCGGCGTGATTCCCGCGCTGCCGTTGATTTTGATCCGTCCCTTCCTGCCGGAATCGCCGGACTGGGAACGCAAACGCGCCGCCGGTTCGCTCAAGCGACCGAGCATTCGCGAACTGTTCGCGCCGGAACTGATTCAGACGACCATCATCACCACGCTGATCTTTGCCGCGAGCTATGGGCTGGCCTTCGGGGCCATTCAACAGTTGCCGCAAATCCTCGGCGCGCAGGCCGTCGGCACGCCGAACCAGGCCGGTCACGCCGCGATGATCGCCACCGCCAAGGACGCCGTGGCCAAAGCCGCCGCCGAGGGCAAAACCCTCACGCCCCCGCAACGCCGGCAGATCGGCGGCAACGCCAGCGACAAGGCCGTGGCGCAGGTTACGTTCTGGCAGGAAATCGGCGGCATGACCGGACGCCTCGTGCTCGCGGCGCTGGCCGTGTGGATTGTCAGCCGCCGCGCGCTGCTCCGCGTGTTCCTGATACCCTCGCTGATTTTTGTGCCGCTGTTCTTCTGGTGGATTCCGAAGCAGCTTGCCAATGCGGACAGCCTCATCTGGATCAAGGTTGGCATTTTCATGGCCGGCTTCTTCGTCGTGGCGCAGTTCAGTTTTTGGGGCAATTACATCCCGCGCGTCTTCCCGCTGCACTTGCGCGGCACGGGCGAAAGTTTCGCCGCCAACATCGGCGGCCGCGTGCTCGGCACGGCAGCAGCGTGGATCACGCTCACTCTCGCAGCCTCCGAAAAACCTGACCCGGCGCGCATCGCCGTCGTCGGCGCGTGCGTCGCGGGCGCCTACGCGCTCATCGGGGCCGTGCTCACGCGCTGGCTTGTGGAGCCGACGCAGGAATCGGAGCACTGAGGGAAAACTTCTCGCGCGATCGGAGTCAGCGCGTGATCGCGGCCTCGATGGGGGATTCGAACTTGAAGTGTCCGGACGGCGCGGCCGCCGTCACGAGGCGGCGCATTTTCTCCACGGCCGTCTTGAGGTTGGGCCGCCCGAACAGTCCGGTGCCGCTCACAAACGTGTCCGCACCCGCTCGCGCGCATTCCACCGCCGTCTGGAAATTAATCCCGCCGTCCACCTCAATGCGGTAGTGCAGGTTCAATTCGCGCCGCCACTCGGCGACCTGCTGAATCTTGGGCAGAGCCTCATGGATGAACGGCTGCCCGCCGAAACCAGGATTCACCGTCATGATCAGCACCAGATCAACTTGCTTGAGGAACGGCTCCACCAGCCCGATTTGCGTGGGCGGATTGATGGCCAGGCCGACCTTCTTGCCCAGCTTTCTGATTTTCCAGATCAGGTCACTCACCGCCACACCCAACTCAGCGTGAATGGTGATGCGATCCGCGCCGGCCTTGGCGAAGGGCTCGAGCAAAATCTCCGGCTTCGAGCACATCAGATGGACGTCGAACTCCAGTTTGCGGGCCACCGGGCGCAAGGTGCGCACGACCTCCGGCCCGAAGGAAATGTTCGGCACGAAGTGGCCGTCCATGATGTCGAGATGCAGCCACTCCGCGCCGGAGGTCTCGACGCGCTTCGCCTCGGAGGCGCAGCGTCCGAAATTCGCAGCCAGCAGGGAAGGGGCAATAATCATGCGTCAGGAACGTAAGGAAGGAGCCGAGGCTGCGTCAAATCTTGGTCGCCCCCAAAGTGGAACCGGGCTTTAGGCGCCAAGGAACGCCGAGTATTGTCCGGCTTACGGCTGGCTGCTGAGCGGCGACGTGGGGCACCACGACACCGACGGCTGCTTCTTCATCACTGACCGCAAGAAGGACATGCTGCTGGTCCACGGCATCAATGTTTACCCGCGCGAGATCGAGGAGATCTTCTACCAGTTTTCACGAATGACACGGATGAAGAAAGGCGGGTGGAATTCTTTCTCCCCATCCGTGCCATCCGTGTAATCCGTGGCTAAAACCCTCCCCTCAATACACCAACACCAGCACCGCCGACTGCTCGGCGGACTTCACCACGTCCTCGAACTTCCGCTCTTTCGTCTTCGCGTCCTTGAGTTTCGCAGAAACCTCTGGCACGGCTTCGAGGAAGCTGAGCAGGAAGCTGCTCTTCACCGCTTAGTTCACGTTCTCCGGCAAGGCCCCGCGCTCGTCCACCAGCGCGCCGCCCGAATTGCTCGGCTGCACCGGCACGCTGATTTGAAAATACCGCGCGTCATCCTGCGCGCCGGACAGCGCGGCGATTTCGCCCCGGGCCAGCTTGGGCGCGAACCCTTGCAAACCCGCGTTGGGGAAACCGACCGTGGCCACCGTGCTCCCCAGCCCCGACAAGGGTCGGGGCTCGCCACCACCGGCAACGCCGCAGACCGGCCCTCTGCCTTGAGCAACGCGAGGTCATTGGCTGCATCCACCTTCACCACTTTGGCGATGAGGTGCCATTCAACCAGCGGAGATGATTCTCAAATCCATTGCCTCGCTGTTGATCTTCGAGCCGATTTCTCTTTTAAGAATCTCGACCTGTTTGAACCGCTCACCCTCCAGCCCGGCTTCGACGAGACATTTTTTCACCTGCCACCAGCCCGCGTCCCAATGCTCCACCTTGAACTTTGCGGTGGGCAACTCCTTGAAACTTTTGAAGAAGACCCGGTAAATTTCGCCGCCGGTTTGCAAAAGCTCGTCGCAGTCGGCCTCCAGTTTTTGTTGATCCAGCCACTTCGTCACGAAGCGATCTTCGCTGTCGGCCTTGAACGAGCGCGCGATCTCGGAATCAGAAACCTCCCACTTCTTGACCGCCGCAACCTTGAACGGGAAAAATTGATTCGTGATCTGAAAAATCTTTCCCTTGTAAGCCACGTTCCGCAGCGAGGCCGTCTGGTTGGAATCCGCGAACAAGCTCCACACCGCGCACCGGCGGACAAACTCCACCCCGGGCTTTCCTTCCGGCTGGAGGAATTGGTCGCGGTCATTGATCCAGCTCTTGCGGACGTTTTTTCGCACCGCGTGGACGATCACCGCCCGGTCAAAGTTCTCCGGCACGATAGACAACGCGCCCGCGCTGACATACGGCCCCGAGAGCAACGCCACGTTGTTGTAGTTCTGCACGTCGTTGCCCTTGCACATGAGCGAGGCCAGAAAATCTTTGGCCACGCGGTCGCGGACATCTTCATTGCCAGCTTTGACGGAAATGGCGCCACCCAACGGCGGAAAAACTTCCGTGGCCGGCACCCGGTCAATCCACTTGCTCAAGAAACGGTCGCGATGTTCGGACACGATCAGTTTGCGTCCAATCTTGCTCGTGTCGTCGTCCAGCACGGTCACTTCCAGCTTTTGTGCTTCGAGCTTTTTCAGTTTCGCCAAATCCCAGACGAGAAAGCCGACTGGGAACGGATTCGACGCCTGCGTGCCAGAAAAATTTGCGGATGAAAACACGAAGCCATCCTTGAAGGTGAACTGGAACACTTGGTCGCGAAACTTCTGGTCATTGTTCGAGTTGACGTATTTGAGCGTGGAAAAAAGCCCGAGATGCGCCTGTTTGTCGGCGAACTCCTGCCGGATACGGAACAGGAACTGTGCGAACAGTTCCCGCGAGACTTCGCCCAGCCCCTGGTCGTGCATGAGCGGACGAATCTTCGTGTCGCTCACGCTCTTCTTGCTCTCGCCGGAGTAGCCCGCCTTTTGCGAGGTGGCGAAGGGCGGGTTGATGAAGATGATCCACTTGATGTCCGGGTTCATCAGGTCGCGCAGGAGGTTGTCCGGGCGTTTGCGTTGTCGGTCAAAAAGTGACTGGTCGTCAAAAACACTCTCTACGTCATCGTTGAGATAGTCGTATTGAAAAACCGTCGCGCCAGGGAACACGCGCTTGCAGTGCTGCACGTCCTCGTGGTGGAGCGACGAGAGATAGATGCTCGGATAGGCGTCTGCCGGAAGAAACCACTCCAGGTTCCCCGTGCCTGCGGCCATGTCCCACAGGCGGTAATTTTTCGTCCACCACTTCGGCCCGATGACCCGCTCCAGGTAACTGTGCGCCTTACGCGCGAAGGCCACGGGCGTAAAGAACTCCCCGGTGAACCGGCGGATGGGTTCGTCGGTCAGCCGGTCCACCTTCGCCAGAATGTTCCTGACCGTGGCGGGGTCGGTGACTTTTTCGTAGTTCGACCAGAACCATTCGTATTCTTTCGGCAGAATTTTTTTCGCCCGGCGTTCTTCCGGCCCGACGAGAAAGACGACCTTGTTCTCCTTTCTGTCGTACTCCGAACGGTCCTGCTGGATGTCGCACAGAAAATAGCGGGAAGACTTGGTCCCATTGCGCACGGAGTCACCGAAGCACTGGTTCCAATAATCAAAAACCTCCTCGAAATTTTCCTCGGTGATTAGCTTTTTGACACGGAAATCAAACTCGGTCTGAGTCGCGCGATGGTGCGTCAGGCTCTGGCTGAACAGTTCATACTCAGCTTCCTCAAGAACATCAAAAACCTTGATGGCATTGGTCTCGGCGAATGCGGTGAGATCGGAGACCAGTTTCTCGTCGGGTTGGCTGGGTGCGAGTTCCCAGTCATACCTGCTCTCGTTGTTAAAAAACTTCTGCCACTTCTTTGTTTCGGTGAAAAACGCCTGCCGTGAATCCGCCACACAAAGCACCGGCGGAACAACTTTGTCCGCATAGCCGAGGCGCAACCGACGGACGTAGTAAATCACCTGGGCCAGAACAGCGGCGCGCGCGTCCCGCTTCTGCAAGCTGCGGGAGGATTTGAATTCAAAAAAAATTTCCGGCGAATAAAGGTCGTGATGAAACTCCGTATCATAATCCAAGCCGAAGTGCTCGGCGTAGGCATGCTTGACTTCTTCTTCGGTCTTCGCTTTGAGCAGCGCTTTGCTGAAGCTGGAAAAGTTTTTCGCCATTCGACTCGCGTTTGGAATTAACAGCCGTTCGAAGACAGGGCGAGCAGGAAAGTTTATTGAGGGCGACCCTGTCAGACCCCGTTCAGCCATTCCCGCAGCGTGGCCAGGTCTCTTTTGAAGTGCGCGCGCCTGGCGTCGTTCTCGCCCAGCTCGTATTCGTGATGCTGGCAAATCGCGCCGGTGTAGTTCGTGGCTGGCGAACGAACTTCCGTCTCGCAGCCGCGCGCCTGGCGAACACCTCATGGGCTGCTCGTCTCCCTGGCCCTCTCCTCACTCGTGCCTCGCAAGGAGAGGGAATCGGGCGGCGGCACCCGCGCTAATAAACTTCGTCATGGCTACCAATGTCCTCGAACACGGCGCGGCTCTTCGGCAGAAACGAAAACACCACGCGCACGTCGTACTCGACGGTGAAACTCCACTGCTCACGCAGTTCGCCCGACAGCTTGTGGGTGCGGAGCCGGGGATCGTGCGGGTTGGCGGTGAAGATTTCCACCCGTCGCCAGAACTTCTGTTCCAAATCCCTCCTGACCTCGATGCGTTTCTTGAAGGCGCGCTTGAAGGATGAACTGAAGGCAACCTGCGTCATCACGCGGCGAGTGACTTCTTTAGGTCAGGGATGGAACTGGAAAACTTGAGCTTGCCGCGCTTCACCTCGTCCCGGCTGCGGCGGTGGTTGGTGCGGATTTCACGGCGGCGCTCTTCGATGAGCGCGCGTTCGAGCAGGAATTTCAGTTCCTCCTTCTCTTCAACGGAGCGGGTTCGCACTTCCTCAACCAAAGTTTCAAAGCTCGGACTCATGCGGGGAATTTGGGCGCCCTGGCCGTATTTGCCAATGCAAATTCACGAGCGCCACGCTGTTAAACCCGCCACGCTGCCGCCCGTCCCGCGAACTCCCCGTGGTCAGCCCCCGTTCAGCCATTCCCGCAGCATGGCCAGGTCATTTTTAAAGTGCGCACGCCTGGCGTCGTTCTCGCCCAGCTCGTATTCGTGGTGCTGGCAAATCGCGCCGGTGCTTGGGGCGCGTGTGCTCCTCGCCGTGTCACGCCGGGCCGCATCAGAGTTGCAGCCAGGTTCGTAAGCGAGCGTCTAACGTCTGACAGTCAGCCGCAGCCAGGAAGCCGACGGATTTCACGACCAACCTTTCCTCGACGGTGGCGACTTGCGATTTGATTCCGCAAGGGACGTTCAAGACCGCCGCACGCCAGTCCTGGAGCGGGAAATCCGTGTTGGCCAGAACCGACGAGATGGGCACGAGGAAAAGGTCGGCACCATTGCGCCCGATGACGACGGCGGGGCGAACCTTGCGGCTGTTCAAATCCGTGAACGGAATCGGCAGGAGCACGACCTCATTTCTTGAGCAGTGCACTGAAGACATCATCCGCGTCGTTGTCCCAGACCTTGTGGAGCGATTCCTCGGAGAGCTTCAGCCACGCCTCACGCTCTGAATCGGATTCGATGGTCACGCGGACGTGGGAGTTTTCCGGTAGGGACAGCGGGCGCGGCAACAGGAGTTTGCCGTTTTCGTAGATCGCATCCACGGTCGTTGTCATGGGGCGAAACTAGGGTACACGCCCTGCACTGGCAAGCACTCGACTCCTTCGAGTGCCCCCGTCGCGCGACTTCCCCGTGGTCAGCCCCCTTCGACCATTCCCGCAGCGTGGCCAGGTTTTTTTGAAGTGCGCGCGCATCGAGTCGTTATCGCCCAGCTCGTATTCGTGATGCTGGCAAATCGGACCGGTGTAGTTCGGGGCCGGCCAACGAACTTCCGGCTCGCCGTCGCGCGCCTGGCGAACTCCTCACGGGCTGCGCTCCGCCGCCGCGGCGTGCGGCTCAACACCAAAGGTGTTGCATCCCTCAGCCCAAGGGTTGCGAGGCCCGGCGAGCTACCCTGGGTTGCGTTCCGAAAAGTTCCTCAACCCTGAAAGGGTTGCAGCCTTCGGTCAGGCGCGTCCGTGTCCGGTGGGCTGCAACCCCTTCAGGGTTGCGAAAAAATCGCGGGCCGTTTCCAAGGGTAGCTCGTGCCTCGCAACCCTTGGGCTGAGGGACGGAATCCCGTTGGGATAAAAAAATCCCAACTCTGCGGCGCGATGACTTGGGGACTGTCCGGCTCCGGGTAGTAAAGTTTGACGAGGCAGCCGGTGTCCAGATAGGTCACGACTCGCCTCGCCGCCTCCTCTCCACGTCACTCTCCGCCACTCGGGGTGGAGGAGAGGGTGTCCGAAGGACGGGAGAGGAGACGGCGATGGACCTTCCGGACCGTCCGCTGGATGCGGGCGGAGCAGTCGCAGCGCGACCAGGGCTACCCAGGTTGTCGCCCGGCGGGTGGGTGGCCCAAAATGACCACCTTCGGCTGCCGGGAGGCCAGTTTTGCCCTGCGGGAGGCCGTTTTCGGCCAAAATCAGGGGTTTTCGGTCACGGAAGGGCCATCCCGCGCCCCATTGTAGGCCTACCGGGCGCAGCGGTATGGGTCCCGCCCGGAATGGTAGGCCTACCACGGCCAATGGGATGGCATCCCAAACGGCGCGGTATGGCTACCATGAGCGGCGGTATGGACCCCGCGACCAATGGTAGGGCTACCGGAAGCGGCGGTATCGAACCCGTCGCGAAAGGGAACGGCCTTCCAAGCCCGACAACGACGGGTAGGGCGCCGCCGCTGTCCTCAACGCGCCGGGTTGAGGCGTGGGATACGTAACGGGGCTATTGACATCCCTGCGGCCCAATGGTTCACTACGCGCGGATTAGGGCATCAGATTTTCAGAGCGACTGGAAAATTGTTCTTTGAAGAGAGTCGCTAAACAGATTTCGGTTCGGCTTTCAAATACAGAGCCAGACCGGATTACCACCTAGTCCTACTTGTATTAAATCGAAATTCCCCGGACCCGGACGGTCATCCCCTGACTGCCGGGTCCGGTTTTTTTGTACGAATGCGTTCCAGAGCCGGTGAAGGCCGCAGTAAAGAGTCAATCCTCGTGAAATGCCCGGCGGGAAAGCCCATCGCGACCTTCAATTGATAGTCCTTCTCCAGCACGTTCGGGATGCGCTCGCAACGACGGAATTGCGCCCAATCGACGAACCGCTGCATCCACGCCCAGTGTCCGAACACCGGCACTGGATAATCACTGCCATGCACCAACCGCGAGGCGAACGGTTCGACCAGGCAGGCGCGCACATGGCGCCCGCGAATCGGCACGTTAAACGCGCTGGTATCTCCGTAAAGATTCGGATGCCGGGAGAACATTTCGCCCAGGACATGAAAGTATTCCGGGTCGCCCAGACCACTCTTGGTCGCGCAATGCGCCGCGATGACCGTGACGCCGCACTCCAGCGGCAGCCGCAGGGTTCGCGGGTCGGAAAGTTTCTTGTCAAACACCGGCACCGTGTGTTCGCCCCCGGTATGAGCCAGGAGCGGCAGTTTCGCCGCCGCCATTCGCTCCCAGAACTTTTTGTAGCGCACATCGTGGCCATCAACATTGTGGCAGTTGGGCAGCAGTTTCAGCATGACCGCGCCCGCTTCGAGGCAACGTTCCAGTTCATCCAACGCGTCGGCCCGGGCGGGATGGATGGAAACGGCGGGCAGAAACTCCGGGTGTTCGTGCGCCAGTTGCAAAACATAATCGTTCGGCACATGGAACGATCCGAACTCCAGCTTGCGCCCGTGAACGTCATACACCTCATCTTGGGCTAGAATTACGGCCGCACCCAAGGACGATTCCCGCACCAGCTTCGCCAGGTGATTTGCGTAAGCCTCGTCGAATTCCGCCGCGCTCGTGCTGACCCCGACGCCAATGTGCCGCAGCATGAAGGCTGCGAGCGGGCGGTGCCACATCCCGATCTTCATCCAGCACCCGCTGCCGCGCAGGCCGTTGCCCACGATATGCACATGGGCATCGATCGGCAGCGAGGTTGAATGATTCGCGTTCCATTGGGCGTCCATAGCTGGGAATAATCCTGAAAATCAAACAAAGCTGAATGAAATTCGCCGCGCTCCTCTCGCTCTTGTTCACCACCACGGTCGCCCTCGCCGCCAATGATCCTTTCGAGGAAGGCGTCCGCACCACCGACCCGCTCCCGGCGGAAGCGCAGCAGAAGACCTTCAAGCTCCCGCCCGGCTTCACGGTGCAGCTTGTGGCCGCCGAACCCCAACTGCGCAAGCCGATGAACATGGCCTTCGATGGCGCGGGGCGTCTCTGGTTTAGCGAGTCTCGTGAATATCCCTGGCCGACGAACGCACATCCGCGCGACACCATCCGCATCCTGTCCGACTTCGATGCGAATGGCCGCGCGCAAAAGGTCACCACTTTCGCCACCAACCTAAACATTCCGATTGGCCTTTATCCCTTTCAGAGCGCGGCGAGTGACGGGAGCGGAAAACAAACTTGGAAGTGCCTCGGATGGTCCATTCCGAACATCTGGCTTTTCGAGGATCTCGATGGCGACAACGTCGCGGACAAGCAGGAAATCATCCTCGGCCCGTTCGACCACACGCGCGACACGCACGGCAATCAAGCCAGCTTCCGCCGCGGAAACGACGGCTGGATTTACGCCACGCACGGCTTCAACAACCGTTCGCGCGTTGCGGGCAAGGATGGTCACGAAGTGTTCTTCCCCAGCGGCAACACCTACCGCTTTCGCATGGATGGCTCGCGCATCGAGCATTGGACCCACGGCCAGGTGAATCCTTTTGGGCTGACCTTCGACGCCATGGGCAACCTTTACTCGGCGGACTGCCACAGTTCGCCCATCTACCAACTCCTGCGCAACGGCTGGTATCCGAGCTTCGGTGCACCTGACGACGGACTCGGCTTCGCGCCCACCGCCATCCAACACACTCACGGCAGCACCGCCATTTGCGGCATCACCATGCTCGACGACCCGTCCTGGCCGGAAGAGTTTCTCGGCAACCTCATCATCGGCAACGTCATGCCCAGCCGCATCAACCGCGACCAAATCGAGTGGCGTGGAAGCAGCAGCGTGGGTCACGAGATGCCCGATCTCGTCAGCGTCACCGACCCGTGGTTTCGCCCGGTCGATCTGCAACTCGGGCCCGACGGCGCGCTCTGGGTCGCGGACTTCTACAACCGCATCATCGGCCACTATGAGGTACCGCTCGTGCATCCGGGCCGGGACCGCGAGCGCGGGCGCATCTGGCGCATTGTGCCGCCGAAGGGCGCCGATCTTGCGAAGCTGACCATCAAGAGTGATTCGGTGGAATCGCTTATCACCGAACTCGCCTCCCCCAATCGCCCGCGCCGGACCCTCGCCATGAACATGCTGAGCGATCGCTTCGGCAACTCGAGCACGGCTGCGTTGCTGCGAACGGTCAAGCAGCCAGAGAATGCGATGCAACGCACTCATGCTCTCTGGCTTCTGCACCGCTTCGAGGCCTTGCCCGCCAGTGAACTGGTGGCAGCGGCGCACGCTCCGGATGTGCTGGTGCGTGTCCAGGCGGCTCGCATCGCCATGGACGTTTTCGACCGGAACGCGCGGGGCGGCCCCACCGTGGACACCAGTCTGATCGCCGCCGCGCAGGCCACGGCCACGGAGGGACTGAAGGATCGCGACGCACTGGTGCAACGGTGCGCCGCGGAAGCGCTGGCCCGATCTCGCGTCGTGTCCAGCAACCCGGTGGCATTGTTGCTGGAATTGCTGGCGCGCGTGCCTGCCGCCGACAACCACTTGAATTACGCCGTGCGCGGAGCCATTCGTGACCAGCTCCAGAACGAGCGCGTGTTCGAGATAATCCTGGCCGAGAATTGGAGTGAGCAAAACGCCCGTGCGCTCGCCGGCATCGCCCCAGCCATCACCAACGCTGCGGCCGCATCGTTCCTCGTCGCGCACTTGCAGAAGTACTCCGAGGCGCGCGCCACGGCGGCGAAGCAACTGCGCCATGCCGCACGCTTCCTGCCGGCCGATGGCATCGATGGCATCGCCACGCTCGCAAGCAGCAAGTTCAGCGATGATGTCGATCTACAATCGGCGCTCTTCAAGTCCGTGCAGGATGGACTGGCGCAACGCGGCGTCGCGCTCAGTCCAAACATGAAAGACTGGGGCACGGCGCTCGCGGGTGACTTGCTCGCCTCCGTACGACGCACCGAGAACGGTTGGACTTCGCTGCCGGTGGAATCCAATCCGGGCAGTGCGAATCCGTGGGCTGTACAGAACCGCAAGAGCAGCGACGGCCGGGACGCCGACTTCCTTTGCACGCTCCCGGCGGGCGAGACGCTGACCGGCGTGCTGCGCTCCAAGAATTTCACCGCGCCCGCAAAGCTCACGTTTTGGATGGCCGGCCATGACGGCCAGCCCACCCAGCCGTTGCAGAAGAAAAATCTTGTCCGGCTGCGTGACGCCAACTCCTCGGACGTACTGCGGACTGCGCCCGCACCGCGCAACGACATCGCCAAGCCCACCTCGTGGGACTTGAGCGCGCACGCCGGCCAGCAGGTCTTCCTCGAACTTGTGGATGGCGACACGGCGGGCGCTTACGCGTGGCTCGCCGTCGGGCGGTTCGATCCGGCGGTGGTGTCGATGCCGAAGACGACGCCCAAGCTGATCGATGAGCGCCTGAGCGGCGCGGCGCAAATCGCGCTCGCCACGCGTGACGCCTCGTTGGAGCCGCCGCTTGTCGCGGCGCTGAAGACAACTGCGGGCGCGGATGCTCGGGCGGCCGTGGCCACGACCTTGCTGGCCTTAGACACGAAGCAGCATCTCGCCGCCTGCGGCGAAATCATGAACGACGCCAGCGCGCCGGACGGCTTGCGACAGAAGATCGCGCAAGCCATCGCCGAGTCGAACAGCGCCGAGGGCCGCGCGCTGGTCATCAATGCGCTGCTCCGCTCGCCGGAACGCGCGCAGGTGAAATTCGCGCTCGCCCTTGGCACCACCAAGCCCGGCACCGAGGCCTTGCTCACGGAAGTCGAGTCCGGCCGCGTCTCGGCCCGGTTACTCCAGAACCAGAATTTGAAGGAGAAGCTCACCGCCTCGAAGGCCGACAAGGTGAAGGAGCGCCTCGCGACGCTGACCAAAAACCTCACGCCGCTGAACGACCAACTCCAGAAAGTCATCGACCAGCGCGCCAAGGCCTTCCTCGCGGCCAAAGCTTCGGCGGCGAATGGCGAGGCCGTGTTTGAAAAGAACTGTGCCATCTGTCATCAGCTCGAGGGCAAGGGCGCGCTCGTCGGCCCGCAGCTCGATGGCGTGGGTGCGCGCGGCGCGGAGCGCATCATGGAAGACCTCCTCGATCCCAATCGCAATGTGGACACCGCGTTCCGCGCCACCCTCTTCGAGCTGAACGATGGCGACATCGTGTCCGGCCTCTTCCGCCGGGAGGAAGGCGAGTTAATCATCTATGCCGAGACCACGGGCCAGGAACTGTCTCTGCCCAAGAAGAACGTCAAGAGCCGCAGCCCCTCCGAGCTGTCGCTCATGCCCGAGAATCTGGCCGAGGCCCTGACTCCGGCCGAATTCAACAATTTGATTGCCTTCCTGCTGATGAAGACTGCGACGAAGAAGTGACGGTGGCGAAATCGGCGCCGGCCGAAAAATCAGCCCGGTCGCCGGCAGTTTGTGTTCGCGTGTCCGACGCGGCGGATTATACTCCGACCTTGATGCCGCTCGACGAGAAGTTGGTCTGGGGCGCGGGGCAAGCGGTGTCATGAATCGTCTAATGAATTCAGACTTCCGGCGGGCAGTACGGATGGGAATTGCGGTGCTGACTTCAGTCCTGGCTGGAGCAACCGCGGTCACAGCGGCGACGCTGACGCGCGGCCCGTACCTTCAGCAGGGCACCCCCAGTGGCGTGACGGCGCGATGGCGCACGAGCGCGAGCGAAGGCAGCTTCGTCCGTTTCGGCACTGATTTCGCCGCCTGGGTGCAAACAAACGGTAGCGCCACATCGCTCACGGAGCACATCGTCGCGATGACCAATCTCCTCCCGGACACGAAGTACTTTTACCAGGTTGGCAGCGGCACGAATTGGTTTGCCACCACCACGAACCAATACGTCATCACGGCCCCGCCAGTCGGCACCAGGAAGCCGACGCGCATCTGGGCGCTGGGTGATCCGGGCACGGCCAACGCCAACCAGGCCGCCTCGCGCGATTCCTACTATTCCCATAACGGCGATAGACCGACCGACGTGTGGCTGATGCTGGGGGACAACGCTTACAACTCTGGCACGGACGCTGAGTACCAGGCCGCTGTTTTCAATTTTTATCCGACGATTCTGCGCAACACCGTCTTGTGGCCGACCATTGGCAATCACGACGCCATCACCGCGTCGGCTTCACCCTACCTGGCCATGTTCAGCCTACCGCAGAATGGCGAAGCAGGCGGCCTCGCCAGCGGCACGGAGCGTTACTACTCGTTCGACTACGCCAACATTCATTTCATCTGCCTGGACTCAGTGACCTCCGACAAGACCAGCGGCGGACCGATGGCGCTCTGGCTGGAATCCGATCTCGAAAACACCTCGCAGGATTGGATCATAGCCTTCTGGCATTACCCGCCCTACACCAAGGGCAGCCACAACTCGGACGCGGAAAGCGGTCTCATCGAAATGCGGCAGCAGATGCTGCCCATCCTGGAAAGCCACGGCGTCGATCTGGTGCTCTGCGGACACAGTCACAGCTACGAACGCTCGGTGCTGATCGACGGACACTACGGTCTCTCCAGTACGCTCACGGCCTC
The DNA here is from genome assembly GCA_031414955.1 of Pedosphaera sp. Taxonomy (GTDB): domain Bacteria; phylum Verrucomicrobiota; class Verrucomicrobiia; order Limisphaerales; family SIBH01; genus JANNGC01. The sequence continues at coordinate 5,418 of JANOQV010000003.1, read as the reverse complement.
CATGAAGAAGGATGCGGGCGATGGACGAGAATCGGGCGATGGGGCGTATCGGAAGCCCTTTGGCATCAACCCGAACCAAGGCACCGTTTACACCACAGCCGGATCGTCCGGCCAGATCGGCGGAGGATCACACGACCATCCAGTCATGGAAGTCTCGCTCAACCTGATCGGGTCGGTCGTGATCGATGTGCTGAGCAACCGGCTCGACTTGATCTTCCTTCGCACGGACGGGACGGCGGGGGACAACTTCACGATGCTCAAGGAGGAGGCGTCCACCAACCCGCCGGCTGCGCCCTCCAATCTCGTGGCGGTCGCCATCTCCAGCAGCCAGATCAATCTTTCGTGGACGGATCAGGCGATCGATGAGCAAGGATTCTATCTGGAGCGCTCGACCAACGGGGTGGACTTTGCCCAGTTCGCCGCCGTCGGAGCCAACGTCACCATCCGCGCCGACACCGGCCTCGCGCCGCTCCGGACTTATCACTATCGCGCACGCGCTCACAATGCGGCCGGTGTCTCGGCCTACTCGGAGATGGCGCAGGCGACCACGCCGGTGGCGCCGCCACCGGCCGACACCAATGCTCCTGCGGCCGTGACCAATCTTTTCGTCAGCGATGCCACTTCCAACAGCGTGACGCTCACCTGGAACGCGCCCGGCGACGACGGTGCCAATGGGACGGCGGCCAGTTACGACGTGCGTTTCCGGACGAATCTGATCACGACGGGGAATTGGGCGACGTCAACGCAGACCTTGGGCGAGCCGCTGCCCTTGCTGGCCGGCGGCGCTCAGTCTTTCACCGTGACGGGTTTGCTCGCTGGCCGCCTCTACTTTTTTGCGCTGCGAACCGAGGACGAGGCGACGAACGTCAGCCCCCTTTCGAATGTGCCCTCGGGCACCCCGCTGCCGCCGGCGGTTGGCGGCTCGGCCTTCGCCTTTCTCATTCCGAGCAACTCCGTGTGGAAGTATCTCGACACCGGCACCAACCTTGGCACCGCATGGCGGACCATCGCGTTCAACGACACCGCCTGGGCCAGCGGGCCGGCGCAACTCGGCTACGGGAACGGCGAAGTCACCACGGTCAGCGATGGCGGCAACTCCAGCGCCCGGCACATCACGACTTATTTCCGTCACCACTTTTCCCTGAGTGACCCAGCGCTATTTGCCTCGCTCCAGTTCTCCGTGCTGCGGGACGACGGCGTGGTGGTTTACCTGAACGGCATCGAGGTGTTGCGCGATGTGATGCCGACCAATGTCTTCAACTACCTCACACTGGCGTCTTCCAACGTGGGAGGTGCGGACGAGAACACCTTCTTTACCAAGCCTCCGATCAGCACCGCGCTGCTGGTGCCCGGGGACAACATCGTGGCGGCGGAGGTTCATCAACGCGCGGCGAACAGCGGGGATCTGGGCTTCAACCTGGAGCTCAAAGGTTTCCTCACTCCACCCTTCGCGGGCATTCAGCGGGCGGGCGACGCCGTGGTGCTGCATTGGGCCAGTTATCCTGGAAAACAGTATCGGGTCGAGTTCGCCACCAACCTGCCGCCCGCTGGGTGGACGGATCTCGGCCTCAATATCACTTCCACCAGTTTTTCTGTTTCCCTTACGAACGTCCCGGGATCGAGCCAGCGCTTCTACCGGATCGTGCTCGTGAATTGAAAGTGCCCGGGCCGGCGAAACCTTGAGCCGCAGTTGGTGTTTGCTACGGTGTTGCGCACGATGTCCGTAGAGATTGACCCGGATGCCGCCCTTATGCTGCAGGTGCGTGAGGGGGATCGTGCTGCCTTCGAGACGCTGGTGGACAAGTACAAGCAGCCGGTGGTCAACCTCGTGGCCCGTACCATCAACGACCTCACCGAGGCCGAGGACATCGCCCAGCATGTCTTCGTGCAGGTTTTCAAGTCGGCGCACCGCTACGAAGTCACGGCCAAGTTTTCCACCTGGCTGTTCACCATTGCGCGCAATCTTTCGCTGAATGAAATCCGCCGGCGCTCACGGCATCCGGCCAGTTCCCTGGACGAGACCTACGCGGATGACGACGACCATCCCATTCGCCAGGCGCCGGACACGCGGACCGCCGGTCCGACGGAGAAACTGTTGCAGGGAGAACTGGAGGCGAAGGTCGAGGAGGCCATCGCCGCCTTGCCGGAGAAACAGCGCACCGCCTTGCTGATGTGCCGGCATGAGGAATTTTCCTACGAGGAAATTGCGCGCGTGGTGGGCTGCTCGCTCTCGGCCACGAAGTCGTTGATCCATCGCGCGCGGGAAACATTAAAGGAGCGATTGAAGCCCTACCTGCGCTCGGGAGCATGGGGCGAGCCTGACGAGTGAGAAACTTTGCCGGAAGAACGGTTTTGAATTGAAAGGATCCTGATGAACGACATGCGCCATGAAGAACTGATGCGGTTGAGCTTGCAACGCGAGCTGACGCCGGAAGAGGAATCGCGCCTGGAGGCCTGGCTGGCGGCAAATCCGAAAGCGCGGGCCGGCTGGAATGATGACCGCGCCCTGGGCCGCGCGCTGCACCTTCTCCCGGACGTGCCGGTCTCCAGCAATTTCACCGCGCGCGTTTTGGAAGCCGTGGAGTTGGAACAACGGAGAGACCGACACGCGGCCAAGCGTTCCTGGCTGCGCCTGCCCTGGCCGCGGGTGAGCTGGGGCCTGGCTGCTGGGCTGCTCGCGTGGGCCGGACTTTTTTACCAGTACCAGGCCATCCAAGGCGGCCATTTCGCCGAGGCGGTGAAAAATGTCTCCGGCGATCTGGCCTCGTTGCCGGCTCCGGAGGCTCTGGAGGATTTCGACGCCATCAACCACATGCGCCAGTCTGCATCCGGTGCTGTGGCGGCGACCTCCGACGATGATCTGCTGAAGGCTTTCCAATGAGCAAGGCGGCTCTCATGCAACGCGGCGCGGTGGGCGTGCTGTGCCTGGTGGCGAGCGGCGTTTTTGCCCAAGGGGCCGCAGTTCCCACCCCGCCGGTCAATCCGTCCCCGCGGTTGACGCCCTCGCCGGTCGAGTTGTTCCGCACGTTGCTGGCCACGAATGCCGACGGGCGCGAGGCCTGGCTGGCCGTGAAACCGGTCGCCTCACGCGCGGCCATCGAAGCCAAGCTGCGTGAGTATGATGCCCTGACCCAGGAACAGCGCGCGCAGAAGCTGCGCGCGTCCCAGCTCAGTTGGTATCTCCCGCCGCTGATCAGGATGCCCGCCACCAATCGCGCCGCCGTGCTCGCGGTAATTCCGGAGGAGGACCGCAAAGCGATCGAGATGCGGCTCGCTCAACTCACCATTCTACCACCGACCATGCTCAACCAGATCGTTACGAATCAAAGATTGCTGGTCATGATCGACGCCCGAGAGCAGAGCGGCAGCAACACGCTGACGCAGGTTTCGCCGGATCGGCGGCGGCTCGCGGAACAGGTTTATCCCGTGTGGAAGAAGCTGCTGGAACTGCCGCCGTCCGCCCGGGCCAAACCCCTGGACAAGCTCACCGCCGCAGATCGGGCCAGCATGGAACTGGCGCTCAGCAAGTTCGGAAAACTTACCAGCGAAGAGCGCGCTCAAGCGCGGGTCGGCTTCAAAAAGTTCGCCGAGCTTTCCGCTGCCGAACGCGAAGCCTTCCTGAATTCCGCCGAGCAGTGGCGGACCATGAGCGAGAAGGACCGCGAGGTCTGGCGCAAGATGGCGGCGGCGCTGCAACGCCCGCCCGCCCGCCTCCCGCTGCCCACGGCCCCGCTCAACCAGGTCCGGACGCCTGCGTCGCTCCTGACCACAAACGACTGACCCAGCGGGCCGGGCGCTTTTCCAAAAGGTGACCTGACTCAGAGTCCGCGCACAAACTGATCCATCCGCGCCAGTCCCTTCTCGATGTTGGCCAGGCTCGTCGCGTAGCTGATGCGAAGGTAGTCATCCGCGCCGAACGCGATGCCGGGCACCGCCGCCACCTTTTCCTGCTCCAGCAAGCGGGCGCAAAAATCCGCTGACTTCAGCCCCGTCTTGGAAATGTTGGGGAAGAGATAGAACGCGCCCTTCGAGTTCACACAGGAGATGCCAGGCATGGCGTTGAGCTTCTCGTGGGCGAACTTGCGGCGCTGGTCGTATTCCACCAGCCATCTCTTGAGATGCTCCTGCGATCCGGTCAATGCGGCCACCGCGCCCTTCTGGGCAAAGCTCGTCGGGTTGCTCGTGCTGTGCGACTGCACGGCGTCGATGGCCTTGGCGATCGGTTCAGGCGCGGCCAGGAATCCCAGCCGCCAGCCCGTCATGCTCCACGCCTTGGCAAAACCGTGGACGACAATCGTATGGTCGTAATGCGCCTGGGACAGCGCGGCCACGCTTTGATGCTTCGCGCCATCATAGAGCAGGTGTTCGTAAATCTCGTCGCTCATGATGAGCACGCCCTTCTCCACGCAGATGTCGCCCAGCGCCTTGATCTCGGCCGGCGTGTAAACCGTGCCGGTGGGATTGCTCGGTGAATTCAGGATGAAGAGCCGTGTGCGCGGCGTGATGGCGGCGCGCAACTGCTCGGGCGTCACCTTGAACTCCGTCTGATCACTGGTGTGGATGATCACCGGCGTGGCTCCGGCCAGCTTCACCATCTCGGGATAGCTCAGCCAGTAGGGCGCCGGGATGATGACCTCATCGCCTTCCTGGCAGGTGGCGAGGATGACGTTGAAGCAAGAATGCTTGCCGCCGCAGGAGACGATGATTTGCGACGGCTTGTAGGTCAGCCCGTTCTCACGCTTGAACTTGTCCGCGATGGCCTGGCGCAACTCGGGGATGCCGCTGCTCGGGGTGTACTTGGTGAAGCCGTCGTTGATGGCTTTGATGGCGGCATCCTTGATGTGCGGCGGCGTGTCGAAATCCGGCTCGCCCGCGCCGAAGCCGACCACGTCCTGGCCCTCGGCTTTCATCTGCTTGGCCTTGGAATCGATGGCCAGCGTGAGCGAGGGCGCGAGCGAGGCGGCGCGTTGCGAAATTCTGTAATTCATAAAGTTGAAAAGGAATACGGAGGGGCTACCAAGCGTGCAAGCGCGCAATTGGAGCCGACGGGCGCTTGAGCACCGCTTGACCAAGGGAAACGCTGATTTACTCCGCCTGACATCGATTTGGAAGCGACGGCGAAGCAGGTGCTTCCTTAGCTCATGGGCAGGAGAAGCAAGTCCACGCCGACACGGGCTACACGGGCGTGGAGGAGCGCTCTGAGATCGTGGAAGTTCGCGATCTGAACACGATCGATGCCCTCGACGACGGCAGCAGCACCGTCGCAGGTGGGTCGTTGAGAACTTGGAGCCTGTCTGAAAATTCAGCCCCGGAGTGCGCCCGTCCTCGGGCGCAGCAACGTAATGACTTGGAGCGCGTCGAAAAAAACATACCCGCTGACGTTCGCACGCTGCTGCGCCCGAGGACGGGCGCACTCCG
>JANOQV010000002.1:0-9045 GCA_031414955.1 Pedosphaera sp. | reverse complement strand
GAGTTGTACAACTCCACGACCAACGTGGTCGCGCTCGAAGGGCTGTATCTTTCCGACACCGCGACCAATCTCACGGCGTGGGCTTTCCCGCCCGGCGCGAGCCTCGGGCCGACGCAGTTCTTAATCGTCTTTTGCGACGGCCAGCCGCTCCAGACCAGCAACACGGAGTATCACACCAGCTTCCGGCTCCCGGTCGCCTCGGGCGCGGTGCTGCTCTCGCAGACCAATCCGCCCTTGCCGGGCGTGTTGCTCAATCCGACCAATCGTCTGCCCGTGCTCGACTACGTGAACTATGCCGGGTTGCACAGCGACAAGTCGTACGGTTCGTATCCCGACGGGCAGCCCTTTGATCGCCTGGAGTTTTTCTACATCACGCCCGGCGGGACCAACGACGGGCGCTCCGGTCCGCTCCCGGTCTTCCTCAACGAGTGGGCGGCAAGCAACCTCGGGCCGTTCTCCGATCCGGCGGACGGGGATTTCGACGACTGGTTCGAGCTCTTCAACCCGACCACCAACACGGTGGAACTGGCGGGTTATTATCTGACCGACACGCTGGCCAACAAGTTCAAGTATCTGATCACGACCAACGGGCCGCACACCATCGGGCCGCTGGGCTTCCTGCTCGTCTGGGCGGACAACGAGACGGGGCAGAACACGGCGGCGGGTGTGCCGCGGCCTGATTTGCATGTGAATTTCCAACTGGCCAAGGCGGGCGAGGCCCTCGGGCTGTTTGCCGCCGACGGGACGCAGATTGACGCCATCACCTTCACCAACGCGCAGGACAACATCAGCTCGGGCCGATACCCCGATGGCAGCGCCAACGGCAGCCCGGGCTTCTACGCCATGAGCAACACCACGCCGCGCCTGCCCAATCAACTGGCCCAGGTGGTGAACACGCCGCCGGTGCTGGACGGGATCGGGGGCAAGGCCGTGTTCCTCGGGCAGACGCTGAACTTCACGGCCACGGCGAGCGACGTGGATCTGCCGGCGCAGATTCTGGGCTTCACGCTGGACGTGGGCGCGCCGCCCGGAGCGGGGATCAATCTGAACAGCGGTGGGTTCAACTGGACGCCGACCGCGGTGGGGACCTTCCCGATCATCGTGCGCGTGACCGACAACGGCGCGCCCACGGCGAGCGATTCAGAGACGATCACCGTGACGGTGCTGGCGGGGCCGGACTTCCGCCACAGCGCGCGCAACGGGAACGACTTCGAGCTGATCTGGGGCACGCATCCGGGCAAGAGGTACGCGGTCGAGTCCAAGGATGATTTGAACGCGCCGCTCTGGACGCCGTTAGAAACGAACACGGCCACGGGGACGACGCTCAGTTACACCAACACGACGGGCGTGCCGCAACGCTTCTTCCAATTGCGAGTGGTGGAGTAGCCGGACGCGCGAAGAGCTTCCATTGCGACCGCCCCTCCCGCCGAAAGGCGGGCGGGGCTTTTGCTTCTCCACGCGCGGGGTGCCGCCGTCGGCCTGGGAATCAACGCTCGGCGCCGGCTACAAGAGCGGCTTAAACTGCCCTCCAGGCTCTTCTTTTCCCCGTCTCGTGTTGGGACAAACACGCGGCCGCGTTTCAGGACGAGCAGCCAAATCGCCCAGACGGGTCCGCATCGTCAGCACAACCAAACCGCCGATGGCCAGAGAGGCCGGGGACAATCAGGGCCATCTGGACGCAGACTTTCAAGTCGCGCCAATTGGTAAAAATTGACTCGGAGTATTACTTGGCCGGAGTCAGAGCCGGGGGCAGACGGCCGCCACTTTCGCCAACTTCGCGGCCCTCACGCGCGGCAGGCCGGACCAGATTCGATTCCGTCATCCTGCGGATTTCATCCTTGGACATGAACCCATCCTTATCCAAGTCGGCGCGTTCCATCATCATCTGCATTCGTTCCGGCAACTCGGCCTTGGACAGCTTGCCGTCGCCGTTTTTGTCGAACTCCATCAGGCGTGTGACCATTTGCGCGCCGGCTCCCGAGGCCCCGGTGCGCAACATGGAGGAGGGCGGCATGGCCGGGCGCAACTCGTCCTCGGCCAGCTTGCCGTCGCCGTTCTTGTCCAGTTTTTGGAGCGCGGCGGGGGCGCTGGCGATTTCCTTTTCGTCAATCACGCCATCGCCATTGGTGTCCAGCGCGGCCACGACAGGATGCGCCCCGCGCGCCGCGCCCACCATGCGCTCCTCAGCCCCGACGGCGCGTCGCTCTTGGGCTTGAGTGGAGGAAAGACCGGGCATTCCGCAAGTAGCGGCCAGAGCCAGAAGGAACAAAGTGTGTTTCATGTGCTGAGTAATGTGACTGCTTGGACTGGCCGCGACCAGCCAAGGTTACGATCCGCTCCAATCTCCGCCCGGCCCCGGCGGTTGAATTTGCCGCGCTGCCGCCGCGTCAGCACCACGGTAATTTGAGCAACGAAGCATGAATCATCACGCCTTCAATCCGGAGCACCTCGCGCTGACGCGGCGGGAATTTCTCAGCCGCTGCGGCATGGGCATGGGCGCGCTCAGCCTCGGCCCGTTGCTGGGTGGGATGAATTCCGCGCAGGCTGAATCCACCGCCGGCGGCATCATCAACCCGCTCACGCCCAAGTCGCCGCAATTCCCCGGCACGGCCAAGCGCATCATCCACATCTTCGCCAACGGCGGGCCTTCGCACGTCGATACCTTTGATCCCAAGCCGGCCCTCGACAAATATCACGGCAAGGAAATCCCGCTTCGCCTCCGCACCGAGCGCAAGACCGGCGCGGCCTACAAGTCGCCGTTCAAATTCCAGAAGCGTGGCCAGAGCGGCATCGAAGTCAGCGAGTTGTTCAACCATGTGGCGGAGAGCATCGACGACCTCTGCGTCATCCGCTCCATGCACGCCGATGTGCCGAATCACGAGCCATCGCTGCTCCTGATGAATTGCGGCGACGCGCGACTGGTGCGGCCCAGCATGGGCTCGTGGGTCACCTACGGACTCGGCAGCGAGAACCAGAATCTCCCCGGCTTCATCTCCATGTGCCCCGGCGGCTATCCGATTCAAGAATCGCAGAACTGGCAGAGCGGTTTCCTACCCGGCGTCTATCAGGGCACCTACATCAACACCGAGCACACGCAGATCGAAAAGTTGATCGAGAACATCCGCAACAATTACACCTCGGCTCCCGAGCAACGCGCCCAACTCGACTTGTTGCAAAAGATCAACGCCCGCCACCTGGAGAAGCGCCAGAACGACGTGCAACTTGAAGCCCGCGTGCAATCTTTCGAGCTGGCCTACCGCATGCAGATGGATGCCAGCGACGCCTTCGACGTCACCAAGGAACCGGAGAACATCCGCAAGATGTACGGCGAGGGCACGCAGGCGCGGCAGCTCCTCATCGCGCGGCGGCTGCTGGAAAAGGGCGTGCGCTTCGTGCAAGTCTGGCACGGCGCGGGGCAGCCTTGGGACAATCACGACGACATCGAGGTGAACCACCGCAAACTGGCCAAGGAATGCGATCAGCCCATTGGCGCACTGCTCAAGGATCTGAAGCAACGCGGCATGTTGAAGGACACGCTGATCATCTGGGGCGGCGAGTTCGGCCGAACTCCGACGGTCGAGTTGCCCACGCCCGGTTCAAACGCGGGCAAGATCAACGGCCGCGATCACAATCACCATGGCTTCACCATGTGGATGGCCGGCGGCGGCGTGAAGGGCGGCTACGTCCACGGTGCCACGGATGAATTTGGTTTCGCGGCGGCGGAGAGCAAAGTCCACGTCCACGACCTGCACGCCACGATTCTTAAGCTGCTCGGCTTCGATCACGAGAAGCTCACCTTCCGCAGCGCAGGCCGCGACTTCCGCCTCACCGATGTGCATGGGCATGTGGTGAAGGAAATGATTGCCTGAAGTCGCGACTGCGCAGTTGCGAAACTCGAACCGGTCCCTCATCCTCTTCGGACCGTGAACACGTTTGGTAGGCAATTGCTTTTATCCGGTCTCCTTCTCCTCTCAGGCTGGCGCGTTGCCGCCGCCCAGAAAGCCATCGGCGATCCACCCATCATCGACGAGCAGCCCATCGGTCGCCACGCCACTGAAGGTGGTCATGTCACGCTTTCCGTCCTCGCCCACGGCACTGGTGCGCTCACTTACCAGTGGCGCAAAGGCTCGGAGGCCGTGACCAATAACGTCCGCATCACCGGCGCGACCAATGCCGTTCTGAACATCGACCCCGTTCTGCGTGCCGATGCCAGCAACTACACTGTGGTCGTCACGGCGGGAACCGCCTCCGTCACCAGCGCGCCCGTCTCGCTGGTGGTCAGCCAGTTGATCATCTCCGCGCCCGTGCCCACCGGCACCGGGGCCGTGGTTCATCTTTATGGGCAGATTGGTGACGTCTATCGCGTGGAATTACAGGTGAACTTCGGCGGTTGGATCACCAACGGTTACGCCACGAATCGCACCGGGCACACCGAACACTTCGACAACGGCGTGGGCGGCGGCTTCCGCCAGTTTCGCGCGACTTTCGAACGGATGATGCCCGTCGTTTACCCGCTCCCCGCTCCCCACGGCACGGCGGGTTTCCTTGCCTACGGCAAACTCAACCAGGTCTGGCGCTGCGAAACCTCCTCCGCCCTGCCCGCCTGGACACCGCTCGGCACCTTCACGAACACGACCGGCTGGCTGACCTTCTACGACCCGCGGCTCACGCTCCCCCCAGTGCGCTTCTATCGCATTGCGCCACCTTAGAGCCAGTCTGAAAAGTCGCCTGGGCGGCGCAGACCATCCGCCCCGGAGTGCGCCCGTCCTCGGGTGCAGCAACGTGCTAAAGCCTGAGGACGTGGATTTTTCCAACGCGCCCGGCGTCAGCACACTGCTGCGCCCGAGGACGGGCGCACTCCGCCAGCGAATTTTCAGACCGGCTCTGAGCGGACGTATGCTGCCGCCCGCTATGGCCTTGCCGGGGGCCACACCCAATCGCCCGCCGCGCGGTCCTTGGTTCTCTCGCCGCCGTCGTCCTTCTGATTCCAGCCCACGGAATGGAGGCTGAACTGGCTCTTGTCCACACGCTGATACTTCAAGCCCTCACCCGTCATGAGATCGGTCGGAAGTTTGGCGATGAACTGGGGCACGAGCGCTGTCAGCGTCTCGGGATATTCTCCGCGTGCCCGGCGATACCGCTCCAACGCGCACGCCAGCGCTGCTTCACGAAGCATGGTTTGGTTCTGCGCCGTGGCCTGGGTGGCTTGGGCGATGTTCGGCACCGCCCTGGTCGCGAGGTATTTGAAGGGAGTGAAGCTCTGAACCTGCGTGTCGAGGAACTTGCGCGCCGCGTCGCATTTCTCCGGGAAGACCCGTTGCGCGCGCACATCATAAGCCTCGAATGTCTTCTGCATCGCACGGCTGTAGTTGACCGCGTTTTGATGAAGCCACCCGCGTGGGCACCACCGGATGGCCAGTTTGAAGGCGTAGTCTTTCAAATTCTGCGCCTCCCTTCCGGACATCATTTCCGTGAACTCCTTGCGGGGCAGGTCTTCCACCAGCCCCGCCACCCCATTCCGTTCCCCGCCCCGCAGCGCGGCGTCGAAGCCCGCCAGCAGATCGACGGACTCAAAATACTTTTGAAACGCCGCCAACTGCTCGTCCGACCACGCCCCGCTGGCCAGCCCTTCCTCAAATGGCTGGATGGCCAGTCCGAGAATGGCCGTCCGTATCATCGCCGTCACCAACGTGGAGGGCCCGCCCAGGGAGTCCGCGAGCCGGTGCACCACTTCAATATCAGCCCAGGCCCGGTCCGTGTGCCCGGCGGCCAGTTCGGCAAAAGCGTGAATGGTGAGGAACTGCGAGATAATGCGCAGGGCGACGAAGTTAGGCCCGTCCGCCAGAAAGGCGTTGGCCTGGTTGTTCGTGAATTGCGCATACGGCCTCCTGGCGGCGGCACGCAACTCCGCAAGTTCCGGTTCGATCTCCTTGAACGCGTTCAGCACCTGCTCCGCATTCTCCCTCCCGATCTGTTCCGATCCCCCCATGGGGAAATAGGATTGAACGCCGCGCACAGCTTGGAACCTGGCCCAGATGTTCGAATCCACCCTGCCCTTGTAGGCCATCGCCCGGAGCACCGGCGTCTCGGCAAAATTCTGTTCCGCCGGCACCGGCGCCACCGCGTAGGCGGATAAATTCAGGCGCTCGCCCCGCGTCATGAGTTCCGCCCTGTAGTTTTCCCACGCGCGCCGCCCTCGCCAGTTTTCTACCAGGTAGAACAGTCCGACCATCGTAACCAACGCTGCGAAGACAAACACCAGCCGGCGCACAGAACGCCAGGCCCGCCAGAACAAGGAACGAGGTTCAACCGGTTTCATAGTTAGACAAATACGTAATCCGCCGGACGACCTCCACGCGACACATTCTTCGGCGCTTCACCGGTGGAGAGGCGACGGCGGGCGGTGGTGATCGCGTGGGCGATCACTTCGGTCCACAAGTCCTCCGAGGTCGAGGAGCGCAGTGATTCCGCGTCCAGGCCGGTGGTGGAAAGGCCGAACACCCGGACCAAACCCGTCCTCGCACTTCACGGCGGTAGCGGTGGCGAAGCGAATCCACAGCGCGCCAACCTCCGACTCCGTCAGTTCATACGGCGCGACGGCCAAAGGATGCTCCCGGCCGGACTGGCCTTGGCATCGGTTGAAGCTCCACACCGTTCAAGGCGCGAAGCTCAAGGCGGAGGAGTCGCGAATACTCTGGCCACGATCCCTGGAGCGAAGCGCAGGTGGCTGGGGAGGAAAGCCGCAGGCCCGAGGCGAGCGAGGGACTCGACGGATTGCCCCGCGACGAGCCTGCTTTCGCTCACGCCTTCCAGCCCTGGCGATACGGGCGCTGCACCCAGGCGTTCAACTCAGGCCGGTTTGTCACCTTCATGTTGGGGCCGTCCCACATCACTTTCTGGTTCAACCCCGCCTTCATCGCGAGGTTGCCGAGGATGGAGAATTCCGTCAGGCGGGTGCCGTATTCGAAGGGCACGGCGGTCTCGGTCTTGCCGGCTCGAACCGCGTCGAGGAAGTCGGCGAAAACGCTCTTTGGGCGCGGCAGAGTTTTGGCCGGGGCAGTGGTCTCCCGCATTTTTTCGTAAGGCACAATGTGCATTTTGTCGCCGTAGGTGCCGGTGAAAATTACCCCTTTCTCGCCCACGTAAAGCGTGCCGCTGTCGCCGGCATCCAGTCCCTCGTCGGGATATTTCGCGCGCAGTTCGAGCAGGAGCGCGGGAAGATTGCGGTCGTCACCTTTGACGGCGCGCAAGTTTCCCTGCGGCTTGCCGGTCGTCTTCGCGTTCAAACCCTCGTACCAATAAGCCTTCAGAGCCGGCAGGTCGCCGCGCGCCGGCACGTCCCAGCGGACGCGGCTACCCGTGGGGTAACGCTCGTCGCTGCCGCCGCGTAATTGCTCCACTTCGATGCTGGTGGGATGGTCGATTTTCAATGCCCAGTACACGCCGTCCAGAACGTGGCAGCCCATGTTGCCGATGGAGCCGTTCCCGAAGTCATACCAGCCGTGCCACTCGTGGGGATGGACGTCGCCGTGGAAATCGCGATAGGGGGCCGGGCCGATCCATTCATCCCAATGCAGACCGGCGGGGACGGCTTCCTTGGCCGGACGCGGGCCTTCGCCGCCGTTGGCGCGATTCGTCCAGCTATGAGTCTCGGTCACTTTGCCAATCACGCCGGCCCAGAGATATTCGCAGAGCTTGCGGTAGCCGTCTTCGCAATGGCCCTGGTTGCCCATCTGGGTCGCGACCTTGGTCTTGGCTGCCATCGCGCGCAGGGCGCGGGCCTCGGCGATGTCGTGGCAGACGGGCTTCTCGCAATAGACGTTCTTGCCCAGTTGCAAGGCGATCATCGCGGGCAGGGCGTGATGGTGGTTCGGCGTGGCGATGAACACTGCGTCAATCTCCTTGCCGATCTTGTCGAACATGCGCCGGTAATCGGTGAAGACCTGCAGCTTGTCTGGATCGGCCTGCTGCTTGTCCTTCATCCATCTCTTCACGACGGCCGGCCGGTTGTCATCGACTTCCACCAAGCCAACCAAGTGTTCGTTGACTGCGGCGGCCAGATGCGACATGGCCCGCCCACCGCCACCGATCTGCACGAAGCGCACTTTGTCCCCGGCGTTGGCGGCGGTGAGGATGTTAAAGGGGGCGACCGCGAAAACGCCGGTGGCCAGGGTCGACTGTTTCACGAATGAGCGACGAGAAAGATTATTGTTCACAAGAGTTCAATGGTTGTTGGGAGTTTCATAGGCCAAATGCCCGGACTGCCACCAGCAGAAAGACAAGCGATGTGGACTGCTCTGGTCGGCGTGCCTCCGGCATGGGACTCCGGACTTTCTGACCGCAACCCATCCCGACTCGCGGTCCGGCCGCAGGTGACCACTGCTGAATTCGTTCATTCTCGGACTTGCGCTTTGAGCCGGAGCCGGGCAGAAGAGGTGTCATGAAAATCACTTTCCGGTTGCTGTTCCTGTCCGCCGCCATGTTGTGCGGGTCTTTGCTCTGTCTGCCCTGGGCGCGCGCGGCGGAAGCCAAAGCGGCCCCTCCGAAAGATTCACAGAGTCTGCTCATCGAGATGCGCCTGAAGCGATGGAACAAGGAGTTGGATCTGATGGCCGACCAGCAGGCCAAGGTCAAAGCGCTGTTGGATGAGGAAAGCAAAGTAGTGACGAAGCTGGACGAGGACAAGTCGCTGACGATGAAGGACCGCGCCAATAAGGTGGAAGAAATCCATCAGGCCACCTACGCCAGAATCAAGCCCCTCCTCACCGCGCAACAAGTGCCGACCTTCGAGAAGTTGACCGCCAAGCCGAAGCCGAAGAGGAAGCCCGCCGCCGCTCCCGACAATCCCTAGTCGAAACCATCTCGCCAGCCACCCGGGACTGAGCGAACCATCGGCGTTGGGCTGCTAGAGCCTGTCATGCACACTAGGCGAGGAGCAAAGGGAGCATGAGGGTGACCAGAGCCAGCCAATGGTAGGCGGCGAGGGTTTCGGCCAGCCGTTCGTAATCGCGGGCCAGGCGCCGGAAGCGCGCCGCCCAAGCGAAG
>JANOQV010000001.1:0-3274 GCA_031414955.1 Pedosphaera sp. | reverse complement strand
GTCGAGCAATTCGTTAAAAGTGGTGGCGAGTTGTCCCAACTCGGGCGCCTCAGGAGGCACAAACAGACGCTCATGGCTGAGCGTCCCGAGATTGATTCGACGGGCCGTGTCGCTCAGCGCGGACAGCGGAGCGTGCCACTGGCGGATCAAGTAGTTCAGCCCGAGCCCAGCCATTGTCAGTCCGACGATGGCGCTGAAGGCCAGCCAGAAGCGCAGTTGCCGCAGCGGCGCATCCACCTCACTGTGCAGCACGCCGACTTGAGCGTAAAAGGCGGCCTTGCCCTCCCGCTCCATTCGCACCGTGGCCATGCGATAGCGCGTGCCGTCCGGCCCGACGGCGTCATGAGTAACCACACCCAGGTCATGAGCGGCAAAGCGCTTGAGTTCCTCTGTGGGTGGGATGGGCTCGGATAAACGTTTGCTCTTGATAAGGAGGGTCCAGTTCGTGTCGAAGGTCTGTCCGTAGCCGGTGAAACGGTCCGAGCGCCATGGCTTTTCGTCGTAAAAAATTCCCGCCGGATACCAAGGGTTGACCTGGTAACCGAGGATGAAAGCCTTGTCGCGCACGAACTGATCGACATCACCCTGGAGCGTCCGCCGCACCTGCAAATAAACGACGGCGCAAAAGAGCCCCAGCACCAAGGCCAGCCAGACCAGCAGCGTGATCAGCAATCGTTGGCGCAGCGTCCGCATGAACTTAGCCCTGGGCGCGGGGCGGGGCGTCGAGAGCGGGGACTTCACACCACCACCTTCGCAGGCCGTTGGTTAAAGGCCGATGAAACACGGATGAAAGAATATTCATGTTCGCGCGTCAGCCGTTTGCCTCACCCTCGCTCCGCAGCACGTAGCCCGCGCCGCGAACGGTGTGAATCAGCGGCGTGGCGAAACCCTTGTCCACCTTGGCGCGCAGGTGCGACAGCGTGACGTCGATGACGTTGCTGAAGGAATCGAAGTTCTCGTCCCACACCTCCTCGGCCAGTCGCGTGCGGCTGATGACTTCACCGGGATGCCGGAGCAGGAAGGCGAGCACGGCAAATTCCTTCGCCGAAAGCGCGAGTGCCTGCCCGGCGCGCGTCACCGTGCGAGCGCGGTAGTCCAATTCCAAATCCGCATGGCGCAAGTGCAACGATTCCTCCGCCACCGGCCGGCGCAGCACCGCGCGCACGCGCGCCAACAGTTCCGCGAAGGCAAACGGCTTCACCAGATAATCATCCGCGCCCGCCTCCAGCCCGCGCACGCGATCCTCGACGGTCTGCCGCGCCGTCAACATCAGCACGCGGACGGCCCGCCGCTCGGCGCGCAACGTGTCGAGCACTGTCCAGCCGTCGCGCTTGGGCAGCATCACATCGAGGATCGCCAGGTCGAATGGCTCCGTGCGGAGGCGGTGAAGCGCGTCCTCACCGTCGTGAGACACCTCGACGACAAAGCCTTCCTCGCGCAGCCCGCGCGCGACCGAATCGGCGAGCCCCGCCTCATCTTCCACGATGAGAATTCGCATGAGGCAGTCTTGAAAGAGCCACAGAGGAAAGCCAGCCCGGATTACGAAACTCGCCTCGCCGCGTTGGAAATTCTGTTGCCAACAAAGACTCCGCGCTCCTAACGTCCTTGCGCGATTCTGAAGCACTCAGTCACCACGACTACGATTTAGCGTTCATCCTACGGATCGATGAACGCCACGCCTCGCACTGCACAGTCCGGGGCGTTTTTGTTTAGCTAAACGACACCAATATGCGCTACCTGATGAAGCAAAAACTGGTTTGCTGGGGGGATGATTTCCGCATCAAGAACGAGGCGGGCGAGGATGTCTTCTCCGTCGATGGACGGGCCTTCAGCCTCGTGAAGAAGCTTTCCTTCCAGGATCTGAACGGGAACGAACTCGCCTACATCCGGCAGAAGCTGCTCTCGTGGGGGCCGACCTACGAGATCACGCGGGGCGAGGAACTGCTGGCGGTGGTGAAGAAACATCTCTTCACCCTGTTCCGCTGCAAGTTCACCGTGGATGTGCCCGGTCCGGACGATCTCGAGGCGCAGGGAAGCTTCCTGGACATGGAATACAGCTTCGAGCGCGGCGGTCGAAAAGTTGCCGAGGTGTCAAAGCGCTGGTTCACCTGGAATGACACGTATGGCGTAGACATCGCCGCCGGCGAAGACCACGTGCTCATCCTCGCCAGCACCGTGGTGATCGACATGGTCTGCCACGCAGACGGCAACTGACATTGAATTTATGCCCGACGAAAACCAGCAACCACCTGCTACGCCCGACGCACTCAATCCCGAGCGCAAGACGCTCGATGACCGCGCGAAGATGACGGAGCTGGAGCGCATCCGGCACTCGTGCGCCCATGTTCTCGCCACCGCCATTCTGCGGCTGTGGCCGGAGGCGCAGTTCGCCTACGGGCCGCCGGTGG
Organism: Pedosphaera sp.; assembly: GCA_031414955.1. Lineage (GTDB taxonomy): Bacteria > Verrucomicrobiota > Verrucomicrobiia > Limisphaerales > SIBH01 > JANNGC01. The sequence goes on along the minus strand of JANOQV010000001.1, from coordinate 866 downwards.
AGAACGGGTTCTACTACGACCTGGAGTTGAAGCACCGCATCGCGCCGGAGGACTTCGAGAAGATCGAGGCGGAGATGAAGAAGGAGATCAAGGCCAACAACGTCTTCCAGAAGATCGAAGTGCCGCGCGAACAGGCCATCAAGGATGCGCAGAGCGGTCGGCTCGGCGGATTGTCCGAGCGCCCCGGCAACGTGAGCAAATTCAAGCTCGACCTCATTGCGCAGATTCCCGAGGGCGAGGCCATCTCGTATTTCCAGAACGGCGACTTCCTCGATCTCTGCGCTGGGCCGCACGTCATGCGCACGGGCAACATCGGGGCCTTCAAGCTGACGACGGTGGCGGCGGCCTACTACAAGGGCGACGAGAAGGGGCCGCAGCTCCAGCGCATTTACGGGACCGCGTTCAAAAACAAGACGCAGCTCGACGAGTATTTCAAAATGCTCGAGGAGGCCAAGCGCCGCGACCATCGCAAGATCGGCGCGGAAATGGGGCTGTTCGCGATTGACACGGAATTTGTCGGGCCGGGCATGCCGCTGTGGCTCCCAAAGGGTACGGTGCTCGTCGAGGAACTGGAGAAGCTGGCGAAGGAGACCGAGTTCGCTGCGGGCTACGTCCGCGTCCGCACCCCGCATCTGGCGCGGGAGAAGATGTACACGACTTCGGGTCATCTGCCGTATTACGCGGAGTCCATGTTTCCGCCGATCGAAATGGACGAACACCGCGCCGACCGCCAGAAAATCGAAGCCCGCATCGCCGAACTGGAAAAAGCCTTGTTGGAACACGCGCGGCAGTTGGCGCAACCCAGTTCCGGCCATTGAGGACGCCCGCGTCGCACGCCGCCGGGCCTCCTGCCATCACTTCCCGTC